>NZ_CANTKB010000001.1 GCF_947654165.1 uncultured Blautia sp.
CGGTAAACTCCTGTTCTTTTTTTGTGTTTCCAAAACTTGGAATTTCCTATAAATTAAAAAAAGACCGCTGCTCCACAGAATTAACTGTGAAACAGCGGTCTTAATTCTTTATTTTGTCCCATAAGGTGCAGGAGATTCTGCAACCATTGATAAGTTCTCTGAAGGGTCAAACTCATAAACAACCGGAGCAGGTGATGCCCCTGCGGAATTTGGTACAGATCCTCTGCCAAGAACTGCCTCAATGCAATCAGCCAATGCTATTTTATCCTTCATTGGATTTCCCATATAGTGGTACATTAGATATCTCGTGTCCATAACAATTCCCTGAATACGTTCATAATACTTTTTGTTTCTTCTCCAGTCTCCAACTGCCTCTCCGATGTTTCCAACAGTTTCTGTTAGACCAAAGAAATTATCATTCATATTGTAAGGCATGATGAATGCGTTAAACAAAGAATCTGCGTTGATACCTTTATATTTTTCCAAATACTCACCATATGTAATCTGCTTATTGATAGATGAAGCATTTGGCAGGTGATCTGGAATTCCCGTGCGACCATACTTATAGCATTTTGCGTCAAGAATATAATACTTGCTATTGTAAATCATGATGGTGTCAGGCATCAAAGGACGCTTTTCCTTATATTTGCCATAATCAAGCAACCATCTTGAGCGAGGGAAATATTTGTCCTTGTCCTTTTCTCCAAATGCTCTATCAATCAATTTTTCCCATACATGGTCAAAGTCATCTGTTCCAAAATAAAACTGCTTGTCAGATGTCTTTTCATCCATAAACTGGAGCATATCTTTCATTGCCTGAAACAGATTGCGTTTCTTGTCATCATTGGTATTTCCTAATTTGGTATTAAGAATAGCCAACGAGGTTTTAACATCGGGATGTGGTCCCGGCTGCTCTGGCATATACGGAACATACAGCCATCCTAATTTTTTGAAAGCCTCATATACACAGAAACGATTTATTTGCGTTATCAGTTTAGAGTCATTTGGAGTAGTTGCTCTTACCGTAAATTCCGTATAAATAAATGAACTAACCCCACCTTTTTGTTGTACTAAAGGAACTTGATTTCGCACCGTTTTGGGCCAGTCCTGTTTTCCGGTAGCACTCGTCTTATATGTAGGGTCAACTTCTATATAATAATTTCCACCAATGGAAAAATAGTATTCTATGACCCCTTTGTAAGCATTGATAGGAAAATCCACTGTTTGAGGCGCTGCAAACTTGTTGATTGCCAACAGTCTATCTTCCTTCGTTGTAAACTCAGATAAAACTTGAATTAAATGCTTGATGTCCGTTCTGATTTGAGCATCAGTGTCCGGCAGTTGATATCCGATAGGAAAATAGACCATCGCATTATCTGAATCTGCTTTAATACCTACAAAACGGTCACCATCTTCATTTGAGTTAACATGACAATGCTTGGTAATATCATCATCGACCATCGCCATGTATAATGCTGAATCTAAATCCATACAGAATCACCACCTTACTCTTCAGGATTAGTAAATGCGTTTCTTACATTGTCTTTAAACATAGCCAAACGGTCAAGTTTTTCAGCATACATAAAAGTCCTGATTACCTGTTCCAAGCTCTGATATGTTGTAGTTTCAAAAACAATTTCTCGGTTAAATTTAAACGCATCATCCCACAAATATTTGATTACCTTTTCCGGAAATTTTCGATTTTGTTTCATCGCAGCACGAATTTCAGCAAGTCTATCTTTTTCCGCATCGGTAATGGTCTTATTCTGTTCTTTTGTACGCAATGCATCATACTCACCATCAGACAGATTTCCCATACTCGGATTATATGTCAAATCCCTCAAGTGAACAAAATAGGCTCCAAGGCGCTTATCTTCCGCGGAAGTCATTCTTGCATTATTTCCAACGATGATTTTATTAATCTGTGTGCAGAATACCTCCCAAGTAATTCCTGTATCAAGTATCTTTGCATCTGCCAATCTTTTATCTACGTGTTCGAAATTATTCTCAATTAATCGCATTTCCCATCTACGCTGGAAAGCCGTATCAAGTGTAAATACATTTTGGTCGGATGTATTCATTGTACCAATAATTGAAAGATTGGACGGAATACGAACCTTATGCTTTGCATCTCCATAAACAATCGCAGCAATATTGGCATTAGTAATACCATATTCACTTGTACCGATAGGATAGCCATCATCGTCAACATCACGAATTTCTGTCTTTCTATCAAGCAACTGGAATACCTCACCAAAAATTGCAGGTGCATTTCCACGATTGATTTCTTCTATAATCAGAATATATTCTTCCTGTGGATGAGCATACGCATCGGCTAAGATGTTAGTAAATGGACCGGCAGTGAACTTGTAACTAACCTGTCCATCTTCAGCTACATTTGGTAAAATCTGACCGATAAAATCAGAATAAGTATAATCTGGATGGAATACTAAACGCTCCACATTAGTACCCTTTTTACAATACTCGTGTTCAATTGTCCAGCTCTTACCAGATCCCGGCACACCATAAAGAAGTACATTCGTTCCGTTATCTATACGAACAGCTTTATCTAAATCAACGAGAACAGTTTCTCCTTCCTCAAAGGTAAGATAATCATTCGTTATAGGCTCGTCACAATCCATATCTATATTATAGATTTTAAGATTTCGCAAACGGGTTTCATATTTTGATAAAACTTCTGGAGCAATTATAATATGCTTGCCACCACTTGCGTCTGTTGTATCTTCGGCAAGAAATCCCCATCTCACTAAAATCATGATAGGCTTACAATCGGCATACTTATTTGCCTCTTCACCTAATTCAATCGTCCCTCTACTACGTAGCGCTTTTAATTCAGAAAGTGCATCAGTGTAATTCGCACCTAAATCCTCTAATTTCCAAAGCAAAAATGCGAACTCACGATATGTCAAATATCCCATATCCAAAATGGCTCTAACATATAATGAAGGAGGTTCAACATCAGATGAACTTTCCGGACATCCATAATTATCTCGACCGAATTTTACCGTTTCTAAGGCATTCATCAATACTTCTTGAACCGCTGCCGTGTTCTCTGCTTTGATAGCCTCATACATTTTCCTACCTGACGGTGTGATTCTTCTTCTGGATTGAGGATTGTTAATATCCTCCCAAATTGTAAATCCAAAATATGATGTGATTTGTGCCTTTTTTGTGTAAGATGATGAGTATTGGTCATCACCAATCATTGACTTTAATTTGGCTTTATACTCATCATTTGGAAGCCAATCATCAGCCTCATAATATATTTGAAGCACAGACTCAATTTCATTTAACAATGCACTGTTCTTAGGCATTACTATCTTTCCCATTTCTACACCTCCTATGGTAACTGTCTTAGCAGTTCCTGCATAATCTCTTTTACTAATTTAGAAGGAATACCTTCGCCAAACACTCTTCGTATAAAAGTTTCATTAGCCCATTCGGGAATAGGCCAATTCAACGGCAAAGACATCACTATCAATAATTCATAAATGGTAAGAACACGGGCATCTGAATACAATTCTTCGCCATTTATACCGAGATATTTTCTCCCCGGATGAACACAAGCTAATGAAGAAATCACACCGTTGTTTTGAGTAATGGTTCTACAAGGCATATCCCATTTCAAGCGTCTATAATGATTGTGATGTGCTTTTACTGGTGTACCATCATCTTTTTGAGGATAATACTTTTCATTATATATCGCAGATTTTCCAGTAGGTGTGTGCATCATCCATTCGACCTGTTTCCAAGAATGTGTAGGAGGAAAATGCCACTTAGAAACTTTCAATGCTGCTTGTCGTTTTATTTCATAGTCTGGAAATTTTGAGATTGTAAATTCCATTCCTTCACGTAGCTTAGGGTCCAAAGGCGGAAGTTCTCCGATGGCTTCTTTCAATGTGATTTCCTTCTGCTTTTCAGGAAATTCCCATTTTACATCAATGTTGTTTCGCACTAACAGAAAAATATTTCTTTCTCTCAGTTGCGGCACGCCATAATCTTTTGCCATTACCAGTGTCTCTTTATTAAAAACATAATCGTTCCCAAGTTCACGTTTTATATATTCAGGAATAAGAACTATCTCTTCGCCACATCGAATTTTTGTGGTCAATTGCTTTGGTACATTTTCCAATAAAGCAAAATCTGGCTTGATTCTTTTTATAACATCAACAGCATAGGAAACCAACTGGTTACGAGGGTCAAATTCCAATCGCAATCCCGCTTCACTCATACCTTGGCAAGGAGGTGTTGCTATTACAAAATTAACATTTTTCTCTATTGCCTCATTTACAATACTGTCTCTAATCTCTTCATCCGTAATATCTCCGCAAATCATGTGTGTTTCCGGATAAACATCTTGATAAAAGTGTGCTCTGTCAATATCTATTTCATTGGCAAGCACAATATCAACACCGATATTTTTCATATAAGCCTCTGCTATACCTACATTGGCAAACAGCGACAAACCTCTTAACTTGGCCATTTTTAACGCTCCTGTTTCAAATTTTCAAAAACCTTTTTAACAAATAACGGTGGGATTCCTTCTCCAATTATCCTTCTCAAAAAGGCTTCTGAAGTATCATCCGGTACAGGCCAACTATCTGGAATACTCATGATTTTCATAAGTTCATATAAAGTCAAGGCTCTTGCATCTGAATAAATATCTTCTCCGTTTTTGTCTACATATTCTAAAACTCCCGGATGCACATTGTTTTGCGAGGAGATTTTTCGATTATCCATTGTTACTGTATAGGCCGGGGTATCCCAATTTTGGCGCTTATATGTATTTCTAAATCCTTTGACGGGCTTTCCATCCGCTTTTACAGGGTAATAAACTTCGTTATCAAATGCCGTCTGACCAGATGGTGTATGCTGCATCACTACTACTTGACGTTTAATGTGATGAGGCGGTATGTGCCATTTTGAAATTTGTTCAGCCTGCTTAGCCCTTTCATAATAATGCGGAACAATTTCGAGCAATTCTTTTTCATCAACATCTGTAATAAACGGATCCAATCGTGGTAAATCACCAATCGCATCTCTCATGGTAATTACAACATCATCTTTTGATGGAACCAACCATTCTAAATCTTGGCCTTTTTTTGTCATCAAAACAATGGCACGTTCCCTTGTTTGAGGAACAGAATAATCCTTTGTATCAATTACTGTTTTATGTATAATATAGTCCTGACCAAGTTCTTGACTTAAAAGGTCAGGAATTAAAATCTTTTTATCTCCTACCAGTATTTCTGTGCTAAAAAATGCCGGAACATTCTCAATCATTACGTATTGAGGTTTGATTTCTTTCACAGCCTCAATAACCTGACATACTAATCTGTTTCTAACATCGTCTTCCAACTGCTGTCCAACCGTACTCATTCCTTGACAAGGTGGTGTAGCCATAATAATATTGACACCCGCCTCAATAGACTCTTTTACAATTTTATCGAACACTTTTTCATCCGTAATATCTCCACATATCATGTGAGTTTCCGGGTATATTTTTGAATATAGAATGGCTCGTCTTTCAATCAACTCGTTGGCAACAACAACATCAAATCCTATCTCTTTCAAATAAGCTTCAGCAACACCAATGTTAGCAAACAAGGACAATACCTTCATATCGTTTTTCCTTTCGGTACGAACTTGAATTTCCTGTGCATTAACGAACTCGGAATACAACTTTACGGCTTTCTTGATTTGTGAACGCACGGTTGTTGACAAGGACTGGTATTCACCAACTTGTTCCAGTTGATACTGATACATAGCATCATTAAACCAAGGCAACATACCATCAGCTCTTTTAAATCTTGAAACAGTGTTGCTAATCACTTTGTTTGAATAGTTTTTATTTTCAGTAAGCCATAACTTAAAATTACTTAAATCCTTCATAGAATCTCCTCCGTTAAAGCACAAAGATGGTTCTATAACATTATAGCATATCCCATTTATGGCGTCAAGTATTTGACGCCATTTTTTGAGTTGTATTAACGCCGATTTTAGGATTGAAACTGCCATTAATTCTATCTGTTATCAACAATCCTATCTCCACAGCCTTCGCCATTTTTATCCTGTCAACTCGACCTCTGATTTCGGCGGTTGATTTGTTCTCAAAAAGCAAAAATCCGGGTATCCAGGCAACCCGCAGAAGGTTGTCCGAATGCCCGGAAATGCTTTATTTCAAGCCATTTTTCACTATTTACTTCTGTACCTTTGACATCAAACATACCGTCTCCACATGTGTTGTCACTAACATTGGAATACACATCCTTCACCTTGTCACTGACATCGGAACACATTTTTTTCACTTTGTCACCGACACCAGCGGATTTTCCAAACCGCTTCTTTGCATTTCCAATTTCGTTTTTAAATCCTGTTTTATATATGAAAGTGATTTTATAGGGATCTTTTTCTCCGTTTTCATCGTAACCACCAACGATTACCTTTTCAATTATACTCTCAAATATACCCCTGTCAAATTCCTCTAACACCTCATTTTGAGATAATGCTTTTCTAAAATCTGCAATCCTCCTTTGCAGCGAGCTTTCTTCATCCGCCTGCTGTTGGAAATACTTTAGCTTAGCTTTTGCATTGCTTAAATCGGTCTTAAGACTCACGTCTGTTTCTTCATAAATATCCTGTTCCACAATGCCACTCAAATAATTGTCCAACAGCTTCTTTCTCTTATATGAGAGATTATCAATCTTTTTTTGAAGCTTGTTCAACTGATCTTTTGCGGAATTTTCTCCGAGAGCCTTTTCCGTACGTTTCAGAAATTCTTCCAGGACATCTTTATTGTCTCTGCAGAGCATCCGATACGACTCCACGAAGGCTTCCTCTATTACCTGCTCCGGGATTCCTTTACTATCCGGGCAGAAACGCTTGCCCTCTTTCGTAGCCTTCACACATTGCCAGATAGTTTTCTTATACTTTGAATTACTGTGCCAGCGTCTACGTGAAAGATTGCCTCCACAGAATCCACATTCTAGCAAACAGCTAAAAGCATACTGTCTGCTGAATTTCTCCCGTTTTCCCGGAGTAACACCATGCTTACGGTTTCCGTTTCGTCGGCTCCTGATTTCCTGCGCTCTGGCAAACATTTCCTCTGAAATAATTGGTTCATGGTGATCATGTATGTAATACCGATCTTCCTCTCCTAAGTTCTCTAACCGTCTTTTTGAGATCGGATCGACCGTAAATGTTTTTCCCAGCAAAATGTCGCCCTTGTATTTCTCGTTATTTATGATTCCCATGACACTGGATGACACCCAGGGATTCCCTTTAATTGTCATTATCCCCTGCTCATTCAGTTCCCTGGCAATCATTGTGCTTCCGGCTCCCGCTACATACCGTTCAAATATATAGCGGACAACCTTTGCGCCTTCTTCGTTAATGGAAATTGATTTTGTCGCCACATCATAATCATATCCCATACACCCCTGAAAACCAACAAGCTCCCCTCGTTTCATTTTCATCTTCAGTCCCTTTTTCACATTGGCCGACGTATTTTCAACTTCCTGCTGCGCAACGGAACTTAAAATCGTAATTAGAAATTCTCCGTCTTTTAACGTGTTTATCTTTTCTACTTCAAAATAGACTGCGATATTCTTTTCTTTGAGCATGCGGACATATTTTAAAGTATCTAATGTATTTCTGGCAAACCGGGGAATACTCTTAGCGATAATCATATCAATCTTGCCATCCATGCAGTCCTGAATAATCCGCTGAAATTCATCCCGCTTGTCTATCTTTGTTCCTGTAATGGCTTTGTCTGCATATACGCCTACAAATATCCAGTCCTTATTGCTCTGGATAAGGTCAGTATAATACCTTACCATAGAATTATAGCTTTTTATCTGATCTTCATCATCCGTACTCACACGGCAATAAGCGGCAACTCTTAATCGCTCGGCACGTTTTCTGGCAGAGCCATCAGAAAAGTCATTTGCCTTAATCAACTCTATTTCCATTTTCCGCCCCTTTACTTTTGTGTTCCTATCATAGTGTTGATTTTATTATAGATCGGCACAAATGATTCGTCAAGCGGTAATATTGGAAATGATACCATAATCTTTCATTAGTCTTTTCTGTATCAGCGAATACTCATTTTCATCAATCAATTCCTTTATTAAAAGCTGTTTTAGCATAGCCAACTGCATTGTATACCGCAGTAATTTTTTTGCATCCATTCCATTTCCCCTTTCTTTACTGCATTAAAATCCTGCAGGTGGCTGTCGGGTAACAGCCTCATTGGAATATCTCACCATCTTTTCAGACCGGGCAGCTTTCCCGGAAGTATCATTATCAGAAACAGTATCTTCGCCCCAAAGTTCCCACTCCTTGTCCGTGACAGAATATTTCTCGCTCCAATCCCATAGCCATTCACTTTTATAGATTTACAATATTGAAGAAACTTTGCGACACGATGACGCAAAGTTACAGGCAGGAATCATCCTGGCGTACCCGCCACACGGCTCCACAGCTTCTTTTGTCCTGCAGGATAAAGATATTCAATTATCAAGGTGCAAAAATGTCAGAGTCTGGAAACAGAAAGGGAATATTTCCATCCTCCAGTTAAAGCCGGATCTCAAAATCCAGTATTTTTGTAATCAGCTTTGTTTCCATCCGCCGTTTCATATATTCATCGGCCACATAATGGATTCTTCCAAATTCATCCTGATACTCTCTTTTGCACTCGCTCTTTATAAATGGCTGAAAATACAAAAGTATCTGATTGATGGCTTCGGCATCTCCTTCGATAGCTGACTGAATGGTTTCAAATTCCGGCATTTCTCTATGTTTCTTTTCTTTCATATGTAGCTTTACTCCATCAATTTTCTCAAAAGCCTTAAAGAATCATCTTTGTGGTAATGTACGGTACTTTGCACCAGTTTTAAGCAGGCAGCAATTTCTTTCTCCGTCATATCCAGAAAGTAAAGCATTAAAATAATCTCCCGCTTTTTCTCCGGAAGTTTCTTCAATGCTTCACTAATCCATTCATCACGAACAGAAACCTGTTTACCCAACACCGTGAAATTTTCTGCCAGTTCATAATCGTCATATGAATACAAAGCATCTAAATCTTTCTGCAAAAGTTCAGAAAAACTTACTTCTCGCTCACGCTGCCGTTGTAATTCATCAAGATAGTTCAAAGCCTCGCCATGCAAAACTTTAATACAGTAGGTACAAAATTTTTTCCGCACAATCTCTTTTTCTTGACGGTTCAGTTTCAAAGAGGATCACCTCCCCTCTGCATAAGCCGTAGTAAAAGATGCCTAATCCTCCCTTTCACAGCGAGGACAGTACGAAACCGATAAATAATCGAAAAAGCGGAAAAAATATTCAAATAAATATCTCTCAACTTTTCCAGACCTTTCATCAGATTCCACATCCGATAAAGGGCGGCCCTCTAATCCATGGCCTTATTGGAAAAATCAACAGATTTCGACAAATAAAAACGCCAGAGAGCTTTGTTGGCTTTCTGGCATCATATTTTGAGGCTTTTTCATCTATACTATTATATTGATTTGATATGTAGATTAGTACCGATTTTCGATAGCAAAAATCCTGTATGCACAATGGGATTTTTTTAAGAAATGTCTCCTATACTTAATATGGTAATAAAAAAGAACGTCCATGATTTCTCCAACAGCAAATCACAGACGGTACGAGAAATAGGCCCTACTGCAAAAAGCTGTTTTTTTATTTGCAGTAAGGCTAATACTATTATTCTTTTAAACCGGTATACTAATATATATTTTTCCGGTATCTTAAGGTAATTCCAAATCCAAAACCGGCACAGTAGAATATATTTGAGGTGAACATATATGCCGGAAGATAAATTTACTTTTTTAGGGAACTGCATCCGCTCCGCAAGAAAAGACTGTCAGCTAACCCAACAAGAACTTGCGGATCAGTCCGGACTTGCAGTCAAAACCATTCAAGATATAGAAAAAGGGCGAAAAAATCCTACTTACGAGACTCTTTGTTTATTGATAGAGCGGCTCGGAATTTCTGGAAATTCAATATTTCCTTCAAATTCTACAGTTGATGATGAAGCACTCCAATATTTTTTAGGGAAACTTCAGTCCTGCAGCAAACAGAATCAAAAAATGATTATCAACTCTCTAAATTTTTTAATTGAACAATTGTTAGAAATTCAAAATTCCTCTGATTCAGACAATCCTTTATAATCCGACAGACACAGGCTCTGTATTCTGTCGGATTATATTGTAGAATTTCTTCAATTACTTCTTTCATTGACGTTAGTTTGTAACTCTTGTTTCCCTGATCTTTTCTCTCAAATTCAATATCATAGACGGAGCTACCGACAGCTCATCTACACTCATCTTTAAAAATGTTTCTGTCAGTTCCGGATCTGCCCCCAGTTCTCCACAGATTCCCGCCCATTTTCCTGCTTTATGCGCGTTATTTACCACCATCTCGATCATTCGGAGGATAGCTCTGTGATGAGGATTGTAGAATGCATCCAGCTTCTCATTCTGCCGGTCGATGGCAAGGGTATACTGGGTCAGGTCGTTCGTCCCTATGCTGAAGAAATCCACCAGCTCCGCCAGTTCATCGCTGACCATGACGGCTGCCGGCGTCTCGATCATAATCCCCTGTTCCGGGAGCCGATAAGGAATATCTTTGCATTTCAGCTCTTCCTCGACCTCAGAGACAATCCCATAGATCTGCTTCACCTCTTCCGGCGCGATGATCATCGGATACATAATTGACAGGTTTCCATAGACTGCCGCCCGAAGAAGAGCCCGAAGCTGTGTCTTAAATATTTCGGTCTGTGTCAGGCAGATGCGGATTGCCCGGTATCCAAGAGCTGGGTTGTCTTCTTTCCCAAGATTGAAATAATCCGCTTGCTTATCCGCACCGATATCAAGGGTGCGGATAATGACTTTCTTTTCTCCCATGGTCTGTACGACCTGCTTATACGCCTGAAACTGTTCCTCCTCCGAAGGGAAATCATTCCTCCCCAGATAGAGGAATTCACTGCGGAAAAGACCGATCCCGCCAGCGTCATTTTCGAGGGCATATCCCACATCTGATACACTTCCGATATTGGCATAGAGATTCACCTTTCTGCCGTCAAGGGTTACATTTTCTTTTCCCTTCATATCCTGCAGAAGCCTCTGCTTTTCCTCCGCTTCCCGGATCTGCTCTTTTGCTTTTTCCCTTATGTCCTCATCCGGATCAAAGATAGCTTTTCCCTCCGCACCGTCTACAATCACCTCTGTCCCGTTTTCGATCTCATCAATGGACACCGGAACGCCAATCAGCGCCGGGATGTTCATCATCCGCGCAAGGATTGATGTATGGGAATTGGATGAGCCGTGGACCGTCACAAAGGCAAGCATCTTTTTCTTATCCATCTGCACCGTCTCGCTGGGAGTCAGGTCATCCGCCACGATGACCGATGGCGGGATCTGGCTGAAATCCATGTCCGCATACCCGAGAAGGTTTCTTACTAGCCGTTCAGAGATGTCTTTTATATCCGCAGCCCGGGCTCGCATATAGTCATCTTCCATAGACGCAAACATCTGGGAGAAGTTATCCCCCGTAAGAGCCACAGCGTATTCCGCATTGATCATCTCCGTGCGGACAATATTTTCAATGGATTCCAGATAGTCCTCATCCTCCAGCATCATCTGATGTACCTCGAAAATGGCAGCGCTTGTTTCTCCCACTTCCTTCATTGCCTTCTCATAGAGTCTCTGAAGCTGCTCCTTTGATGCCTGCTTTGCCTGTTCCAGTCTGGCAAGCTCAGTCTCCGCATCTTCAATCCTCGTTCTCTTTACCTGCTGGTCTTTGCTGTGAAGGACCAGCGCCGGTCCCATTGCGATCCCCTTGTAAACAGATTTGCCATGATATTCTTTCATAATGACTGATCCCCCTCTACAAACTTTTTACGATAGTTTTCTATACACTTCTCAATGATCTCCACCGCCTCAATGGGCCCGCCGAACTCGTTTACTTCCGTACTTTTCCCTTCCAGACTTTTGTAAATGGTAAAAAAGTGTTTCAGCTCCTCAAAAATATGTTTCGGCAATTCCCTGATGTCCGTATACCCCATATAAGTCGGATCACTGTAAGGGATGGCGATGATCTTTTCATCACCCATCCCGGTATCCTCCATCTTCATCACCCCAATGGGATAACTGCGCACAAGCGTCATCGGCTGGATCGGTTCGGAACAGAGGACAAGCACGTCCAGCGGATCCTTGTCATCCCCATAGGTTCTCGGGATAAAACCGTAATTCATCGGATAATGGGTCGCTGTATAAAGAATCCGATCCAGCGACAGCATCCCGGTTTTTTTGTCTAATTCGTATTTCTGGTTGCTGCCTTTTGATATTTCTATGACAGCCATAAAATCCGTGGGATAGATCCTTTCTTCGTCAATGTCATGCCAGATGTTCATTCGCTCTAACCTCCTTTATCAGACACAGCCAGACAAAAATGCCTGGCTATGCTGTCGTTCCTTATAAGTTGGCCTCAAAAAATGCCTTCATTCCTTCATACGCTGCTTCTTCATCGCTGCCTTCGATCTCTACTTCCACAGTTTGGCCGCACTTTACCCCCAGGCTCATAACAGCCATGAGTTTCGCGGCTTCAGCCGATTTCCCGTTTGCCAAAAGCACAATCTTACTCTCATATTTCTTGGCTTCTTTGACCAGTAATCCTGCCGGTCTTGCATGGATCCCTACTTCATCTTTGATCGTATACTCATATTTTTTCATTCCTTTTCCGCCTCCTACTTGTTAATTATTTTTTTATTCAATACGCTGAGAGTGCATTACAAACACATTTTTAAAATTGCAATGACATCCTCTTTTGTCAGAGGTACATACGCATTCCCAAGATGACCTACTTCTACAGCCTTTTCAGCCATTTCTTCAAATTTTGAATCATCAATCTGAAATTCACCCAGGGAAGAAGGAAGACCTATTTGTATAAAAAATTGCTCCGTAGCGTCAATTCCCTGGTTTGCCACCTGCATTTTATCCTCTGATGGCTGGATACCCCACACATTCACAGCATAATCATAAAACTTATCCACTGTATCCTCTGACAAAACATAACGCATCCACTTAGGAGTCAGCATTGCAAGTCCTGCCCCATGAGTAATGTCATAGTGAGCGCTCAGTTCATGCTCAATATAATGGCAGCTCCATGCAAAATTCTTTCCTGTCGTTGGAAGCCCGTTCAGCGCCAGCGAACTTGTCCACATTAGCTGTGCCCTCGCCTCATAATCATCCGGCTTTGCCAGTGCAACGGGAGTATATTTAATTGCCGACCGCAGGAGACCTTCGCTGATGGCATCCGGAACAAATGCTTCCTCCTGATCAAAATAGCTTTCAATTACATGCGACATCATATCCGCAGAACCCGATGCCGTCTGATAAGATGGTACAGAATAAGTATTTTCCGGATTCAGGAT
The DNA here is from genome assembly GCF_947654165.1 of uncultured Blautia sp. GTDB lineage: Bacteria > Bacillota > Clostridia > Lachnospirales > Lachnospiraceae > Blautia. Next base: position 13,478 of record NZ_CANTKB010000001.1, read on the forward strand.
CGTAATTGCCGGATACAATGCCGGATGTCCTACCAGAAGTTTTTCCTCGGTATCTGCATTAGAGATTACTGCCGCGCAGTCCATTTCGCTTCCTGTTGCTGCAAGCGTGAGCACTACAGCCAGTGGAAGGGCTCCTGTAATCTGTGCTTTTCCAGTCACCAAATCCCATGCGTCCCCCTCATAATTAACTGCTGCCGCAATTACTTTGGAACAGTCAATGGTACTGCCGCCTCCGACAGCAAGAATCATATCAATCTGATTTTCCCGGCATATTCTTGCCCCTTCATTTACACTGGACACTCTGGGGTTTGGTTCAATTCCACCCAGCTCAAAGAGTTCATACTCTTTCAGAATATCCTTTATTCTGTCATATAGACCCGTCCGTTTAATACTTCCACCACCATACGTGAGAAGGATCTTTTTTCCAAACGGTTTTAACCGTTGAGCAAGCTGATTCTCCTGCCCAACACCAAAAAGAACATCTGTAGGTACTGCAAATTCGAAGCTTTTCATTGTATTTTCTTCCTTTCCATTTTGAAATATTATTGTGATACTGTTGATTTCGCTATTAGCTGTCAACAATATGTCATATTTTCTCGCCGTCCGTTTTAATCACATTCTGATACCAGTAGAAACTGTCTTTTCGCATTCGCTTAAGGCTTCCAGTTCCGTCATCGTTTTTGTCTACATATACAAATCCGTAACGTTTTGACATTTCACCGGTAGACGCTGAAACCAGATCAATGCATCCCCACGGAGTATAACCAATCAGATCCACGCCGTCATGGATCGCTTCTTTCATCTCTTCTATATGGCGTCTCAGATATGCAATACGGTAAGGATCATGGATACCATCCTGTTCTATGGTATCTCTTGCTCCAAGTCCGTTTTCCACAACCATAACAGGCATATGATAACGTTCATAGATTTCGTTGAGGGCATAGCGAAGTCCTTTCGCATCGATCTGCCATCCCCATTCCGAGGATTCGAGATACGGGTTTTTTACTCCGCCTCCCATATTTCCTTTGCTCGTTTCGGCGCCGCTATGTGTTGTGATGCAGCTTGTCTGATAAAAGCTGAGGGTATAAAAATCTACGACGCCGCGTTTCAGGATCTCCCTGTCCTCCGGTTCTTCCCTGAGCACAATCCCTTTTTCTTCAAAGAAGCGTTTGGTATAGAAGGGATACTCTCCTTTGCACATCACGTCAGAACAGAACCAGTTCCGCATGCGCATTTCTTCCTGACATGCCAGCACGTCTTCCGGGTCACAGGTGTAAGGATACCGGGTCAGAAAACAAATCATATTTCCCATTTTAAACTGCGGATAATGTTCATGGGCGTAAAGAACTGCCTTTGCGCTGGCAACAAACTGATGATGCAGGGCCTGATACCGTACAGTAAGATCGGAAGGTGCCTGGACACACGGCCCTTCATAACCCTGTGCCGTTCCAAGCGAGATCACTGCCCCCAGTGTATGGTTGGTTCCCGCATTGATTTCATTAAACGTCAGCCAGTATTTCACTGTATCCTTGTATCGTTCAAAAAGGACTTTGCAATAATTCAGGTACAGGTCGATCAGCTTTCGGCTGTACCATCCATTATATTTTTCTACCAGTGCGTAAGGCATCTCATAATGGCTGATCGTAACGATCGGCTCAATCCCGTATTTCTTACAGCATGCAAAAACGCGGTCATAAAATTCCAGTCCTTTTTCATTTGGCTCCGACTCCATTCCCGTGGGAAATATCCTGGTCCAGTTAATGGACAGACGGAAAACTTTGAACCCCATCTCCCCAAGGAGGGCGATATCTTCTTCATAATGATGATAAAAATCCGATGCCTCATGGCTGGGATACACCCTGTCAGGACGAATCGTCCGTGTCAGTTCTTTCGGGTGTTCCTGAGATCCGTTCGTACACATATCCGCGATAGATGGACCTTTCCCATCCTCCTTCCACCCGCCTTCAAACTGGTTTGCCGCAACAGCGCCTCCCCACAGGAACCCTTCCGGCATTTTTTTTACTGCCATTTTGCACTACCTCCTCTGTGAAAATCTATATTTATATTGCACGATAATCCTTCCATTTTCCGCTTTTGTACCGCAGGACAAAAGCCACTGATCTTCCAAGCCAGTCCATTCCCATCGCTGCCCAGACACCGAAGATCCCCATGTTGAACACGATCCCACAAACCGCCGCCACTCCCAGACGAAGCAAGAGCATGGATAAAATCCCCGCATACATGGTAAACTTCACATCGCCTGACGCCCGAAGGGCATTGGACAGATTAAATGATGTAGGATGAAGCAGCGCCGCCATCACATTATGAAGGAAGATCAGGATACAGCTCAGATTCCAGACATCCTCCGACACGTCATAAAAACCGCGCAATAGCGGAAGGGATATGCATACGGCTACTCCAAGCAGGAATGTTAACACATAGGAAACGGACATCAGCTTTCGGATATATTTTTTTGCTTCTCCATAGGCCCGTGCCCCTACACATTGACCTGTCACTGTGACAATCGCCAGATTAATCGAATTTACTACGATAATCGCAACCCCATCAATACTGTTTGCCACTCCATTTGCCGCAATCTGCGTCGTCCCAAAGAGCGCAATGATACTTGTCACTAAAACCCTGCCCAACGCGAACAGACCGTTTTCTATGCCGTTTGGAACCCCAATCTTCAGAATGCGGCGCATCATATCCGCATTCCTGCAAAAAATATTTTTCCATTCCACATACACCGGGTTCTGTTTCTGAAACGCCAGCGCTGTCATTGCAAATGCGGCCGTCATCCGGGAGAGAAGCGTGGGAACAGCCACTCCCATTACTCCCGCATGCAGTATAAAAATTCCAACTGCGTTTCCCACCACATTGACAACATTCATAAGTATGGAAACATACATGGTGTCTTTTGTCCTCTGCATCGACCGAAACAAAGCCGCGCCTGCATTATAAATTCCCAGAAAAGGAAAAGAGCAGGCTGTCACCAGAAAATACTGCGCCGCCGCAGTCATAACATCTTCCTCGATCGCTCCAAAAAGCAGGTGGAGGATCTGCCTGTGAAACAACAGGCAGATAACCGTACACCCGCAGGAGAGAATACCCGACGTCAGGTAAAGCTGCCCGGACGTTTCTCTTGCTCTCTTTGAATCTCTGCACCCCAGATACTGGGATACAATCACAGCGCCTCCTGTTGCAATGGCTGCAAAAACGGTGCTGAACAGATAATTGATCATATCTGTTAAAGATACGCCGGATACAGCAGCCTCCCCGGCATAAGATACCATAATGGTATCGGACATGCCGACCAGTATCAGGAGAATCTGTTCCCCCACAAGAGGGAGAATCATTTTCTTTAAATCTTTATTGGAAAACATCAAAGTTCCTCTTTACGCTTTTTTTAATGACATGATTTTATCCCCTGCCTTGACCATGCCTTCTGCCGACAGTTCAATATCTATAAAATCATCACTATTTGTAACTGCGGTGATAACCGTTTTCGCATGGCCGGCCTGTTCGATCCTGCCAAGATCCATTGTCAGGAGCTTCTGTCCGGCAAGTACCTTATCACCCTCTTTGACAAAAGCGGTGAATCCGTCTCCGTTCATTTCAACGGTATCTACCCCCACATGGATCAGTACTTCTGCTCCATTTTCCCCCAGGATTCCAACTGCATGGAGCGTATCGGACAACTGGGCCACCTCTCCATCCATCGGGGCAAGTACCACACCTTCTTCCGGTTCAATTCCACAGCAAAACCCGAGAGCGCCGGAGGAAAATACAGGATCTGGAATGTTCTCCATAGGTACGATCATTCCTCCTGTCGGCGATAGAAGTTTGCTTATATCTGGCTCCTGAAGTTCTCTTTCTCCTGTCTGCGCCGGGATCTTTTCTATACTTCTTTCCGCTTCTTCTCCGGATTTGTCTTCTATAAGCGCTGCATTTTTCTTTTCATATTTTTTTGAGAGAAGAATAGTAAATATTACGGCCGCCACAGCGCTTATCACAAGAGCGATAATAATCTGATAGAAATAACGGAGTGTATTTTCACCAATATACATGACCACCGCCGGAATGCCTGACGAACCAAATGCATAACGCCTTGTATGTGTGATTCCCGCAAACAGACCTCCCAATCCCCCGCCGATCATAGCGGCGATCAGAGGATATCTTTTTGGCAGGTTCACACCATACAGGACCGGTTCTGTCGTACCCATAAGAGCTGTAATACCAGACGGGATACCCACCTGCCTTGTACTCTTATCTTTTGTTACAAAGGACGCTGTCAACGCCGCTGCTCCCTGTGCAATATTGGAACATACAATTCCCGGTCCCCAGATTGCGTCATATCCCAGCTGCATAAGTGACATCGTTCCCACCGGAGCGACTCCATGGTGAACGCCAAACATAACCATAACCGGAAAGAACGCTCCTACGATCAGCGGTGGAGCCCAGCTTGCATTTTCTCCAAGCCACAGGAATACAAAGCTGAGTCCCTGACCGACCATTGCGCCAATAGGGCCAAGAATGCTAAGAGCCAGTACGCCCATGACTAAAAACGTGATCATTGGAACGAATATCAGTCTCACTGCTCCCGGTATCACTTTATTCAGCCACCGTTCCAGCGGCGCCTGTACCAATAGGACCAGTACGATCGGTATAACAGATGATGTATAAGAGACCAGATACAGAGGAAGTATCCCAAACAATGTAACCGCCTCTCCTGCTGCCACAAGAGAACCCCATGTCCCATGTACCAGAATCCCTGCCACTGTTGCCGCCATGATCGGGTTGCACTTTAACTTCTGGGCTGTCGTGTAGGCCAGAAGAATTGGCAGAAATGCAAAGGCTGCGTCACTGATCATATTGATAATGATATATGTCTGTTCACTGGTATCCACCAAATGGAAAGCGACCAGAATTGACAGCAGCGCTTTTACCATTCCTGCTCCTGCCAATGCCGGAACAATAGGGGCAAAAATACTGGAAATAAAGCTTGTCGCTATATCAAGAGGATTTTGTTTCTTTTTCTCTTCCGTCTTGATATCCGTATCCTTTTTATCTATGTTCAGATACTTTACAGCTTCCTCATACACTTCCTCTACGTGAAGACCTATTACGACCTGGATCATGCCGCCTTTATTGATTGCCGCCGTTACGCCTTCCAGACCGGAAAGTCTCTCCAAATCTGCTTTTTCTTCATCATAAAGTTTAAAACGAAGTCTTGTCTGACAATGATGCAGAGTGTCAACATTTCCCGCTCCGCCAACAAGCCGGATAATCTCGGCCGCCAGCGGTTCATATTTTTTACTCATTTCTCTTCTCCTCTTCTCTTTTCTGCTGTCAGACATGCGCGCCTGTCTGCTTTGCTCCATTCCTTCTTTGGCTTTTATGTATCAAAATACATCCTGCAGGAAATGAAATGATACTTCCAAAAAAATAAAGGTACTTTTTAAGTACCTTTATTCTATCATCCAGTTATTCCATACACAAATACTTATAAAACATGTTTGCCATGCCTGTTTAGCATTTCAAATCATTTACAGCTTCAGCCTATTTTTTATCCTGCCTGTTTCTTATTTCATATCTGAGGTAATCCAGCCGGGAAAGCTGTTTTTCACGAAAATGGATTTCATCCAGGGACTTTTCCCGGATCCTGTCCAGCATTTTAAGCCGTTCTGTATCCGTCTGCTTTCCTTCGAGCACCAGATTCATATAGCGCTCTACTTCGTCCGGTTTAAAACCAATATCGTGGAGGGTCATGATCAGGCTCAGACGTTGCAGATCCTCATCTGTATACCGCCAGTCATCCATTACTTTCTGCACCGTGCCGCACAATCCCCATTGTTTATACTCATCTAATATTTTTATGGGAACATGATAACGTTCCGATACTTCCTCTGCTGTCATATATTGCATAATGATCACCTTATCCTTTTTATTTTTATCTCCGGAATAATATTTCCGCATTGTCTCTGAATATCTGTCCGGATTTTTCCCTGCCAAATACCTCTTCCATTTCTATAGCCCACTTTCTGCACAGCTTCAACGGAGTAAACGGACTGTCACTTCCATACAGAATATGGCTTTCATCTGTAATCTTCTCCAGAAGACCAAACTGCTTTGGCATGGAAACACCTGCAATGTCATAATACAGACGCCGCAAATCCCCCATAACATCCAGATCTTTCATATGCAGGGCGCCGCCCAATACATCCAGCCGGTCTGACAGAAGTGTAAGAAATGCTCCCGCATGGGGGACAATAAAACGAATATCCTGATATTTCCTCAATGTCCCCCGCAGTATCATATTGGTTACTGCCCTCGTTGTATCGAAAAAATATTCTAGCAGCGCAGCAGGAAGTCCATCGTTTACGTTCTCCGGAACCTTTGCCAGCACCGTCGGGTGGAGAACAACTGCCGCCTTTATACGGTTCAGGCTCTGCATTACAGGTTCCATGCGTTCACTTCCAAGATAATCTCCGCAAAAATGGGTCTGCAGAGCAAAACCGTCAGTTTTCAACGTATCCGTACAATACCGTATCTCCTCCAGGCACTCTTCTATATAAGGGAACGGAAGGCTTGCCATAATTCGAAACCGCTCCGGATACTTTGTTTTTAACTCCGCGCCATATTCATTACATAATCTTGCGGTCTGTACAGTTTCTTCCCGGTCCCCAAAATGGAAATGAGGGGAAGAGAGTGAAAGAACACTGCACCGGATATTCAGTTCTTCCATCAACTGAAACTGCAGTTCTTCCGACCATGCGGGTATTGGAGCGCCATCCAGGACATTCCCCCCATGCCTCTCTAATATATGCCTGTATGCCGGCGGAAAATAATGTCCATGCATATCTGTTTTTTCTTTCATATCCGTTCCTTTCTCGCCTGAATTTGACACCATATCGCTTAATAACCTAATTCATTCAGCCAGGCGTATATTTCTTCCTCTGAATCTGCCGCTTCTTCCTCATAGCAGTCAAATATATTGTCTGATATCTGCCCTCCTGGAAGCGCTTCCGTAATGATCTCTACACTGTCGGCAAGGCCTCCCGTTCCATGAGAACAGAACAGATATACCTGTTTTCCTGACAGATCGTTATGATCCAGGAAAGAAAGCAAAGCCATCGGCACGCCGTACCACCAATTAGGGTAACCCAAAAAAATCACGTCATATTGTTCGAGATTTTCCACATTTTCCATCAACTCCGGGCGGGCGTTTTCTCTGCGCTCCTGATTGGCCCGTGTCAGACAGTCATCCCAGTCACTGGGATAGGGATCCGTCACACGGATGGAAAACAAGTCTCCGCCTGTCTGCTCCTGTACCCATCCGGCCAGCTGCTGTACATCTCCCGGCGGGATTACACTGGGTGAGCTGACCGCATCTACATTTTCCGCTAAAACCGCATTATCAGCCCAGGAAAAATAGGCAACCAGAATATCAGCGTCTGATTCTGCAGTTTCGGAAGGAACTGCACTTTCCTGCTCTCCATCCCCATCTGCTGTGCTCTCTGAAGTGTCTGATGATCCTGTTTCCTCCGGCAGCGTTGATTCCTGCGAAGCATCGGGCAATTCTTCTTCTGAGGACGGCTCACTGCTGCAGGCTGCCAGTGAAAGCAATAATGTAAAGGTTAAAAACAACGCAGCAATTCTTTTCATAAATCATCCCTTCTTTCTATCAAAATAATTTCAGAGCTCCATCTGTGGTTTTACAATTTTAAGCCGATGGCTAAACCTTCTTCAGTTGCCTTATTAGCCGGACCTGCCTGCTTTGCATCGCCAATCACATAGACCTCTTTTGCGTACTTTCTCGCAAGAGTCTCCAGTGGATTGTATGCCTTCATTCCCATTGCGAGAATAATATTGTCAAATCCTCGGGCAGAATAGGACTGACCATTCTGTTCATAATCAATCCCATCATCGTAGAAGCGGGTGATTCTGGCATTCGTGATAGACTGTACTTGTTTATCTGCTAATCGCTTCATCAGAAATACACGGGGTGTATACTCTTCATCCAGAGCAATATCCGAACGCATTTCTATTACTGTACATGACCGGAAGTGTTCCGAAAGAAAATCAGCCGTCTCTACACCGGACATCCCGCCTCCGGCGATGAGTATTTTCTGTCCGGGAAGCACCCGGCCATCCAGTACATCCGCAACAGAAAGGAATTTATCGTTATGGATTCCCTCAATAGGCGGATAAGCTGGTGTACTACCGGTAGCAAGTACAACGGCATCCGGTTTCAATTCTTTAAGAAGCGCCTCATCTGCCTGCGTATTCAGCCGGAGATCCACTCCGTACTTTTTGCACATGGTCACATAGTAACGAATTGCTCCGGCAATATCGTGTTTTGTAGGCGGTACTGCCGCCAACCGGAATTGTCCGCCGAAAACATCTTCCTTTTCACAAAGAATCACCTGATGACCTCTCTGGGCAGCTGTTTTCGCAGCCATCAAACCAGCAGGTCCGCTGCCGACTACCAATACTTTTTTTGGCTCGGCAACTGGTGTGAAATCATACTCTCCTTCATGCCCTGTGACAGGGTTTACCAGACAGGATGCATAAATTCTGTCACTGAGAATGTATCCCAGACAGGATTGCGTGCAGCTGATACAGGGAGATATTTCATCCAGCCTTCCCTCCTTCAATTTATTTGGAAGTTCGGGATCCGCCATGGAGCCTCGTCCCACAGCGATAAAATCCGCCTTCCCCGTGCGGAGCATATCTTCGCCCATAGCGCCGGTGATCCGTCCTACGGCAATAACCGGAATATTCACACTCTGTCTGATCTTTTCAGTAGCAAACTGGTTGTATCCATTTGGCAGGGCACCATTGGCACTCATATACTCTGTGCTGGCATATGTCATGATAGAAATATCCAGCAGATCAACACCGGCTTCCTCCAGCAGATGTGAAACTACCAGACTCTCTTCCAAAGTACGTCCGCCCGGTATCTTTTCGTCATAACTCAGGCGAAAACCGATAATAAAATCATTTCCACATTTTTGACGGACATTTTTCACAATTTCCAGAGGAAATTTCATTCGGCCCTCAAACGTACCGCCAAATTCGTCTATTCGTTTGTTTGCATGTCCCGACATAAACTGCGAAATCAGATATCCATGAGCACCATGAATGTCCACGCCGTCAAATCCTGCTTTCTTTGCCCGCAGTGCCGCATCGCCAAAATCTTCAATGATCTGATATACTTCCTCCGTGGGAATCTCCCTCGGTAAAGTATTATCTACCGGACACGCTATACGGGAAGGCGCAATAGGCTGCTGACCATTGATGTTCCCAGGATGTGTCTGACGACCGGCATGATGGATCTGAAGAATTGTTTTAGCACCATTTGCGTGAATCGCATCTGCCAGCCTCTTCATTCCGGGGATATTGGCATCATCCCAAAAATGTCCTTCATGAGGAATACACATACCGGTGGGGTTCACCGCCACACCCTCCACAACGATCAATCCGAAACCGCCTTTCGCTCGAGCCGTGTAATAATCAATCAAGCGCTGCGATACTGTTCCGTCTGCATTTCCTAAATTGGTTCCCATTGAAGGAACCACTAATCGGTTTTTTATTTCTACATCCCGTATACTGTACGGTGAAAACAAATGTGTAAAATGTTCCATATTTTCATCCTTCTTTCTTTTTACTTTACTGAATGTTATTATTTGTTATACGATTAGGTTCACGATCAATCCCGCCGCCAGAGAAAATAACATCACATAAGCGATGTACAGCAGGAAGTGACGCAGTCCAAGTATAATCTTCAATGCTCCCAGATTGGTTATTTTTGTTGCCGGGCCAGTCAGCATAAATGAGGCTGCGCTGCCCATGCTCATGCCATCCCAGAGCCAGCCCTGCAAAAGCGGGATTGTACCTCCGCCACAGGCATAAAGGGGTACGCCGACGGTCGCCGCCATCAGAACGCCCCAGGCTTCATTTCCACCGAACAGCCGAGTCATAACATCCGCAGGAACATATCTCTGAAACAGCGCCGACAAAATAATACCAATGAGGAAATATAATCCGGTGGCTTTGATATTCCTCCTCAGATTCTTCAGATACCGCACCAAGATATTTGGGTCTGTATCTCTGCTTTTTGACGGTTCAAAACCGTCAAAATTGAAAAATGGCTTTCTGAAGAAGAAAATCCGCACCAGCAGACCGGCGGTGACGCCGCACAAAAAACAGGTCACAATCCTTACGGTAAGGGCAGTCGCCCCCAGTGCGGCGCTGTACAGAATCAGCTGCGGGTTCAGAAGAATCGAGGACATCATGAACGCTGCCAACCAATCGTCCTTCATACCGCTTTTGGAAAAGGAAGCAGCAATGGGAATGGTTCCGTACATGCACAGCGGCGAAGCAATGCCGAGAACACTGGAGGCTACAACTCCCAGTACGCCTAGCTTTTTTTCACCTAATGCCCGAAAAGCATTATGTATTCTGTCCTTGAGAAAGACAGAAACAGCAGATCCCAGCACCATACCCAGTACCCAATAGGGAAGGAGCTGCTCCAACTGAATGCTGAAATAGTACCAAAGGTATATGACCTCCCGGTTTATGGTTTCAAGCATATATTTTCTCCCTTCTATAACAGCCGGTAAGAACCATCCGGCGCATAGTAAAACTCACTTATTTTCTCAGAATCAAATAAATGAATCATTGCTTACATGTGCTGTCAAAGATTTCATAATTCTTATGCTTCTAAAATGACACATTGACAGGATCTAGATGAGAAAACCTTTTCAAACTGAGTGCGGCTATACTCTGTTAAACCAGAGATTGGATCGGCAATCGTCACCGTATCCTTTGAATACCCGACCAAAACGGCTCCATGATCGCTCGTACTCCAATCTACATAGTCGCCGCTTTCCGTATACCATCCTTGCAGGGTACTTCGATCCGTCATTCCGATGGTTACCCAGACAACAACCGGTGTATCCTGACTTACCAACTCATAAAGTTCTTCAGGTGAAGCACCCGTTTTATCTGTTGCCCACATGGGACTTCCAATTTCCTGCAAGTACGTGTCAGCCGCATTAAGAATCGCCTCTATACCGCAAATATATCCGCCTTCTGTAAAAGGATTTCCCACAAAATATTTTCTCAGATCACCCCCATAAAGACGTCCGTCATCTCCATAGTATTGGCTTGCCGGAACGGTAGGCAGATAATCTGCCGCCATCGTAGTTTTATCTATAATCATAACCATAGTAATTCAATACCATAGTCATAGCTGTGATTTCACATCCTGTAGGAAGCTCAGGCATTTGAAAAGCACTGGAAATCCTTCTATAATATATTCTTCCGGCGGCTGTATCTCTTTTTCCATATAAACAGGAACAACAGCAGTTTCTTCTGCATTGTAAAATGCAGCTTGTGTCTCCTGTTTGCCGGAATCTAACGAAGATGCAGCGTTACAGGATGTCAGCAGAAACAGTAACGCTCCTGCTGCCGCCACTCCATATATCCGTTTACCCATCAATACTCACCAGCTGATACTCCCGGCTTCCGAGACCGATCCTTTCCGCCTGCTCCAGAGTGTGCAGTCCGTTCCGGGATTCGATGCGGTTCACCAGGGATTCCCCGTCCTCGGCAGCATAGACCAGATCCACACAAGCCTGATCCACCGCTACAGGATCAAAGGATGCCAGGATACCGATGTCGTGCATATCCGGCTCCGCCGGATTGCCATCACAATCACAGTCCACGCTCAGCCGGTTCATTACATTGATGTAAAGAATATTTCCGGCCAAAGCGTCCACCACCGACTTGCCGGCTTCCGCCATGGACTCCAGGAACGCGTCCTGGTCACCGCCCCACATGCTTCCCCCAGTGCCGCCGGAATGGATATGCGCTTTCCCCTCAGACGACGCGATTCCGATGGAAATGTTCTTGATCGCACCGCCGTAACCGGCCATGGCGTGCCCCTTGAAGTGGGAAAGGACTACATAGTAGTCGTAGTTTTCAAAATGGGATCCTACATAGTTTTCGGTCAGATTGTCACCGCCCTCTACCGGCAGTGTGAGAGAACCTTCTTCGTCCATGATGTCCACATCGGCAATCTCTGTGTATCCATGATCTTCGGCCACCTGATAATGCATAGCTGTATTGGAACGTGACCCGCCGTAAGCCGTGTTGCACTCCACGATCGTTGCTTCCAGGGACTGTACCAGAGCCCCGATCAGATCCGTACGCAGATAGTTGCTGCCGGGTTCGCCGGTGGAGAGCTTTGCTGCTACATTGCCGGCGGGGGAGGCTTCCAAAGCTTCATAGATGGACATCAGCCCTTCGGAACTGATATCTGTCGTCATGTAAACCACAGGAGTATCTGCATCGGCTGCTGGTTCCTCGACAGAGTCGGAACTATGCTCTTCCTCATCCGTTTCAGGCGCAACAGGTTCTGTTTGACCGCCGGCGGGAACCGGATCGCCTGATTCCCGGGGTTCTTCCACTTGTCCACAGCCGCCTATACAGGACATTACGAAGATTGCCGCTATTAAAGCAAACATTGTTTTCTTTTTCATTACGTACTCCTTTCTGCGCTATGCGCTGATCAGTTTTTTATTCTGTTTGTTCCAAGGTCACAGTAATTCCATCCTGAAAGGCAGTGATTTCCTCGATTCCTGTTTCCAGCCTTCCCAGAGAAATCAGACCATTGGAATATCCAAACTCCTGATAGAACAAAGAGAGATTTCCCCAGGGGGCATAAAGACAGAAATCGCCAGCCGAAGGATCGTATCCTTCTGGTTCTCCTTCTGTGTCAAGCTGTTGTCCTTCCGGCAGATAGGCAATCTTCTCCACGCTGTTATAATCCTCAAAGGTTAATTCCAGAGGCAGCATTTCATACAAGGCATTGGCTGCCGGGGTCTCATACAAGGTAATCATGTAGACCTGCCCTTCTGCCGACATACGGATCTGCCTCTGAACGGATTCTGCATCCGCTGTTTCTTCAGGCGATGGAGTCTCAGAAGCGAGGGGCGGTTCCGTTACAGGTTCACTATTCTCACTGTTCTGGTTCTGTGCAGGAGAAGTCATAGAAAGACCCGAATCCTCCTGCACATTTTCTGACTGGCAGGCTGTGAGACAAAAGGTCAGCAGAACCGCCATTGCCAGACTGAATAACTTTTTCATATACGCTCCTTTCCTTTGATAGCCTTCTTTCCTCCCAGTTTTCTCAAACCTTTAGAGAGATAGTGGGCAAGAAATACCCAAAGCCCCATCAGGCAGATATAATCCAGATAGAAGGACCAGACCGGTTCCCCGTAGTCCAGAAAGACGAATTCTGACTGCAGGAACAGATAGGTCGGGAAGTCCCTGTTTATAAATACAAAAGCGCCGTAAACCGCGATCAGCAGGCCGGTCAGAAACAGGAGCAAACTGCGGTGTTTTGAGGGAGTGTCCATACCGGTCCGTTTCCTTGCCATGCCCAAGAACATATTCCAGTGCAGGCCCAGATGAACGCTCATGAGGAGATACCCCCAGTAAGCGCCCAGGATGTGCAGTCTTCTGGCCAGAGCCATCCCCCCGTCCACGGGTAAAAATGTGAACACATGCCGGGACATGGCAATGCCGCTGTACATCTGCGCCAGCATGGCGACCAGAAGCAGCATATCCACCAACACCTGGAACACCCGCATGGGCGTGTACCTGCTCCTGAACAGGCTTTTATACCATCCTCGGTTTAAGACGTGATGGGCGATGAACAGAATGAGCATGACCGCTCCTGCCCACTCATGGGCGGCTTCACCCCAAAGCTGATAACCCATCAGGAATAATAAGGTCAGCGTCATCAGCACATCCACGATCATTTTTGCAATGGGAGTCCGTTTCATCGCATCATCCTCCGATCTTTTTCCCGAACTCGTATGCCTCCTTCGGAAATTTCGTTCGTTTTGTCATGGAAACCGTTCCGCAGCCTGTCCCCAGGATCTCACCCATATTTTCAAAGTTCAGATATCTGCAAAGAGTTTCATAATGGGCTTTCAGATCGGACATGGTCCAGCTGTTGCTGTCCCACGCCGCCGCGATCAGGGCGGTTTTTAATCCTCTGGCTGTCAGCTGCCCGTTGAAGCTGTAAAACCTGTCGATCACAGTTTTCAGCTGAGCAGAAAATCCAAAGTAATAAAGGGGCGTTACAAAAACTGCCATATCTGTTTTCAGCATCTTCTCCCTCAGTCCGGCCATATCGTCTTTCTGCACACAGGGTTCGGACATTCCGCAGACTTCACATCCGAGACATGGATGCAGACTGGCATGACCGGTGTCAAAAACTGTCACCTTATGCCCCGCCTCTTTCGCGCCGCGGATGAACTCCTCCGCCAGCAGATTGGATGACCCGTGCCTGTGCGGGCTGCTTTCGATAACTAAAATATCCATAAGAAGGCACCCCCTATATTCCAAGACTCCGGATCCATGCAGAAAGCTCCTGAACATCCGCGGATGCGCTCATCCGCTTTCCGGAAAGCACGCGAGCCGAAGGACAGCTTTTCTGCAGGATAGAAGCAGTCTCTCCCATACCGCTGCCGCCGGAGGTGGCAAAGGGGATCACTGTTTTCCCTGAGAAATCATAACTTTCCAGAAATGTCTGAATAATACGGGGCGCTTCATACCACCAGATGGGAAACCCTACAAAGATGGTGTCGTATTTCGCGATGTCCGCGGCAGGCTCTGCAATGGCAGGGCGCGCCCCTTTATCATTCATCTCCACGCTGCTGCGGCTGCTCTTGTTGTTCCAGTTCAGATCCGCGCCGGTATAGGGAACGGCCGGGCGGATCTCATAAAGCTCTCCGCCTGCGGCCTGTGCCAGTGTCTTTGCCAGCTTTGCTGTCACACCGCTGGCTGAAAAATAAGCAACTAATGTTTTACTCATGTTCGTACCTCCTGATCCTGTATTGAAGTTTTATTTCAAACGATTATATGTCTCGTCCGATACGGCTTCCAGCCATTCGTTGGAAGTATCTTCGCCGGGCAGTTCCACCGCCAGGTGTGAGAACCAGCTGTCCTTCGCGGCCCCGTGCCAGTGTTTGACGCCTGCCGGGATCTCCACCGCGTCGCCGGGATGAAGTTCCTGGGCCTCTTTGCCCCATTCCTGATACCAGCCCCGGCCTTCCGTGCAGAGCAGGAGCTGTCCGCCGCCTTTTTGTGCTCTGTGGATATGCCAGTTGTTGCGGCAGCCCGGCTCAAAGGTCACGTTGGCAATATTTACGCCGCTCTGGCCGGCCACAGGATTTAAGTAACTCTGTCCCACAAAATACTGCGCATAAGCATCGTTTGGCTGTCCAAGTCCGAACATGCCGCCGTGCTCTTCGTCTTTCGCTTCATCTTCGTCCTTCCAGACCTCCTGTGCCAGACGGAATACCGCCCAGCCCTTCGGCCACCCGGCGTAAAATGCTGCGTGGGTAATAATGGCCGCCATTTCTGCTCTGGTCACGCCGTGAGCCTTGGCGTTTACCAGATGATACACCAGAGAAGAATCGGTGATCCCGGAAGACATCAGCGCCACCATTGTCACGATGCACCGTGTCTTCAGGTCAATATCCTGGTTGTTCCAGTTCTCTCCAAAGAGAACATCATCGTTGTAATGGGCAAATTCCGGGGCAAAGCCGCCCAGCTGGTCTCTGCCTGCTGTCTGTACTATTTTTTTACTCATCTGTTATCCCTCCGTTTTACTTCCAAACTGAACTTCACATTGATTCCGCTCCTGATACAGATCCCAATACGCTTCTGCGATACGTTCCGGCGCGAAATCCGTTCCCGGCGCAATACCGCCCATGATGGTGACAAGGCCCAGGAAAATCCCTTTTTCCTGCAGCACCGGATACATAGCATATACCATCGCCCGGAGCGCCGCCTTATCCATAGACAGGGGCAGGTAGTCATAATGGGGATGGAGTGCCAGACCGCCGCCCGTTACCAGCAGCGCACCATTTTTTCTGGCAAACTCCGGCGTATCCAGGATCTGAATGCACCGATACGCCCCTGCCACATCCACAGAGTAACGCTCCACCAGGGTGTCCGCGTCAATATGGGTATCCGCATCCAATGTGGTGATCCCCACATTATAGATCAGTACATCCGGCATGCCAAACTGTTCCACTGCGTTTCTGATCGTTGATTCTAACTGAAAACCATCTGCAGCGTCCGCCGGGGCTGTAAACGCCTCAATACCTTTTCCCTTCAGTTCCTCCTGATATTTCTTTAGTGCGTCTTCCCGCCGGGCTGTAAGGATGACGCGGAATCCTTTCTTTCCAAAATGTTCCGCCAGGCTGTACCCCAGTCCTGGACCTGTTCCCACGATCATTGCTGTTTTCTGCATAGTTCCCACCTTACTTTCTGTCACTGAGCAGTCTGCCGCCTACCCCAACGTTATCCAGGTCATTTTCCTTAATAAACACATAAAATCCATCTTCAGGAAGCCCGGTGACCCTCGCTGCTGTTTCTGTAAACTCCTTTGCCAGAGTACGTTTCTGCTCTTTTGTCAGAGCCGCTGCTTCAAATGTAATAACCGGCATTTTTACAATCCTCCGTTTCTTTTTCTATATGACAAAAGGGAGAAGCGGGTAAAAGCCTCCGCCTCTCCCCGGCAAGCATTATGCCATGGGATTTTCCCAGGAACCTCTGGTATCCACGTTCGCCTCTCTGGCGAGAGTCTCCAGCTCTGCCATTTCTTCCGGTGTCAGTGTGATGTCAGCTGCTTTTGCGGCATCCGTCACATGATGGAGCTTTGTCACGCCGATGATCGGGCGGGTACCCTTGATGATGGCCCAGGCGATGGCCACCTGTGCAACAGTAGCGCCATGTCTTTCTCCCATGGAGCGCATAGCATCCGTCAGTTTCTCCAGCTGCGGCAGGATGGGGTTATAGGTATCACCCCGTTGGCTGCCCTCCGGGAGAGGATTTTTTGTGTTGTATTTGCCGCTGAGCGCTCCCTGCTCCAGCACCATATAGGCATAGAAGTCGATCCCGTTTTCCTTGCAGTAGGAAAGGATGCCGGCGTCCTCGGAAGAACGGTACAGCAGGCTGTAATGGTTCTGGATGGCGGAAATATGGACGCCCTCCTTGCTGAGGATCTCCTCCGCCCGTTTGATCTGGGCCAGGTTGTGATTGGAAACGCCCACCTGTCCCACTTTGCCGCTCTTCACCAGGGAGACAAGACCCGGAGTCCAACGCTCCACATCGGCAGGATTGTGGATCCAGTAGATGTCAATGTAATCGTTTCCTAGCCTCTTCATGCTTGCCTCACACATATCAGCAACCGGATCGGCGCCGTCTCCCGCGATCTGCGGAGTGAATTTGGTGGAGAGAATGACGTCCCTGCCGGGATAGTTTCCGGCAAGTGCACCCAGAATATCTTCGGAAGCGCCCATGCCGTAAACGGTGGCAGTATCCCAGAGGTTCAGGCCATTTTCCATAGCTGTGTCAAACACTTCTTTCAGCTCTGTCTCGCCCAGATGATTTCCAAACACCTGGTCACCGCCAGCAGATCCTACGCCCCAGGACCAGGTTCCAAGTGCTATTTTCGGGAATTTCTTTGTATTTTCCATGATAAAAGTCTCCTTTATTGTTTATATATTTATATGTTAGTTTGATAGTCCGTTGGCTGCCAGCCAGCTGGCAACATCATCCGGCATACTGCTTCCGCCGGAGTAGTGGATGTCTAACGCTTCTCCCATGGCAGCATCCGGAACAAGTTTTGCGATAGCTGTCAGGCTCTGTCCGAACCGGCCGCCTCCGTGGCTGCAAAACGGAATGATGGTTTTTCCTGAAAAATCGTATTCCTCCAGAAAAGAAGCCACGGGCATGGGGATGGACGCCCACCAGTTTGGATAACCTAAAAGAACTGTATCATATTGCTCCATGTTCTCCACATGAGCGGCAAGTTCCGGACGGGCCTGCTCATTCTGATCCCGCTGGGCTTCGTCCAGTACCGTGTTGTAATCATCGGAATAGGGATGAACCATAGTGATCTCGAACAGATCGGCCCCGGCCTGGCGCTGGATTTCTTCCGCAATTCCCTGGGTATTTCCGCCCCAGGAGAAATAAGCGATCAGGACATTCCCGTCTCCGCCGGCGGCATTTCTGGACGCTGTGCCGGACACAGTGCCGGAACCTGCCACCGCATTTCTCACCAGCCGGAGACCTATGTTGAAGCTCATAAGCTCCGGTTCCAGGGTGGCCCGATATGCAGAACGCATATTTTTCGCAAAGTCATTCCACCCGCCGCCCCGGTAAACACGCATCGTGCCGGTCTGCGGACCGGTAGGATCGCTCTGTTCCTCCCCAGGATACGCTCCATAATAATCCCATACCCATTCGCTGACGTTGCCGTGCATATCATAAAGTCCAAATGCGTTGGGTTCAAAGCTTCCAACCTCTACCGTAGTTTCCCGGTATTCACCGGGCTGGGTTTCCAGGTTTCCCTGGGAAAAATAATTTCCTTCAATCTCATAAGGGTAGTGCCCGTAATAATTGACCTCATCGGCGCTGGGGGAGTTTTCTGTATTGAAAGGGGTTTCCGTTCCTGCACGGCAGGCGTATTCCCATTCCGCCTCTGTGGGGAGACGGTATCCGTCCGCTTTCCGATCCCAGGTGACATTTGTTCCGTCAATGGTATACGCCAGTGTCAACCCTTCCTGCTCACTTCGGGCGTTGCAGTAGGAAACTGCATCCAGCCAGGAAATGTTTTCGACCGGAAGGTTTTCTCCTGAGAAGTTACTGGGATTTTCACCTGTCACCGCTTCATATTCTGCCTGTGTCAACTCATAGGCGCTGATATAGAAATCACTGACGGTAACTGTATGCTGAGTTTCATCCTCGCTGCGCCAGGGTTCAGAATCCGGACTTCCCATCTGAAAACTGCCGCCTTCGATCAGAACAAATCCTTCCGGCGGCTCTGCGATGGCAGAATCAGCCATTGAAACTTCAGAGGTGTCCGACTCATTTTCTGCCGGTACACTTTCTGTTTGTGATGAGGATTCCTGGGAACATGCTGTCAAAGAAGTAAGCATCATCACGGACAGAAAAACAGCAAATATTCGTTTCATACACAGCCCCCTTTATTCTGTCAATCCGATGTCGGAAAGCCACTGCGTAACTGCATCGGAAGGACTGCCTGCCTCAGAACTTCCCAGAGAAAGACCTTCCGTCACGATCGCATCGGGTTCCATGCTCTCAATAGTCTCAATCGTGCCGGAGAAGCCGCTGCCGCCGGAAGTAACAAAGGGAGCAATGGTCTTCCCTGAAAAGTCGTACTCATCCAGGAACGTATAGAGGATCATGGGCATATCGCCCCACCAGTTGGGGAAGCCGAAGTAAACGGTCTCATACTGCTCGAAATTCTCCACAGTCTCCGCGATCGCCGGACGAGCGGCGTCAGCCTGCTCCTCCTGGGCAATATCCAGAAGTGCGTCGTAATCATCCGTATAAGGCTCTGCCGGAACGATCTCAAAAATATCTGCTCCTGTCTGTGCCTGGATTTCATTTGCTACTGACTCGGTATTTCCGGACCAGGAGAAATACACCACCAACGAAGCCGCGTCTCCTTCCGTTTCCAGCTGTGCGGCTTCCTCTTCCTGCTGCGTGTCCTCAGAAGAGGATACACTTTCAGAGGAAGACGGTTCCGTGTCGCTACTCTGCGCAGGATCCGTATTCCCACAGGCGGCCAGGGTAACTGTCATTACGAGTGTCAACATGAGAGAAACTAATTTTTTCATACCTGTGATCTCCTTTCATTTGGCAGACTATCTGGCAGCAAAGTAATCCCGCCGGCGGCTGCCTCGTTTTATTTTTTCTCTTTCCCCAGTGTCATACATTTAGCCGCGGTCTCCCCGGTTTTCAGATAGGTATAACCGGGCATCTCAAACAGAATGGGCTTAAATACGTTATAGTCGATCTTTCCGGCTTCGTTCAGGATGCTCTCCTCCGCATAGGTGTGGTCAATTGTCAGGATGAAATTTTCAAATCCCTTTGTCTCGTAAACGTCCTCTACTGTGCATTCCATGGAAATCTTAGCCTCGTTGATCAACGGAGCGCTGTTCTGACCAACGCTGTAATCAAACACTTCGGATTTATCCGTTTTACCGCCGCTGACACAGCCTACATAATCCGCTTTTTTCAGTATGGATTCGTCCACAATATTGATGGAGAGGGACTTGCTTTCTTTGATGCCCTGATTCGTATAATGAGGTTTCGCCAGACTGACCATCACATGATCATGTCCCATGATCCCCACATGGCCAACCAGCACCCAGTTGGGTTTCCCATTTACCATCGTTCCGACAACTACAAGCGGCGTTGGATATAACGCCAGTACAGAACCTAAATCTTTTTTCATATCTGCATCCGTCCTTTCTTAATTTCATACAGAGATCTCTTTTACTTGTTATGCATCGAAAATCTCATTTCAAAAAATGTGAGTGTACCAGGAAAGCGTTCTGCTTTCCGGTACACTCACATTGTAAGAATTTCTTCGTTATTTGTAAAATACCTATTTTCTTTGGTCGCTATGCCTTATAAGCATTTCCAGCCAATTCAAGAAATTTCTGCACCGCCAAGCTGGAGGGCTGATATTTCTTCCAGACCATCACCGATGTGTTACTGATCTCCGGATATAACGGCCGAAAAACAAGTCCCGGAATAGTTTTCAGCGCTCCCTTGATCACAAAAGCATACCCCAGCCGGCGTTCCACCAACAGGGCGGCATTATCAACCATATCATAAGTGCAGAAAATATTCAGGTGTCCGGTATCTCCGCCAAACCATGCTTTTGCTTCCCGTTCACCAATACGCCAGCTAACGATCAATGGAAGAAACTGCAGATCTGCCGGGGTGATCACTTCTTTTAATGCCAGGGGGTCGTCTTCCGGCATAAGGATCCCCCATATCTCTTTCTGAGGCAGACGGACAAACTCATATTTCTCCACCTCCACAGGCTCCATCAGGATCCCCACATCCAGAAGTCCTTTATCCAGCTTGTCTTTAATACCTTCCGCAGTGCCTGTGTGCAGTTCGAAACGCACCTGCGGATAGTTTTTTGAATACTCCTCAAGAAGTTCCGGAAGTGCGGAGGAAACTGCTGCGCTCACCCCCGTGCCGAAAGAGATCAGTCCCGTCAGTTCTTCGTCACTGTCCTGAAAATCCTGTTCAATTTTGTCTGCCAGCGCAACCAGTTCTTCCGCCCGGCGGCGCAGCAGCAGCCCGGACTCAGTCAGCGTGATCTTCCGGTTTGTCCGTTCAAAAAGTCTTGTATGCAACTCTTCCTCCAGTTCGGACATCTGCCGGCTAAGCGTTGGCTGGGTAATATGTAAAACCTCTGCAGCGCGAGTAATATTTTCTTCCCGTGCGACAGCTAAGTAATATCGAAGGACTCGAAGCTCCATTTGTATACTCTCCTTTCGATACCATTCTATCAAACTGTAACTATCTAAGCAATATCCAAAGTTATACCGAATTCAGGATAACCAAAGCAAGTTTCGCCTGCGTAACTCAAAACCCACTTCATGGCTTTTGCTTACCCGGCAAACTTGATGGGGATTCCGCTCCCCATACCCTCGGTTCCAGCGCATTTATTTAATGTGTTATTACGGCTCCTGTGAAAGACAGTCGCAGCGTGATCGGTTCCCATCACGAAAAAAAATCATTTTAAAAATATTCATTTCGTTCTCTTTATGCTCTTTAAATCGGCTTATAGTATGAATACAAGTTTTAGCAGAAAGGAATTTTATGGCTAGACCAAGAAAACAAAAGGAACTGAGGCGCACCCACCCCGTCATGCTCCGTTTCACGGACACAGAGTATGAACGCCTTTTATCCCTTGCAGAATCCGCAAGCCTTCCCCTCGCAGAGTATATCCGGAAACAAGTCACGGGGAAACAGGTGAAAATCAAATATGAAATTGTGGCAGATCTGCCGGAACTGAAAAAACTGATTGCAGAGTTTGGCAAGATCGGGAGTAATCTAAATCAGATTGCCCGCCACTTTAACAGCGGCGGTATCCATTCACAGGAAATGCGAAAAAAAATTGACCAGGGGATTTCCGACATTTATGAGATGAAGTACGAAGTTCTGAAAATGGCAGGAGACTTCCTCTCCCTCTCTCCGGGAGATACTTCTGTCCAGAAAGGAGACTCTTACCATGGCAATCCTGAAACATATCGCCAGTAAAAATGCCGATTATGGGGAGGCACAGCGTTATCTGATGTTTCAATATAACGAGGACACCATGAAGCCGATCCTGGATGAAAACGGCAGGCTGATCCCCAGGGAGGAATATTATCTAGACGGCATCAACTGTGATCCTTTTGCTTTTGATATGGAATGTAAAGAGTTAAATGCACAGTACCGTAAGAATCAGACTTTTGATGAAATTAAATCCCATCACTATATTTTAAGTTTTGATCCGAAGGATGTGGAAGAAAGCGGGCTGACCGGAGAGCGGGCGCAGCAGCTCGGCCTGGAGTACGCACGGAAAAATTTTCCCGGTCACCAGGCTTTAGTCTGTACCCATACAGACGGCAATAATAAAAGTGGCAACATCCATGTGCATATCGTCATCAACAGCTTACGGAAACATGATGTGGTGCGTCAGGACTTTATGGAGCGTCCCTGCGATTTCCGTGCCGGTTATAAACATCATCTCACAAAAGATTATCTCTCCTATCTGAAAAAAGATGTGATGGATCTGTGCCAGAGGGAGCAGCTCCACCAGGTTGATCTGCTCTCTCCTGCTGAAAAGAAAATAACTGACCGGGAATATCATGCACGGCGCAGGGGACAGAAAAAGTTGGAACGGTTAAACCAGGAAATGACTGTCGGCGGTATCACACCACGCAAAACAAAATTTGAGACACAGAAAGATTTTCTCCGAAATGCCATTGACAAGGCATCCGCTTCCGCCCGCAGTCTGGAGGAATTTCAAAAGCAGCTTTCAGACAACTATCATGTTACACTCAAGATCAGCCGTGGGCGGTTCAGCTATCTCCATCCGGAGCGTGGGAAATACATTACAGGAAGAAGCCTGGGAACGCAGTACGAAAAGGAAACCCTGCAGTCCGTATGGGAGAAAAACAGAATATCCTTTGTGGTGCAAAGCGACCTTCCACCTTTCGTCTTTATCAGATCCGAACTCCGGCTTGTAGTTGACCTGCAGAATTGCGCTAAAGCCCAGGCAAGTTCCGCTTATGCTCGGAAAGTACGATTGTCTAATTTACAGCAGATGGCAAAAACAGTTGCCTATATCCAGGAGCATGGATACGATACGGAAGATGATCTGAAAGCTGCTTTTTCCATAGCACAGGCGCAGACAGCCGATATGCGAAAGGCGCTCCGCTCTACTGAAAAGGAACTGCGGGAGATCAATGAACAGATCCATTATACCGGACAATATCTGGCAAATAAATCCGTGTACCGACAGTTTCTTAACAGCAAAAATAAGAAGAAGTTCCGTCAGGAACACCAGACGGAAATCACCTTATATGAGACTGCACGGAAGGTACTGAAGGAACGCTCGGAAGATGGAAAACTGCCATCCATGAAACTGCTCAAAGCAGAAAAAGAAAAGCTGACCGCACGGAAAAACAGCCAGTACGAAACATACCAGAATCTCCGGGGATATGAAAAAGAACTGCATACTGTCCAGACAAACATAGCGACATTCCTGGGGAAAGACCGTTCCCGGCAGAATGAACAGGAAAAAGATAACGCACGTTCCTGACCTTGTGTCCATAAAAAAGGGAAGATGCCTGCCCCCATGAGCAAAACATCTTCCTCTTTTTTATTTTCTTCTCCGCTCCATTTCTTCTTCCGCTGTCATCTGCGGTACAGGCTTCCCGCTCTTTCTGGCAATCTCCGCCTGCTTCAGATGGAGCCGATCCAGGACAGAGATACGTTCCCCAATCTTTCGTGGTTTCAATGGCAGATTATTCATACGCCCGTCGATCATATTATAATTCTGTTCTTCCGTAATCTCTGCGCTCCGCAGATATTCCCCGTTTTCATAGGCTTTCTGCCAGTTTTCCAACGCCGGCTTTTCCTGTTTTACTTCTGACATTTCCTCTTTCTCCGGGTGCAGATACTCCCGAATCTGCTGTTTGACAGCTTCGTCAAACCCATGGAAAACATTGTCTACCACCAAATTCCCGTCTCCATCAAGGACTACATTTGCCGCCTGTGCCCCATAAGCGGTATGTTCCATCAGGAAAAATTCCCGGCCATCTATGATAATGCTGTCATAGGCAAGCCAGCTTCCCTCTTTTCCCTCGATATGGAAGTCTGTCGTATCATAAGAGATCAGCGCACCGGAGGAACCCAGGCGGAGAAACCCCGCAATCACGATAAATCCCTCTTTATCCACATAGTAAGCAGTAATCTCACCATTGCTGTTTAAGACAAGCACATCACTGACACTAAGGGAATGGCAGGCTATGGAACGGGGCGGATGTTCTTCCAGACGTTTCCGGATGCTTGCAGGCGTATCGCCGTTTTTCATCCGCCCCAGATATACCTGCCCATAATTCTCATGGCGCACCGGGATTTTCTTCTCCTGCAGCTCCTTATAACAGCGGAACCGGATCAGGCGGTTTTCCGGCGTTGTCTTTAGCTGATACCATGCAAACTGATTGACTTCCACTATTCCTTTCCCTCCGTCGGTTCCTGCCGGTATTCTTCCAGATCCATTACAGAAAATTCCTGATCTGTTAGCTGCTCCATCTTTTTTAGCGTACTGTTTACAAGTGTGAGCATCTCCGTATCTTCTTTCACAAAGGGAAATATCCTGCGAATCTCCTGCATGGTTTCCGTCCGGCAGCTCTTTTTAAACATTGCTATGACAAAACGTTCATCTTCTTCAAATCTTACTCTCATATCTCCGGCTCTCCTTTCCTGTGTCCCTGGATTTTCTTTTCCGCCTTCTGCTCCTCTTTCTGTTCCTGGGCTTTCTGTTTTGCCTGACGTTCCCGGAGTGCCGCAAGAACGGACTGGCGCACTCCGGTAGGCTTTTCTGCTTCCTGCTTCTGTACATTCTGTGCCGGTTTGTCCTGTTCTTCTCTGCCAGACTTGTACTTTGGCTGCACTTCATTTTCTTTCTGGTTTTCCTTTATCAGCATTTCTTCCAGATGCGCCATGGCTTTCTGCACCAATGGACTCTCTTTATAATGGGGAACCAGTTCAATCGCATCTTTTGAGATCACTCCTGCCCGCATAAGCTCATAATCCCCGTCATACATACTTCCATCTTCCAGCCGGAAACCAATCCCTTTGATCCCGTTTATCCGTTCCGATGGGATTTCTTTGTATTTCTGGAAGGCTTCCTCCAGTGTCAGATTGTCGTAATACTCCCCCATCACCGGGAACTCCATGCACTCGGCAGCATAAAAACAGATAGACGCCTCTTTTTGCATCGTGGCAATCTCCTGCCTCTTTTCCACTTCATCTAAAAATCCTTCCAGTTCCATTACTTTGTAATTGACAGGCTTCCCGCCGGCTTCGCCGGAGAGGATATCTTCAATCGCTTCCTGCTCGGAAACATCCTCATTTTCATAGATACCCCCGTCAATCTCCCGGTAATCCGCATCATAAAAGGTATAATCATACCCGCCATCTGTAGACTGGATAAAAAAATACTGCTCCATTCCCGGAAGGAAATAGACCGCCTCCATATCCCGGTTATCCAGATAAAAGACGGCCCGGTTCACAGCATCCGTCACTTCCGGATTCATCCACTTCCCGCTTAAAGATACCTTTTCAATATCTTCTACTTCCTCAATTCCGTTTTTACAGCAGATCAGGGGCATCCTGGAAGTGACAGGCTCCCGGCTTTCCATACCGAGCTGTTTGTCTAAGTGGTTTGGCTGAACATGATAAGTTCCCAGGGCTTCCTCCAGTGTGGCGAAATACTGATATTCCCGGTCTGCTTTGTCCCCATATGCATCATTTACCACATAAAACTGCTTGATAAACGGTTCCGGTACTTTCTCATACAAATACTCCGTGACCGCTTTCATAGCACCGACATCGAATCCATGCTCCAAGTCCTCCGCAACCAGCTTCCCGTCCACATCTAAAATAATACCGGCTACAGTATCGCCATATTCATCATGTTCCATCCGGTAAAACGTCTCACCGGCAATCTCTTTTGCTTCAGCCGTATGCCAGGTTCCGAAATATCCCTCTGCCCGAAAGCCTTTTGTCTCTGCCGTTACCTGTGCCGTCGCTTTCTCTATAAGCTGTTCCCTTGCTCCTATTGTCTGCCTCGCAAGGTCAATAAAACCGTCCAGCACCGCCGGGTGGCTAGTTACAACATAATCGGCGTTTAAATCCACGCCACGGCTGATATTCTCCGGGATTTTAAAGCTATCCGCCCATTCCTTTGTCTCTTTTGAAAGCCGCCCGTCAGCTTTAAGATGCTGGACAGTACAGGCAAGCACAAATGACACTCTCTCTGATCCGTATGCCTCTACCACATCTGACGCAGCATCCTCTGCCAAATGATACCCGTCAAAATGTTCGCTAATCGCCGTTTCAATCGCCTTCTTACAGTCCAGGTTCAGCTTCCGGGAGTCCAGATAAGCATCCACATTTTTATGTTCCATAGCGTAGGATAGATCTGACAGATAAAGCGGTGGAAATTCTTTTTCCACCGGTTGTCTTGCCTGTATTCTTCTTTGCGTAACAAAATCCGCCAACTCCTGATATCCAAAGCTGTCCACATAGTGAGCGGTCAGTTCCCCGTCCTTTTTCAACACCACCACATCACTCACAGACAAGGAATGACCGGTATAGTCCTCTGGATGATCAATATTGAATTTCTCATATAAAGTTTCCAGGGTGTCTCCTTCTTTCAGTTCATCTCCGTAGACAAACTGGTAATCAGCGCCATCCACAGCCAGATTTTTCTCCTGCAGATACGCCATACCCATAAAACGGTATGCTGTTCCGGCCCCGTCCTCACGAATCTGGTAAATCCCATATCTGTCCTGTGTTTCCTCAAAAAGTGCGTTCTCCTGATGACGCTGCGTTTCCCTCTGGACCTCCCGTATCCTTTCTTCTATCTGATCGATCATTTCTCCGGCGGTTCTCCGAATGGTGTCCATGGAAGCCCGGAGTTCTTTCATATCCTTATTGCTGCTCCAGCCGGCAATATAAGGGAAAGAATAATCAGAGGTATCCAGGCCAAAGTGCTGGCAGACTGTATAAGCTATGCTTTCCGCTTCAACCTCCCTTGTCATTTGATCCTTTTTCTCCCCCAGTTCTTCCATAAGATCCCTGTCATGGAGTTTTGCGTGAGCGGTTTCATGGATGCTCGTTTTCACAGTCTGCATCTCACTCATACCTTCCTGGATTACATTCTCTTTCTCTGTACTGCTGTAATATCCTTTTGCTCCGCTCTCGATCTCGTCAAACCGAAACGGCACCGGAGAAACATCCTGAATGGCCCGCATGAAAATCTCATAATTTTCCACACTCCCTGTCAGTTCTGGTGTCTCCAATTCCGGTAACGGCTCTCCCTCCGTCTGTGACACATCAAATACCGTGGTGATTCGGAAACGGGGAATGGTGTACACCACTTCTTCCGTTTCCGGCGTACCATCCGGTTTTAAGACCGGCTCCATAGTAGCCGGATCGATCTTCTCGACTTCTTCCTTTTCCTGGATCGGTGCCGGGGCAATGATCTGTATCCCCTTTTCCCCACGCCTGACCTGCCGTTTAAACTTTTTCTGCCATGCCTGATACCCGGCAACAAGACTTGCATCCGGCTTCTGAAGGTGAATCAGGAGCGTATTATTAAAACTGTAATTGTGAAATTGCGACATGGTTTTCAAATATTCCATATACATTTCCGAAGTAAAAATTTCCTTTACTCCCTGTTCCAGACGCTCCATAATCTCTTTCATTTTTTTGTTTCTGTCTTTTTCCGCCATATCTGTTCCCTCTATTCCAATAAACTTGTATCCAGGTAATCAAATTCCAGTTGCCGTTTACAAATCCCCTGGCAGAGATAACAGCTCTGGAATGGAACCCTTGCGCTTTTTCTTTGATTGTCTGTACCATAATTCACTCTGGGGCTTAGCCACAGCAGCTCTATGCGCTGCTGTCGAAACATTTCAAATCTATCCTTTTGATCGAAAATCCCCTGGAAGTTGATCAGCATAGCAAAAGGAATCTGCAGTTCAAATAACCGCTGAAACACTTCCCCTTTCCGACTGTATGGAGGATTGCTGACGATATAATCACAAGAGGGTACTGGAAAATCAAAAAAATCCTGCCCCGTCTGGATATGCCCATAAACTACATGGAAACCATGCCCCTGAAACACTTTCACATATTGGCTGTCGCTCTTATCAAAGGGACACCATATAGATGTATTCTTTTTCAGGCGTTTCAGGATTGGATATACCGCATAAGCCGGAGTACGGTACTCGTCATTTTTATTAAAGTTGTATTGTATCTGTGACATTTACTTTCCTTTCTTCTAGCATAAAATCCCGCCAGATTTCTGACGGGATTTCTATACAAATCAAAGTTCCACTGCTTGTTTCCTCACAGCCGAAGGATGGCTGCCCCTCTGTTCTGCAATCCGGGCTTTCGCATTTTCCAGTTTTTCCAGTACAGACGGCCTGCGGGGGCTGTCCGCAACAACGGCTTCCTCCGCTACCCTCCCGGCATAATTTACCTTGCTTCTCGGCTGGTCTGCCGCCTCTGTCACCTCCTCCGCTCCAAGCGCTTCCGAGGGGCCTTTTTCGTCCATATTCAGTAGCACGTTCAGCTCTGCCAGACGTTCAGACTTTTCCGCCAGCTCTTCTTCCTTGTCAAAGGGTTTTGCCACTTCCTCTTTCGCTGTCTCTAACTGCTTCTGTAATGTTTCCAGCTTCTGCTGTGTTTCTGCTACTTTCTTTTCAATGCCGGACAGCGCATTGCTGATCCTCTGCAGATTCCCCAGAGCATCCTTCCCGACCTCAATCTTATAGCTGCACTGGCGTTTCAACGTCACCATATATTTCTGGTTAAAGCTGTCAAACTCCGCACTCATCTGGAATCCGTAAAATTCCCCGACCTGCCCGGAGGTTTTCACCGCCTTTAGCCCGGCGCAGGCAGCGATCAGCGCTGTCCCCGCCTCTTTTCTGTCCGTGTATTCCTTGCCGCCAATCGTCATGGAAAACTCGTCCTTTTCTTTCCCCTTTTCCAAGAGCGGCTTCACTGCCTGGGAATCGGATTTCAGCCCCTCCAGACGTTCTTTCGCCGCTGTAATCTGCATGGGATAATTTTTAGCGATATCCTCCTCCAAACGGTACTTCTGGCTGGTGTGGTTGGCTTTCATCAGTTTCAGCTTGCTCACCTGGATGTCCAGATCCATCTTTTCCTTGATATACGGATTTCCCGTGGCAAGAGCCTTGATTTCCGCATAGGAAAGCGCCGCATCATCCACATCCTCACAGGCACGGACAGGGCTTTTTGAAGTCATGATTTGGCTTATGAATTTCTGCTTGTTTTCCAAAATCTGCCACATATAGGCATCGAAGGTGTTTTCCGTCACATACCGGAAGATCTTTACCTTTTTATTCTGGTTTCCCTGCCGGAGAATACGCCCCTCCTGTTGTTCCAGGTCTGCCGGCTTCCACGGGCAGTCCAGATGATGGAGAGCGATCAGCCTGTCCTGAATATTGGTTCCCGCCCCCAGCTTTGGCGTTGAACCAAGCAGGATACGCACTTTCCCGGAACGCACCTTTGCGAACAGTTCCGCTTTTTTTGTCTCTGTCCCTGCTTCATGGATAAAGGCGATTTCCTCCCTGGGAATGCCTTTTGCCACCAGCTTTTCCCTCACATCATCATATACATTAAAAGAGCCGTCATTTTTCGGTGTGGAAAGGTCACAGAAGATAAGCTGTGTGGAACGGTTCTGTGCTGTCTCCCGCCAGATATCAAAGGCATTTTTTACGCAACGGTTTACCTTGCTGTCCGGGTAATCCGGGAGCATATCGTTGATAAGTCTCTGATCCAGGGCGCACTTACGTCCATCATTGGTGATCTTAAGCATATTATCTTCACGAGGCTCCACAGCGCCGGCCCGCACCATTTCCGCCCGGTCAGCAAAGGTACTGACCAGATCTTCCTGCTCCGGGCTGGGCTTCAATACCTCATTGATGTACTCTGCTTCAGGCACAGGGAGATGCAGCATATCCGCTGTCTGAATATCAGCAGATTCTTTAAACAGGGAAATTAACTCCGGAAGATTAAAAAAACGGGCGAACCGTGTTTTTGCACGGTATCCCGTACCTTCCGGCGATAACTCTATCGCCGTCACTGTCTCCCCAAAAGCGGCGGCCCAGGAGTCAAAATGTCCCAGACCCATCTTCTGGATGGTATCGTACTGCAGGTAACGCATGATCGTATAAAGCTCATAAGGTAGGAAACGCCACGCCATACTTCCTTTCGTCCGTGGTCTTGGCGTAACCCCCTCCAGAACCGTGCTTACACCTCTCGATGTACACGGCTCGCCATCTTTCATAGTTTAAGTGATTTTGTCTTTGCTTCTTCGTAGCATTTCGGGCAGAGAGCCAATGACTTCCGCCTTTTCAGTAACATCAGTTCATCAAATTCATTATCAGCGTTCAAATCTTTTAAGCGCTTTATATGGTGCATATACACTTTCACGGGGTTTGCTCCGCACATCTCGCATTGTCCGCTTTTTAAACGTCCTGCAAGACTATTCGGTTTTATCTGCCCTCTGTATTTCGGCATAATGTCTACAAATTCAGGTGCGATATTGTTATTACGCCTAAATCCTTCATTGTAAAACTCACACCGCTTTGTTCCACTCTTGGTTTTGTAATCTGCGCCAAAGTCGCCCTTTACGCTACGGTATTTCTTATACATCTTCATAACAGAAGAATTATATTTTGCCGCCAACGTCTTTAAACAGCTTCCACGCATGATAGAATGAAATTTCCCCAGATTGCATACATTGATTGCTAACCTGTAATAATTGTACAATCCTCTGATTTCAGAATTATATTTACTGATGATTGCCACATCGTCTAATGGCATAAGCGCCCCTCTGTGGAGTGGCTTCCAAATCTCTTTGCCGTTTTCGTCTTTTTTGATTTTAAACGCACCGTATTCGTGCAGTTTCGCAATCCATTTTTCTTTCGGCATATATAACTGCACTTTTCCATACCACACCCGTTGCAGACCTTTTTTCGTCCGCTTTGTGTCCTGACTTCTTGATATTCTTATGTCGTATCCAAGATACCGCACCTTTTCAGAGGAATGGGTAACGTGAGTTTTCTCCTCCGACATTGTGAGATTTAGCTTGTCTTTTAGAAATATCTTTACCTGTTCCTTGATATTTTCAGCATCCTGCTTTGAACCTGTTATTGAAATCAGGAAATCGTCAGCGTAACGGTTGTATTGAAGTCTTTTGTAATTCTCATCCATCTCGTCTAAATGTGGTGTGGACAACATCACTTTCCTTGCTTCTTTAAATGCTGCTAGGTTTGCTTCTGTGCGCTCTATTTCCAGATTTTTCTGCGCTTTCCGATAAGCCCAGCGTACCTTATCATGGTCTTTGTGGACTTTACGGCTTCTTGTATCGCCTTTGTCAAAACTCTTTTTCATCCTTGCCATGAACTCATCAAGTTCATTCAGATAGATGTTGGCAAGTATCGGACTGACACCGGAGCCTTGTGGACTGCCGGAGTACGTTTCATGGTATGTCCACTGTTCCATATATCCTGCCCTTAGAAACTTCCACATCAGCGATATGAACGCTTCATCTTTTATGCGCTTTCTCAAAAGCTGTATTGTGATATGGTGGTCGAAGCTGTCAAAACAAGCCTTAATGTCTCCTTCGATTATCCACTTTGCACCAGTGAACAGCGTTACGATTTCTTTTAACGCTGTGTGGCAACTTCTTTTCGGTCTGAAACCATGTGAATTATCAGAGAATGTCGGCTCATAGATTGCTTCAAGTATCATACGGACAACTTCCTGTAACAGTTTATCGTCCGTTGACGGAATCCCCAATGGGCGCTTTTTACTGCTGTTTTTCTTCGCAATATAAACACGCCTTGCAGGGTTCGGCTGGTATGAGTGGTCTCTCAGCTTCTGAATGAGCTTTTCAATGCGCTCCATGCTCATACCGTCAAGAGTGAATCCGTCTGCACCTGCCGTCATGCTCCCCTGAGAGGTCGCAATATTCTGGTATGCAAGCAGATAGAACTCTGGGTTGTACAGGTTACGGTATAATCTCTCGTACCTGTACTCTTTGTTTTTTGCTTTTTCACTTAAACTTTTCAATACATTTTCGGGACTTCTCATAATGCCTCACGCACCTTTCCTTATTATTTGTATTGAAGAAAGACTGTCTCCCTTCGCCATGTGGACGGCTTTCCCGTCCTCGGACTACTACGGAGACTCTGTTGCCATAGTAAATATTCAGAGTCACTTTTCTCATAGCACTCATAGCCGATTTTCGGCATTTTACCTTAGGCAATCCCCGTTTAGAACTGTAATAACATAAGCCTGTTATGATTTCGGATGTGACGTTCGTCGTTTTCCATTATCCTATGGCTGATTTACTCTGGGTATCTTGTGGATACGCATGGCCGACTCATATCCACCAGAGTACATGCGAGTATAACTTCCTTACGCATGGAGCAACATTTTGCCCAATCTCCGACTGTCATTCAGGCAGTTTAGCTTTCATCCTTATTCATAACTTTTCGCCACTACCACGCAAACACTTTGGAAGTTTCCGTGTTTCGTGCCCTCCGACATGCTACACTCCCCATCGGGTTTCCCCTTTTGGATAAGTCGGGTGACGATAGGGTGCGGATTATTCCGCTTTGATACCTTGCCCTATTACTTGCTCAAGGTAAGATTATTACAGCCCCTTACGGGCGCACCACCATACTGTTTGAGACAGGCGTCCCCGTAGCGAAAGTCACGCCACGCCCGCCGGTGATCTCGTCCAGATACTGGCACTTTGCAAACATATCAGAACTTTTCTGTGCGTCCGTCTGTGCGATCCCCGCAATGTTCCTCATTTTGGTATAAAGAAACAGATTTTTGTAAAAATG
This sequence comes from uncultured Blautia sp., assembly GCF_947654165.1. Taxonomy (GTDB): domain Bacteria; phylum Bacillota; class Clostridia; order Lachnospirales; family Lachnospiraceae; genus Blautia. The sequence continues at coordinate 46,576 of NZ_CANTKB010000001.1, forward strand.
ACTCTCATCCACGAACAGCCGGTCTACACCGAGCTGCTCAAATGTCACCACATCATCTTTTCTGGACTGATCATTGAGCCGCTCCAGTTTCGTTTCCAGGTTCTTCCTTGTCTTTTCCATCTGCTTTACGGTATAGTGTGTTCCTTCCTGGGCAGCCGCCTCCTCAATCGCCATGGTGATCTCATCAATCTGTTTTTCAATGGACAATGCCTGCCGTTCTCGTGACAAGGGAATCCGCTCAAACTGGCTGTGGCCAATGATGATAGCGTCATAATCCCCTGTAGCGATCCGGGAACAGAACTTCTTCCGATTAGCAGGCTCAAAGTCTTTTTTCGTTGCCACAAGCACATTGGCGTTTGGATACAGCCGCAGGAAGTCGCTGCCCCATTGTTCCGTCAAGTGGTTTGGAACTACATATAAATTCTTCTGCGACAATCCAAGCCGCTTACTCTCCATGCCGGCAGCGATCATCTGAAAAGTCTTTCCCGCACCCACGCAATGGGCAAGCAGCGTATTATGTCCGTAAAGGATATGGGCAACGGCGTTCTTCTGGTGGGGCATCAGCGTGATTTCCGGTGTCATCCCGGCAAACTGGATATGGCTGCCGTCATATTCACGGGGCCGGATACTGTTGAAAAGCTCATTATATTTCCTGCAGAGCGTCTCACGCCTGTCCATATCCCGGAAGATCCATTCCCGGAAAGATTCTTTGATCAGCTCCTGCTTCTGCTGTGCAAGCATAGTTTCTTTTTTATTGAGGACTCTCTTTTCATTGCCATCTTCTTGCACTGTGTCATAAATTTTCGTGTCACGAAGGTTTAAGGCATCCTCCAAAAGCCGATAGGCATTTGCCCGCTGTGTACCGTAAGTGGCAGTCACACGGGGATTGCGATAGTCCGCATTTTTCCCACTCACATTCCACTGACCGTTGACCGGGGCATATTTGACTTCAATCTGCCGTCCAAGCAGATAATCCGGCGTACCAAACGTCTCTCCCATAAACTGCGTAATATACTCTGGCTCGATCCATGTAGCGCCCAGACGTACTTCAATCTCTGACGCATCCAGGTCTTTCGGCTGCACCCGCTCTAATGCCTGAACATTGATCTCGTACTCTGGATGATTCTCCGCAAAAGTTCTTGCTGTTGCCAGCTTCTCCCGCACATTGCCGGACAAGTATTCATCCGAGGTTTCCCACGCTTCCGTTACCGGGTTTTTGAAGATAACTCCTGCCAGATCTTCGGCCACTTGCTCTTCTGTTTTCCTGGAAAGCTCCGCCATAAATGGCACATCTACTTTGGCCCGTTCCCCAATGGACACGGCTAAAGCTTCACTGGCTATATCCACAGAAGTCACCGCTTCCGGCTTCCGGATCGTCCGTTTGGTGAAAATATCCGCTTTCCGTTTCAGATTCCCGCTTTCATCCAGGATTTCCAATGAGGCGAGCAGACAATAACTGCTGTCCTGGGAGAACGCCCGCTTGTTGGCATTGCTGCTGATCAGCCCGTATCTTCCGGTAAAGCGGTCATATGCCTGATTGAGTTTCTCCTGCAGGGCATGGACTTTTTCATCACTTCCATCCTCTAGCTGGCACTGCAGAAGTGCCCGCGTCAAGTCACGAAGCTCGATCATCCCCAGAACACGCTCTGTTGTCATAGCCGGAAGCTCCACCCGGTTCATACGGGAGTTTTCCCGGTAATACACAGCGCCATCCACGTTGGCAAAGCTGAAATTTTTAATGGACGGGTCTGCCGGTATGGAAGTATCAATTTCTCCTAAGTCAGAATCCTCCAACTCGATCTCTGTGATCGTGCCGTGGATATGGCTGACCGCCTCCTTTAGCTGCTCCGCCAGGTCAGCGCTCTCAATAGGCTGACAGGTGAGCTGTGGCCCAAAAGGGCCGGAAACAATCTTCTGCTCCCCAAGCACCATCTCCGGATGGTTCTGGAAATAGCGGTTGACAGTGACAAAGTTATGGGAGGTTTCCCCTTTGTCATTGGTATACTCCTCCCGCAAAAGTTCATCCGTTTGTACCCACTCCGGCAGCTCCTTCCCAAGCATCCGGGGAGCATCCAGCTTCTGCAGGAACAGGATATCCGTATTCATCCTCGTCCCGGCATTGGCCTGGAACGCATTGTTTGGCAGACGGATCGCTCCAAGCAGCTCACAGCGCTGTGCAATATATTCTCTGGCTTTCGCATCCTGCTTGTCCATGGTTCCGCCGCTGATCCCATTAGACGTTACAAAGGCGATCACACCGCCAGGACGTACTTTATCAATTGTCTTTGCAATGAAGTAATCGTGGACGAAAAATTTCTGCCGGTCATAGCGACGGTCTATCAGCTTATATCCGCCAAAGGGAATATTTCCCACCGCCACATCAAAGAAACCGTCCGGAAACTCCGTCTTTTCAAATCCGCTGATGGTAATATCCGCTTCCGGGTAAAGGAGCTTTGCGATCCTTCCGGAAATGCTGTCAAGCTCCACACCATACATGTTCAGCCCGTCCATGCCCTCCGGCACCAGACCCAGGAAATTTCCGATCCCGCAGGACGGCTCCAGAACATTTCCTTTCTCCAGTCCCATATTTTCCAGTGCTTCATACATGGCTTTGATCACCACCGGCGGCGTGTAAAAGGCGTTCAGGGTGGATTCCCTTGCCGCCTTATATTCCTCCGGATCAAGTTCCGCATACAGTTCGATAAATTCATCCGACCATTCTTTATTGCGTTCCTCGAATGCTTCCTGCAGGCCGCCCCATCCCACATAGCGGGATAAAATTTCCTGTTCTTCCGGTGTGGCGGTTGTCCGTCCTTCCTGTTCGATCTGATGGAGCAGACGGATTGCATCCATGTTGGCACGGAACTTTTCTTTTGCGCTCCCGGTTCCAATAGTCTCGTCTGTAATACGAAAATTGACCGCCTTTCCCTGCTGTCCTACAGCCGGAGCCGGTTCCTTTTCCACTGGCTCTAAAGGGATATGGTAATACTGCCGGATGGTGTTGATGGTGTCCAGTGACATCACCTCTGTGGTAAGATGTTCCAGCTCCCTCTTTACAGCCGCCTGGTTGTCTGTCTCCAGGCGCTCCAGTACGTCAAGAATCAACTGCATCTGTTCCGGGGAGAACTCCGGGTTTAACACCGGCGTCACATCCTGTCCTTTTTCAGCGGCTGCATAGATGACATCCACCTGCTCCGGGGAAAGCACATCAAAGGATACCCCCGCTTTCTCCATCTTTTCCGTGATCTGTTCCTCAAGGACAGTATAAATGGCATCCTGTTCTTCTTCCGTCAAGATCCTCTCTGACTGCCCCGGCTCCCGTTTTTCCAGTTCCTGTCCTGGTTCATCCGTTTCCGACGTCTCCACTGGAGATACCTTTTCTCCTGCATTTTCCGGCTCTGTTACCGTTTCTGGAGTTGTCTCCGCTTCTTCTGTCTGTTTCGCTATTATCTCCTGTGGCTCTTTTTCCGGAACACTTTCTCCCATAAAGTCAAAGAGAGACAACTGCTGTCCTGTTGCCTCCACTTCTATCTCTTTCTTCTGTTCCGGAAATATCGTATACGTTCCGTCAATATAATCATGGATCACCGAGAGGGTTTCCGCCCTTTCCTCATACTCCGGGAAGTCCAAAGGTAAGGCAGCAAGGGCGGCGTCCATCTTTGATGCCAATTCTTCTGCAGTATCCGGTTCTTCCAGAAGCTGCGGCAGACGTTTCCTTGCATCCTCGTTCAAAAGATCTTCTTGAAATGGCCGCTCGATCTCCTCCGGCATCCGGGAATAAAAACGGATGATCCTCCTGGCCAGAACCTCCCGTTCATATGCCGGCATACGGGAGTAGTCCCCGGCTTTCAGGTACATCCCCTGGTCTATGAGCTGTTGGACACGCTTTGCTGCCTGGGGCCACTTCAAAAGTTCTGTAGCTTCCGGTTTTAAATAATCCCCCCGACATAGTTTGATCCCTTTCCCGTCATAGTCCGCATGGGAATCATCTGCCCCGGATAAGGCATGGCTGCACCCGCCGATCCCATATCTTTCTTTGAGGAAATCTGCCTTTTCCTTTGCTGTTTTCTCCTGGATAAAAAAAGCGTAGGTACTTAAACGTCCATCCGAGTAAGGGCCTCCCCCGGCAAGAAACGAATCAATCTCATCCTGGGTAATAAAAATTTCATGTTCCTGCCACTGAAAGCCTTCTCTTGACTGATAAGGCACTGCTTCCTTTGCAAACTTCTGGAACTGTGCTGCCACTTTGTCCGGGCGGTAATGGTGAAACCTCATTAAATCTTTGTCAGTTTCATAGGCTTCTGCCAGCCCCGCCAGACGCTCATTTAACTCTGCCAGATACTCTGGCTGTGCGATCAGCTTTTCAATCCGCTCTGTCTTTTCAGGATAACCATATCCAAATTGGTGTTCTGTTCCAAAAACAATCTCCGCTACACCTTCCGCCATATCCCCGTGCATAAAGGCAAGCGCCTGTGCATGTTCTTTTATGGCGTTTTCTCTTGCTGCATCCAGAACCGCCTGGGGAGCATATTCCCCCTGCCTTAAAAGCTGATGAATCCGCCCGCTCACATCCTCCCAGGACAGAAATGTTTTATCCAGAATCCGGTCATGTACGGTATGCCCCACAGCGATCTGCATCCCCAGCTCATCATACCAGACAGAATACTCTTTCCCACCGATCACAAGCCCGATACCGCCCGTGCCATACTCCCGCCGCACAAAATCCGTGTATTCCTCCGGTGTCTGCTCAACCATGAAATTATAGATGATCCGCAGATGGCTTCTGTCTTTGTTGCCGCCTTTTCTTAAAACTTCATCAATCACATCCGCAGGAATGGCAGTTTCCCCGGCATACAAAGCCGCCTGACGTTCCTCAATCGAACGGATCTGCTGTTCCACGGTGGGAAATTCGGGCAAAGATAAAGCAGAGGCTTCTATCTCCTCTGCTTCACTCAAATCCTGTTCTGTTGTTTCTTCGCTTAGCTGTATACCAATTCCGTCAGCACGGTTTCCTCCGCCATCTGTGTCAGGCTGTTCATATGCGCTGTCCACGCCATCTGATCCGTCTCTTTGTCCGGTGCCGGATATGTCGTAAGAAGCCCGTCCAGAAGAATCTCCTGCCTCTCCTGCGCCGCTTTCTCGGTCTCTGCCAGATGGCTGTCCAACTTCCCGCTGACCAGCAGGCTCTGGTACAGGTTCTCCTTGTGTTCTCTCAGGTATGTCCTCCGCAGCATCCCGTATTTCCCGATGGTCTGCGGTTCTTCCGTCAGCGTCAGGTTCGGAAACAGGTAATCGCCCTTGCGGTGATAGGTCAGTTCCATTTGCTTTCCCTCCTTCATCATTTTTGCTTTCACGAATTAACGTGTTAAATTCATTATAAGACACTTCCTGTTTGTTTGCAACCGTTTTCTCTGGATTTTCCAGGAGATTTTCTTTCTGCCATACTTCCCTATCAGCCTGTCGGATCGTGCGTCCAATGTCCCGGAGTACCGGCTCCGCAAGCTGGCTTGTGGCATTCCCCAAAAAAGCCAGGACAGACAGGTCGTTATAATCCGTAATCCCAAAGAAATCCGCTTCCTCCAGGTATTCCGCCGGCTCCAGTCCACAGCGCCGTGCCAGGGTATAAAAGGCACTGTTTTCCAGAAGAGTACGGAACTCCACCCGCATCGTATCCTCGTCCAATCCCTCCAGGAACGTACCGGGGATGGCATACTCCATGCCGTCCATAGCTTCCTCTAAACTGTCCGCCGCCATGTCCTCTGCAACCTGCCGCAGCGCAGAGGGCAGGTCTGGAGCATCCTCCCCGTTTAACCCGTAAGTATCTATCAGATGGTTCAGAAGCATTTCCCGCTGATCTTCTTTCAGCCGCCACAGATATGGTGTCCTTCCTCCCCTCACTGGATGGGTGTCTGATACGTCAAACACATACCGCAGCACTCGTCTCGGCCCGGTATCGTCAATCAGGGCAATCCCTTTCGCTCCCCGGTTCACCCACCGCCGCATCTTCTCATTCCACACTTCCAGCTCCGCACAGGCCGTAGCGTCCGGGCGCTGTGCATGGATCAGAAGTGTATCAGCGAAAGGATAGCGGTAGAGCCTGGAAGCAGTATCCAGATACCGCATCCAGTCCCGCGGGGAACCGCTGACTTCCTTTGCCGTCTCCCTTGCCAGGAAACGGATGTCATTCATTTTCGCCATATAAATCCTCCTGTAAATCAAAGTTCTGTGTGCTTCTTTCTGCATAAGATCCCGGATATTTTTCTTTTCCCATTTACAATATAAAGAAATTCAGTTATAATTTCTTTATAAGGAGGTGCTTTTATGCCAAATATCCGTTCAAGCGCAGATCTGCGCAACAGCTATAACGAAATTTCCACTTTCTGCCATGAATATGCGGAGCCTGTTTTCATCACCAAAAACGGCAAAGGCGATCTTGCCGTTATGAGCATTGAGGCGTATGAACAGCTCGCAGGCCGCTGTGAGTTATACGGGCTTCTCCAGGAAGGCATGGATGACCTTTCTTCCGGGAAAACCCGCCCATTCTCTGAGGCAATGGCAGATATACGGAGCCGGCGCAGGCGATGAGTTACCATCTGCATATCACCAGCGTTGCAGAACGGGATATTTCCCAGGCTGCCGATTATATTGAGTTTGTCCTGAAAAATCCCAAAGCCGCTGACGATCTCCTTGAGGAAACGGATCAGAAGATCAATGCCTTGCTGCCGTTTCCCCAGGAACATCCCATTGTAGAGGATAAGCTGCTGGCTGCCTGGGGCATCCGCTTCACACAGATCAAAAACTATCTTGCTTTTTATGTGGTAGAAGAAAACCAGGTGACAGTGATCCGTTTCCTATATGCCAAAAGTGACTGGATCTCCATCTTAAAGGTAGGCTTTCCTCTCGTTTAAACCTGACCTTCCCGCAGCCTTTGCGGGAAGGTTTTTATTTTTTCTTCTTCGGGAACTCCAGACGGAAAGCAACCTTGCCATCTGCCGCCTCCAGCATAAGATACGCCGCAAACGTACGTCCCTTTTTTTGCGAATACAGATCCGGCACATATGTCCGCCCGTCTTTTAAAAGCTCTGCCGCCATCTTTTTGTCGATCATTTTCTTCATCCCGGACAGATACCGGTTCTCTTTCCAGAGGGAAAACCCGCACTCCCGGTTCCCACAGAAGAAATTCCGCTTACTCTCATAGACCGGACTTCCGCACACCGGGCAGGTTCCAATGCTCTCCCTGGAATAAAAACGGTTCTGTTCTTCCACGGATATTTTCCCGCACTCCAGTAGCATCCGGTCAATCAGTTCTACGATCCCCTCCAGAAATTCCTGCTCGCACAGCTCTCCTTTTTCAATCCGGAGCAGACGGTTTTCCCACTCTGCTGTCATAGCGGCTGACCGCAGATACTCCGGCAGCATCGAGATCAAGTCGGTTCCATCCTGGGTAGCGAAAAGCTGTTTCCCCTTTCTTACGGCATAACCGGAAGATACCAACTTTTCAATAATGGACGCCCTGGTTGCCGGCGTTCCAAGCCCCTTTTTCTCTGTCTCCTCGTCAAATTCCTGATTGCCGGCAGTCTCCATTGCGGACAGCAGGGTATCCTCACTGTATGGCTTCGGCGGCGTTGTATAATGCTCCGATATACTGGCTGTAACCGGGTGGAATGTCTGCCCCTCTGTCACAGCGGGGATGGTTCGCTCCTCCCCGTCTTTACGGACTTTTGTGCCTAAACGCTCACGAAACGCCGCTTCTACTGCTTTCCATCCCATTTCCTGAACAGCTTTCCCTTTTGCCTGGAAGGTTTCCCCCGCACAGGATACCCGGACTTCCGTCTCCTGAAACACATGCTTCTGCGCCCCGGCGCAAAGCAGCCGGACGCTGATCAACTGCAGGATGTCCTGCTCTCCTTTGGACAGCTCCTGCAGATCACAGCCCTTTAGCTCTGCTGTAGGGATGATCGCATGGTGATCCGAGACTTTACTGTTATCCATTGTACGCTTTACATCCGGTTCCTGCGGATATAGCGAGGAAAATCCGTATTTTTCACACGCCATTGCAATCGCCTGCCGTGCGGTCTGCTCCATATCCTCCGTCAGATACTGGCTGTCCGTCCGGGGATAAGTTACCAGCTTTTTCTCATAAAGGCTCTGGGTAAAATCCAGTGTCTCCTTTGCCGTATAGCCAAAGTAACGGTTGCTTTCCCTCTGGAGCGTGGTCAGGTCATACAGCTTCGGGGGATGGACGGCCTTTTCCACAGATGAGCAGGATTCCACTGTGGCAGTCCCGCCCTCACAGGCTTCCTTTATCCGCTGTGCTTCCCCTGCGTCAAACAGCTTTTCTTTTACGACCTCCAGGCCATCACAGTCCAGATGAAGGTTATAGTATTTCTCTTTCTGGAAATGGGAAATCTGTTCTCCCCGTTCCACCAGCATTGCCAGCGTGGGCGTCTGTACCCGTCCCACCACCAGGCGTTTAAAATATTTTGTGGTAAAAGCTCTGGTGGCGTTCATCCCAATGAGCCAGTCCGCTTTTGCACGGCAGACAGCCGCTTCATAAAGGTTATGATACTCTGCGCCGTCTTTTAAGTGGGCAAACTCCTCCCGGATAGCAGTATCTTCCATAGAACTGATCCAGATCCGCTTGATAGGGAGACGGCTTCCGGATAATTCATAAACACGCCGGAAGATCAGTTCTCCCTCCCGCCCGGCGTCACAGCCGTTGACCACATAATCCACGTCTTTCCGGTTCAGCAGTTTTTTTAACACGGCAAACTGCGCCTTTTTCTCTTTCGCCACAGCCAGCCGCCATTTTTCCGGCAGAATGGGCAGATCAGCAAATTCCCACTGCCTGTATTTTTCATCATAAGCTTCTGGAGGTACATACTCCGCCAGATGACCCAGGCACCAGCTCACCAGCCACCCGTTTCCTTCCAGATAGCCGTCCTGCCGTTTCTTTGCCCCTAACACTTTCGCATAGGCTAACGCCACACTGGGCTTCTCCCCTAATACTAAATACATCCAATACTCCTTTCCGGCTTGCACCTGTATGAGAAAAGACAGCCGGTTTCCCGGCTGTCTGTCTCTCTCCTTATCCTTCTTGCTTATGTTTCCTCATTTTCTTCCTCTGTGGAACCGTCCTCCTCCGGCTGATCTTCATTAACGTAAGTGCCGCCGTCATAGAACTCTAAGTCCTCGCCGTCCTCCTGGGCTTCCTCTTTCTTCGGCTTCACAACTTTAAAATAATAACCAGCTCCAATCCCGCCTGCCGCAAGAAGGCCAATCGCCAGGAGCGCCCCTGTGTTCATGCCTCCGTCCTCTTCCGGCTGTACCGTCTCCGGTTCTGTTTCCTCCGGTGCCACAGTTGTCTCTGTCTCCGGGATCACCACCTGTGGGGTCTCCTCCGTCTGTGTCTCATCCATAAACTCTGCCAGGTCATTCTCGTCGATCATGGACAGCATATAGACATTTTCCGTATTACTGGATCGGTCTAACACCAGAAAAAACGTATTCCCGTTTTTCGTCTGGATCGTCAGGAACTCTTTCGTTCCATCATCCGTCTTATCGTCCAGTACCTCCCCGTTTCCAGGAATGGAAAAAGACGTTCCCTCATCCCCCGCCGTTTCTTCCTGAGTAGCTGCTTCTGTCTCCCCGGCGTTTTCCGTCTGCTCCGGGATTACCGTCTGCGTCTCTCCTGCCGCAGCCTCCCCGGCTGTTTCTGTCTGTCCGGTATCTACGGTATAAGCAAAGGCAGTCATGGCGGTGGAGGAAAATACCCCCGCCGCCATAGCAAGTACCATCAGCCATTTTTTAAGTTTCCTCATTGTCTCTAACCTCACCTTCCTGCGCCCTCTCCTGCGCTTTTTCTATTTTTTCTGCCTGTTCCATACTGCTTTTTTCTGTTTCTTCCAGCTCCGGGATGGGAATGGATACCGCTCCGCTCTGAATCCCCTCCAGAAGCTCCAACATCCTGTGGCTGTCCAGTTTCATAGAACGGATGGTTCTCACAATCTCCTGATTTTCAAGCTGTTCCGCCAACAGTTTCAGTTCTTTTAAATGTTCCTGCCACTCGGCAATCTTCTTTTCCGTTCTCTGGATCTCGTCCAGAACCCGGTGCAGCTTCCGGTTCATATCGCTCACCTTCTTTCTTATCCGTGGATACGCCCAAATGCCAGGAAATGTTCCTGCCAGTAAGAGGACGCAATGCTTGTATACTGAATGGGATTTCCGCAGTGGATCATCATATTGTCTCCCACATAGATCCCCACATGGCTTGCTCCTGCCGTATCATAGGTTCCCTGGAAGAAAATCAGATCTCCAGGTTTTGCCTCGGATGGTGACACACGGGAACAATATCCCATCAATCCATCCGTGGTCTGTCTGCCGATATTCCAGCCGTTGCCGCAGTTGTTAATTACCCAGCTTACGAATCCGGAGCAGTCAAAACTGGTAGACGGGGAACTGCCGCCCCACACATAGGGATAACCCAGGTATTTCTCCGCTTCATGGATCATGTTGGCGAACTTCTGATCCGTCAGGGCTTCCGCAGGGATCTCATAGCCAAAGTCACCGCCGCCACCCGGAAGGGTTTCCGTATCAAACAGATAATCCCGGTTTCCGTATGTACTGTTATAAAGGTCATAGCGTCCTTCTTCGTTCTCATCCATCAATTCCCGCAGTACAGCGTCCAGGCCGTGATTGGTCAGCGTCACATCTAGCCGGTTCACTTCCTGTGTTGTAGTCACTTCCACTTCCTGATTTCCATTGTCATCCGCAAGATAGGCTTCCCAGGTCTGGTGTCCGTGGGCGGATGCGGCGGCATGGTCGCTGTAATACACATCAAACTGTACGCCGTACCGTGCAAAGGCTCCCGTATCTTCCACCACATACTCCACACCGTTCATGATCACTTTTGTTCCCATCGGCACAAAGGGATTGCTTGCATCCACAGCAATGGTATGATTAGCCGTAGGATAAACCCCGCTTGCCGTAGGCCCGCCGGCCCACTGTCCGCAGCAAATGGAACAACTGCAGTATCCGCTGGTAACAACTTGTCCCAGGGATTCCCCCACCCGCACCATTTTTGTCTCGGTCACGGTTTCCTGTGTACTTTCCGTGGTAATGCTGTACTGACGCTGAAAGATTTCCTCGATCTCATCCTTTACCTGCTCATAGGTAAATTCTCCGTACTTTGCGGAAAAATAAGAGATCAGGTGGTACGGATTGTGGGAGATCTCGTCAATCTGGTATCGGTACTCGTCATAACCGGGATGGCGGCTCTCCATGCTGTTGATCTGATCATTCAGAGCCGCTTCCAGTTCGGAATACGCATCTTCCACTGCATAAATATCCTCATCTGTACTCCCGTAGGTCGTGCTGGCAATCGTAGACGCCGCCCCGCCCTGGATCGATGCGCCGCAGCTCGCCAGAAGGGAAGCAATCATGACAAAGAATAAACCAGCAGTAGCCACAATGCCTAAAATCCCTTTGCTTTTCCCGATAACAGCAGAAGCCACACTCCTTGCTTTGGAAGCAATGGTCTGTGTGGCTTTTGCCGTTCCTGCCGCTGTTTTCTCACCTTTTTTCGCTGCCCGGTATGCTTTCTGGTACTGGCGTTTCTGCCAGAACTTCCGCAGGATTCCCTTTTTTGCCTGCTCTGCCGTTTTCTCGCCGGCTTCCTGAGCTTTCTCATACAAAAGCCGGCTTTTCCCCATTTCCATGGAACCGGCTTCCTGCAGGCGGGCATTTCTCTTGTGCAGTCCACGGCTTGTCCGGTGCATGGCGTACCGGAGGGCACCTTCTGCCATCAGCTCCGCCCGGTGTGTCCCCTCCACGGCAGCGTTTTCCTGCTCGGCTTCGTGGGCTTTCCCATGAACGTAAACAGCGGCGGAGCCTGCCGCCGTTGAAACTGCCTTTTTGGAAATCCCCATGCCTGCACCACGCACCATGCCGCTCTCCTCATCCCCAAAGGATAAACGTCCCGCCTTCTTCTGTTCTTTGCGAAGTTGCTCCCGTTTGGTTTTCTCTTTGATTTCCTCCCGGAAGTCCTCCATGGCAGCGGTATCCTCTGGCTTTCCTCTCTCTTTCCTGGCGTACTCCTGCACCAGCTTTTTCTTCCGCAGATGGGAAGTCTCCGCCGCTGATTCCAGAAACGCAGAAGTACCGGACGGATGCCCCCGGATATTGCCGGAGCGGAAGGACTGCTCCCGAATACCGCTGTGACCGGAGGGAACGGTTTCCTGTTCTCCGTCAGACTCCATCTCCAGGCTTTCCCTCCGATCCGCTGCCATAAGATTGCCGGACAGCCCATCAAAATCCGCTCCGGCTGAAACCTCTGCTCTCAAGCCGCCGGAATCAGAAAGAGCCTCCCCCTGCTTCATCTCCGGCTGATTCTTTGGTTTCTGCCGTCTTTTTCCACTTTCTGACCGTTGATCCGCATCTCTTTCTGAACGGGAAAAGGAAACATCTTCTGCCTGCTTTGACAGTACCCGTTCCTCCCGTTCTCTCTGGCTGACACGGATCGTTTCCCCGCTTTGCAGGTTCTCCTCGGTCAGCCCATCCCGGTTCATCTTGCGGACGGTTTTGTCCCTGGCTTTATATTCCTGTTCTTGTATCTTCTCTATTCTCCGTCACCCCCTGTTGTCTCCGCTTGATAAGCTGGCAATATTCTTCTTCCATCTCACACCCACAATACAATCTACCTGTTTTTTCAGCCGCAAGTGCTGTAGAACCACTTCCCATGAAAGGGTCAAAGACCAGTTCCTGGGGCAGTGTAGAAAGTTGGATCAGCCATGACAGGCATTCCACATTTTTTACGGTAGGATGTTGGATATGGTGTTTGGACAGCCAAGCTGCATTATAGGTGGCTTTCGGATAGTCCTCGCCAAACCAGCAGCTATTGAACCTGTATTTGTATTCCCGGCTGGGCTTACGTCCCCGGTGGAATACCGTACCTGGCGGTTTCCTGTTTTTCATCAATCCCGTCTGCTGAAAGATCCGCCGTCCTTTCTGGCAGAAAATGATCCATTCACTGTTGTTTGCAAAACTTCCTTTCAAGTCCCCGATTCCTCCAACCGTTCCTTTCTCAACCACGAGACAGTTTTTAATGTAAAATCCCGCTTCTTCCAGATATTTGTAATGCAGGGGATAGCTGTCAAACCGGGTAAAAAAATAAGCGTGTCGGTTTTCCTTCAATATGCGGTAACATTCCTTTGCCACTGTAAAAAAATCAAGGGATTCATCTCCCGCAATTGGCTTCTTTTGCTTTTTTGTAAAATGATTCTGATAACGGATACCATACGGAGGATCAGTCAGGATTAAATCCACTGATCCATCCGGTATTTTTTCAAAAAAAGAGAAACAGTCGCAGCAATAGATTTGATTTTTCATCCATTCCCATCCGCCCTCTTTCTGAACAGAAATATCACTTTCCATCCGCCTGTTCCTCCAGATCCGACACTTTCGTTGTCATCAGCGAATACAAACGCAGGGATTTATCGAACTTATCTTTAAACGGGATGATGGTACTGCCATAAAAAATCAACCCCTCACCTTCCCCGCTGTTAGTCACATACGATAGCTGATGGGGAGAAATGTTGAGCTGCTTCGCCAGGATCTGCCGATCTCCCGCCGCCTGGTTGAGCATATAGATAAAGTCCGAGTTTTCAAAGATGTTCTCAATCTCCCGGCTGGCAAGCAGGTCTTTAATATTCTGGGTAATCCCTGTGGGGATACCGCCCCATTTTCGGAAACGCTTCCAGATTTCCACAGAATACGCCGCTGTCTGCTCCTCTTTCAGGAGAAGATGGAACTCGTCAATATAATACCGGGTAGATTTATGTGCCGCCCGGTTCACTGTCACACGGTTCCACACCTGATCCTGGACGATCAGCATCCCAAGTTTTTTCAACTGCTTTCCCAGGTCTTTGATATCAAAACACACAATCCGGTTATTCAGTTCCACATTGGTACGATGGTTGAATACTTTTAGGGAACCATTGACGTAGATTTCCAGCGCCGTAGCGATCCGCTGCGCCTGGACTTCTTTCTGCTGACGCAGGCACTCATAGAGATCCCCCAGGATAGGCATATTTCCCGGCACCGGATGTTCAAAATATTTCTGATACACCACCGGCAGGCACCGGTCAATGACGGATTTTTCCTCCGCTTCAATCCCGTTGCGGCTCCCCATAATCAGTTCACACAGGGAAAGGATAAAATCACTCTTAAATCCCAGGGGATTATCGTCATCCGAGTAATCCAGGTTAATGTCCATGGGATTGATATAGTCATGGCTTGTGGGGGAGATATGGATCACCTGACCGCCCAGGGCATTAACAAGAGGATAATATTCCCCCTCCGGATCTCCGATAATGATATCGTCCTGGGTAACAAAGAAAGCGTTGGTAATCTCCCGCTTTGCTGAGAAGGATTTCCCGGAACCGGGTGTTCCCAGGATCAGGCCATTTGGATTTTTCAGCTTCTTCCGGTCTACCATGATCATGTTGTTGGACAGTGCGTTCAGCCCATAGTAGAGGGATTCCCCCTCCATAAATAATTCCTGAGTGGTGAACGGCACAAAAATAGCCGTGGATGTGGTGGTCAGCGCCCGTTTTATGGGGATCAGGTTCAATCCCAGCGGGAGACTGCTCATCAGTCCCGGCTCCTGCATATAGTCCAGACGGCGCAGGGAACAGTTATATTTCTGTGCGATACCCGCTGTCTGGAACACCGCATTGTCCAATTCCTGCTTCGTCTTTGCCGTATTCAAAAATACAATCGTCACAAGGAACATCCGCTCGTTTCTGGACTGAAGATCTTCTAAAAGCCGCTTCGCCTCCCCGCCATAGGTGTTCAAATCTGACGGGATGATATCCATATCATATCCAGAGCGTACTGCTTTTTTCTGTTCCTCAATCTTCATCCGGTTAATATCAGTCACCTTGCTTTTCACCAGCTTGATCGCTTTCATCTGGTCTAAAGACTGGATATGCAGGTTGACGATCAGGTTCCTGTCCATGTCCAGGAACTCCGCAAGCATCCGGTCAGTCAGCTCCGGAGCCAGGATCTGCAGATAGGATACCGCTCCCAGGGTATTCCCCATCATAAAGTCCTTTCCATTCTTAAATAAAAAGCTGGTGGGAGCGATAAAGTCCTTTGTCCCCATACCGGAGCGCAGCACCTGGTCAAAGGAAAATGAAAACGGTACTTTTTCCTCCGGATTGAGTGTCTCGTACATAATCTGCAGCCGTTCCCGGCCATCCAGGGGATAAGCAGATACGCCAAGCACTTTAAAGTTATTGAGGATGTCCGTCTCAATCCGCTCCAGCTTCGGTTTTGCCTCCCGGATATTTTCGGCTTCAATACCAAAGGTGATATACTTTGTCCGCACCAGGCCGTTATTCCCTTTTGCGAGCTGATTTTTCAACATCTGTGCGTACTCCATCCGCACATCGTCAAAAGCGTCATGCTGGGGCTTGATCTGGATCACGGATTCAAATTCTTTCATGTTGCTGTGGTGATTGATGAATGACAACTGGAAATGGATACTGCTGTCAAAGTAATTCAGGAAGTCACACCAATTCTCGAAAATAGCGTTCTTGTCCTCGTTCTGTGCCAACTGATAGTTAATATCGTAAAAACGGATGGTTTTGGAATAATATTTATCCTGCACCCGGCAGATCCCGTCCCTTGCCATTTCCCGGTAAGGGATGGATTTCTGAGCGGACAGCCGTTTTTCCTCCGCTTTTTTGTCCGCCTTCTTCTTTAATCCCCTCGTGGTACTGCCCACAGTTTTCTTACGAGCAGTATGCTCCGGACGAGACTTGCCCTGTCCCTGGACACTCCGTTCTACGGATACGCCTTTCTGTTCCTTCGCAGGCTTCCGTTTCTCTCTTTTCTCTGCTTTTCTGCGGGCCTTTTCCTGTTTCGCCGCTTCTTTTGCAGCCGCTTTCCTGGCCTTTTTCTCATAACGTGCCAGCCTGCGGTATTTTCTCTTTCTCCGCTTATCTACTGCGATTTCTTCTCTTTTTCCCAAGAGGCTCCCCTCCTTTCTTCTGGTCAGCCGGCGTTTCTTCCATCTCATAGAAATTCTCCACCTCATACCTGCGGATCGCAGGCTTTAGGTACTTCACCGTCACGATATTCCATAAAATTTTCTCCAGGGGAAGTCCGTCCTTTTCGTACATGGCGAAAAGAAACGCCGGAAGCATGAGAAGCACCATACCGGTGGCAGCATTGGTTGTTCCGATCAACTCCCGTGTGAGAAAATAAAAAGGCAGCCCAATGGCCGCCGCTGCCGACAGACAGATGATCTGTCTTTTTGTCAGGTTCAATACTACTTTATTTTTTACTTTCGTCAGGTCTTTTGGTACGCTGACAAACGCCATAAATATACTCCTTTCCCAATTTATATGTTAATGCGCATTAAAGATCGAGCGGCTCAAACTTGCCGTTTTCATCAAACTGAAACAGAGAATCACTGTGTAAGCCGCCACGCCAAAGAGCGCCGAGTGCATGTTATCGGAGATTTCAATGGTAGATACCAGCACTGCATAAATGCCGACGCATACCATCATAAAAAATCCCTGAAAACCGAGAGCTAAAAGCCCACGGAGATAGTTATTTCCCACCTGCCCCCATTCTCGGTTGGAAAGCGTGGCAAATGGGATCGGCGCAACCGAGGTATAAAGGTAGATCTCAATCATACGGCCATATAAAATGACCGTAATCAGGACAGACAGAATCTTCATACATAAGCTGACGAGCATACTCTCCAGGGCAAGCACAACCAGCTCCCCTACATTCATAGATTCCATAGCGGTATTCATAGCATCCAGCATGGAGTCCACATTGATCGCTGTATCAGAACTGATCACACCTCCCGCCGCATTGACTACATACTGTCCCACATCAAAGACCGCCATAGTAATCGTGAAGGTATTGGAAACCAGCCAGACCGCCACCCACATCTTGAAGAAATATTTAAAAAACATCCAGGTGTCGATCTCGTGCATGTTATTCTTTTCCGTCAGCATGGAAATCAGCTCATAGCACAGCACAAACGTGATGATCATCCCCGCAATGGGGATAATCACCGAGTTTGACAGGTTCTGTATCAGGCTGAAAATGCTACCGTTCCATGCCTGGGGCGTCTGTCCAACCTGGGACGCAATCTCCCCGGTCTTTTCATTGACATCTGTGAACATTGTAGTCAGGTTGGACGTTACCATCCCCGTCAGAAGATCCCTCATCCAGTTCTCGATTGCCTCGAAAATGCCATCGAACATAAATGAGTCCCCTTTCTACGTCAGAACAGCCCTCCAAGTAAGGGGATAAGCTGCGTTCCGATCAGGACTACCCCTCCTCCGGCCATAAGTTGTTTAATTCCCTGGCTTTTAGCCCCTGGATTGTCATTTCCGTATCCTTCCAGCAGGTTGATCACGCCCCATACTGCAAGGCCGGCTCCAATGGCTACCACTAAGGTTTGTAAAATTGAAATTGCGGAACTAAAAAAAGCCATATATTACCTGGGAATCGGATTCCTTTCCGGCTTATCGGCAGAGACAAAAAAAGAGCCGCCATCTTTCCATAGCCGCCCAACTTTTCCGGGAATCCGGTTCCCTTATCCTTTCTCTTTTATTTTGTTATTCCATCATGCCCTGTCCCTGCCTGTAATTTCCCGGCTCCGCCCGGATCGGCGGCCATAAGCGTAAAAACCTCACTGGAAGCAGGACAGCTTCCCTTGCCTTCACCGGAAGCATTTCCTGCCATTCTTTCCCAAAATAATCTTTTGGAGAATTCGGACGGGAAAGCGCACGGACAATAGTCGCCAGAACATCAACCGCCTCTGTAAAAAAATCCATAAACTCCCCTTTCCAACTTTGCGACATCGTGTCGCAAGGTTTTCCTGTCACTTTACGTCACCGTGTCGTAAAGTTAGCATGGTTGTATCACTTTGCGTCACCGTGTCGCAAAGTCCGTTTCTTCCAGATGTGCCATCACATCTTTCAAGATAGAGTACCGCACCCCAAATACATACCGGGCAAAATCCTCCAACTGCTTTTCCTCATAATCTGAAAGCGGCATCCGCCGCAGCTCAAACCAGACCGCCCGTTTATGGTCTGGAAGATCGGAAATATACTGGCAGCCGATTTTTGCCTGCATATCCCGGAAAATATCACTCATTCATTTTCCTCCCCCTCTACTTCAAACAGGTCAAATTTCTCTTTCATCCGCAGCTTTAGCGAGTGTTTCATATATGCCTCCACATCAAAGCTGTTCTTCTTGTCATAGTCCGACAATTCCTTATACCGCTTGTGCCGGGTAATATCGAACTTATCACTGAAAAACGGGCGCACCCCACGGAGCTGCAGAATACACTTGTTCCCGTCCATCACGGCAAGTTCATCCCGGCTCATCAGCTCCTTCCCGGTTTTCTGATAATTCAGTCCGTATGAACGGCTCTGTCCACGGGTGTCCGAGGTGTTATAAAGGTCTATCGTCTCTTTTCCAAGCGTCTCCGAGATCTCTTTTAACGTGCTTCCCTCCTTGCCGCCCAGGAAAAGCATGGTGTCATGAGGTAAGGTTCAGCTCATCCTTTGCAGGACTTGCATCCCCTCCCTCCCAAACCGCACGTACACCTCTCGATGTATACGGCTTTCCGCTTATTATATTTGCGGTATTAAGAATGAATCCGTTTATGACATTCGGGGCATACCACAAGAGTTTTCCGTCTCCTTTTGCGCATAAGGAGTACCCACTCCGCATTGCCCTTTAAGTCTTTTAGTTTCTTTACTTGATGGATTTCCAGATTTCTGCAATCCTTTCCACAAAGTTCACAGGTATGGCGTTCTACTCTCTGTTTCAGAGTGTTGGTTTTAGCGTATTTTGAGAACTGCGGAAGTTCGCTCACATTGTCAAACTTCGTAGCTGATTCTTTTCGCTTAAACCCGTCTCTGTAAAAGGTCGTGATTTTCCTTCCTGCTCTGGTATCGTATGCGATTGTAAACAGACCTCCGACACAATATCTGCGCTTGATTTCGTGAACATTTGTTTTATACTTACAGGCAAATGTCTTGTACATACTGTACTTCATAAGATTGGCAAATCTGCCTATCTTAAAGGAATCATTCGCTATGGCATAATAGTTGTAAAGTCCACGAACTTCCGCATTATATCTTGCCAGAATTTCTATATCGCTTTGGTTTACCAGTTTTCCCCTGTGCAGGGCTACAAATCTTTCTTTTCCGTTTTCGCTAATCTTGATTTTGATTGCATGATATTCCAGTAACTTCCCTACCCATTTTTCTCTGGGTACAAGCAGTTTCACCACACCTGCATTGCTTCTGATTTTGTATCCTCCTGCGGATTTCTTTAAATCCTGACTTCTGGATACCGTAATGTCGTAGCCTAAAAATCTGGCTCTGTCTCCTGTATGCGTAACTTTAGTTTTGGTTTCAGACATTTCCAAATCCAGTTCTTCCCTGAGGAATTTTCCGACGTCCGCTTTAATCTGTTCTGCGTCCGCTTTGCTCCCAATTACTCCAATAATGAAATCATCAGCGTAACGGGTGTACTGAATCCGTTTATACGTCTCATCTAAAGGTTCGGTAGGAGTTAGTTGTCGTGCTTGCTTTTCAAGCGATTTCAAGTGCCTATTGCGTTCCCTGCGTTCTTCTGGAGATAAATCCGCCCACTTCTTTTTGCCCATACATCTGTAATAGGATGCCTTTTTGACAACTTTATTGTAGTCGGAGTTCATTTGTTTCTTCTTTCCTCGGTTATATTTCTGTGCGTATTCTTCCATAAATTTGTCTAATTCATGGAGATACACGTTCGCAAGCACTGGACTGACACCTGACCCCTGCGGTACACCGCTGTATGTCCGATTGTACGTCCATTGCTCCATATATCCTGCTTTTACGAATTTCCAGATAAGTTGTAGGAACATTTCATCATCAATGCGTTTTCTCAGCAATCTGATGATTGTGTGGTGATTAAAACTGTCGAAGCAGGCGTGTATATCACCCTCAACAAACCAGTTCGTTCCCGTAAAGGTTTTCTGAATCTGGTATAATGCTGTCTGACAGCTTTTGTTTGGTCTGAACCCATGAGATGTTTTCTTAAACACAGGCTCATAAATGCTTTCTAAAATCATTTTCACTACTTCCTGCACCAGTTTGTCATTGCCCGACTGGATTCCCAACGGGCGCTTTTTATTACTGTTTTTCTTAGCAATATATTCCCTGCGTGCAGGTTTTGGCAGGTAACTTTTATCTCGCATGGATTCAATAATCTTTTGGATTCTTTCGTCACTCATGCCATCAATGGTAGTTCCATCTGCACCGGCAGTCATACTGCCTGTGTTTGCATATATGTTTTTATATGCAAGCCAGTAGAACTCTGGATTGTACAGATTCCGATATAATCTCTGAAACCTGTAAGATTCATTCTTTGACTTTTCCGTCAAACTACTTAATACTTGGATTGGATTTCTCAATGCCTCTCGCACCGTCCTTTCATATCGTATTAGTAAATAAGCTGCTCCCCTTCACCATGTGAACGCCATTAACGTCTCGGACTACTATGGGAGCTGTGTGACCATGCCCGTTACCGGGTTTAGGTCATCCCCAGTTAGTATTTATAGAATTAGCGTTTCGTGTTGTCGGCACCGACTTTCGCCATTTACCCGCTGTCTTGCGGTTGTCCTTCCATGAGTATCGCTTGCTTTCATAACTGCGAAATGAAACCAACATGGAATGGCATACGTTTCAATCCTTTTCGTATGCGGAGTGCGGATTCCCCCACTCTGGCTATCGTTCAGGCAGTTTAGCTTTATACCTCATACACGAATTTTTATTCTTGAATTTTCAGATACACAGGATTAGTACCTTATCATTCAGGCTCTCGTCTATTGACAAGAGCGACAACATGCTACACTCCCCTTCGGGTTTCCCCTCTCGGATAAGTTGTAGAATAATAGGTTGTGATTTTTCATCACTTGATACTTTTACCTACTGCTTGCTAAAGGCAGTATTCCATAAATACCACGCCGCCGAATTTATAATGCGCTGGCGACTTCTGGGCGCACGCAATTCCCCAGAATGGTTTCGGCAGCATCTTTATAGATGGTCTTTAACTGGCTCTGCGACTGCAAAATAATAGAAGCCGAGATTTCCCGGCTCCGGATCGTTGCGATCAGCTTATCGAATTTCGGGATTTGCCCGATATTGGCAAACTCATCAAGTAAAAGCCTTACATGATAAGGCAGCCGTCCTCCATGCACATCATCCGCCCGGTCACAGAGCAGATTAAAAAGCTGGGTATACATGATCGCCACAATAAAGTTAAACGTATCATCCGTGTCCGAGATAATGACAAACATGGCTGTCCGCTGATCCCCCAGCATATCCAGTTCCATCTCGTCATAGCTGGTCAGTTCCCTAAGCTCCGCTATATCAAAGGGTGCAAGCCTGGCTCCGCAGGAAATAAGGATGGATTTTGCTGTCTTTCCCGCCGCCAGTTTATATTTCTTATACTGGCGCACAGCAAAATGCTCCGGTTTCTCCCGTTCCAGCTCTTCAAACAGTTCATCCACCGCATTTTTAAATTCTTCATCATCTTCCCTGGCTTCGGACGCATTGATCAGCTCTAAAAGCGTAGAGAAGTTCTGTTCCTCCTCCGGCGCTTCATAGTAGATGTAACCAATCAGCGCACAGTACAAAAGTCTCTCGGCTTTCACCCAAAAATCCTCGGAAGATTTCTCTCCCTCCCCTTTGGTATTGGCGATAATCGTATTCACCAACTTCAGAATATCTTTCTCGCTGCGGATATACATGAAGGGATTATAGTGCATACTTTTTTTGAAATTGATCGTGTTCAGCACTTTGATCTTATAAGGCTCATAGATCACTTTTCCATTTTTGTCACGCTCCGGCTTCCCGTCTTTCATCTTCGGGGAACCTCTCTGCAGCATCTTCCCGCACTCCACCAGGATTGTCCCTTTCGGATCAGTGACTACATACGAAACATTCGGCGTCATCTGCATTAAATTCGGTTTCACATAAAATCTCGTCTTACCGGAGCCGGAACCGCCGATCACGATCACATTTTTATTCCTGGCATACTTCGGCAGTTTCGGACGGCTGTTCATGGTCAGCCGTTCCGTCTGCGTCAGAAGGATATTGTTCTCAAACACCGGATCGATAAAAGGTGCTATATCCTTCTGGTTTCCCCACCGGGCAGAGCCGTACTCCACACCCTGCCGGTATTTCTTCGCATTTTTCCCTTTCAGATACACCGCCAGTTTCACCAGCAAAGCGCCGGCAGCGCCTACACAAAGATCCTGGGGATGAAAGCTGGGCAGGATACTTTGAAATGCCAGGGAAAAATTCAGGAAAAGCACCCCTAATTTTTCTATCAGGGAATCCCCGATACAGTACCGGTACAGCCATGCCACTTTATCTATAAGATAGAATACAATCACATAGGGAATATTCATCATCAGAAGCCGTTTCCCATCAGCAGGCGGCAGATTGTTCTTAATTGTCTCCGCTAGTTTCCTCCCGCCTTTTTCAAAAAACTGTTTGAATACTTCTTTCATTGCTGTATCATTTTTCTGTTTTTTAGACTTCTTACTCAATGCTCCGGCCCACGCTCCTTCCGGCGGTCTTTCTCCCGCTCCCGGTGCTTTGCCGTCCGCTCTTTTGCCAGGGACAGTTTTTTCCTTAGAGATGGCTTTTCCCCTTTTGAGAGCTGCTTCCCGGTATATTCTTTAAAAGCAGCCGTCATAATATCCACATCCTTTGCCTTGAAAAACACATAATACCGTGGCGGCGATACAGAAGTATCTTTTTTCAGGCTGAAATCAATATTGTACTTCCGGGCATATTTTTCAAAGGATTTGATGTTACCGTCCGTCACTTCGATATTGGTAAGCTGACAGTTCTGTTTCATCAGCTTTTCCATACTTTGTTTTCCGTGGTATTCCACCGGCTCTTTCTGCTGTCTGGACGTTCTGGCAGCCTGCCGCTGTTCCCGCTTCATCTGCTCCATCTTCCGCAGGAGCTTTACCAGCGCATTTTTCAGTATCCGGGTAGAAATCTTCCCGCCATTGATACAAAGTGTCACAACCTTCTGGTTGACTTCATCCTGCATATCGGATCACCTTCTTTCCCTCACTCCTGGCGGCACTGACGCAGATCCAGAAGAATCTTCTGCAGGCAGTAGCCAATACAGGGAGAGTGCTGTCCATAAGGACACACTTTACAGTCTCCACGCATCCCTTTTTCTCTGCCGGGGCTATCCTGCCGTTCTTCCGGCAGAAGATAATAACAGCGTTTCTTTGTACATTTCCGTTTCCTGCTATGCCAGAAGTAACAGTAAGCACAGTCCTGGGGCTTATCCGACGCATATTTTCCTCTATCCGTTTTCCCCGCCTGCATCCTGTCTGCCTTTCCACTCCAGTTCTTCCAATAACCTGTCCTCCCTTGCCGCAACGACAATACAGCAGTACAGTCCAAATAAGAGCAGGAACACAAGTATCCCGCCTGCAGCGATCAAACATTTCATTTTTATCCACCTCTTTCTAAAAACAAAAAGGACGCTCATGGAAGCACACGGCTATCCACAAACGCCCAATCCTATCGTATCAATCCTGTTTCTTTTTTCTTGCTTTCATCCAGGCAGCCGCCCCAATCGCTCCAGCCAGGCCAAGCCCACAGGAAATCATAAGCGCCGCAATCGGCGTGAGATCCCCTGTTTTCGGTGCGTCCACCGTGGTTGTCGGTGTTTCCGGCGTCTCCGATGTTTCTTCCGGCTCTGCTTCATCCTTCATCACAACTTTCTGGATCTCCCCGGTGTCTTTCACTTCAAACGCCACATCTTCTGCGACCAGATAGCCTTCCGGTGCGGATTCTTCATGGAGTGTATACTTTCCAATCGGGAGCATCTCGATATAGTGCGGTTCCTCCGTGGAAGTCCAACTCTCCACGACCTCTCCATTCTCGTCCAGGATGGTCAGCTTCGCTCCCGGCAGCTCTTTCCCTGCAATATCTGTCTTAGAGATTTCCACCTTTGTCACATCGTCCTTCATTTCGATCTTCTGGACTTCGGCAGTGTCCTCCACCGTAAACCGGATACTCTCCGCAGTCACATACCCCGGAGCCGGAAGAACTTCTGTCATGGTATAGGTCTGGCCGACCACCAGTTCTTTTATGATATGTGGTTCTTTGCCGGATACCCATTCATCCACAACTTCTCCATTTTCATCTGTCACCGTCAGCTTTGCCCCCTCAACTTCCTTTCCATCTGTCAGAGATGTTTTCGTAAATTCAAAGACTGTCGGTTCATCTTCAAAGATGAATTCGTAAGAAACCGTCGCTTTTTCAGAAGATTCTGCTGCAAAGATAAACTCCTGCACCTCATCTGTCGTAGCAAATCCCGGAGCCGGAGAAGTCTCTTTCACCGTATAGGAAAATCCAATGGGCAGATCTGCCTCAAAGGTCAGCTTTCCATCCTCGCCGGTTGCCTTTTCCTCGATCACGGTTCCCGCTTCCAGGATCACATCCCCGTCTTTATTGGTAATGTCCTCTTTTGCGGAAAGGGCAAATACAGCGCCCTCCAGTACCCGGTCAGTGTCCTTTTCTTTCTTCAAAACAGAGACTTCCGCCTTCTGACGGTTATTCTGCCAGTCTCCAGACCAGGTGACTTCCACCGTGTCCTGATCCACATAGGACAGGTCAATCTCCCGGATTTCCCCGTCCAGCACATAGCCTTCCGCTGTCTCCTTTTCTTTCACATAGTATTTCCCAAGCGGAAGATCAGAGAGCTTCGCAATGCCTGTCTCATCTGTGGTAATCGTGGCAATCAGCTCGTCCTTTTTGTAATAGTCCGCACTTTCGCCGTCCGCCGCCCGGATATCCTCCAGGGCATACACCTCAAAGGTTACATCTTTCAGAGCGCCGGTAATATACTCAAAGAGGTGGCTGATCCAGCCGCCAATGGTATCGGCAAGCGTCACATTTTCCAGGAACTCGCCTTTCTTGTTAATGATCAGCGTTCCTGTCGGAACATCATCTTTCATTTCCACTTTCTGGATCTCCGCTGTATCCTTCACAGTGAAGGTCACTTCTTCTGCTTTCAGATACCCGTAAGGAGCCAGTTCTTCCCGGAGTGTGTATGTCTCGCCTACGGTCAGCCGCTCAATCAGATGTTCTTCCCCTTTTACAGAAGTCCAACTGTCTACGATATTCCCGTCTTTATCCAGGACTGTCAGTTTTGCGCCCTCCAGCTCCACGCCGGTTGTGAGATCCGTCTTTTTTACGGATATCTTTGTCGGTTCGTTTTCATATTCAGAGGATAATTCCACCACAGGGATCTCCTGCCCCTGGTACTCTGCAGTCACTTCTACCACTTTGTCGGAAGAAACATACCCGTCCGGAGCCGCTTCTTCTTTGATATAGTAACGTCCAAAAGGCAAGTCATTCATAAATACGGCTTTTCCGTTTTCATCCGACAGCGCCTTGCCGATCAACGTATCGGCTTTCACAATTACTTCGCCGTGCGCCAGAATATCCTCTTTCGCATACAGTCCAAATACAGCGCCTTCCACTTCCGCCTGTGTCTCGGCGTCTTTCTTTACCACAGACACCTCCACTTTCTGACGGTCATTCTGGAACACTGCTTCCTGCTCGATCACTGGTGTCTCCTGATCCTTGTAAGTAAAAGTCACTGTCTGAGCTTCCTCATTCAGCACAAAGCCCTCCGGGGCGGTCACTTCCACGATCTTATAACTTCCAAGCGGAAGATTGGAAAGAAATGCCTCTCCGTTTTCATCCGTAGTCACCGTTCCCACCAGCTCTCCGGCAGCGTATTCTAAGATACGGTTCCCCTCTGCGTCTTTCTGGAAATCAGCGGTATAAATGTCCTCTGCAGCATAAACCTCAAAGACTGCGCCTGCCAGGTTCTCTGTCTGATAGACAAAATCCTTGCTGAAACCGTCCAGCACTTCGCCCTGCTTCACAATCTTTAACTGTCCTTTCACCGGATGATTCTCATAGACCACTTCAATAATCACATCCCCGGAAACACTGTCCACCTGGTAAGCGGTATCGGAATCCACGGCAATCTCATAGTAATTCTCATTCAGCGTATATCCGTAAGGCGCTGTGACTTCCTCAATCCGGTAATGCCCGATTGGAAGATTCTGTGGCAGGATCAGATAGCCTTCCTCGTCCGTAAAGAAAGAGGTATGAACTTCCGTTGTCGGATAAGTTGTCACCTGCTCTACATATTTTTTATTATCAAGGTCATAGATCCGGAACTCTGTGTCTTTCTGAAGCACCGGCTTTTTCGTCTCGTCATCCTGCTTGATAATTTTCAGCTTCGCTTCAAATTCTTCGTCCAGAAGCACCCGCCATACCTGGGGCGTGTTTGGACTATGCTCTGAGATCCGCACGATAAAATCATCCACCGGCTTATAATTGTGGGGCGTGGTAGTCTCACGGACAAGGTATGCACCATAAGGAAGGGCAATACTGCAGGCATGGCCTTTCTCATCGGTAAACATCTCCGTCGCTCCATTCTCCCCGATCACCACCGGCTCTGCGGAATCAAAATCATAGCTGCCATCTTCTTTTACCGTCAGGTCTGAAAGAAGATAGGCCGTAAATCCGGCGCCGGAAAGCAGGTCAGCATCCGTCTCCCCGTTATTGGCCGCTTTGATGATCTCAAAGGGCTGCTTCTTTACCTGTTCCAGTGATACGCACTCCCGTTTCACGGTAGCTGTCAGATCTCCTTCATAGCTGCACACCAGGTCATGTTCCTGTTCATCTGCCAGATACCCGGCAGGAGGTGTGATCTCTTTTACAAAATACTCCCCAAGATAAAGGTTCTCTACAGACGCTTCCCCGTTCGCATCTGTGGTCAGCGTTGCCACCCGTTCTCCAGCTTTATAGATCACGCCAGTTGCTCCGTCCGGATGGACAATATCCTCACGGGCATACAGGCCATACACCGCATTTTCCAGTGTGGCATCTCCCTGTGGAGCTGCCTGGTTCGTCTCTGCGTCTTTCTTCTGTAATTGGATCGTGGCGTTTACACGCTCATTGACAAAGGTATGGGTAAATATCACTTTCGCTTCGCTGTCATTGGTATAAGAGAACGTAAAGGAATATACATCCGCCTGATTTCTCACATAACCATCCGGAGCCTGGATTTCTTTCACATCATAAGAAAATCCTATCGGCAGGTCTGCCGTAAATACGGCTTTTCCATCCTCTCCAGTCACCGCTTTCTCAATCAGCGTTCCCTTAGATACCACAACACTTCCATCTGCATTTTTAATATCGCTTCCTGCATACAGTCCAAACACGCCGCCATCCAGGGGATTTAAGGTGTCCTTGTCCTTTTTCAGCACGGAAACTTCCGCTTTCTGCCGGTCATTGACAAAGGTACTCTCGCTGAATACCGTCTCCACGTTCTGTCCGGCATAGGACAGCGTGACGGTCTTTTCCTCCCCGGCGTTATAAAAATTCTCCGGAGCCTGCACTTCTTTGATCGTGTAAGTTCCAAGATGGAGATTTTTCAGCACGGTGGCTCCATTGGAATCTGTGGTCAGGTTTGCCTTTACCAGATCCCCTTTACTGTAGACTTTTGCACCGTAAGCCGTTACAATATCGGCTCCCGCATAGACGTTATAAACAGCGCCCTCCTGCCTGCGGCTCTCATAACGGAAGGTTACACCCTCTTCCGTTACATCTGCTCCGGCCAGAACCTGTCCTTCCTTGTAAACGGTCAGTTCGCCAAGCTGTTCCTGATCCGGCACCGTAACAGAAGTAGTCTGGTTCGCTACCAGATTCACGTTATACGAAGAAGTATTCAGGCGGTATCCGGTAGGAGCCGTGATCTCTTTTAAGTACACGGTATCCTGAGTTTTGATGATCTCCGCCACAGAGGAACCGTTTTTATCCGTTGCCGGCATCTGCGTGATCAGCTTTGTGCAGTCCTTATCGCTGTAAATGCCAAACACAGCCCCGGCAAGCTTTGCGTCCGAGTGGTTGGAGTCCACCTTAATAACTTCCACCTTTGCAAGCTCCAGCCACTTTACAGAAAAGCTCACATACTTTTCATCTTCCACGCCCTCGCCAAATACAAGGGCAAGATCCTGGTTATCGCTTCCCGTGGTGATCTTATAGGCAGAATAATCCTTTGTGATACTGCCCTGCATCTTTGCTGACCAGGAACCGGACACATCTTTTGTCTGTGTCAGTGGGGCGGTCAGGTAAAACCGTGTTCCGCCGGAAATGGTCACGGCTGCTCCGGCAGCGCTCACTCTTCCCGTACTGACGTTATGGAGCTTTACCCCGTCCGGAAGATTCAGTGTGATCGTCTGCTGGCTTGCCGCATGGAATGTGATCTCTTCTGTCCGCTGCTGCTCCCCATCCACATAGGCGGTCACATCAGCATTGGAAAAAGACATTTCCACATCCGGAATATCCGGCTGACCGACTGCGTAATTATAAAGTTCCTTTGCCAGAGCTTCCCCGGTACTGTTTGTACCATAGAACGCATCACTGCTCCCATTGGCGTAGGAAGCGGCAAGGTGCGTCACGATAAACCGTTTCCCCGCAGAAAAATCCGTATGGTAGTTTGCAAAGAAATATGCTGATTCGGACGCCTCTGTTCCGTAATAGCATACCTTTGCCAGTTCCCGGTTTCCTTCCAGTTTGGTGATCTGATAAGTTCCGCTACCCGGCCCAGGTTTTGAGGGCTGGATACAATACGCAGTAGCCGTCACATTTCCAAAGGACACGGTAAACGGAGCTGTCACATAAGAGCCAAGACCGTAATCCGCATAATAGTAATAACTGCCCTGGGTAATGGTAACGGACTGTGACGCTCTGGCTGCCCGTGCCGCAGGAGCCTGCGCCGTAAAGCTAATACTCTCACCGCTTTCTAATCCCTGGACGTCAATGCCCTGATCCTCCGCCTGCAGAAGCACTTCCCCAAGCGTCAGGCCGCTTTCCTCATCCACGGTCTTTTGTCCTTCTGTTTCTTCTAACGCCGCATCCAGATCCTCCTCCGACAATATTTCTGTCTCCTCCGGCAGTTCTGTCACTGTCTCTGTGTCAGTTTCCGTAGCTGCCTCTGTTTCTGTCTGCGGCTGTGGTTCTGAATCTTCATCCTCGCTTTCCGTACTTTCCTCACCGGTTCCTCCGCCGTCAGAATGGCTCTCCGACTGTTTCTCTGTCACCGGCTCTTTCACGATAATATTCCTGCAGACATGATAAGACGGATGGCCGCTTAATGGCTCCACAAAGTACACTGCCCTGTAAGTGTCCGCATGGTTCCCGTCAAAATCCTGCCCGGCTTCGTTCTTTGCTTCATGGAATGTCACCCGGACTTTTTCATCATGGATCTCCAGACCGGAAAAATCCGATTTCACATCAAAACTGCTCCCTGCTTCCACTTCATAATCTTCTGCAGTCACCACTTCTTCCGCATCCAGAAGCTCCCGCACGGTCTGCAGCGCCGGATACTGTACTTCATAGCCTGCCGGCTCCGGCTCTGCGGCATAAGTAACCATAGGCTGGATCACAGAAGTCAGGATCGTCAATAATGAGAGTAACCCGGAAAGCAGTCGTTTTCCTTTCCCTTTCATCGACTAAACCTCTCTTTCTTCATTGCACTGTCTATAAAGTTCCATATATTTTACCTGTTCATGGCTCCTGCCCTCCTTTCCCGGAATTGCGCTGATAACAGCACATGAATACGGAGAAGCCCAAAAAGACTTCCCCGCATGGTATCTGCTGTTATCCAGCCTGCCCCTGGCAGGCTGAAAACTTATTTTGAGCGTTATGCCTGTTCTCTTTCCAGACCCGTTCCTGCTCCGGCTCACTTTCCGCAGCGTTCTCTCCGGCAGGGTACGCAAAAAACACACTCGCATACCGGATATCTATCTGGACAGGCAATGAAGTTTTCAAGGTTCAGCGAAAGGGGAACTATAAGAAAGTGTCTTAGAACTTAGCCCTCTCACTAATGTCAGGTTTCAGAGGGCGAAATATAGGGTGATGGAAAAATCTTTAGAATTTTTTTAAAGAAGTGTTATAATCAAGTTAGTGATTTTTCAATTTTTCTTTTTTCTATAAATCCAATGGAGGATATCATAATGACCTGGAGTAAAGAAGGGATTCCACATAAAGGATGGGATTGTATTGACGTTGTGGATTTAGCAGAAAATATAGACAGAACATCAGATATTCCATATGAACAGTGCGAAATGTGTGGTAATGAGCGAATCCGATTCGTCCATATCATGCGGCATCCGCAATATCCGCATGAACTGCGTGTTGGGTGCGTTTGTGCTGAGAAGATGTCCGGAGACTATGTAAATCCACGAAAAGCTGAGGACACTTTGAGAAAACGAGCCTCACGGAGAAAAAATTTTAATAATACGGAATGGCGGTTTAATCCGGAAAAACAGACATACAGTAAAAAATATAAAGGCGAATACATTACTATAAAAAGAAGCCGTTATGGAAATTTTGGCATCTTTTTCGCCAATAAAATTTTTTGGAATTATAATGGGAGAAAATTTAATTCTTTTGATAGTGCTGAACAGGCAGCTTTTGAAATATTTGAAGAATTTCACACCACCCAGGCAGATCGAGAACGTCAATATTGGCTTTCTCATAGGAATGATTATGGGGAATAACAATAAAACCTGCCCTCACTGCGGCAGGAAAATGAAACAGCAGTTTATCGGTTTACAGCACTGCAAATGCGGTATGAGTTGGAAAAAAGATCTGGGATTTTTTGAGCGTACACCGGATATGGTATTCTGTCTCCAGAGAAAAGTAGTCAACGGAAAAGTAAAACAGTGTCCGGTAATCCGTTTTAAGGAATGACGCCGGGCATTTTCGTATGGAAACAGCCACTTTGCGACACGGTGGCGTAAAGTGGCTTTGTTTCTGAGCCAAAAAAAAAGACACTGTTTGTCTAACGATACAATGTCTTTTTTCCGCTTTTCTTTACAGTTACAAATGGATGCTATTCCAAGTAAATTCTGCTCATTTTCTACGGTATATTTATTTTTTTATCTCGTTATTTTTATATACATACAGAGGTATCTCGGCTTCTGAAGCGACCCGTTTCAGCCGTTCCATTCCTTTCTCGTTGCTTCCTTCTCGTTCTAAAAGTGTAACGTCTGCAACTTTCTTATCTTTAACATCAACAATCATTTTTTCAAATTGCACATTTTTCTCTTCTTGCGCACTATTATCAAAATGATCTTCTATAATACAAAAATCTGATTCTCTTATCAATTTCTTCTGTTTTTCTTCGTTCATAATCTGCGATTTATTCGCAGCCCTGCGGTATACTGCAACCTTCCTTTTTTCTGACATAATTCTTTCTCCTCGTCTGATATACTCTACCTTTCTAATAGTGTACATGCCCGTAGATATTTCTACGTCAATTACAGTATATAATATACTTTGCAAAAAAATCCATAAAGAAATCAAAATTTTCGCTTCAAAAAGTTTCCCGATTGACAAAATCAACATGCAAATTCTGCTTTTAGTATATTAGAAGCAGCCGCCCACGATCCCCATCTTTTTCAACTTTTGATTCAATTCTTTCAGAATCCTCTTTCTCCGGTTGGCAATCGTTTTCCTGCTGCACCCGCAGATCTGTGCCGCTTCCTTTACGGTAACTTCCTCGAAAAACAGAAGATACAAAAGATAGGCGTCCGCTTCTGCCAGTTCCTCCATCACTGAATGAAGTTTTTCCACACATATTTCCCGGATTACAGTATCCTCTACATCATCTGCAGCGCCAAGGGGAATCGTTCCCTGTTCTGTCAGCCTATCAAAGCTCGACACCTGATATTTCCGCTCTTTTTCCCTCTGGTAGCGTTCCCGCCGCCTGGATTGATACCACTCCAGATAGATTTCCCTGGTTACTTCCACAACTGCCCCGTCCCCAGTACGAAGTACATAGCATTTCCGTTCTTTTGGACGTTTCCCTCTCATACAGTACACCTCCTGGAATCGGCTCTTTTTTCGGAGGAACTGTCTTTCTGCCCATCCCGCATCCGGCGCAGCGCCGCCATTAACGACTGAGATACCGTCGGTTGGGAAATCCCCAGTGACTTTGCGATCTCCCACTGTGTTTCCCCATAATAAAAATACAGGATTATGATATCTCTCTGCCGCTCTGTCAAAAGTCCCATCAGCTCCAGGATCTTCTCTTTTTCGATCAACTGTTCCAATGGCGGCAGTGCCGGCGAAGCCAGGAAAAACCATTCTTCCGACACAGCATGATACGAAACCACTCTTTCCTTACGGCATGTTTCCCGGTTCTTTGCCAGACGATCTTCCCCTTCAAGCAGCAGACGCACATACCATTCCTGCTGTTCAAAAAAAGCTACATCCACGCAGATCTGCTGTCCATCATTTTCATAGCAGTAATCCCCACAGGTATGTACCGGGAAAACTGTGGTATATTTTCCTATCCGGTAGAGGGCATACCCTTCCCGGAATACCAAAAGCTGTACTTCCCCTCCATTTTCCATACTCACAACACGTTTCCCATGCTCCAGCAGATACCGTGCTGTAGGAAGTTTTTCCTCTTTCTCCGGCTCTTTCACAATCCACTTCAAATCCTGCAGTGTCAGCATAATGACCACCTTTCCGCCCATAGGCTCCGGGTGGCCAGATGGCAGCGCACAGAAATCCAGTGAAAAGGCAGCAAAAAAGGTTCCCGGCACACCCGTTTTTTTTAACGGGAGCCTGGAACTCCTCTTGCTGCCTGAAAAGCCTGCGTTTCTCTTATTATCGGCACTGTCGGATCGGTTCCTTCCCAGGCTTTTTCCGGATCTGTTGTATTTCCGGTTCTTCTGGTCTTTTTTCTTCTTTCCCGATCAGCAATGAGTAGTCTCCCATTGCGTCATATGGACAGCTTCTCCGATAAAGCAGATTTTCTTCCCTGGTCAATATTTCCCCTCCTCCCACTTTTCTGTGCTTGCACATTTACTGTATCATTCTGCCAACACGTTTTCCCTCGCAGATATGGGGAAATCCGTCATGCTTCCCCTCACATCTGTGGATTTTTACCGGATTCCCTCTATCCCATCTATCAGGGCGCTCATGGTCTGGATCACGACCTTCTGTTTCTTTGGCGGCAGCTTAAGGATACGGGAAATCATCTTATACGCAGGGCTTTCTCCTGTTCCCGTATTTCTTCCCAAAAGCTCATTTGCATCCGCATCCAGTACCTCCACCAGCTTTGCAAAAATCTCAACGGACATAGCCGCCTGTCCTCCCTCAATACGGCTTACTGTGTTGACACTGATACCGGCTTTCTCTGCGAGAACTTCCTGGGCGAAATGGCTGGCTTTTCTCTTTTGTCGGATACGTTCCCCCAACTGGATCAGCTCCTGCGATCCCGCACGGTTTCCCAACACAGCCCCTCCTTCCCTGACAGGTTTTCACTTTGCGCCACTGTGTCGCAAAGTTTTGTCCTAAGACAGAAAAAAGCAGCCGGGTACATAGACTTAGCTGCTTTTGTAATCTGCTATTCAATTCTTCTGTAAAATTTTCATACTGTTTTCGTCTTTGCCATCCGGGATATCCCCAGGGCAGCCATTTTCACCAGATAAAAAACCGCCAGGAACAGCCGTCCCGTCAGGATCAAGCCGCCGATCACGCCGCCAATCAGCAGGTTAAATACAAACACCCCCACTGTTCCGCCAATATCAAAGCCTTTCGGGATAATCCACAGGAACATCTTATGTACGCCAAAAGGAATCCCGACAAACATCCACAATTTCAAATAATCGCACTGTCCGTGTTCCACGCAGAGGGGATAAAACAGCGCTGACAGGAATACTGCCGCTCCTACCGGAACAATCACCTTTTTCATAAATTCATACATCTTAACCACCTCCGTACAGATCATGATTCACTTCCGCCTGGTAGTAATGGTTCATTGTCATGGACGAATTGTAAAGCGTCGCCAAAAGATATGCCTTGATATTCGCCACTTTGGACGTATTCCGGTGCAGGCTGAACAGTACATACTCGATATGGGAATACGTCAGCTTTAAAAAACGGCTCTTAACTACTGACACCGGCTTGTCCGCCCCGCCGATCCGCACTACACGATTATCCGGCAGCATCAGGATCTCCACCATCAGCTCCATAAGTTCATCTACTTCCTCCCGCTCCCTTTTATCCAAGAAGCACTCATAATCAATGTTGTCCTGTATCAAAGCCCGGTAGGTTTCCATCTTCTCCATCACATCTTCTTCCACAGGATACACTTCATCCGCAGTCAGGGATTGATAAGATTGGATAGGATCAGTCTCACTAAAATCAGTCTTGTTAATATCAGTATTATTAGATTGTGATTTTGGAACTTCTTGAGTTTTGATTTTCACTATTCTTGAAGTATGATTTTCACCATTCTTGAATTGTGATTCTGGAAATTCTTGATTTGTGGTTTTCACCATTCCTGAATTGTGATTTTCACTATTCTTGAATTGTGATTCTGGAAATTCCTGAATTGTGGTTTTCACATTCCTTGAATTGTGATTTTCACTATTCTGTGTATTTTCAGGGTTTTCCAGTGTTTTTTCTTCCTGTTCAGAAGAAATTTTTTCTTTTACCAGAAAGTTCTTCACATAGATTACATTCGGTTTTCCCAGCCCCAGGCGTTTCTTTTCAATCAGTCCAATCCCCTGATTACTGTCCAGTTCTTTCATCAGCTTTACCGCTTTCTGTGTCCCGCAATTCAGAAGTTCTGCTATTTCTTCCACGGTAAAAATGATATACACCCGGTCTTCCTCGTCAAACCAGCGGTTCTTAATGCTAAGGCTCATACGGTCTAACATCAGACCGTATAAAACCTTTGCCTCACAGGAGAGGGATTTAAAACATTCTGCTGTAAACAGCACTTTCGGGACACGGTAAAAGCTGTACTGTTCCGCTTCCATCCCACGGAAATAATCAAACTGTATTTCCTGCATCTGTTTCCCTCTCCTTTCCTTGTTTCCACTGTTCCAGAAGCGAATAGATCACTTCCTCAATTTGCGCTTTCGTGTATGCCGGCGGGAAATAATTCCGGATTTTTTTCGGTGAAATCGTCACACTCTGTCCGCTGTTCTCTTTCTTTACCAGAAGCGCATAGACATTTTTCTCTGACAGAGTACCTTTCTCACTCATATCCTTGATCTGTTCCGCCTGGACCGGGGATGGATAAATACTGATATTTGCCACCGCTTCCAACACCAGCTCCTGTTCTTCCGCTTTCAGATAAGACAGCCGCTCCCCGGCTACCATTTTTATATTCCCCTCATCTACAAGCTCTAAAAGGCCATTAATCAGGCTGGCAAGCCGGATATATCTCTGCACTGTCCGTCCGCTGTCCCCGGCTTTTTCTCCCACAGCATCTGCCGTGTGCTTGTCCCCTTTGCTTCCCTGATGTTTCAGCGCCTCATATTTCATCTTGTAGGCCCTGGCTTTCTCGCTGGGCAGAAGGTTTTCCCTCTGGATATTCGTATCCACCATCAGCACCGTGGCGGCATCATCATCCAGATCCCGGATAATCACAGGCATATCCGTTTTCCCTGCCAGCTCACTGGCCCGCCATCTCCGGTGTCCTGCCACTACCTCATATCCGTCTGCACAGGGACGCACAATCCCAGGCTGGATCACACCGTGCTGGAGGATGCTTTCCACAGTCTCCTGCATTTTTTCATCATCCAGCACCTTAAACGGATGGTTCTTAAACGGCTTGAGCTGGCTTAATGGAACCGTTGTATAAGTTCCTTCCACGCTGTTATCTTCCGCACTAAACAGATCCTCATAGGAAGTCAGCTTGATTTTCTCCGCACTCTTACTTTTCATCTGCAAGCACCTCCCCGGTCAGGTGGCGATATCCCTCTGCCACAATTCCTTTCGGATCATGAAGATAAATACTCTTTCCCTCCGCTGTCGTCTCCGCCGCCCGCACAGACATAGGGATACAGTTTTCAAAGATATGAATGTTATTTCCGTAAGCTTCCCGGATCTGTTCGGAAATATCCCTTGCAAAATTTGTCCTGCGGTCAACCTTTGTCAGCAGAATCCCTAGAATGGACAGCCTGGGATTCAACCGTCTATGTACCTTTCCAATGGTCTTGATAAGCTGCTGTAACCCCTTTACAGGCAGGTAAGCCGCCTCTACCGGGATCAGAACGCTGTCCGCCGCTACCAGGGCATTGATCGTGATCATTCCTAAAGAGGGCATACAGTCGATCAGGATATAATCGTAGTCTCTTTTTACCCCGTCCAGATACAGGCGAAGCACCTGCTCCCGGCTCATGACATTTACAAGGGAAGTTTCCAGTCCGGCAAGCTCAATATTCGCAGGGATAAAGTCAATTCCCTCCTCATGGTGGATAATACCCTCTCCCGGTTCCACATCCTCGTCATTGATAATCTTCTCCATGATATTGACTAAGGTTACGTCCAGTTCATCCGGCTCCTGAATGCCTAAACTCACTGCCATGCTGCCCTGTGCGTCTGCCTCCACCAGAAGCACCTTTTTCCCGGCTCTTGCCAGTCCAATTCCCAAATTCACACACGTTGTCGTCTTTCCTACGCCGCCTTTCTGATTAGCGATTGCGATTAT
Organism: uncultured Blautia sp.; assembly: GCF_947654165.1. GTDB lineage: Bacteria > Bacillota > Clostridia > Lachnospirales > Lachnospiraceae > Blautia. The sequence goes on from NZ_CANTKB010000001.1 coordinate 83,248, forward strand.
CCTGCACATATATATTACCTACCTTTCTTCCTTTTCTGTTCGCTCAATCTCTGCATAAGAGCGAAAATATCGGTTTGTCCCTTTATTGGAAAATATCTCTGATGTCTGGAGAACCCGGATCTCCGGGTGTTTCTCCAGAAGCCGTTTAAACCAGCGAATGTCTCTCACTGTCCCCTGCAGCCTAATCTTCAGCATAAAACAAATCCTCCCAATCCACATAGAAACAGTAATCCGGATACCGGATTTTAATTGCTTCCCAAAAATATCTGGCATCTCCCGTGCAAAAGATGTCACTGACGGAATAAAGCCGTGTCTCAACAATCTGTTCCTCCGTATCGTCATATTCATCTGTCGTAGGTGTTCCATCTGTATAGAGATTAAATGCAATACGGACAATCTTTTCGCTCCCGCTGGTCTGCCATCCTTCCTGCAGACACTCCGGCTTTATAAATCCCGTCTCAAAGTCATAGATCCGGTTTACATTTCGTCTGGTATCTTCTGACAGTCCCATGCAGTAAACCAGTGCTTTATGGTATGTGTCCTGATACCGACATTTTGGAAGATAGGTGTGATAAAACTTCTCATGTTCCTTGTTCTTAAAAGTAATGTTTCTTTTCTTGCTCTTTTCTGCTCCTAACGCTGTGTTCTTTGCCATTTGCTTTTCCTCCTGAATTTTAATTTTATATAAAAAATAGGGACACTCTGCTGCAAGTATCCCTATCTTCTATCAATCTATTGATAGCTCTATATTCACTTTCATAATTCAGGATTTTTTGTGTTCCCCGTACCGAGGTCTAAGGCAACCACAACGGTCACTTTGTTTACAAGCACCTTTTCCTTGTGATTTTCCTCTAATCTATTGAAACTGAAAAAGTCAACAAAGTGCGTAAATTCAAGGATTTCTAGGTATGTTTCCTTTGTAGTCTTACCACAGTCTCCACATGCACCGTCTGACAAAACTGATCCACACAGCAAACCTTTTCCACCCTGTACCCTCTTGCCAGGAACATTTCCAGATCTCTTGCCAGGCTGGTTGGTTTACAGGAAATATAGACCATCTTCTCTACCCCATAATCTATGATCTTTGGCAATGCCTTTGGGTGAATTCCGTCTCTCGGAGGATCCAGGACAATAAAATCCGGTTTTTCTTCTATTTCATCCAGAACTTTCAGCACATCTCCTGCAATAAACCTGCAGTTTTCGATGTTATTGAGCTTCGCATTTTCACCGGCTGCTTTCACGGCCTCCTCTACGATTTCCACACCAATGACTTCTTTCGCCACAGCAGCCAAAATCTGGGAAATCGTACCTGTTCCGCTGTACAGGTCAAACACCGTCATATCCTTGGTATCTCCGATATATTCTCTGGCAGTTTCATAGAGAACCTCTGCACCGTAAGAATTTGGCTGGAAGAAGGAGAATGGTGTTATTTTGAACTTTAATCCCAAAATCTCTTCATAGAAATAGTCCTGTCCGTACAGGATTCTTGTCTCATCGCTCTTTACCACATCAGAAAGAGAATCGTTGATAATATGGAGAAATCCCACGATCTTTCCTTCCAGTTTCAGGCTCAGCAATCGATCCTTTAGCTCCTGAAAGTCTGTCTCTATCTGACTGGTAGTGACCAGATTTACTAACATCTCCCCTGTGGTATTTCCTCTTCTGAGGAGTAGATGACGCAGAAAACCGGTATGCTGCATTTTATGATAATACGCATATCCCTGTTCCTGACAATATTCTAAAACACAGGCCAGGATTTTATTCATATCCTCATGAACCAGCTTGCAGTCCAGAGCGTTTAAGACATCATAGGTGCTTCCTTTTTTATGTAAACCAAGTGATAAAGGACCACCCTTATATTCATCTCCGAAGGAAAACTCCATCTTATTGCGATAGGCAAATTCCTTTGGACTTCCTTTGATACCTTCGAAAACATAGTCCGGATTCCCCTGTGCATCTACCTGTCCGCCTGCTTTTACTGCCTGGTCGATCAGCTTCTTGATCTGCTCTGCTTTCATCTCCAACTGGCTCTCATAAGACATGGTCTGGTACATACATCCACCACATGCGGGGAAAATACTGCACACCGGATCTCTTGTTTCCAGAGGAGATCGTTCCAGAACCTCCAGCAGTCTGCCCTCCAGTCTTGTACCTTTCTTTTTGTTGATCATAAATCGGACTTTCTGTCCTGGCATTGCATTTTTCACAATGATTTTTTTATCTTCTATCTGAACAATTCCTTTGTTAGGAAATTCTACTTTTTCAATCAGTCCCTGATAAATTTCTCCCTTTTTCAATATCCTGTCCCTTTCTGTCTGTTCTATCTATCCTACACTTTACAGAAAAAGAAGCTCCGGTCTCCCGAAGCTTCTCTTGATTTAATTTTCTTTGTCCTCATCTTCGAAGTAATCATCAAAATCATCATCAAAATCTTCTTCAAAATCTTCCAGATAATCTGGTGTGAAGAAACGGTAAACTGCATATGCAATTCCGGCTACGGCTGCAACAGCACCAATGATTGCCAATACCCATAATACAGTATTTTTATTTCTTTCATCCTCTTTTTTCTGCAATGCTGTAATTAACTCTTCCATACGATTCATATGTCCTGCACCATCCTTTCTTTTTACAGACTGCCTGTAAAATATTTCTTTGAAATATTATACCACTGAATACGGAATTTTACTATCCTTTCTTCAAATTTTTCAAAAATTTTCAAAAATTGCAGTTAATGATTTCCCTATAGAAACAAAAAGCTCTGCAAATACCCTAATCTCATGTCAAGGTATTTGCAGAGACTCTCTACTGTTCTTATTTATCTCTCCAGATAATTCTTCCCTTGCTCAGGTCATATGGAGACATTTCGATGGTAACTTTATCTCCCGGAAGAATACGAATGAAATTCATTCTTAATTTTCCGCTGATATGTGCTAAAATCACATGTTTGTTTTCCAGTTCCACCTTGAACATTGCGTTAGGTAATTTTTCCAACACAGTTCCTTCTACTTCAATAACGTCTGCCTTAGACATAAACTAATCCTCCTGCTGATTGTTTTTAAATTCTTTTATGGCTCTCTTTATATCTTCATCACGGATGTTCTGATCGGATTCCAGGCATTTACGGAACCACTCCGGTGTCTTGTAACAGATCTGAACGTGTATCCGCTTCTTCTTTTTCATCCGTTCCACGGTGCGGAACTCTCCATCTGATAAATAAAGATATTCTCCGTCCATATCCATGATGATGTACCATTTTCCTGTATCATGCCCTGCTTTGGACTTGGCAAGCATTCCCTTTGTAATCTCTCTCATAGTCTCTCCTGTCTACCTAGTCAGGGTGAGAATCTCCGGCTCTCCCTCTGTGATCAGCACAGTATTTTCATAATGTGCTGACAAAGAACCGTCCTGAGTCACTACAGTCCAGTCATCATCCATCCATTCCACATCTGCACGTCCTATATTGATCATAGGCTCAATTGCCAGGGTCATTCCCGGCACCAGACGAATTCCTCTGCGTTTCTGACGGAAGTTTGGAATCTGCGGGTCTTCATGTAGATGCGTGCCGATTCCGTGTCCTACCAGGTCACGCACTACCCCATATCCGAATTTTTCCGCATATGCACCGATTGCTGTAGAAATATCATTTAAATGATATCCTGGTCTTGCATATTTAATTCCTTCAAAAAAACTTTGCTTCGTCACATCCATAAGCTGCTGTGCCTCTTTTGATACAGCACCTACCGCATAAGTACGGGCAGCATCTGAATGATAGCCTTTATAGATCAGACCTGCATCCAGACTGACAATATCCCCCTCCTGAAGGACTTTTCGGCTGTTTGGAATCCCATGAACAACTTCATCATTCACAGACACACAAATAGATGCCGGATACCCATTGTAGTTCAGAAAATTAGGAGTACATCCCAAATTGCGGATTAATTTTTCTCCTAAACGGTCAATATCCTGAGTGGTGATTCCAGGTTTGATAAATTCTCCTAACTGATTATGCACGATTTCCAGAAGACGGCCTGCTTCCCGCATCAGTTCTATCTCTCTGGCAGTTTTAATTGTTACTGACATTTTTACGCTCCTAATACATCCACAATGGCCTGGAATACATCTTCCATGTCAAGGGTTCCATCTACTTCTTTCAACACGCCTGCTTTTGCATAATAATCAATCAGAGGCTGTGTCTGGTCATGATATACACCAAGACGTTTTAAGACTGTTTCCGGCTCATCATCTGGTCTTAGAATCAATTTTTCACCGCAGACATCGCAGACTCCTTCTGTTTTTGGAGCATTGTATTTGACATGATATGTGGCACCGCATCCTACACATGCTCTGCGGCCTGACATACGGTTTACAATATTTTCATCCGGAACTTCAACGTTCACGGCAAAATCTACTTTTTCTCCCATTTTTGCCAATGCTGCATCCAGACTCTCTGCCTGTGGAATCGTTCTTGGGAAACCATCCAGAATATATCCATTTGCACAGTCATCCTGTCTGACTCTGTCAATAACCAGATCAACTGTCAATTCATCTGGAACAAGCAGACCCTGATCCATATAAGTCTTTGCTTTTTTTCCTAATTCTGTGTTGTTCTTAATGTTGGCTCTGAAAATATCACCGGTAGAAATATGAGGAATTTCATATTTAGCTGCGATTTTTTTCGCCTGTGTTCCTTTTCCTGCACCTGGTGCACCTAACATAATAATTTTCATATCCGTTACCCCTTTCTATGGTTCTTCTCTTGGTTTCTATCATACACTATAAAAACCATTTATGCCACATAAAATTTCAGAGACCGAAGCAGGAAAAAAAGCTCACAACTTTCGTGAATCTTCTTTTGTCATTTCAAGCAGTACTACTGCCTTCCCTGCAACGGTCTCTTCTTCATTATCTTTTATTCACTTAAAAAACCTTTGTAGTTACGGACTAACATACGGGATTCAATCTGTTTTAATGTTTCCAGAACAACACCCACCACGATAATCAGGGATGTTCCTCCAAAGGAAACATTTGCACCGAACACACCGTTAAAGAAGAACGGAATGACAGCAACAATTACCAGACCTGCAGCTCCGATGAAAATCAAATAACTCAGGATTTTTTCTAAATATTCCTGGGTTGGTTTTCCTGGACGGATACCCGGCACAAAGCCGCCCTGCTTTTTCATATTATCTGCAACTTCCATTGGATTGAAAGTAATAGAAGTATAGAAATAAGCAAAAAAGATAACCAGTACAATGTAAAGCACTAAACCAAGGGAATACCATGGTGCACTTGGATTAAACCAGTTATTTGAAGTTAATCCCATTAAAATCTGGCTTCCAATGCCTGTTCCGCCTGTCCAGCCAGTAAAGCTGGCAATGATAACCGGGAAGGACATCAAAGAAGAAGCAAAGATAATAGGAATAACACCTGCTGTATTCACCTTTAAAGGAATAGAGCTGGACTGTCCTCCTGTAATCTTTCTTCCTACCATTTTCTTGGAATACTGTACAGGAATTTTTCTTACACCGCCATTCAGAATCAATACCAGCACTACTACTACCAGAATAATGGCAATAATAATCAGTGCTGCCAGACCTCCTTTGGCATATGTTTTTCCTTTTACGAACTGGTCAAACAAAGTAACAAGATCACTTGGAATTCTGGATACGATATTTACCATCAATACAATGGAAATACCATTTCCGATTCCTTTGTCTGTGATCTGCTCACCAATCCACATCAGCATAGCAGAACCTGCTGTTAAACAGGCTACTACGACAACTGCTTTCATGAAATTCATATCCGGAATCAGTCCCCGATTACCAAAACCTACTGTCATAGCAATAGACTGGAATAAAGAAAGACCAATTGTCAGATAACGAGTGATCGCAGTCATCTTCTTCCTGCCTTCTTCTCCATCACGCTGCATCTCTTCCAATTTAGGAATTGCGATAGTCAGCAACTGAATGATAATGGAAGAAGTAATGTACGGAGTAATGCTCAGTGCAAAAATTGACATTTCTGTAAAAGAGCCGCCAGTGAATGCGTCAAAAAAATTGAACGCATCACTGGACTGACTTGTAAACCAATCTTTGAAGTAATCTGAGTTTACACCTGGGATAGGAAGCTGTGATCCAATACGGATCACAACAATCATCAGGAATACGTAGAAAATACGACGTCTTACATCCTTTATTTTAAAGGCATTTTGAAGAGTCTTGAGCATTAGATCACCTCTACTGTTCCACCTGCTGCTTCGATTTTAGCCTTTGCGCTTTCGCTTACAGCGTTAACTTTAACATTTACTTTCTTAGTAAGTTCGCCGTTACCAAGAAGTTTTACACCATCTCCTAATTTAGAGATTGCACCGGAAGCTAATAAAACTGCTGGTGTAACTTCTGTACCGTCTTCGAATCTGTTTAAGATATCAACGTTAACTGCAATAATTTCTTTAGAATTTCTGCATTTGAAGCCTCTCTTAGGAAGTCTTCTATATAAAGGCATCTGACCACCTTCGAAACCTGGTCTCTTAGCACCTGAACGTGCTTTCTGACCTTTATGGCCTTTACCTGCTGTTTTACCATTACCTGAACCGTGTCCACGGCCTCTTCTGAATTCGTTGCTCTGTTTGGAGCCTTCAGCTGGTCTTAAGTTTGATAATTCCATGATGGCACCTCCTTCTTCGTAATATTAGATTTCTTCTACTTTAACCATGTGGCTTACCTGACGAATCATACCACGAACGGATGCATTATCTGGCATTTCCACTGTTTTGTTCAGTTTTCTTAAACCTAAAGCTTCTACAATTTTTCTGTTTTTCGGTACAGCACCGATGGTGGATTTCACCAATGTGATTCTTAATTTATCTGCCATTTGTCTGATCCTCCTTATGCAAAAATCTCATCAACAGATTTTCCACGAAGTTTAGCAACTTCTTCCGGAGTCTTTAACTGGCTTAAACCTGCGATAGTAGCCAGAACTACGTTCTGTTTGTTACGGGAACCCATACATTTTGTACGGATGTTCTTAATACCTGCAAGTTCGATAACCGCACGAGCTGGACCTCCGGCGATAACACCAGTACCTTCCGGAGCTTTCTTTAAGAGCATTTCTGCACTTCCGAATTTTCCGATGAAGTCATGTGTAATACTTCCGTTTTCGTCTCTTGCCACAGTAACTAATTTCTTCATAGCATCTTCTTTTCCTTTGCGGATTGCTTCAGGAATTTCAGCTGCTTTTCCTAAACCAGCGCCAACATGTCCGTTGCCGTCACCAACAACAACTAAAGCTGTGAAACGGAAGTTACGACCACCTTTAACAACCTTTGTTACACGCTTGATTGATACTACTTTTTCTTCTAACTCAAACTGGCTAGCATCAATAATAGAACGTTTCATGTGTTCATTTCCTCCCTAATTAGAATTCTAACCCAGCTTCTCTTGCTGCGTCTGCTAAAGCTTTCACTTTTCCGTGATAAATGAAGCCGCCTCTGTCGAATACAACTTCTTTAATACCAGCTTCGATTGCTTTTTTTGCAATTACAGTTCCTAAGTATGCTGCTGCATCAACGTTATTGGTTTTTTCTAATTCAGCTTTTACTTCTTTCTGTGTTGTAGAAGCAGAAACTAAAGTTTTTCCAACTGTATCGTCAATAATTTGAGCATACATATGATTATTGCTGCGGAATACTGCTAAACGTGGTGTAGCAGTGGTACCGCTAAGATGATTACGTAATCTTCTATGTTTTTTTGTGCGAACTTTCGCTCTTGATACTTTACTAACCATTTTTACACTCTCCTTACTTATTTCTTACCAGTTTTACCAACTTTACGTCTGATAACTTCATCAGCATATTTAATACCTTTACCTTTGTATGGTTCAGGTCTTCTCTTATCCCTGATTTCAGCAGCATACTGGCCAACTTTTTCTTTGTCAATTCCGGAAATAACGATCTTATTTCCATCAACTTTAGATTCAATTCCTTCTGGATCTTCCATCTCTACCGGATGAGAATATCCTAAGTTCAGAACTAATTTTTTACCCTGTTTGGATGCTCTGTAACCTACACCGTTAACTTCCAGAGTTTTTTCGTATCCCTGGCTAACACCTGTTACCATATTCTGGATCAGTGTTCTTGTTAAACCATGTAAAGATTTCATTTTCTTTAAGTCATTTGGTCTAGTTACAACAACATGACCTTCTTCTAATTTAATTGACATTTCAACCGGTAACGCTCTTTCAAGTGTTCCCTTAGGACCTTTTACAGTCACTACGTTGTTCTCAGCAACTTTTACCTCTACTCCTGCCGGAACAGCTACAGGCAGTCTTCCAATTCGTGACATACCAATTTCCTCCTTACTTAGATTTTCGGAAGGGCCAATTATGGTTCCCCTCTGTTTTCAGTATTACATATTTATATGATAAAGGACAAAGTCCTGTTATCCTCTCGTTTGGACATAATAAAAAACTCGCTTGGACACAAAAATTACCATACGAAGGCTAAAACTTCTCCACCTACATGAAGTTTTCTAGCTTCTTTGTCTGTGATAACTCCCTGGTTTGTAGAAAGGATTGCAATTCCTAATCCGCCTAATACTCTTGGAATATCCTGGCTTCCAGCGTAAATACGAAGACCTGGTTTGGAAATTCTCTTCAGACCTGTAATGATTTTTTCATTTTTGTCTGCACCGTATTTTAATGTGATGCGGATTGTTTTGAATGCTCCGTCTTCCAGAACATCATATTTTACAATGTAACCTTCTTTTACCAGAATGTCAGCAATAGCAAGTTTCATTTTAGATGCAGGTACATCTACTGTATCGTGTTTTGCAGTATTTGCATTACGGATTCTTGTAAGCATATCTGCGATTGGATCGTTTGTTGTCATGATAGTTTCCTCCTATATTTTAGACTTTTCATGTAATGATATTTTTCTATTTGAAATCCCCGGCAGGTATAAGGGAGATTATCTCCCCGACACCTAAAGAAGGGGTATGTTCCCTCAACTCTGGCGGAAACATCTCTCAACTAAGCTCAAACTACGTTTTCGCTAAGGTTCAAGCCGCACCTTGCGGCTTGCTTTCACCAAGTTGCTTTCGACCTACCAGCTAGCTTTTTTAACTCCTGGGATCTGACCTTTGTATGCTAATTCACGGAAGCAAACACGGCAGATACCGTATTTTCTCAGGTATGCATGTGGACGTCCGCAGATACGGCAACGGCTGTATTCTCTTGTGGAGAATTTCTGTTTGCGCTGCTGTTTAACTTTCATTGCTGTCTTAGCCATGAATTTTCCCTCCTATTATTCTTATTTTGCAAATGGCATATTAAATAATGTCAATAATTCACGAGCTTCTTCGTCTGTTTTAGCAGTGGTAACGAAAATGATATCCATACCTCTTACTTTATCGACTTTATCATATTCCACTTCAGGGAAAATTAACTGCTCCTTGATTCCCAGTGCGTAGTTTCCTCTGCCGTCAAAAGCATTTGGATTTACACCACGGAAGTCACGTACTCGAGGCAGTGCTAAGTTGATGAGACGATCAGCAAACTCGTACATTTTTTCGCCTCTTAAAGTTACTTTACATCCGATTGGCATACCTTCACGAATCTTGAAGTTAGCTACGGAGTTTTTCGCTTTTGTTGTAACAACTTTCTGACCTGTGATCAGTTCCATGTCAGCTACTGCTGCGTCTAACAGTTTAGCGTTATCTTTGGCTTCGCCTACACCCATGTTTACAACGATTTTATCGAGTTTCGGCACTTCCATGATATTTTTATAACCAAACTTTTTGATCATAGCATCTACGATCTCATTTTTATACATTTCTTTCAGTCTGCTCACTTTAAATGGCCTCCTCTCTTATTAATCGATTACTTTTCCTGTAGTTTTAGCGAAACGAACTTTTTTACCATCTTCAACTTTAAAGCCTACTCTGGTAGCTTTTCCTTCATGCATAACCATTACGTTAGACGCATCGATCCAAGCTTCTTTGTTCACAATACCGCCCTGCTGGTTAGCCATAGATGGTTTTGTGTGTTTTGTGACCATGTTTACGCCTTCAACCAGAACAGCGCCTTTTTTCGGATTAACAGAGATTACTTTTCCTTCTTTGTCTTTATCTTTACCAGCGATAACTTTTACAGTATCACCTTTTTTAATCTTAAACATCAGGCTACCTCCTATAATACTTCTGGAGCTAAGGAAACAATTTTCATGAACTGTTTCTCACGAAGCTCTCTGGCTACTGGTCCAAAAATACGGGTTCCTCTTGGTGTCTTGTCATCTTTGATGATAACAGCAGCGTTTTCATCAAATTTGATGTAAGAACCATCTTTACGACGAACACCTTTTACAGTACGAACAACAACAGCCTTTACAACGTCACCTTTTTTCACAACACCGCCTGGTGTTGCATCTTTAACAGTAGCAACGATTACATCACCGATGTTAGCATATCTTCTAGTAGAACCACCCATAACACGGATGCAGAGGATTTCTTTTGCACCTGTATTGTCAGCGACTCTAAGTCTACTTTCCTGTTGAATCATGCTTAGATTCCTCCTTACAAATTATTTTGCTCTTTCTACTACTTCTACAAGTCTCCATCTTTTATCTTTGGACAGAGGTCTTGTTTCCATAACTTTTACAGTATCACCGATTTTGCATGTGTTTTCTTCATCATGCGCTTTTAATTTATATGTTCTCTTAACGATTTTTCCGTAAAGAGGATGTTTTACGTGGTCTTCGATAGCTACAACAATGGTCTTATCCATTTTGTCACTTACAACTTTACCAACACGTGTTTTTCTAAGATTTCTTTCCACGATTATGCTGCTCCTTTCTATTTCTAGGAATGAATTCCTTATGCGTTTGCTTTCTGAGCAATCAGAGTCTGGATTCTAGCGATGTTCTTACGAACTTCTTTAATTCTGCTTGTGTTGTCCAACTGATTTGTTGCATTCTGAAATCTCAAGTTAAAGAGTTCCTTTTTAGCAGCTACTAATTCTTCCTGTAATTCTGCAGCTGATTTTGTTTTTAAATCTTCTACATAATTTTTAATTTTCACTGTTATCACCGCCTTCTAAGTCTGCACGAGAAACGATTTTACATTTACATGGTAACTTGTGCATCGCAAGACGTAATGCTTCACGAGCTGTTTCTTCCGGAACGCCTGCGATCTCAAACATTACTCTGCCTGGCTTTACAACTGCTACCCAGTATTCTAAGGCACCTTTACCGGAACCCATACGTGTTTCTGCTGGTTTTGCTGTTACTGGTTTATCCGGGAAAATCTTGATCCAAACTTTACCACCACGTTTGATATAACGGGTCATAGCAACACGGGCTGCCTCGATCTGGTTGGATTTGATCCAGCACGGCTCAGTTGAAACTAAACCGTACTCACCATAGTTGATCTTATTTCCTCTTAATGCTTTTCCTTTCATGGATCCGCGGAATTGTTTACGACGTTTAACTCTTTTTGGCATTAACATAATTATTTATCGCTCCCTTCCTTAGTTCCTTTTGTTGGAAGTACTTCGCCATTGTAGATCCATGCTTTTACGCCAACTTTGCCGTAAGTGGTATCTGCTTCAGCGAAACCATAGTCGATATCAGCTCTTAATGTCTGAAGTGGAATAGTACCTTCGCTGTAGAACTCTGTACGAGCCATATCAGCACCGCCAAGACGTCCGGATACAGAAGTTTTAATTCCTTTTGCTCCAGCTTTCATTGTTCTTGACATGGTAGACTTCATGGCACGACGGAAGGAAATACGGTTTTCCAACTGCAATGCAATATTTTCAGCTACTAACTGAGCGTCTTTATCTGGTCTTTTTACTTCTTTGATATCAACAACTAATTTTTTATCTGTGAATTTCTGTAATTCAACTTTTACTTTTTCGATCTCTGCTCCGCCTTTACCGATTACAACACCCGGTTTAGCAGTGTAGATGATGATTTTTACTCTGTCAGATGCTCTTTCGATTTCAATCTTAGAAACACCTGCGCTGTATAATTTCTTTTTCAGGTATGTTCTGATGTTATAGTCTTCTACTAAGTTATCAGCGAAATCACTTTCAGCATACCATTTGGAATCCCAGTCTTTGATTACTCCGACTCTGAGTCCGTGTGGGTTAACTTTCTGTCCCATGATACTCCTCCTTATCTTTCATCCAATACAACAGTGATATGGCAGTTTCTTTTTTCGATTCTGTAAGCTCTGCCCTGAGCTCTTGGTTTGATTCTCTTCATTGTAGGAGCTTTGTTAGCGTAGCACTCTGCAATGTAAAGATTCTCCGGATTCATACCGTTGTTGTTTTCTGCGTTTGCAATAGCGGATTCCAGCAGTTTTTTGATCACGCTGGAAGCGTATCTTGGGTTATATGTTAAGATACCCAGTGCTGTCTGAACATCTTTACCACGAATTACATCCAGTACATAGCAAGCTTTCTGTACGGACATTCTTGCGTAGGATAATTTTGCAGACGGTCTTGTATCTTTGTTAGCATTTCTTGCTCTTTTAATCTGACTTCTATGTCCTTTTGCCATGATAAAAGCCTCCTTTCAAATATTAGCGAACACCTGATTTTTTCTCGTCTTTTCCATGTCCTCTGTATGTTCTGGTTGCAACGAACTCACCGAGTTTGTGTCCAACCATATCTTCTGTAACATATACTGGCACATGTTTTCTTCCGTCATGAACAGCGATTGTATGTCCAACGAAGGAAGGGAAAATTGTGGAACGACGTGACCAGGTCTTAATAACTGTCTTATTGCCGGCAGCATTCATAGCGTCTACTTTTTTCAGTAAGCTTTCATCTGCGAACGGTCCTTTTTTTAATGAACGAGCCATTGTCTTACCTCCTACTATTTAGATAATGTTTTACCATCTCTTCTTCTTACAATTAACTTGTTAGACTGTTTGTTTTTCTTTCTTGTCTTCAAGCCAAGAGCCGGTTTGCCCCATGGTGTGCTTGGACCTGGACGTCCGATACCGGTCTTACCTTCACCACCACCGTGTGGATGGTCATTCGGGTTCATAACAGAACCACGAACAGTAGGTCTGATACCCATGTGACGTTTACGTCCTGCTTTACCAATGTTGATAAGGCTGTGCTCGCCATTTCCTACAACGCCGATAGAAGCGCGGCAGTTTAATGGAACCATTCTCATTTCACCAGATGGCAGACGAAGTGTTGCATATTTTCCTTCTTTTGCCATTAACTGTGCTCCGTTACCAGCGGAACGAACTAACTGTCCGCCTTTTCCAGGGTACAGCTCAATGTTGTGTACCATAGTACCAACAGGAATTTCAGATAAAGGTAAGCAGTTACCTGGTCTAACTTCTGCTTCAGGTCCGTTCATGATCTTCATGCCAACCTTTAATCCTTCAGGAGCTAAGATGTATGCTTTCTCACCGTCAGCGTATGCGATAAGAGCAATGTTAGCTGTTCTGTTTGGATCGTACTCGATGGTCTTAACTGTTGCAGGAATTCCATCTTTTCTTCTCTTGAAGTCTACCAGTCTGTATTTTCTTCTGTTTCCGCCTCCGCGGTGTCTAACTGTGATTTTACCCTGATTATTACGTCCAGCATTTTTATTTAATGACACAACCAGAGATTTTTCTGGTGTAGATGTTGTGATTTCAGAGAAATCAGAACCTGTCATGTGTCTTCTGGAAGGTGTATATGGGCTGTATGATTTAATTCCCATTACTGTCTCTCCTTTCATAACTGCCAGGCATGCAACATGCCCTGGCGTTTCTTTGCCGCAGCCGAATATCGGATTATTATTTCTCGACTGCTCAGTTTCTATATTTTTATCGGTATGTTCACTCAGCTAAACTCAGCATTCGCTCACGCTCAGCTTCGTTAAGGTTCGGGAAGGGCGTTCTCACTAAATTCGGCTTTGCCTCATTAAGTGTTCACAGCCAGTCTTATAATCCCTCAAAAATCTCAATATCTTTGCTGTCTTCTGTTAATGTAACAATTGCTTTCTTTGTTTTAGCAGTTTTTCCAAAAGTCATACCGCGTCTTTTTGTTTTTCCGTCTAAGTTCATGGTGTTTACGGATTTAACTTTTGTTCCTTCGAACATTTTTTCAACAGCTTCTTTGATCATAGTTTTGTTTGCATCTGTGTGAACTAAGAAAGTATATTTTTTCTCGCCCATGGCAGCCATACTTTTTTCAGTCACAACTGGTTTCAGGATTACATCATAATACTTTACGTTTGCCATTATGCGTATACCTCCTCGATTGCTGCTGCAGAAGCTTTTGTTAAGATTACAGTGTTGTATTTCAGTACATCATATACATTGATTGTATTTGGAAGTGCTGTAACAACGTCTGGAATGTTTCTTGCAGATAATACTACATTTGCATCATTGTCAGCTAAAACTACCATTGCTTTAGAAACATTTAAGTTATTTAAAACATTCTGCATTGCTTTTGTCTTAACTTCATCAAATTTCAGCTCGTCCAGAACGATTAATTTATTTTCCTGAACTCTGCTTGTAAGAGCGGATTTAAGTGCTGCTCTTCTTTCTTTTTTGTTCATTTTTACAGAGTAGTCTCTCGGTGTTGGAGCAAATACAACTCCGCCGCCTGTCCACTGTGGAGCTCTTGTTGATCCCTGTCTAGCATGACCGGTTCCTTTCTGTCTCCAAGGTTTTCTTCCGCCTCCGGAAACTTCAGAACGTGTTTTCGCTTTCTGTGTTCCCTGACGATTATTTGCAAGCTGGCGTACAACAGCTAAATGCACTAAGTGTTCGTTGACTTCAACACCAAACACTGCATCGTTTAATTCCATTGTTCCAACTTCTTTGCCTTCCATATTATAAACAGATACGTTTGCCATTTTATGTGGTCCTCCTTTCCAACGAAAACTTATTTGCCGCTTTTCACTGTTTCTTTAACTGTAACTAAGGATTTCTTTGGTCCCGGAACTGCGCCTTTAACTAACAGTAAGTTGTTTTCAGCGTCAACTCTTACAACTTCCAGATTCTGAACAGTTACTTTTACATGTCCCATATGTCCTGGCATTCTTTTTCCTTTGAATACTTTGGATGGGTCAGAACATGCACCGTTGGAACCCGCATGACGATGGTATTTAGAACCGTGAGCCATAGGTCCTCTGGACTGTCCGTGTCTCTTGATAGCACCCTGGAATCCTTTACCTTTGCTGATTGCAGTAACGTCGATCTTGTCGCCTGCTGCAAAGATTTCAGCTTTGATTTCCTGTCCTAATTCGTATTCGCCTTCTAATTTGAATTCTCTTACGAATCTCTTGCAGGATACACCAGCTTTTTCAAAGTGGCCTTTCATTGGTTTGTTTACAAGAGCTTCTCTCTTGTCGCCATAACCAACCTGTACTGCTTCATAACCATCGTTGTCCATGGTTTTGATCTGTGTTACTACACAAGGACCAGCCTGCAATACAGTTACTGGAGTTAAAACTCCGTCTTCGTTGAAGATTTGAGTCATTCCGACTTTAGTAGCTAAGATTGCTTTCTTCATTTTTTTACCTCCTGTGAATCTACAGCGGATTACACTGTGATGTGCAATCATCCTAGACAAACAGTCGATACATTCCTATATCAACCTTGTAAGGATAATCTCTTCATTTTAAACAGAATTTATATAAAAATTATTTCTGTTTCATTTTGATGTCGATATATACACCAGCCGGCATTTCTAATCTTGCCAGAGCGTCAACAGTTTTCTGTGTTGGTGCAATGATATCGATAAGTCTTTTGTGAGTTCTCTGTTCGAACTGTTCTCTGGAGTCTTTGTATTTGTGAACCGCACGCAAGATGGTTACTACTTCTTTTTTAGTAGGAAGTGGAACCGGTCCGCTAACAGTTGCTCCGTTCTTCTTAACAGTTTCGATAATTTTGCCTGCTGATGCATCTACTAACTGATGATCATAAGCTTTTAAAGTGATTCTCATTACTTGACTTGCCATAAAAAAAGTCTCCTCCTATTCGCACTTTTAATTAGCACGACAAGCGGCGACTGTACACATTCCCGTGTGTGTCATCTTGACTCTGCACACACTCCCACCCCGTAGTGGTACGTCTTTAGATGTAATACAGTGACTTGTCGTCAGTTTCCTAACTTGACATTCGCTCCACGGAAAACCTGACTTTGTGTCAGCAACCTCGCGCTTCATAGCTATCATGTCACAGCACTTAGTAGTATATACGAAGTCTTTCTATATTGCAAGTACTTTTTTTGTTTTTTTTCAAAAACAAAAGAGAGACTGGTTTCCCAGCCTCCCCTTTCTCATTTCTTATAGAATATCTGAATAATCAAGAAGTGTTACTTCATTTTCTTTATCCTTTTTCACTTCCGGTTTTTCACCTGCTGCCTCTGCTTTTGCAAGAAGTTCTTCTAAAGAAGGCATTTTAGGAACTGCATTGACATTCACAGGAATTTCTTCCTGCACCGGAGAAATCTCTTCCACCGGATCTGCAGGACTTTCTTCCGGTGTTTCCAGTTCTGTTTCTTCTGTCTCGATTTCCTGACTTGCTTCTTCCGGAATCTCTTCCTGTTCAAGATGTTCCGGTGCATTCATTTGGGAAACTCCTAATGCTATAGAAGACATCGCTTCTTTCATCGCCTCGTCAAATTCCTGAAGTTCTTCCTCTTTTTGTTCTTCCCTGAATGTCCCTTCCTCTTCAGGAACAGGTTTTGCTTCTATTTCTTCAGAGGATTCTTCCTCTTCTTCCAGAAGACCTTTTTCCTCCAGTTTACGACGACGTTTCTCTTCTTTTTTCAGACGGCGGCGTTCCTTACGGCTTAACTCTTCTTCCTCGTCCTCCTCATCGTCTTCGTATTCTTCTTCATCTTCTGCTTCTTTCAGACGGCGTTTTTCTTCTTTGCGACGACGTTTTTCTTCTTTTTTCAAACGACGGCGTTCCTTACGGCTTAATTCTTCTTCCTCGTCCTCTTCATCGTCTTCGCTTTCTTCCTCGTCCTCATCGTCATCTTCCTCATCCTCGTCATCATCTTTTCGCCAGAGTTCTGACAGGATAAAGAGAATAATCAGAAAAACAATACCAAGACCGATCACGATCAATCCCTCTTTGCTCTGAAGAGCAATCGCTGCGTATCCGATAAACGGAATTACAACTGCTACCTTAGGCACAGATTTCTGCAAAGTAACAACTTCTGCATCACTGTTTTTGCTGTAAGGGTCTTTTACTTCATATGCCCCTGCACTGGCATCCATATCTGTGATTTCATATACATAGGTACTGGAACCTTCGCTGTAGATGATTCGGTCTTTCTTTTTCAGATCCTTTACCTTGATTTCTTTTCCATACGCAACGGACCCAACCGGAAGATTTGTCTCCGTATCGGTATTATCATTCATGACGGTATCGATTCCCGCAAAGGGAGGTAACAAAAGTGCAGCCGCTACGATTATGGAGAAGAGAACCACCAGGTTCACAATTACTTTCAAAAATTTTGACATTTGTGTACTCCTTACTTCACATCTCACTGTTATTGTTTCGTATTTGCATTTATCTTAACATTTTTCAGCGAAGATGTATAGAGTCAATTACATATTTTGAAGAAACGCACAGTATCCTCTATATGCCTCGTAAATATCTACTTTACTTGTGATTTCCCACGGAGCATGCATATTCAACACAGCCACACCGCAGTCAATTACTTCCATATTATAGTTTGCCAGAATATAGGCAATGGTTCCGCCGCCGCCCTGGTCTACCTTTCCAAGCTCTGCTGTCTGGAAAGCAACCTGTCCTTCATCCATCACTTTACGAAGTCTTGCGATGTATTCAGCATTGGCATCATTTGATCCACCCTTACCTCTGGAGCCTGTATATTTATTAAAAGTAAGTCCATGTCCTAAATAAGCGGAATTTTTCTTTTCCATCACTTCCGGGAAGTTCGGATCAAAAGCTGCACTTACATCTGATGAAAGCATCATTGAATTTTTCAGAGCACGTCTCAATGCAAGTTCACTGTACTGTCCGCACGCATTCATCACTTCTGCAGTTGTATTTTCGAAAAATCTGGACTGCATTCCAGTTGCTCCTACACTTCCGATTTCTTCCTTATCTACTAAAAGGCACACAGAGGTATAAGTCACATTTTCCTGCTCCAGAATAGCTGCAAAGGACGGATAAGAGCACACACGGTCATCCTGTCCGTATCCCATGATCATACTTCTGTCCAAACCAAAGTCTCTTGCTGCTCCAGCAGGTACTACTTCGAATTCAGCAGAAAGGAAATCATCTTCCTCCATGCCGTACTTTTCTTTTAAAATAGTAAGGATCTGTGCTTTAACAGGTTCCTCTTCTTCTCCTTCCAGAGGAATACTTCCCACCAGAACATTCAGATTTTCTCCTTCGATCACTTCTGCAGCCGTTTTCTGAAGCTGTTTCTGTGAAAGATGAATCAGAAGGTCTGAAATACCAAGTACCGGATCTGCCGGATCCTCTCCGATCACTACCGGAACAACTTCTCCGTCTTTTTTCGCTACTGTACCATGGAGTGCCATCGGAAGAGTCACCCACTGGTATTTCTTTACACCGCCGTAGTAGTGTGTATCCAAAAGAGCCAGTTCCTGATCTTCATAGAGAGGATTCTGCTTTAAATCTAATCTCGGAGAGTCAATATGTGCTCCCAGAATTCTCATTCCCTTTTCAATAGGTTCTTCTCCGATCAAATAAAGGGCAAGACCTTTTCCCATATTGTTTGCATAAACTTTATCACCTGCTTTTAATGCAGTACCTTGTTCCATAATTTCATCAATATTACGATAACCTGCTTTTTCTGCCTGCTGTACCATTTCTGTCACACATTCACGTTCAGTCTTGCAAGCACTTATAAACTGTTTATAATCTTCACAAAAAGTAAATACATCTTTTTTATCTGCATATTTTTTCCATGCATTCTCTGTCTTCATACTCTATACCTCCTAAGTATTTTACCTTTTTCTCCCTGACTGAATATAACACAACTTGCATCAGATTGCAAGGCAGGTTATAATACGTAACAGTTCTTAAACCCACAAAAAGGCGGTATTCTTATGAGAAATCAAATTAAAATTGTAGAAGACTTGTCGCTGAACGCCTGGCCTTCTCACCAAATGCAGATTTATGATGGATGGATTCTGCGTTTTTCCTATTTTTACACTCATCGCACTAATTGCATTGAGCAGATCGGACCTTCTTCCATCCCATTAGAAGACAAACTGGATTACTGTGAAGAAATCTACAGAAAATGGGGCACGCCTGCCATTTATAAAATAAACCCTTTGCTTGACAGTTCCTTTGATCAGAAGCTTACAGAGAGGGGTTACCATATTGCACACATCACGGAAGTCATGGCCATGAGTCTTATCCAACATAAACCGGCACCACCTTCTGACAGGGTGATTCTGAGAAAAAAAATCTCTCCCGCCTGGTTAAATGCCCTGTTTGATATGAAAGGTACCGTGAATCAAATACACCGCTCTATTGTTCCTTCCATGTATGCAGCGATTCCAAAGGATACCATTGCTGCTTATGTTTATGATGGTGACAAGATTGTAGGAACCGGACTTGGAATTCTTGACAGAGACTATATCGGGCTTTATGCCATTCATGTTCATCAGGCTTATCGGGGACAGGGTCTTGGTCATGACATCTGCCGTTCCATTTTAGATGCCTCTATGGAATATGGCGCTTCCTCTGCCTATCTGCAGGTAGTCAAAGGGAACACACCTGCAAAGACCCTTTATACCGCCCTTGGATTTCAGGATTTCTACACTTACTGGTTTCGCCAGCAGTATCCTATTTCTGCCGCAGACAATCATCCCTCAGAAATGTGATGCTGCGAATACAAAAAGGGAGCCTTTTCCAAACATTTCGAAAAAGACTCCCTTTTTTATTTCTTTTCTATCATTCTGAACGGTTACTCAAGTATTCTTCAATACTCTTCATTGCTTCCTCTTCATCTGCCCCGTCTACAGAGACAGTGACACTTTCACCTGTATCCAATCCCAGACTCATCATTCCCATGATGCTTTTCGCATTGACCTTTCTCTCTTCACTCTCCAGATAAATATTACTTACATACTGGCTGGCAACCTGTACAAGCATTGCAATCGGTCTTGCTTCCAGACCATTTGAAATTCCGATGGTAATTGGTTTTCTGATCATACTTGTTCCTCCTTGACTCCTCTCAGCTCATTAGCTATACTGCAAATCTTTCTCAGGCGATGATTAATACCGGACTTGCCTACCGGAGTGGAAAGCAGAGCACCCAATTCCTTTAAAGATGCCTGTGGGTATTCCAATCTCAATAAAGCTGTCTCTTCCAGACTCTCCGGAAGGGAGTGAAGCCCCGCTGTATCCTGTATATACAAAATATCTTCCACCTGTTTTACTGCAGCATTTACAGTCTTGTTGATGTTTGCTGTTTCACAATTCACTTTTCTGTTCACGGTGTTTCTCATATCCTTCAGAATCCGCACGTTCTCCAAGTTCATTAAAGATACACCAGCGCCCATGATTCCCAAAAGCTCTACAATCTGAGCTCCTTCTTTTACATAGACCACATAATATTTCTTCCGCTGCACAATTTTTGCATCAACTTCAAAAGACTGCATCAGCTCCATAAGCTGTACCGCTTTTGCCTTACTGCCGCAGACAATTTCAAAATGATAAAACTTTTCAGGGTCGCTGATTGAACCGGCACATAAAAAAGCACCCCGAATAAATGCCCGTCTGCAACAATTCCTCTGCACTACCATTTGGTTCACCAGAGCATCCGAGAGTTGAGGGGTTCTGTCATTCCCAAGCAGTTTCACCGCCTGCAGAATCTTCACCGCTGTCTCCGGCTCTTCCAGTTCTACCACAAACCGGTTGTTCTTTTTTGTAATCCTATTATCAATAGAAACACTATTTTTCATTGTAAACGTTTTTTGCAACAATGTAAAGTACTTTCTCACAAGACTTTCATTTTCAGATGAAACCCTTAAATCAATCTCCTCTGACGACAGCCTTACAATTTCTCCTTCAAATGCCAGGATTGCTGCCACTTCAGCGATTCTGCAATGTCTTGCATTATCTATACAGCCCAGCAATTCCTCTTTTACGCTTCCGGAAAAAGACATTTTTTCCCATCCTTCTCTATATCTCTATGTTCAATCCGAATTCCATAGGTTTCATTTTCACCCAGACGTCTGTACAGCTCATTTGCAAGAGTAACGGACCTGTGTTTCCCTCCGGTACATCCTACAGCAATCACAAGCTGTGTTTTTCCTTCCAAAATATAATTTGGTATCAGAAAACGGATCATATCTTCCAATTTGTCTGAAAAAGCATGTGCAGCCTCATATCCCATAACATAATCACTGACTTCTTTATCATTTCCACTTAAAGGACGGAGGTTTTCCAAATAATACGGATTAGGCAGGAAACGCACGTCAAAAACAAGATCTGCATCCTGAGGGATACCGTATTTAAATCCAAAGGAAAGCACAGTTACCATAAGGTTTTTAAAGCAGCGGTTTTCTATAAAAATCTTCTCCAGTTCTGCCTTTAACTCCCTGGTCAAAAGTTTACTGGTATCCAAAATGTAATCTGCGTATTCTCGTAAAAACTTTAGTTTTTCTCGCTCTTTCCTGATTCCGTCATCCACTCTGCCATCTCCGGCCAGCGGATGGCTTCTTCTGGTCTCTTTGTATCTTCTTACCAGGGTTCCGTCATCTGCATCCAAAAACAGAATTTCCACTTCAATACCGGAAAAACTGATTTTTTCCAGTACACTTTCCAGTTCTCCAAGAGAACGGCCGCTTCGGATATCAACTCCTGCCGCAACACGCTCAATCTCTCCGGAGCCACTGTCCTTCAGCAGTTGAACAAATTTGTCCATCAGAGGAACCGGAAGATTGTCCACACAGAAATACTCCATATCTTCCAGCATTTTCAATGCTGTACTTTTTCCCGCTCCCGACATTCCTGTAACAATTACAAACCGCATAATGCCTCCTAAAACTCACCAAGAAACCGTACTTCTGTTTCCAGTTCAACACCAAATTTTTCTTTTACTCTTCTTTGCACTTCTCTGATCAGTACCGTCACGTCTTCGGCAGTTGCCCCGCCTTTATTGACCACAAATCCACAGTGTTTCTCAGATACCTGTGCACCTCCTACGGAAAAGCCTCTCAGACCGCTGTCCATGATCAGTTTTCCTGCAAAATATCCCTCCGGTCTTTTAAAAGTGCTTCCTGCACTTGGCATATCCAGAGGCTGCTTTGAGGTTCTTCTGTTTTTCAAATCTTCCATAGTTTCCCGGATAACAGAAGGTTCTCCTTTTTTCAGTTCCAGAACTGCAGAAAGTACCGTGTAACCCTTTTCTTTCACAATACTTGTTCTGTATCCAAGTTTCATCTCTTCATTTGATAAAACCCTTACTTCTCCCTGGTCATCCAAAACCTTTACTTCTTTTATAATATCTTTCATTTCACCGCCATAGGCACCAGCATTCATAAACACAGCACCACCAATGGTGCCTGGAATACCAGATGCAAATTCCATTCCGGTAAGACCTGCTTCCAGAGCCTCTGCGGCTACTTTAGAAAGCAGTGCACCTGCTTTTGCCGTGATACAGCAACCCTTCACTGAAATATCGCTGAAATTCTTCCATAACTGAATGATCACTCCACGATATCCTTTATCACTCACAAGAAGATTACTTCCGTTTCCAAGGATAAAATAGGGAAGATTTTCTTCCTTACAGATTTGTACTGCCTGCTGAACTTCTTTGGTACTGTGAGGACAGAGATAGAAATCTGCCGGTCCTCCGATCCGAAATGTGGTATGCTTGCTCATGGGCTCTTGCAACTTTACATTATCACTTCCCAGGCAGGTACAGAATTTATTTTCTATTTTGTTATTATTCATTTAAAATCCCCTTTTATTTATTATTAAACACCAGATCCTTAATCACTTCTCCTGCGATCATCAGACCCGCAACCCCAGGTACATAAGATACGCTGGCAGGTACCGGCCGCTTGCTTCCGCTTCTTAGTTCTTCTGCCTCACCAGGCATCTTTCCTGTTTTTTTCTTCTTAACCACTGTCTCTGTAGAAAATAAAACCTTTACTTTCTTAATTTTTCTTTTCTTCAGTTCTGTACGCATGACCTTGGCAAGTGGGCATACGCTGGTCTTTGAGATATCAGCAATCTGAAAACAGGATGGATTTAATTTATTCCCGGTTCCCATACAGGAGATTACCGGAACATTCGCCTGTTTTGCCATCTCTATCAACAGCAATTTTGCAGATACCGTATCTACTGCATCTACCACATAATCAAATGTCCTGAAATCAAACAACCCTGCTGTGTCTTGGCTAAAAAAAGTATCATACGTATGGACCACTGCATCCTGATTGATATCCATGATTCGTTCCTTTGCCACCTGAACCTTCTTCCTGCCCATGGTGGAACGCAGTGCCACGAGCTGTCGATTTAAATTGGTCAGACTTACCTCATCATGGTCTACTAAAATCAAAGTTCCCACACCGGCTCTTGCCAGTGCTTCTGTCACATAAGAACCCACACCGCCAATTCCGAACACTGCTACTCTGGAATTCGTCAAAATGTTAAGCCCTTCTTTTCCTAATAGTTCTTCTGAACGTGAAAATGCATGCAGCATTACCCGCTTTCCTCCTGTCGACCCATATTTCAGACAGCCTGAATTCTCTTTGCCGTCTGGCATGACTATTTTTATTATACTATTTATTTCAAAAAAAGTATAGCTTAGTTTTTCTATCTTTTCAAATCAAAAGCTCTCTTAACATATAAAAAACAGGAGTCCGTCCCTTTGGACTGCTCCTGTTTTCATTTTTGTATTGTATTAAAAATAAGTATAATTTTTTGGTTTTTCTCTCCAGCCAAGTGCATTTTGAATATCCTTCTGATATTTTTCACAACTCAACTCCATTCTTCCGCTCCAAAGAAAAGCAGAGAGCGGGATTGCCCCCATAACAAAAGAAGACAAATCTGCAATGTTGGTTTTCAGCACCACATCAGGTTCTCTGTCCCTGGTAAGCAGCACTTTGTCCCCGCTTATATAAAGCAGTATTCCTGTATCATTCTCCTCCATAAAATCATCCTGTACCTGAAGTTTCAGTGTAAACGCATGTTCAACAGGAAACTGACAATGATTTTGTCTGGCAAAATACCCCTTTACATCCAGAATCCGAAACATGTAACCCATACTTTTTCTTCCTGTTTCCTGGATAGCTCCGTCAAAAGCACGATTTTCCCCGCTGTCAGGATTGGTAAAGAAGATATGAAAATGTTCTTCCGGTGTATAGATCCGCACCCGTTCAATCTGATCTGTCTGAGAAGCAAAAAATGTTAAAAATTGCTTCATGGTCTCCATGTCTTCACAGATTAATTCCCGAACTGCCAGGTCGTGGTACATATCTGTATAATGATCTACTTCTACAAATTCAAAAGTAAGATATCCGGTGATCCTTCCTCCTCTTCTGCAGACTACTACATACGGCATATCAAAGATCCTGTGTCTGTCCATAAAAGGATGTATGGTTGCACCATGCGTTTTCTTTGCATGATTCCGATAGAATTCCAGAATTTCTTCTTCTTCCTCCGGCTTCGCATAGGATAATCCGGATTTATCTCCATAGGAACGGATATACTGCGGTTTCGGAGCATACATCATGGTTTCATTGCAATACCCAAATCCCATTTTATGATAAAAAGCAGGATTAAAAGGATGCAGGGCAGCCACTGTCCGCCCTGTTTTTGCAAAAGCTCCCAAACCCACACGGATAAGATTTTTTGCCACATGTTCCTTTTTATGGAGGAAATTGGTGGAAATATAGGCAGTTCCTCCCATATCCATCATTTTCCCCCTTACATTCAACTGAAAATCCATTAAAAGAGAAGAACCGATTAAATCCCCGTGTTCATCAAAGCATCCCAGATAATGTCCCTCATCTGGTTTTTGAAGTTCTCCTGCCATATTGTGAAGCAGTGCCTCCGGTGTCTTTGACGGAAAGGCTGCGACCACATTTCTGGCCAGCATTCCTTCTTCCTCAGGTCGTACAAAACGAATCTCCATACTTTCTTCCCCTTTTTTTACCTACTGCCAGTCTGCAGGATATACAAAATAGGCATATCTTGTCTTGCACGGTGTCTGGAAATGAATATGTGAATTTTTCGGAATGTAAATGATATCTCCCGGATTTCCGGTAATGACACGTCCGTCAATCTCAATCTCAAGAACTCCGTCAATCACCATATCATATTCATCGTAGGTGAGTGTCCACTCAAAACTTGTATGATCCAGTTCCATGATTCCACAGCCCATTCTGGGTGCTTCTTCTAATGTCACTACATCTTTCAGAGCTACGCCCTCCTGCTGAAAGGGTTCGCATTTTACTGTCTCTGTCTTAATCTTCAGAATACCGCTTGGGTCTTTTTCTTTTACAAAGTCTTCTTTTACTGCTTCTGCCTTTGCAGACTCTGCAAGAACTTTCTTTACCACCTCGCGGATTAATTCTTCACTTACATTCATGTCTGTCACCCTATCCTTTCTGCTGAAGATTTTTTCGCTTATTCCTGTGTACTCTGTACTTTAGACAACAGTTTCGGAGAAAGGATGTTCGCAAGAATCAGAGCTGTGATACCTGCAACCAGCTTACCTACGATAACCGGGAAAATCATCTCAGAGTTTACACCTGCGGTAAATCCCAGGTGATCACCAAATACAAATGCCGCACTGACTGCAAATGCAACGTTTAACAGCTTTCCTTTTGGATTCATTTTATCCATGATATTGAACATTGCAATATTGTTTGCCAGGGTTGCCACAAGACCTGCTGAACCGTTTTCATCCATACCGAATTTCTTTCCGAGGGCATTTAATGCCTTGCCGAAGGTACGTGTGATCCACAGAACCATTGGGAATGCACCGATCAATACAATGGCAATCTGTCCACAGGTAAGAAGTCCGGACTCAAGCGGAATCACACCGTCTGCGTTTGGCTCTACCATGATATTGAACAGAGGGAATTTAATCTTAGTCTGATATTCAAATACAGCAATTGCAGTAAGTGCTGTGATAACAATGGTCACACCAGTACCGAATTTGTTAAATCCGCTGATCATTTTTGCAGGTGCAAACCACAGTCCCAGTACGATCAGGCCGGCAATGATAATAACCGGAATCAGGTTTATTAAGATTGTCATTATGTTGATCTTATACTGTGTCATGTTCATAACAAGACCGCCTACAATACATCCAATCGGAATCGTGATCATACCTGCAAGAATACCTGCTCCAAGATATGGTCTGTCTTCTTTTTTAATAATAGACAGTGCTACCGGAATGGTAAATACCAGGGTTGGTCCCATCATAGTTCCAAGGATCAGACCGGAAAAATTACCTAATGTTTCTGTTTCTGCCAGTTCCATAGCAAGTGGATATCCACCCATGTCACAGGCAAGCAGTGTGGTTGCAAACATAGATGCGTCTGCTCCAAGCAGTTCGTAAATCGGAACAATGATCGGCTTCAGTAAGATTGCCAGAACAGGTGCTGCTGCTACAACTCCTGCCATCGCCATGGCAAGTGGTCCCATGGCATTAAATCCTTCTTCAAACTGTTCGCCATAACCGAGTTTATTGCCCCGGATCTTATCAATTGCACCTACGATCATAAAAATCATCATAATTAAGATAATCACTGAGTTAATGGATAAACCGGAAACCCAGTCTTTGATACTTTGCGTAAAAACCTCTACATTTGTGATATTGTCTATTAATTCCTGAAACATACTTGCCTCCTCCTGCTGCCGCACCAGGTGCTGCAGCCCTTTTCTATTTAAGTGTGTTTACAGCAGAGACTGGAACACCTGCTGGGAAGGTCTTGGAATCACCGTACTTTCCACATACAGATCTTTATCCTGTTTTGCTGCCGCCACTGCTGCCCGCACAGCACCCACATCTCCGGTAAGGGTCACAAACCCCTTGCCTCCGATGGCGTAGCCGATACGCACTTCGATAAGAGTAATATTCGCAGCCTTTGCCGCTTCATCCGCCGCCAGTATTGCAGAGGCGACAGAATAAAATTCCAGCACACCTACGGCACCCGGTTTTTCTACAGACACGGTTCCTGTAAGTGCAGGAATCAACTGCTCATGCACATTGGAAATCCTCAGAGAGTCCACCACATAAGCACCGCCCCTTGCCAGTCCTTCCTCCATTGCAGCCTTCACATCTCCTGTGTCACCGCCCACAATGATGATATACTTTCCGGGACAAACTGTGGAGGAACGTATTAAATCTACCTGCGCAGCTTTTACCATAAAGTCACTGGTTTCTATTCCCCTCGCAATGCTGGACAGTTCTACCATACCGATTGCTTTGCCCATGATTTAAACCTCCTCTCCACAGATGGTAATGTATTGATCTGTTACTTCTTTTACGATTCCCCCAAGTCCGCTGTGGATATTTACAGAAAGTCCTTCCGCTGCACGGGCGATCAGACCGCCTTTTTCCACAATTTCACCCACCTGCACGGCAGCCATTGCCGGCTTGCCGATATGTTGAGAGAGAGGGATCCTACATGTTGTGACAGAAAGTTCCTTTTCCTTTGGCATGTCGTGTGACACATACTCCGTAAGTCCCAGTCTGGCAATAAGACGTTCTGTAGGAATTTTCCTGTACTGAATTTCTTCTCTTGCCTCCGGATTTCTGTTTTTCTGAGGATTGATATCCCTTTCTCTTAAAAGTGTCTTGGCATATTCATTCATCTTTCTCGGGGAAAGTCCCATAGGACAGGCAAACATTTCGCACACACCGCAGCTACAGCAGTTCACCGCACTTCCGAAAGCCTGTTCAAATTCTCCGTCATCTGTAAGCATGTCTGCCTTCCACAGATTTCTCATAACCATATTCGGTCTCACTTCGTGCCCCAGCATGAACCGCGGGCACATATCTGTACACATCCTGCACTGGATACAGGCTGCTGCTGCCTGGTGGATCATGCTTTCTCTGGGAACCTCTGTCCGTTTTACCAGATAATGATTCTTTGGCAGTACCAACAGATTTCCTGTTGTCTTTGTAACGACCGCCTGCTGAATTTCCTCTCTGGTCTTCAGCATTTTTCCCATCATAGGACCACCCATGATCACCGCATAGCTGCTTTCTGTCACTTCGGCCTGCTCCAGGATTTCAAGAATAGGAGTGCCGAGAGGTACGTGATACATCTGGGTATGTTTTACCGCACCGGTAACTGACAAATATTTCTCAGAGACCGGCTTTCCTTCCAATGCATCTGCAACGGAAAGAACCGTTCCCACATTATCGACCACGCATCCCACGTCCAGGGGAAGCCCTCTCTCCGGAACCACCCGTCCTGTCACTTCCTGCACGATCACCTGTTCATCTCCTGCCGGATAGAAGGTTCTCATTCCATAGATTTCCACTTTGGCTCCCTGCCTGTCAATCTCTTCCTGAAGAGCAGCAATTTCTTTTTTATATTTTGCTTTTGTGGCTATGACACAATGGGATGCTTCCAGATGCTCTGCAATCTGCATCGCTGTTTTTATAATTCTTGCAGGAAATGTTCTGCACAGATATTTATCCGTTTCAATGAGCGGTTCACACTCTGCTGCATTGATGATAAAATATTCTGCCTTTGCATTTAATTTTACATAGGTGGGAAAACCGGCACCGCCGGCTCCCACAATTCCCGCTTCTTTGATCGTCTCTATGAAACTCATAGCATCACCGCTTTCCGCTTAAATCATATCCTCGTCAATCTCCTGGTCATCTACGATCCCGACCACGGTTGCATCCACAGGAATATCGCTTCCTCCGGCTGCTGCCCTCGCTGAACTTCCGGCTACATAGATCACTTTTTCCCCCACACCGGCTCCGATAATGTCTGCCGCCACAATGGGGTATTCCACCGGAGTATCATCCAGCAGATTTACCGGTTGTATGACCAGGAGTTTCAGACCTGCCAGTTTTTCTTCTTTTCTGGTCGCCCAGATATTTCCGATGACTTTTCCTGTTTTCATAGGCCTTATTCTCGCTTTCCTGAGGAGATCTCTCTGCGTTTTATGAGGATATTATGTTTTGCTGCATATTCTTTTGCCAAATCTGACAGGATAGACTTTTCTCTGACCACCACCTGACGGACATGCTTATGTCCAAGAGGGATCAGGTCTTTCTCTGTAATGATCTTCTTATCCAGCACGGTTTCTGATATCTCTCCCTGTTCTTCCTTCAGGGATACCGGCTGTTTATCTGTTTCTGTTTCTGTTTTACACGGGCACTCTGCTTCCTGCCCGTGAAGAATCTGATCCGGAATCTTACTGTGCGGAAGGATCACCACCCCGCTTTGTCTCAAAAGTTCCAGATTTTCCTCAAGCCTCTGATAGAATGCTTTCGGGGCTGTCTCCTGATAACGATACAGTTCGATTCCTTCACTGCTCACATAGATTTTCTTTCCTTCCAACAGTGCCTGACCAAACAGTCTGGTAAAACCATTGTCAAAAATACCATGACTGATATTTCCCAGTGCTTCATTGGACAGCGTATACACAACAACTGCTTCGTAATCTTTTACAGAACACTGATACTCCGCCAACAGTGCACAGTCCATCCGGTAATATTGACACAGCCTGCTGTTTTCCAGCGTCTCATGGCAAAGATTCCCATGCTCTTCCGTGAGTACCAGAATAGACGGTAAGGTTTCCTGCTCCATGGATTGCAGTTTTTCCTGAACCCTCTTACAGATTTCCTGTAACAATACATCTGTATCCACGCCTTTCTCCTCCTTTCTCTCTATTTTCTGCCTGTTTTAAGCAGGCTGACAGTTCATAGCTATTCCCGCCGGTGTTACCAGAAACGGGTCTTCCGGCTTCACAGTCCTGATCCCTGTCTCTTTTTCTATGATTGTTTCAATCCCTGTGAGGCAGCAGGTACCGCCGCACAGGTAAATCGTATCAATGTCTTTTCCGCTGACATAGCGGTTGATAATGGACGCAATCTTTTCTACCACGGCTTTCAGCACCGGAAGAATTTCCTTGTGTCTGCTGTAATCCTGTTTTATTGCCTCTGCTTCCGCAAAAGAGATGTGATAGTTTCCGGCAAGTACTAAAGAAAGATGTGTCCCTCCTGTTGGTTCATCCTCCACCTGTACTACTTTTCCGTCTTTTAACATGGCCAGCCCGGTAGTTCCTCCGCCCACATCCACGATTACACCATCCTGAATCTCATAGACTGCATTTGCGGAGCTTGGCTCATCTAAAACAGCCGAAACTTCAAAGCCAGCCCCCTCTGCTATATAACAGTGAGTTTTGGTACTGCTCTCTGTTCCTGCCGGCATGGCAATGGCACAGTTTGTCAGTTCCCGTCCCAAGCGCTTCTCTAGTTTTTCTTTTAGCGTACGGACGATTGACAACGCTCCGGTATAATCTACCACAACACCGTCTCTCAACACACTGGCTGCCTGTTTTTCACAGGCTACCGGCTGATTCTCTTCATCCAGCACCACGATTACAATATAAGCAGTTCCCAGATCTAAACCAACTTTTAATTTCCCTTTGGCAGGAAAGGTTTTTGTCTCTGATTCTGCCACACGTCTCATAAATTCTTCCACATGCCTGATATCCATCTGCAACTGCTCCTTACTATTTTAATGTATAATTTTACCAAGGGTAAATCCTTTTACTGAAGCTGCGTTTGCCTCATCAAAATCAATATGCATCTTAAAATTAAATTCCGGGCTGACACGGACGATCACATCGTCAAAGGTTACCGGACGTTCACTCAATATTTTGACACTCACATGTTCCTTATCTTTAAGCTGCAGCATATCTGCCACATCTGTAGGAACATGAATGTGATTGTGTGCTACAATGGTGCCCTCCTCAAGGGAGATGCTTCCTGCAGGTCCCTCCAGGATCAACGGTGCCGACCCCTTTACGTCTCCGGATTCTCTAAGAGGTGCTTTTACCCCCAGTGCCACACAGTCACTTACTGACAATTCTACCTGCGTGGCTTTCCGAACCGGTCCCAGCACGGCTACTCGTTCTTTTCTTCCTTTTGGTCCTATGAGTGTAATACGTTCTTCACAGAGGAACTGCCCCTTTTGGGAAAGGGGGCGCTTCTCATGAAGCACCTGTCCTTTACCGAAAAGTTTCTCTACATCTTCGTCTGTAAGATGTACATGGCGGGCAGAAACCTCTACCTCTACCAATCCGGCCTTTGTTATCGTATCCAGCACTTTTTTGATCAACTGTTCCATGCTTACTCCTTATAGGCCTCTGCCAGATACTTGCACATGACAATGTGCATAGCACTGGACATTCTGTTTAATTCCTCAATGATATCTTCTCTGGTGTATTCTCTTCCTTCATGAAAAGCTGTTGCTGCCGCCACTTCTGTTTCCCGGACTGCTGCCCGAAGCTGGTTCAGCAGTGCATATGCTTTTCCTAAGGTATAATCAGGGAGCACCATCTGTTTAATCTTATAAAACTTCATGGGATTATGAGAATGTTCTCTTAATTCCGCATGATTCAGGCCAATGATAAGTTCTCTGCGGAAAGGTTCGTTCATAACATCGCATCGCATCATTTCCCGCAGACTTACCAGGATATCCTGCAGATCATCAATAAGTTTCTGAGACTCTCCCATTTCCAGAAGTATGGTCTGATTCAGGACAAAAAGTGTTTCCAGGCTGTCCAGTTTGCCCCGGAAGAAAATCCGTTTATGATTTTTCGGAACCAGTGTATTGCCAAATAAATGTGTCATATGTTCCGGCTTTTCGTAATAATATGCACCTGTATCATAATCTACAAATCTTGGCTTTGCCTCTTTTGCCACTTGCACCTGAGGCATTGGAAGAACTTCTGTTGCCTGGATCTCCGGTTTTTCTGAATCTTTTTCTTCCCTGTTTACTCTTTTCTTGTTCCTTCCGTCTTCGATACGGATTTTACATTGCTGCAGATATTCTCTTGCAGCCGGAGAGAGGATTTTCCCCTCCGGCACGGTATAAGATTCCGGGGTAGATGCCCGAAGTTCGCTGCGCAGTGCTGCTTCTGTGATCACTTTCATATCCGGTAGTCCACCTCCTCTCACTTCTGCCTATAGATCTGACAGTCTACACTGCCCTCTTTATTTTCCAAGAGAAGGTAAGATTGCTTCTACTTCTTCGTGTGGTCTTGGGATCACATGAATGGAGATCAGTTCTCCCACACGTTCTGCTGCGGCTGCTCCTGCATCTGTTGCTGCCTTAACGGCTCCTACATCGCCTCTTACCATAACAGTTACAAGACCTCCGCCTACATGCTCTTTTCCGATCAAAGTCACGTTTGCTGCTTTTACCATTGCATCTGCTGCCTCAATGGATGCCACCAAACCTTTTGTTTCTATCATTCCCAGTGCCTGCTGTGCTGCCATAACCATTCCTCCTTATTTGTCATTTTATGAGTTCTGAAGACGCTTGATAATCTCTTTTACTACTGCGTCAATATCAATATCATCATAGCTCTGAGGCTTACAGATACCTTCGGAACAGTCCGGAAGATTCGCTTTGATATCTTCCAGTTCAGAAAGTCCCTCTGCCACATAGCGCAGATTCATCAAATGCTTTGGTCCTACATTTTCAGAGGTAGCACTTCCTCCTACGGCACCGCATCCCAATGTAAGGGAAGGCTGCAGACCGGTCGTACCGCCGATGCCTCCTAAAGCACTTGGTGTATTTACAATAATCCTGGAAGCCGGGATTCTCTGTGCAAAATAAGTTACCATATTCTCATCCTTGGTATGCATGGAGAAGGTATGACCCGCTCCTTCATAGTGAAGGATCTCTGCACAGAGTTCACAGATTTCCACATAGGAAGGTGCTGTGTAAAATGCAAGAATCGGAGCCAGTTTCTCATTGGAATAGGGATGTCCTCTTCCGATTCCAGTCTCCCTTGCCACCAGCACTCTGGTACCCTCCGGTATCTCGATTCCTGCCAGATCAGCAATCACTTTCGCTGATTTTCCGACGATCATAGGATTCATCGTTCCATTTGACCGCAGAATGAAGCTTCCCAGTTTTTTGATCTGTTCCGGTGTAAGGAAGTATGCACCCTGTCTTTCCATCTCTGCCTGTACTTCTGCCTGCATATTGTCATCACATACCACTGACTGCTCAGAAGCACAGATGGTTCCATTATCAAAGGTTTTGGAATCCAGGATCCTCTTTACTGCTAATTTGATATCCGCAGTTTTTTCAATATATGCCGGACCATTTCCTGGTCCTACCCCGATAGCCGGAGTTCCTGACGAGTAAGCGGCTCTTACCATAGCCGAACCTCCTGTTGCCAGGATCATAGAGACATCCGGGTGACGCATCAGATTGTCTGTAGCCTGTATGGTGGGAATGGTGATGCAATTCACCAGATCTTCATTTCCTCCCGCCTCTGCAATGGCCTGTCGGATCACCTTCACAGTCTCTAAAATACAGTTTCTTGCATTTGGATGGGGTGAAAATACGATCGCATTTCCTGCCTTGATGGCAATTTCCGCTTTATATAAAGCAGTCGATGTTGGGTTTGTGGACGGGATCAGTCCTGCGATCACCCCTACAGGAACAGCAATGGTACGGATTTTCTTTTCCTCATTGCGTTCCAGCTCTCCAATGGTTTTCATATCTTTTATGTGCTGGTAAACGCCGTCGCTGGCGAATACATTTTTAATCACTTTGTCAGCTTCAATACCGAATCCGGTCTCTTCATGTGCCAGCTTAGCAAGACGCTTTGCATTTCGAACCCCGGCCTGTGCCACAGATTTTACGATTCTGTCCACATCAGCCTGGCTTCCTGCTGCCAGTTCCTGCTGGGCTGCTTTTGCTTTTTCTACCAGTTCCCGCACTTCCTGTACTGACAAAAGGTCTTTATCATATAATTGCATAATCTACCTCTCTTGTCCGGTAAATGCTGTGATAGCGTCAATGAGCTGCTGCTTCTTGGCAAAACGGATTTCCTTGGATGTCAGATTCGTAATCTTCAAATCTCTTGCCAGAGTACGGAGACTGGCAACTGTCATCTCTTCCATCTGCTCTCTGGTATAAATACGTTCTTCCTCTGACGTTCCGTTTTCTTCTTTATGCTGTTCCTCTGGCGCTTCCTCCTGTGCTGCCGGATTTTCCGTTCTTTTTTCTTCTTCAGACATTTCGTCTGCTTCTGCCTGTTCTGTCTCTGGTGTTGGTTCCTGCGTTTCCTGTTCTTGTTTTTTGGGATGCTCAGGATTAGCCGTGAGCATGCTCTTTACATCCTTAGCCGGACGTGGAATCACATGAACGCTTACCACAGTCCCAACTCGTTCAGCTGCCGCCGCAGATGCATCTACAGCAGCTTTTACTGCACCTACATCGCCCTCGATCAGTACGGTCACCAGACCGCCTTTGACCCGGACTACATCTACCAGAGATACGTTTGCAGCTTTCAGTGCACTGTCCAAAGCCTCTACTGCTGCCAGGTAGCCGTATGTCTCAATCATTCCCAGTGCATTCATGCCTTAACCTCCACCTGCAGGCTCCCCTGGAGCCCGCGTTTATTCTTTCGGATTCTCAGCCACAAATTCTACTGCTGCCGCAAATGCATCGCAGGCAGCTTTACATGCTGACTGACTTCCTGTAAGCAAGGCTCCACCGAAGTTGGTCTCTGATGGCGGTGCATACAGAACACACATTTTTACATCTGCTGCTTTCAGCGCTGCATCCACACCATACATTGCTTCCAGAGGAGGTGCGATCAGATATGCCAGTGCTTCTCCTTCCTGGATACCTGCACCTTCTGAAAGATAAGAACCTGTTCTGGAAATGCAGTGAGCATAATATACAATAGAATCATCTTCGTTTGCTGATACGAAATATGCCTGATTTTCAATCACATCTACACAGGCTTCCAGTCCGCTTCTTACCTCTGCCGGATTCGGACCTGCCAAAATGCCTATGATCTCACCTGCCAATTTTGTGTTTGCATTGGCAGCACCTGCATAAAAACTTTTCGCATAGACCACTTTTACATCTGCTTTTTTGGTTGCTTCATCAAGAGCTGTATAGGTAACATCATCACAATCTGAGGTAATCAATGCCAAAGATTTCATTCCCGGCTCCAGATTCAGCTCCTTTGCCATATCCGGACTTACATTTGGGATAATTTTTGATGCAAGGACTGTAGCTCTTACTGGATCTCTTTTCATGGAATTTCCTCCTCTTATTCTCTCAATTTTATTTATCTTTTCTTACAGTTTTAAATCTGTTCCACTTGCTTTGTTATCCAGAATCTTCTTGATAATATCTGCAATATGAGCACCTGCTTCTGCCGGAATGGTTCCTGCTTTGTGAATATTGGAAACAACGGTTCTTCTTGCCTCCGGCATACCTACGGTTGCTTTGTAAGCAATGTATGCAGACATAGATTCTGCCGTGATCAGACCGGGACGTTCTCCGATCAGTACACAGGTAACATCCGCTCCTGTGATCTCTGAAACCTGATCCATAGCACCAACACGTCCGTATTTTACAAAGAATGGAACTCCGGTATCAATACCATAACTCTTTAAGCCCTGTTCAATAGCCGGAAGCACATCGCCTACATTGGCTGCAACAGCGGCTGAACTAAGTCCGTCGGATACAAAGATCTGTACCGTAGGATGCATTTTACATTTTTCTTTAATAGTCTTAACTGCATCGTCATCCAGTTTTCTTCCCAGGTCCGGACGGGTAAGATAAACGTCTTTATTGTCACACTGTGTCTTTACAGAAAACAGTCCCATACTGTCAATAAAATCCTGATCTACATCAGAGAATACCGCATCCTGTGCTGCGGAATGTGCTGCTCGAAACTGCAATACAGGGTCTGTTTTATACCTTGCACCTGCTTTTCCGATTCCGAGACGGCAAGGTGCATACTGTTTTAAATCATAATAAGCTTCTTTATTTACCGGATTTTCTACCAGGTATTGTTTACGAATATCTACTTCTGTCACATCCGGAATACAGCCTTCTTCAATCTCCGGTGCTTTCAGGCAGGATGCACAGCCTGTAACCGCACTCTCATTTTCTTCTTTTTTATCCAGATTCATTTCTTGAAGAACCTGTGCAATGATTGTTCTTAAATCGTTTTCGTTTACCAAGATATGCTACCTCCTATTTCATAAATACTGATGCATCTCCTGCCAGCGGTGTCAAGATACCATCTTTGGAGAATCCCATCTTTTCCAGCCACATATCGAACTCACGGATTGGACGCAGTCCGAATACTTCTCTTAAGCTGGCTGCCTCATGGAAACCAGTACACTGATACATCAACATACAGTCATCACCCTGTGGTACTCCCATGACATAATTACAACCTGCTGCTACGAGAAGAGTAGCCAGATTTTCAATATCATTCTGGTCTGCTTTCATATGGTTTGTGTAACATGCATCACATCCCATAGGAATTCCTGTAAGTTTACCCATGAAATGATCTTCCAGACCTGCACGGATAACCTGTTTGGAATCATAGAGATATTCAGGTCCGATAAAACCTACAACGGTATTTACCAGGAACGGATTATAACGTTTTGCAAATCCATAGCATCTCGCTTCCATGGTCACCTGGTCCCATCCGTTATGTGCTTCTGAAGAAAGCTCAGAACCCTGTCCTGTTTCAAAATACATTAAGTTCGGTCCTGTACTGGTAGCTTCTTTCATCATCATATCATGTGCTTCATCCAACATTGCAGCAGTAAGTCCAAACGCCTCATTTCCCTTCTGAGAACCTGCAATAGACTGGAAACACAGGTCTATCGGTGCTTTCATTTTCCGAACTGCTTCCATCTGTGTAGTCACATGAGCAAGTACACAGATCTGTGTTGGAACTTCCCATTTATTTTTAAACTCATCAAAGCTTTTTAAGATTCTCGCGACACTTTCTACTGAATCATCTACCGGGTTCAGTCCAATAACAGCATCACCACAGCCTACGCTCAGACCTTCCATCACAGATGCCATGATTCCTTTTGGATCGTCTGTGGTATGGTTTGGCTGCAGACGGGATGAGA
This sequence comes from uncultured Blautia sp., assembly GCF_947654165.1. Taxonomy (GTDB): domain Bacteria; phylum Bacillota; class Clostridia; order Lachnospirales; family Lachnospiraceae; genus Blautia. The sequence goes on from NZ_CANTKB010000001.1 coordinate 120,361, forward strand.
AGGTTCCCGGGAGACCAATGGTCGTATTACAATGTGCGGAAATCCTGATCTTTTTTGCTGCATAGATCAAATCCAGGTTGCTCATCAGTTTGCAGACTGCAGCTACCATTTCACTGGTAAGACCTCTGGATGCACGTTTGATCATATCTCCTGTGGTACGGGTATCCAGGATCCATTCACGGAATTCCGCTACGGTTTTATTCTTGTGTTCCTTATAAATCTGTTCATTGACGCCGTCCTGGATGATTCTGGTAACTTCATCTTCCTCATACGGCACAGCCGGATTGTTTCTTAATTCTTCCAGTGTAATATGGGAAAGCACTACCTTTGCCGCTACACGCTCTTCTGCTGATTCTGCTGCAATCCCTGCCAGTTTATCACCGGATTTCTCTTCATTGGCCTTTGCCATCACTTCACGAAGAGATTTAAATTCATATACTTTACCAAATAATTTAGTCTTAAGAATCAACTCATTTCACCTCTACTTTTCTATACGTCACTGCGATTTCTGCCATCCATTTCGCAGTTTAAGAATTAAAAATCAGTGTTTTTGTTACTACCGGCACCACATGCCCGTCTGCCACAGGCTCACCGATATCAATATAATCACCGTTCTGTGCATGAATACCGTCAATACAGATCACATCTTTTTTTCTTTCCATCCGGACATTCAGGGCGTTTCCAAGAACCTTCGCTATATCATTTTCGATCACCAGAATCAATGGATATGTACCTTCGATCACTCTGTCAGCACCTTCCATGATCCATCCGGCCAGTTCCTGAATCTGACGGAAACTGGTATGGTATCTTCCGGAAAATGCAATGGCGATCTGTTCTAATTCTCCTTCGGATTCATAGAGAACCAGTCCATTTTTAATGGCGTTGATAAATGCTTTTTGTTCCTGCTCATCCTCTTGTGAAAGTTTCAGTACCGGAATGTTTTTAATGGGAAGCTTTCCTTTTGCATAGCTGATGGTACTTCCACTGACATCTGTGGTATGCGTACCTGCTCCTACGACCGTTGCCCTTATGGTCTCTGCAGCAGGATATACCCGGATTTTCTGAAACGCACTGCAGTTTTTTACAGCTCTTGCCAAAAGGATTCCTATGTCTCCATACCGGAATACATCCTTTTCCTCATGCAGCATACAGTCTGCCACTCCTCCCGAGAAGGTCACTGCCTGGATTTCAGGTTCCCTGGAAAGCTGTGCTCCCTGATTGGTATAAAGCTGTGTATGGAACAGATCCGGTTCTTCAATGTATAAAGCCATTGCCAGATGCTGTGCCATGTATTCACAAACCCGGTACAAAATAGATTCGTTTGCAGGATCTCCCACCTGAATCTGTATGCCATGACTGGCAGCCAATTTCTGAATCGTTGGAAAAATATAGGAAATTTTTCCATTTTCTACCTTGATCAGTCTTCCTCCGATATCCAGACAGCAGGTGCCTTTCAGGATTCCCTTATAAAAATAGGCAATATTGCTGGTACCTCCGCCGATATCAATATTAGCCACGACTTCCCGTTTTTCTTCTGAGATCCGGTCACTTCCTGCACCTTTAGCAGAAAGCACAGATTCCAGATCCGGTCCCGCTGTTGCTACCACAAAATCTCCCGCCATATCGCTCAGTGTCTCCAGTACACTGTTGGCATTCTGCTTTCTGGCTGTTTCTCCTGTGATGATCACAGCTCCCGTCTGCAGATCGGATGGCTTCATACCTGCTTTTTCATATTCTTTTCGGATAATGTCTTTTACTTTCGCTGTATCAATCTCTGTCTGGGATCTTAAAGGTGTAAAATAAATGTCGCTTCGATAAAAAACCTCTTTTTCCACAATGCTGATCCTTGGCACTGTATAATTACTTGCCAGATTTTCAATGGTCAGCCTGCTGAAGATCAACTGCGTGGTGGATGTTCCGATGTCAATTCCCACGCTTAAAATTATTTCCCGCAAAGACTATCCCTTCCTTTCCACGCTCATTGTGAGATGCTGACAAAGTCTGTGGGTTCATTGATAAAATCAAATTCTGTTTCTGTTCCCTCATCTCCGGAACGAATGACCAGTCTTCCATGCAGCTTGTCCTGTACCATGGTCTTCACGATATTCAGTCCAAGGCTTCCTTCCCGCACTTTTTTCGGATCAAAACCGATTCCATCATCCTTCACGGTCAGTCTGGAATAGACCTTTCCTTTTTCGATCCGGATCCATACCTGCCCTTCTTTCCGTCCACAGAATGCATATTTCATGGAATTCTGCAGCAATTCGTTGACAGCCAGTGCCACAGGCGTAGCGATCTCCGAATCCACAATAAGATCATCTCCTGTAATTTCCAGGTTAACAGATACATCTGCCTTCAAAAAAGGCTGCACTGCGTTTCTCTTCACATTCTCAAGGACTTCCTTGAGACTGACACAGGCTTCTCCGCTTTGTGACAATAGCTGATGTGTGGCGGAAATGGATAGGATTCTGCTGATGCTTTCGTTGAGCACCTGCCTGGTCTCTTCCTTTTCTTCCCGCCTTGCCTGCAGCCGGAGAAGGGATGCGATCGTCTGCAGATTATTCTTGACTCTGTGGTTCAGCTCTTTCACTGCCACGGATTTTAAGATCAGATTTTTCTCCTGTTCCCGGTTCCAGGTAATGTCCCGGATGATCACCGCAAACTGGATATCCTGATTCATCAGAGGAATCTGTCTGACTCTGAGATAATAATTTCCGCAGCGCACTTCCTTGATCCGGTCTGTCCCTTCCGGTGTATTGCTCCATTCTGTAAGGCAGATATTTTTATACTTCTGTCCCAGAATATCACTGACATACCCCAGATTCTGAAAAAGTTCCCGTGCATATAGATTCCGAAAAGACACACGGCCTTTGTAGTCCACCAGCAGAAGCCCCTCGTCTATGCTCTCTGTGAGCCATTCATTTTCATTGATCATGTGGTTCAGTGGTGTTTCAATTGCCTCATAACTTCCCAATTCTTCCGATAGTTCTCCATCCTCTTTGATTCGTTTTTCTCTTATGAGCACCCCGATCACCCGGGAATTGTATTTGATGGGTTCTACAGACTGAATGGTATAGTTATTTTCCTGTGTCCTGGCTTTCATGTACTTTGTGGCAACGCCCAGGCGAAAGGTTCTGGCTACCGCCGGCTCGTTTTCTTCTTTTGCCAGCATGCCCACAACGCTGTTCTTGTATGCGGAGGGAACCTCCTCCGGCTTTGCCTCTGCCACTACAATGGCATCTTTCTCTCTGCAGGGACAATCCACAAAAATATCTGCGGCCTCCAGATTTGCCAGGGGCTGAAGGGTTCCTGCCATCATTTCAATGACCTGAATCTCTTCCTCTGAAAGATCCGTATACTTCCTGCAAAGCTGATGGATCAACTTCTGCATCTCATTTTCCTCTGCGCATTAAAATAATCTCTGCAACTTTTTTCATAGAAATGTTCTTTTCCCGGCTGATGTTCCGGATATAGTCATACGCTTCCTGCTCAGAAATTCCGTTTTTTCTCATGAGAATTCCCTTCGCCTGTTCCACGACAGTCCGGCTCTCCAGCCGTTTACTGACTTCATCACATTCCTTTTTCAACTGTCTCATAGCCCGATTTCGTTCCACGGCGATTTCCAGACCCGGTAAAAATGTCCTTTCATCCACCGGTTTCACAAAATAGGCACTGACATCAGCCTCTTTTGCTTCCTGAACAAACTCTTTGTCGCAATAGGCTGTCAAAAGAACAACCGTATCTGCCAGTTTTTCCTGTGCAATGAGTTTAGACGCTGTCAGCCCGTCCAACAGGGGCATCTTCACGTCCATGATCACTAATTCCGGATGTTCTCTCCTGCAGATTTCCACCGCATCAAAACCGTCCGCTGCCTCACCTACTACTGTATATCCTTCTTTTTCCAGGATTTCCTTTAAATCCATTCTGATGATCGGTTCATCATCTGCAATGATTACTCGCATGTATTTATCCTTCCTTTGTCATTTTTATCCTTCTTCTGAAGATAAAAATTCCAACAGATCTTCAAATCCGGTTCCTTCATAACTGCTTGTCACGAAGATTTTTCCGGCTCCCGCATTTTTCAGATACTTTTTTGCATCCTCTACCTGTTTCTCCCCTGCCAGATCACTCTTGGTCACAACACCGATACAGGGTTTTGCAAAGGTGCTGGAATATCCCGGAGGAAACATCGTTCCCTCTTCGTTGGCCTGCTGAACCAGAATGATCAGATCTGCATCTGTTGCTGATACGGTCAGTGCTCCTCTCAGATAGGTCCTCTCCAGATATTCTCCCGGTGTGTCGATCATGCTTCCGTTGACTACCTGGATAGTCTGGGTTTTATGATACTTGAGATCCTCGTGATTTATGTATTGGCACAGTGTCGTCTTCCCTGCCATGGATCTTCCGATAAGGATCACCCGTTTTTGTTTTCTGTCCATCTCGTTTCACCTGCCTGTTCCCGTTTGTCAGGATCTTGTGATCGGTGCAGGTGCAAATCCCATGGCATCACATAGCACGCTCATAACATCATGAAGTGCAGCTTCCACCCCGGACACATCTCCGGTGATGATCAAAGATCCATTAAACCGGTCTACAAATCCGATTTTAATGTCTGCGGCTTTGCTGGCCACATCTGCTGCAATGATCGCAGCCTCGCTGGGAGTGATGGTAAAGATCCCAATGGCTCCCTCTGCGTCAATGAGTCCCATCTTCGCATACAGTGCATCTACAGGATGTGGTATCACATGTGCAAGTGTCACCTGCTTACCCGGGACGAACTCTTGTATAATTCTCTCTTTTTTTTCTTCATACATGGTTCTTTACCTCTTCCCTATACCAGTCTTCCTGTGTACGCTCCCTGGAACACATCTTTGATATCTTCTACTGAGCATGCTCTTGGATTTGTCCTGGTGCAGGCATCCTCATAAGCTGCCTGAGCCATCTCATCCAATACTGCATCAAAATCTTCTCTGGACACACCTGCTGCCTCAATGCTGTCCGGAATATGGAGTCTCTTGATATACTGTTTCGTGGTACGCACAACGCTGAATGCACTCTGTCGGACACTTGGTCCGTCCAGTCTAAGCACTCTTGCAATTCTTGCATATCGTGCAGCAACCGGCGTAAGCTGCTCGTGGCATCCCGCATTAAATGCCATAACATAGGGGAGCAGAATACCGTTTGCCCGTCCGTGTGGGATATGGAAATGTGCACCCAGTGTATGTGCCATTCCATGATTCAGCCCCAATCCGGCATTGCTGAAGGCAAGCCCTGCCAGGCAGGATGCATGATGCATTTTCTGTCTTGCTTCCAGGTCATCCGGATTTTTGTAAGCCTTCATCAGATTGCTTCTGACAAGTTTCATTGCCTTCTCCGCCGCAGCATCTGTGAAATCATTGGCACCGGTAGATACAAAAGCCTCGATGGCATGTGTCAGCACATCAATCCCCGTATCTGCAGTCACGACCGGCGGCACAGAGCGAACCAGCTCTGCATCCAGGATCGCTGCGTCAGGAAGAAGCTCGTCGGAAACCAGCGGATATTTTGCCGACTTCTCCGGATCGCTGATAACAGAGAAACGGCTGACCTCTGAGCCGGTACCGCTGGTGGTTGGAATGGCTACAAACGTCCTCTTCTGATCCAGCCCGCCCTGTACAGACAGCCAGTTCATGGCTTTGGCTGCATCAATAGGAGAACCGCCTCCCAGCGCAAATAAAACCTGTGGCTGAAATTCCAGCATTTTTTCAATGCCTTTGGTTATCGTGGCAATATCCGGATCCGGTCTGACTTCAGAAAAAATCTGATACTCAATCTTCCGTGCTTCCAACGGTTCTGTAAGATAGCTGACCTTGCCGCTCTCATGCATAAACCGGTCTGTAACAATAAACGCCCGGGTAACACCCTGAAGAATTTCATCCAGCCCGTCTTTTCCCATGAAAATACGGGTCTTTAAAACAAACTCTCCCAATGTAATCCTCCTTTCTGAACGAAAAAAAGTGCCCGGTTCAACATCGCATTGCTACGAAGCAATACGAAAAACCAAGACACTTCAACGCTCTTAGATTAATCCATTCATACCTACTACGTCGCAGATACTCCTAAATTGGTCATATTATAGCACGTATTCTTTTCTTTGTCAACTTTGTTTAGTTTTTTTCGTTTTTTTCTGTTTTCATGTACATTTTAACCATATTATTTTCTTTTTCGCTTCTTTTTAATTGGTCTTTTTCTTTCTTTTTTTCATTTTTACATCCGTATTCCTGTCTACTTTTTCTTTGTCAATTTTTCATTTTCGGCCTGAAGATCAGGCTTGCCAGATATCCGAAAATCAGGGCTGCAGAAATCCCAACGGCACTGGCGGTAAATCCTCCCATAAAGATTCCGAGAAACCCGTTTTCCAGAATTGCTTTTTTCACACCTTTAAATAAAGTATTGCCAAAACCAAGAAGAGGTACGCTGGCTCCTGCTCCTGCAAAAGCAATCAGTTTATCATACAGCCCCAGACTCCCAAGCACGGCTCCGGTACAAACAAGAAGCACCATAACCCTGCCGGGAAGCATCTTTGTTTTTTCCAGGAGGATCTGTACCAGAGCACAGATCAGTCCTCCCACCCAAAATGCATTAATATAATCCATCATGTTCTCCTTAACAGTGCTCCACAACCACCGCCTGGGCAATCCCCGGAACACTTTTCCCTTCGTTATAACTTACCTTGGACAACAGTGCACCGGTAGGCACAAAAAGCACACGTTTCCATTCTCCCTTTTCCAGTTTCGGCAGGATATAGGAAGCAAAGGTCACGGCTGAGCAGCCGCATCCGCTCCCTCCTGCATGGGTATCCTGGCTTTCACTGTCATAAATTTCAATTCCGCAGTCCATATGCTGCTTCTCAATATCAAACCCTTTTTCTTTCAGCAGATCAAACAAGATCCTCTGCCCTACCTGACCCAGATCGCCTGTGATGATCCTGTCATAATCCTCCGGCATCCTGTTAAAATCCATTAGATTCTGATAAATGGTATCACAGGCTGCCGGTGCCATACAGGCTCCCATATTCAGTGAATCCTTCAGTCCGTAGTCCACGATTTTCCCTGTAGTGATGCCTGTGATCCTGGCTTTGCCTCCTTTTTCACCAAGAATACAACTGCCGCTTCCTGTGACGGTCCAGGTCGCTGACAAGGGACGCTGATTACCGTATCCCAGCGGAAAACGAAATTCTTTTTCCGCACTGCCAAAGTGGCTGGAAGTCACAGCCGCCACATACTCTCCATATCCTCCTGCCACAGCCATGGATGCCAGAGACAGTGCCTCTCCCATCGTTGCACAGGCTCCGTAAAGTCCATAGACAGGTGTGTGAAAACCCATGATTCCAAAAGAAGAGGCAATGGTCTGTGCCAGCAGATCGCCTGCATAAATCGTTCGTATCTGCCATTTTTCAATTCCTGCCTTCTCAATTGCCATGGAAACGGCTTCTTTCTGCAAAGTGCTCTCCGCCTCTTCCCAGGAAGAAGTTCCAAAAAGCCCGTCTTCCTCTCCTATTTTATCAAAATATCGTCCCAGCGGACCGTCTCCTTCTTTTTTTCCCACAATAGAAGCCCCACTGATAATATGCGGTGCTCTATCGAACTGAATACTTTGTTTTCCGATTATCTGTTTCATCACACAATCCCCCACATATGCAAAAAATAAAACAGGAGTCCCAGAGCAGATGAAGTAAGAATTCCATATAAAATCACAGGACCTGCAATAATGAAAATCTTGCATCCGATTCCAAATACCTGACCTTCTTTCTGATACTCAATGGCAGGTGCCGCTACAGAATTTGCAAATCCCGTGATCGGAACAAGGGTTCCTGCTCCTCCCCATTTTGCCAGTTTCGGATACAGATTCCACCCGGTAAGCAGAATACTGAGCAAGACCAAAAGCAGCGAGGTCCAGCTTCCGCTCATCTCCTGATCCAATCCCATATTTTCACAGATATTCTGTATGATCTGACCAATGGTACAGATGATACCTCCACTGATAAATGCTCCCAGCATATTGAGAAACAGGCTGTGGACCGGTGTCCTCTCTTTCACATATTTCTCGTATTCCTTTGCTTTTCTCTTCTGTTCTTCCTGCTGTGCCAAGTCCATGTATCTCACCATCCTTCTTGAATTCTGATCAATATTAGTATGACGGATTCTTATTTTTTTATGCTCACTAAATTTATTCTCCTATGTCAGGATAAAAAACTGCAAAAGCCCTCCCAGAGTTTTTCCAATGGCAATAGCAAGAACAATGCAGCCTGTTCCCTTTTTTAATCCGATTCGTCTCGCCATCACGGCAAAAACATTGACCACTTCTCCAAGGGCAATGATCCAGCTTCCCAGAAAAATCCCAAAACAGATTCCTGCAATCCCAAGGCCAATCCTTCCAAAAGGAATCGCAATCTGATAAACAGAAACCAGACTGCCTGTCACAGCCCCCAGTATCAGACAATCTTCATACAATAGAATATGATCTGCCGTATGGGTGATTCCGGCATATCTCGGGATGATTCCAAGCCCAATGACAAAAGCTGCCAGAGCAGTGGCCACCACAGCACCTCCGCACAGTCCTGCGATTCCTGTTATCACCTGTCCCTGCCACATCATGTCCCGGCTCCTTTCGTTTTTTTCTGCTTTCTTCCCCTGTTTTTGGCTGCGATCAAAGTTCTGTTGACATCATCTTCATACACTCGCATCTGTACTTCCATGGGAGTAGGATCTTGTGTGATCTTCCCATGTCCAAAATGATTAAAAAACAAGACAACTCCAATCCCCACACCAAGAGAATACGTGAATTCTAAAATCGTATGTCCCGTAGAAATTTCTCCTGTAAACTGTCTGTAAAGCCGGAAAAATAAGCCGGCTATGTCCACATCTGTATTAAAGGTCATAATGGAAAATGCACCGCCAAAGAAGGTGATCAGACATACAAAAAAAGTCTTCACCCAGCTATACCAGGAAGGTTTTTCTTCCTGCTCCTCATAGGTGACAACAAATTCCGGCTCTCCTATATGGGTCACATCTACAGACTGTTCTTCTCTCTCCACCGCTTTAATCAGATCAGTGGCTGATACTACATACCGGCCCGGCACTCCATCCGGAATCGTAAAAATTTTCCGTACCCTGTTTCTGTCCAGCACTTTCCGATCACTGCACACTAATTTTGCCACATCCCCAAGGTAAATATCAGGATGATGTACTTCTACGTTCTTTTCTGTCTGTATATATAATATTTCACTCATCTGCCAGCCTCCTTACACCTTGTAGGAGTAGTATTTCAATCTTTACAAAAAATATTCTGTCACAGTTACAGGTTTTCCCTTAGCCTGGTAAGAATCTTCTTTTCCAGCCTGGATACCTGCACCTGTGACATGCCCATTTTTTCTGCAACACAGGTCTGGGTCTTTTCCATGAAAAAGCGGAGATAAATCAATTCCCGCTCCCAGGGCTGCAGGCTTCCCAGCATCTGTTCCAGCAAAAGCCTGTCCAGCACCTCCTCCTGTTGATTTTTCTCCTGGGGCAGCCTGTCCTCCAGTAAAATCCCGCTTCCATCGCTTTGAAAAATAGTCTTTTGCAGGGATTCTATCTGAACGGCAGATTCCATTGCCAGAACCAATTCTTCCCTGTCTATATTCAATTCTGCAGCAATCTCTTCCAATGCCGGCTCTCTCCCTGTTTTCAGAAAAAGCTCTTCCCGCATGGCATAGGCTTTTGCTGCCTCCTCCTTTAAGGAACGGCTTACCTTCACCATACCGTCATCTCTGAGAAATCTCTTAATTTCTCCGGTAATCATAGGAACCGCATAGGTGGAAAATTTCACGTCATATCCGGTGTCGAATTTATCAATTGCTTTCAAAAGCCCAATACTGCCAATCTGCACCAGATCTTCCATCTCCACACCACGGTTCTGGAATCTCCTCGCAATACTGTGTACCAATCCCATGTTTTTCTCTGTCAGTATATCTCTTGCCTCCTTATCTCCCTGGTGTGCACGGCCCAGAAGGGCAAGGATATCATCCATAGATCCTCCTTATTCAAAAACAGCATTCTGTCTTCCTATGACTTTTTTCATGGTCACAGTGGTTCCTTTTCCAGGCCATGACTCCACACAAACCTGATCCATAAATGCTTCCATAAACGCAAATCCCATTCCGGAACGATCCTGCTCCGGCAATGTAGTAAACAAAGGTTCCATTGCTTTTTCCACGTTTTCTATCCCCTTCCCTGTATCTTCTATTACAACAGTCAATTCTCTCCCCCGGCTGCTGCACCGGATACGAATCATTTCTGTTTCTTTTTCATAAGCATGTACAATGCAGTTGGTGATTGCCTCCGACACTGCAGTCTTAATATCTGCCACTTCTTCTAATGTAGGGTTTAACTGTGTACTGAAAGCTGCCACGGCGATTCTTGCCAGCCCCTCATTGCAGGAACGGCTCTCTACCTCCAGTATCATCTGATTTTTCTGCTCCATTTCCTCTTCCTCCCCTATGGCATTCTCCTGTTCCAGACTGGTTCCTGACTGATTTCAATGTGCTTATAAATACCCGAAAGCTGCATGATCTTCAGGATTCGGTCATTGACATGAATCGCACTGACCGTACCTCCGCTGTAGCTTAAAAGACGTTTTCTCCCCATCAGCATGCCAATTCCAGAACTGTCCATAAAAGTGGTCTCTGAAAAATCAAAGACCAGTTGTTTCACCAGCCCCTTTTCCAGTTCTCTGTCAATCCGCTCTGTCATCTGTCCGGCAAAATGATGATCCAGTTCTTTAGGAACATATACGATCATCAGATTGCCTCTCTTTTTTATCCTGTCTTCCATTATCTTTTCCCCTTTCTGATCCATAATTACAAAAAAGACGCATACCGCTTTGTGTATACGTCCTTTTCTTCAAGGTTTTTCTTTTGTTGTTATTTATTCTACGCTCTCTCCGGTCTGAACCTCTGTACCTTCTGTACTTTCTGATTCATCTCCTTCATCCTGCTTATCTGTCTGTCCTTCTTCAGGCTTATCCTCGATCACACCGCCATTGGCATCCATATAATCCTTCGCCATATCTGCATATTCTGTTCCCGGAAAATCATCAATGATCTTTTGATACCATTTATTGGCAGTACCTGTTTCGCCCTGTTTTTCATATGCCTGAGCAAGAAAAATCAAGATTTCGGAATCCTGTCTTCCAATATTCATGGCTTTTTCTAACCAGGTAATGGCTTCCCCATAATTTCCTTCATTGTAGGCACTCATACCCTGCTCTTTGAATTTTTTCTTCACACGGTTTCCCACAGAATTCATCATTGTGTCATATACACTTTTTGCCTCCGCAGACAAATGCTCCGGCTCCACACCGGCAATAGCATTGACCGTATTATCAAATTTCCCCTGTAAAAATGCCTGCTGGGCAATGATGAGTTTTTCATAGCTTTCTGCTTTAATACCGGCCTCTTCAATCTGTGCCTGAGCAGTATTGACAGAATCTGTAGATGCGTTCATCTGTGCTTCCATCTTGGATAATTCTGCTGACATCGCAGCCATCTTACCACTGTATTCTGCAATTTTCTGGTTTGCATCATTATTAATCTTCTGGGTTTTCGCCGGAACAATCAGAAACCACAGTGCAGCCGCTCCTACAAGAAGTCCAAGAACCAGATTCACCAGGGTATTGGTAATGGTTTTTTCCCTGTATTCCGGAGGCTGGATAATGGTATCATTTCCTGATTTGTATACCATGCTTCCGTCTTTTTGTATCTCTTCCTTTTCTTTCATACGGAATCTTGATTCCAGATTGGTAGCTCTGCCTGTCTGCTCCTCGATTTCTTTCAGAAAACGAAGGGTGGTTGTATTGGTCTTATCAATTCTGGCCGCTGTTTTCAAGGGTTTTCTGGCTTTTTCATACTCTTCTTCCTTGATATAGATCAAAGCAAGAAGATGATACCCTTTGAGCAGCTTCGGATTATTTGTAAGAACCTTTTTCAACTGCATCTTTGCCATATCCAGGTTCCCATTTCTGCAGTATTCCAGACACTGGTTGTATTTTTTGATACTGGTATTCATGATATCCAGCTTATTGGGATTCTTCTGCAGATTCTCGATATAGCCTTCTGCAGGGTTTCCCTCAGGCATCATGTGCTTGCTGAGCACCCACTCACTTAAAGCCGCCACGACTTCCCCTGTCTCATAATACACCAGTCCAAGAAGATTTCTTGCCCGGATATTTAATTTGTCCATTTTCAGACTTCTCTGTAAGCAGGTCATCGCACCTGACAAATCTCTCACCTGTGCTTTTTCCAGTCCCTGGTTGTAATACAGATCTGACAGTGCCCCTGCTTTTTTCTGTGCTTTAACATAACTGCCGCATCTCGGACAATAATCCGAAGCAGTCAGCACAGCCTGACATACCATACACTTCATAGTTTACTCCCTATTTCTCTGCGGTACCTTTGTTATCCTTCAGCATTTCCTTCAAAATATCAATAACATCGGTAAGATCCTGTTTATAGATGGCTCGTTCTGCATCATCTACATCCAGACAAGGCTGGAATTTCTTCAGTTCCTCTTCGAAATTAATCATGTCTGCGCCTCCTTACATAATCCTTTATCTCACCAACCAGATACAGAGAACCAACTGCAAACATCAGCCCTTCCCCTTTTAGTTCATATGCTTTTTCAAATGCCTGTTCTACATTGGTTTCCACATAAACGCTGCCGCAGCCATTCATCCGGAATAGCTGTGCCAGTTCTTCTGCTGACTGTTTTCTGCTGCCCCAGATTTCAGTGGTCACTACATTTGCGAATTTCAATCCATCGCAGATTTTATGAATCATATCGGTAAAATCCTTGTCGGACACAGTTGTAAACAGCAATGTGATTGGATAATCATCCTGGAAATAACGGACAGTTTCCACAAATCTTGCAATTCCATCTTCATTGTGGGCACCATCTACGATCACTCCCGGCAGAATCGTCTCCATCCTTCCCTGCCATTTCGTATGTGCCATTCCTCTTATCAGCGTTTCTTTGTCCAACCCATGGCTCTCTTTTAATGCACCCATAGTTTCCAGTGCAAGTGCTGCATTCATCATCTGATATTTGGCGATAAACGGTACAAAAATCTCTGTATCTCCATACACTCCGGACTTTGAGATGAATCGGATTCCCTTTGGCGTATAATCCTTCAGCTCCTGATTTTCTGCTTTCATCTCATACCAGGTGCATCCAAGTTCTTTTGCTCTGTTTCTGATGACCGCAGCCGCTTCCTCTCTGTTTCCGTCAAAGATCACTTTTGCACCTGATTTCAGGATTCCTGCTTTTTCCCCTGCAATTTTTTCCACTGTATCTCCCAGATACTCTACATGATCCAGACTAATGGAAGTGATCACACAGGCAAGAGGATTCAAAATAGAATTTGTAGCATCCAGTTTTCCACCAAGACCTGTTTCCAAAATCAGATAATCCACATTTTCCTTATCAAAAATCAACATTCCCATGAGAAACAGAAATTCAAAATAAGTCGGATGATAATCTCCCTCATCCACCAGTTGGTCTGACAGATTTTTTACCTTTTGAAAAGCTTCCAGAAATGCCTCGTCCGAGACCATTACCTCATTAATCTGAAAACGCTCATTGATTTTCACCAGATGAGGAGAAGTAAAAAGTCCACAGCGATATCCGCCCTCTTCCAGCATGGAAGAAAGAAAAGCACATACACTTCCTTTTCCATTGGTACCTGCAACATGAATAATTTTTCTATTCTTATCAGGACTGCCCAGTCTGTCCAGACAGTTCCTGGTGTGTTCTAGTTTATTTTTTGTAGTAAATTTCGGTATTTCTTCAATATAAGCAACCGCTTCTTCGTATGTAAACAAGCTGCATCCTCCTGTTCTGACCAAAATACATATGGTCACTTATCATTATAATGATACAGTGACCATATGCAAGCAAATTATGTCGTTTGATTAAAAAATTTTATTCGTCTGACTTGTCTGTCATTTCCCCGGAAGGGTCTGCTTCTGCTTCTGTCTCTTCTTCCATCTCCACCGGAATAGGAATCAGCTTAGCAGGCTCCACAATACTCTCTTCTGTCTCTTCTGGAGTTTCCTTCACAGCAGTATCTTTGTTTTCTTCTGTACCCGTATCACCGGCATTTTCCTGAGCGGAATCTGTTTCTTCCGGTGGTACTACAGTGGCTTCCTGATAATAATATTTCTGTGTTCTGGTAAGCACCTTGTGTGTGGAGCTGTTGCTCCTGATCGCAACATCTACGATATCACCGTCTGCAATCTGTACATCCAGCACCAGCAAGGTCTGCTCATCAATAAAATTCGTCTCAGACAGTTCCCCGTTTACTTCCAGGAAAGCTGACTGTGTAAAATTATCACCTTTGATATAGTACCTTCCGTCAGAAATTTTCTCAATGCTGTGAAGTTCCGCATCTTTGATCCCCAGCTTGATCTTCACACGTTCAAATGGATTTTCTCCATCATAAACATACTTATCTCCATAGAGAATATCATACTGAAGGCTCTCTAAATCCACCTGATAATTTTTTGTATTGCCTCTGGCCTGATGGAATCGGAATACATTTCCCTCATGAATCCCTACCTGGTTCATGACTTCTGCTGCCATCTGATAAGCAGCCAGATTTTTATCCTTCTCTTCCAGCCCCATATTATCCCAGATCACATACTGGGTCTGGAACAGATATTTATTCTTCACATCTGTGACCTTCAGCCCCATGGTCGGAAGATGGTCGCCGTACATAACAAGAACTACATCTTCCTCATATTCTGAAAGAACATCAGTAAGGTTTTTCACAAACTGATCCATCTCATACATCTGATTAGCGAAATATTCCCATTTGTAGTTTTCTGCCTGAGAACTTGCTCCTGAAACCTTGATCTTCGGATTTTCAATCATAGGCTCTTCCGGATAATCACCATGTCCCTGTACAGAAATCGTATAAATATAATCAGGATCCTCTGTTTCATTCAGTGCCTGCATAATATATTTGGTCAGATTTCTGTCCTTCATCCAGTCTGTAGGTGTGGTATCATCCTGTTCTGCCATATATTCTTCAGAAGTAAAGGTATCAAAACCAAGATTGGAAAACACTTTTCTTCTTCCGTAAAAGTTCGCTTCATTATTGTGAATGGCATGTGTCCGGTATCCAAGATTTTTCAGCACATACGCTGCACTTTCACAGGTAGTCTCTTTCAAAATACCCTTATATGGATATTCTCCCGGACCAAAATATCGCATGCTCATACCTGTGATACTCTCAAACTCTGTATTTGCGGTACCGGCCCCTACAGAAGGTACTTTGTAATAACCGGAAGAATACTCATCCATCATTTTCCTGAAATTAGGAATGGGATCTTCGGAAAACTCCAAAAATTCCACCTGTGTGGGATCATAAAAAGTCTCTAACTGCAAAAACAAAATGTTCGGACGTTTATCTCCTGTTTCCGGCAGGCTCTCCCCACTTTTTACAATGTTTTCTATCGTCTTTTCACTGTAATCCCGCGGCATTCCGATTCCTGTATTAAATACCGTAGTTGCCAGGCAGTAAGGATATCCATAATCTTCATAAGCAAATGCAATATTGCCAAAATAGTTGGACAATACTCTTTTTTCCAGGACCAGTTTGGTGGTTCCTGCAAATGCAAGAACCCCAACAAGAACCAAAGGAACATTTAATTTGTAGCTCATTTTCCCCTGATACTTGGGACCTTTGATAAATAAAAGAATCAAGCCCAAAACTGCCAGGATAAACAAGATCACCACGATCACAAAAAAGAAAGGTGACAAATAGCGGTCAGCAATCTCAAATGCATCGGTGATCAGATGCAGATCCGGTCCGGTAAATGGTGTTACCCTTGTGGATAACAGGACACCGTTAATAATACCAAGTCCCATCCAGAAAATTGTAAGGATAGTTCTCACAAATACTCTTCTTCTAAATAAATATACTACCAGTGTTGTAGTAAAAATCAGAGCTGCATTGTACAGGAACACCAACGGTCTGCCAGTCATAAAACCAGCAGCCTCAAACAGTGAATGTCTGGACATGGCCTCAATAAAGAAGTATCCCACACATACAGCCAGGAATTGAAGAGGTACGGAAAACATGTTCAGATATTTCAGGCAAAATACCTTTCTAATTTCTTTCATAAAAAATTGTCTCCTATAAATCTTACAGAAGCTGTGCCAGACGCTGTTTTACCTGTTCCATCATATTTGTATATTTTTCCAGTTTTTCTCTTTCTTCGGCAATCTTAGCCTCAGGTGCTTTGCTGATGAAACGTTCATTGCCAAGCATGCCGTTTACACGGGCCAGCTCTTTTGTCAGTTTCTCCTCTTCCTTTTTCAATCTCTCAATCTCTTTATCAATATCAACCAGTTCTGCAAATGGCATATAAATAACCGCTTTTCCGGTTACTGCTGATACGGCATCGTCATCAATCCCCTCTTTATCTGCCTGTACCAGAACTTCACTTGCATAACCTAAGGATGCGAAAAATACTTTTCCGTTTTCAAATACAGCTCTTACTGCTTCATCCTCGGATACAACGAAAACCTTTGCTTTCTTGCTTGGCGGTACATTCATACCGGTACGCACATTACGGATACTTCTTACTGCTTCTTTAATGATTTCTACCGCTTCTTCATCTGCTTTGAAATCCCACTCTGTCTTAAATTCCGGCCAGGAAGAAATCATAATGGATTCTTCATCCGGACACAGGGTACAGAAGATCTCTTCTGTAATAAACGGCATATATGGGTGAAGCATCTTCAATGCATTTGCAAGAACCGTCTTCAATGTCCACAGTGCTGCTGCTTTTGTGGTGTCCTCATCATTGTAAAGTCTTGGTTTTACCATCTCGATATACCAGTCACAGAATTCTTCCCAGATAAAGTCATAAACCTTCTGAACTGCAATGCCCAGTTCGTATTTATCCAGGTTCTCTGTCACATCTTTTGCCAGTGTATTGACTTTAGAGAGAATCCACTTATCAGCACTTGTAAGGCTTGTCAGGTCAATCTCAGCCGGAACTTCTGCTTTTTCCAGGTTCATCATAATAAATCTGGATGCATTCCATACCTTATTGGCAAAGTTTCTGCTGGCTTCCACACGTTCCATATAGAAACGCATATCGTTTCCAGGGGCATTTCCTGTCATCAGTGTAAGACGCAGGGCATCTGCACCATACTGGTCAATAATCTCCAGCGGGTCAATACCGTTTCCAAGAGATTTGCTCATCTTACGTCCCTGGGAATCTCTTACCAGGCCATGGATCAGCACATGATGGAATGGTGTTTTTCCTGTCTGTTCCAGACCGGAGAATACCATACGGATAACCCAGAAGAAAATAATGTCATATCCTGTTACCAGAACATCTGTAGGATAGAAATATTCCATTTCTTCTGTCTTATCCGGCCAGCCCAGTGTAGAGAATGGCCAAAGTGCGGATGAGAACCAGGTATCCAGAGTATCCTCATCCTGTGTCAGATGGGTACAACCGCATTTTGGACATTTTCCAGGCATTTCTCTTGCCACAACCGTTTCCCCACATTCATCACAGTAGTAAGCCGGGATTCTGTGTCCCCACCAGAGCTGACGGGAAATACACCAGTCTCTGATATTTTCCAGCCAGTGCATATAAATCTTATCAAAGCGGTCCGGTACAAACTGCAGGTTTCCATCCTGTAAAGTCTTGATGGCAGCCTCGCCCATTTCTTTCATTCTTACGAACCACTGTGGTTTAATCATAGGCTCTACGGTTGTTCCGCAGCGGTCATGGGTTCCGACATTATGAGAATGAGGAACAACTTTTACCAAAAGGCCAAGTTCTTTCAGATCTTCCACCATAGCTTTTCTGGCTTCGTAACGGTCCATACCTGCGTATTTGCCGCCCAGCTCATTGATGGTAGCATCATCATTCATGATATTGATTTCCGGCAGGTTATGACGTTTTCCAACCTCAAAGTCATTAGGATCGTGTGCCGGTGTGATCTTTACACAGCCTGTTCCAAATTCTTTGTCAACGTATTCATCTGCAACAACCGGAATCTCTCTGTCTGTGAGAGGCAGCTTCAGCATTTTTCCAACCAGATGTTTGTAACGTTCATCCTCCGGATTCACTGCAACTGCAGTATCTCCTAATAATGTTTCCGGACGTGTTGTTGCAATCTCTACAAACTGTCCTTCTTCTCCAACAACCGGGTAATTAATATGCCAGAAAAATCCGTCCTGATCCTCATGCTCTACCTCAGCATCGGAAATAGAAGTCTGACATACCGGACACCAGTTGATGATTCTGGATCCTTTATAAATATATCCTTTTTCGTATAATTTAATGAATACTTCCTGTACAGCCTTGGAGCAGCCTTCGTCCATGGTGAAACGTTCTCTGTCCCAGTCTGCGGATGCACCCAGTTTTTTCAACTGATTGATGATTTTTCCGCCGTATTCTTCCTTCCATTCCCATGCATGTCTCAGGAATTCTTCTCTTCCGATTTCGTTCTTGTCAATGCCCTGTTCTTTCAGTTTTTCAATAACCTTTACTTCCGTAGCAATGGCTGCATGGTCTGTTCCAGGCTGCCACAGTGCTTCATAGCCCTGCATTCTCTTAAAACGGATCAGGATATCCTGCATGGTCTCATCCAGTGCATGTCCCATATGAAGCTGCCCGGTTACGTTTGGCGGGGGCATAACAATGGTAAATGGTTTCTTATCTCTGTTTACTTTGGCATGGAAATACTTATTATCCAGCCATTTCTGATAAATGCGGTCTTCCAACCCTTTTGGGTCATAGGTTTTTGCAAGTTCTTTGCTCATCATATCCTCCTGTCTGATCTGAGGGATAAAAAAATACCCCTCATAACCATATTCTTATAGTTACAAAGGGCGACTGTTATCGCGGTACCACCTTTATTTATCACTCTGAAGTCCTGTAACGGGAACTCCCCGTGAGACCCTACCAAACCAGTCCGATTCTGCGAATCGTCTGTTCCTTCAGCTCTCCGGTTCAAAAGCTACCTTCCACCCTGTCTTTCATAAACAATCTTTCAGCCAACGAATTGTTCTCTCTGCAAGTTTCCAGAGTGTACTCCTCTTTCTCATCACCTTTTTCTATCCACTAATCATAAGCACAATCCTTGGCTTTGTCAAGAGAGCAAATTCTTAATTCTTTCTAAATCCTTGCCCCTCATTCTTGTCCCTGGGAAACCATTTGTGTTAAGATAACGTTAAAGCAAAAACTTATGGAGGTAAAATATCATGGCAAAGCCCAAAAAAATTCTCAGGGGTGTGGGAATTGGTTTTCTGGTTCTGGTGGTATTGGTTCTGGGTGTTCTGGGATGGTTTACCCTGCGTGAATACCGGCCTGACCCCGTAGAAACCGTAGAGACCCCTTCCGGAGAAGAAACACTTTCCCTGGAAGATTCTTTCCGTATCGTCACCTGTAACACCGGATACAGCGGACTGGACGCATCGGAAGATTTTTTCATGGACGGAGGAACTCAGGTACAGCCTGACAGCAAGGAGCAGGTGCAAAACAATTCTAACGGTATCCTGAAAACCCTCTCTGACGCAGAGGGTGATATCTATTTTCTACAGGAAGTGGATCTTGACTCCAAGCGTTCTTACCATATGAATCAAAAAGATTTTTACGAAGATGCTCTGGATATGGACGGTGCTTTTGCAGCCAATTTTAAATGTGATTTTGTACCTTATCCTCTTCCACCTATTGGAAAAGTACACAGCGGTCTGCTCACCCTCACGGATTTCAACACCAGTAGTTCTTCCAGGATCTCTCTTCCGGAATCTTTCTCCTGGCCGCTAAAGACCTGCAACCTGAAGCGGTGTATGCTGGAAACCAGGCTTCCTGTCCAGGGAACAGATGCTGAACTGGTACTGATCAATTTCCATCTGGAAGCCTATGACAGCGGAGAAGGAAAAATCGCCCAGAGCAAGATGCTGGCAGATAAGTTAGAAGAAGAATATCTTGCCGGTAATTATGTAATCGCAGGGGGAGACTTTAATCAGACCTTCCCTGGAATGGATACCTATCCTCTGATTGATACAGAAAACTGGACTCCCGGTATCATGGAAGACGACGCCCTGCCGGAGCATTTTTCCTATGCAGTGGATGACTCTTACCCCACCTGCCGGCTTCTGAACCAGCCTTATACCGGCTCTTATGAAACTTCTCAGGTGTATGTAATTGACGGATTCATTGTTTCAGATAATTTAGATATCTCCAAGATAGAAGTCATCAATACGGACTTCCAGTACACAGACCACCAGCCGGTGAGATTAGAGGTTTCTTTTTTACAATAGGGTAAACGGGGGATTATCAAGAAGTTGATAGCCCCCTCTTTTTATTATTTAACTTGCTTCCTTTTTCATAAATCACTCTCTTTTTCCTATTTTCCCATTTTAGCCTATCTTTTCAAGACGCAAATAGGCTAAAAGTTTTACTCTATGAATTTCCCCTTACTTTATATCTTCCATAGTAGGCCGGATTTCTTATCTGCAACATTCTGGCCTACTCTTCTCCAGGAAATGGTAGGTCAAAATGCTGCTTTTCTATTTTTTAGCCTATCTTGACATCCTGAGGAATCCTTTTTGATACCAAGCAGCATATAAAAACAGCTTCGTATCCCACAAAACTTTCTACACTTCCGACGCTTCTGCCTGCTTCTTTTCTTCTCGTCTTCTTTTAGTCATTAACCCACCGATTCTCCCGGTCTCCTTAGCAGAAAGACTTCTCCATCCGCCTTTTTTTACTTTATCCAGCAGCCCTAATTCCTCTGCAATTTCATATTTTAATTTCTCTTCTTCGGGAATTTTTTTAAAATCTATGGTTTTTTCTTTCTTTTTGGACATAAAAAAGCCACACTCCTTTCCTAATTGGAGTATGGCCTTATTTTAAATCTTTATACAATCTTCTGTATGATTTACTTCGGAATCACAATAGAAGATATAATATATGCCAGTATCCCGGCTCCGAAACTTGCACAGGTAAAGATTACCCAGGCCAGTCTCACCAGTGTGGGATCAATGTTAAAATACTCAGCAATTCCTCCGCATACACCTGTGAGCATATAATTCACAGAAGAACGATATAAACGTTTATCAGACATCCTAATGACTCCCTTCTACTTGTTTTCAAAAGCTATTTTCATATTTCCTGAATTACCCTCTACATCTATGCTTTTCTGGCTGCTTCTGTTTCCAAAAACACCCTGAACCTGCCCTGTGTAAGATTGGTCATCCAGCTTTACATTACCTGAATTTGTTTGCATTTCTATTCTGTAATCTGTGATTTTTCCTGTATGCTTCACAGAAAGATTTCCAGAATAGCACTCTATATCCGTCTCACGGCTGTCAAGTAATTCCACAGACAAATTCCCACTCTCAATGGTCAGAGATGCTTCTGATGCTAAGAGTTTTCCAACAACTGCAAGATTTCCGCTTAATACCTCCAGATCCAACTCCTGAAACCGCTTATCCTGTGGTATGGTAATAGTCAGTGGTTCCTGATTATCCCTGCTGCAGTCCTTTACAATGTATAATTCTCTGTCTTCTGCATCATATTCCACCATATCTGCCTGGCACAGATTAGAGATTTCAATCTCGCTTCCTGTTCCTGTTTTGATTTCTACTTCACCACTATTGGTTTCCACAGACAGGTTCTCAACCTGATTTACCGGAAACGTCTGTGAACTTGTGGGGTTACTCTGACTGCCGCTTTCCTGACTGCTCCTCTGCTGATGATGATTCCTATGATGCAGACTCTCCTCTGACCTTTCCAGCCTATCTTCCAGATTCTCTCCCCATGTCTCCATATCTTCTTCGAAATCGTCTCCCCACTGCTCCAGATCATTCTCTATCTGGTCTTCCCAGTGTTCCCACCGGTCATCCCAATGTACGATATTTCCTATGTTTCTGAGAACTCTTCTGGAAAATGCACTCTCATTGGTACTTTCTGCAAAGGTCTCAAAAGAAGCTCCTGAAACGATTCCCGCTCCTGCCAGTAATACTCCTGCCACTCCTAAAACCAACACGGTAACTAAAACAATCTTTGTCATTTTTTTCATACACTTCCACCTCCATGACTTCCTCTGTGCATAAATCTATGAATCAAATCTACAACCCAACGGAACAATACCGGAAATAGTTTAAATACCAGCCAGACAAATGCCAGACAACTCAGAAGACCAATTGCAATCAATATCATACTTCCTCCCACTGTCGCAAGAGCTGTGGCAGGATGAGCCAAAAGATGCATCAACGTATGAACCACTCCTGCAAATCCGGCAATCAGGCATCCGATTCCTCCAAAGAGCAATCCAACAATCACTCCAAAAATCCCCAGGATCAGACTAACGAGAAATACCAGTGCACTGCCTCCAAGCCCAAACACAAAGGGTAATGCACACAAGGCAAGGATTCCAAATACAATCAGAAGCGGCCAGGATAATCCTCTTTTCTGATGTCTGTGCTCTGCTCCTGTATAGCCACGATATCTGCTGTAAGGACCGTGATCTCCGTTTTCCCTGGATGATCCGTCCTGTTTTCCTTCTATATCTCTGTAGGAACCATTCTCTGCCTTTTCCGGTACATGTTCTTCCCGAAAACGCTCATCCTGATAACCGGATTCTGTGTATTCCCCATGCTCTTCCCTGTTTTCTTCCAGATCAGCTTTAATGATCGCTGCTACTTTTCCGGGATTTCCCAACTCCTGGATCACCTGAGATTCCTGATCTTCTCCTGCATCTTCAAAGTAGCTTCTATAGAAATCCAGAGCTTCTTCTCTTTCCTGCTTTGGTATATCATACAACAGCCGTTCTAACTGTTCCAAAAACTCTGTTTTGTTCATTCATTTATACCTCCCTCAAACAATGTGCTGATTTTCCTTGAGTAACTGCTCCATTCAGCCCGGTACAGATTCAACTGCACCATTCCTTTCTCTGTCACTTTATAATACCGCCTGTTCCGTCCTCCATACTCTTTATCATAGGTTTCCAGACATTCATCTTTTTGAAGTCTTCGGAGCACCGGGTACAAGGTAGATTCTGAGACCTCAAGAGCCTGCCGGACATCCTGGGTAATCTTGTATCCATAGGTACCTTCGCTTTCTTTGGATACAACTGCCAGGACAATGGCATCCAGCAGTGCTGCTCCTGTATTAAAAACCATCTTGTCACCTCATTTCTTATGGCTGTCATATTGTTTCTTACGCAATACTATTTTATATTTAATACTATACAGTATATAATATAGTGTTGTCAATAATATTATACGAAAGATTTTCTAAAGAAATTCAAAAGACTGCCACACCAAAGTGCAGCAGCCCTCATACTCTATTCTCTATTTTGTGGAAAACAGGGATTCTATGACTTCCTCCACGGTTTCCATTTTTTCTGCTTTCCATCCACATGCACCGCAAAACAGCAGTCCATGTTCCACATCTCCTTTTGCGGCAGCGATCAGGCTGTCTGTGATACAGTAAGGGATTTCTGAAGGTTTACACCCTGCAAGACATCTGTGACAGGGGCTGTGAGAAATCTTCTCTCCCCTCATAACCCGCTGCATCAAAGGATTCAGAACCGCTCTTCCCGGCATTCCCACCGGACTTTTCACAATCCCGATGTCTTCCTTCTTTGCTCTGATATATGCCTCTTTGTATCTTTCATCCGCATCACATTCCCGGGTTGTGATAAATCTTGTGGCAACCTGCACCCCATCGGCTCCAAGATGTTCCATCTTTTCCACATCTTTTCTTTCATAAATCCCTCCGGCTGCAATTACCGGAATCCTGCACTGATATTTCTCTTCATACTGCTGTACCAGATTCCGTATTTTGGCAAATTCTTCGTCGTAGGATTCTTTCTTCCAATACTCTAATTCTTCTTTTGAAAATCCAAGATGCCCTCCGGCCAATGGTCCCTCCACCACCACCAGATCTGCAGTTCTTCCATATTTCCGATCCCAGTATTTCAAAATGACCTGGGCAGAACGAAGCGTAGAGACAATCGGAGCAATCTTTACATCGCTTCCGGAAATCAGCTCCGGAAGTTTGGAAGGGATTCCTGCTCCGGATATGATCAGATCTGCTCTCGCTTTTACTGCAGCTTTTACATGTTCTTTATAGTCTTTCAATGCAACCATAATATTGTAACCAATGATTCCGTCAGGAGATAGTTCCCGGGCTTTCCTCATCTCTTTTTCAATCCCACGGAGATTTGCTGCCTCCGGATCACAGTCAAAATCCGGTTCCCGGAAACCAATCTGTGCGGTAGATATGATGCCTGCTCCCCCTGCCTTTGCCACACTCCCTGCCAGTCTTCCAAGACTGATTCCTACTCCCATACCACCCTGGATCAGTGGTACTTTCGTTACTTTCTTTCCAACTTTTAGACAATTCATTTTTTACCCTTCTGCAGAGTTTCTGCTTTACATATTCCGAAAACGCTGATAGCGCTGTTCCACGATTTCTTCTCCCCTGCACTGCTCCCACTTCTTCAAAAATGCTTCTAGCTTTTCTTCGAGATGGGCTGCCACCGGCTGCATGTTCTCAACGGTATAACCATCCGGCTCCGGAATCACCTGCTCGATCATCCCCAGCTCTTTTAGATCTTCTGCAGTAAGTTTCATGACTTCTGCTGCCTCTTTTGCACGGGTACTGTCTTTCCAGAGAATGGCGGCAAATCCTTCCGGGGAAAGGATGGAATAAATTGCATTCTCCATCATCCAGACCTCATTTGCCACAGCCATGGCAAGGGCACCGCCGCTTCCGCCTTCTCCAATTACCACGGATAAAACAGGCACGGTCAAAGCTGACATCTCAAAGAGATTTCTGGCAATGGCTTCTCCCTGTCCACGTTCCTCTGCTTCCACACCGCAGAATGCTCCCGGTGTATCCACAAAACAGATTACAGGTCTTTGAAACTCCTCTGCCTGTTTCATCAGCCGCAGGGCTTTCCGGTATCCTTCTGGAGAGGGCATTCCGAAATGCCGTTCCAGATTTTCTTTTGTAGACTTCCCTTTTGACTGGACGATCACAGTCACCGGGCGTCCATGAAATCTTGCGATTCCTCCTACCACGGCCTTGTCATCACCGAAATAACGATCTCCGTGAAATTCCATAAAATCCGGAAATAGCTGTTTCAGATAGTCCTGTCCCACCGGCCGGTCTTTTTCCCTGGAAATCTGCACACGCTCCCAAGGTGTTTTTCTGCTTCCAAACGCATTCCTGTCTTCCAACACTTCATATCTCTCGTCTGTTTTGGAGCACACGTTTGACACGCTGTGCATGGCAAGAATATCGCCTAATACCTGCTTCATCTCATTCCGCTCTACAATACGGTCAATAAATCCATGCTCCAGCAAAAACTCTGAACGCTGGAATCCTTTAGGAAGTTTCTCCCCTATGGTCTGCTCAATGACTCTCGGTCCCGCAAATCCAATCAACGCCTGTGGCTCCGCAAGGATTACATCTCCCAGCATGGCAAAACTGGCTGTGACCCCTCCTGTGGTGGGGTCTGTGAGCACAGAAATAAAAAGCTGTCCTGCCTGACTGTGACGTTTCAGTGCAGCGGCTGTCTTTGCCATCTGCATGAGAGATACAATCCCCTCCTGCATCCTGGCACCACCGGAGCAGGCAAAAATAACCACCGGAAGGCTTTCCCTGGTTGCCCGCTCCACAGCTCTGGTAATCTTCTCACCCACAATTTCTCCCATACTTGCCATGAGAAATCGTCCGTCCATCACAGCGATCACCGCTTGGTTTCCGTGAATCCTTCCTTTTCCTGTCAATACAGCCTCTTCAAGCCCTGTCTTTTCTTTTAAATTATTTACCTTTCCTTCATAACCTTTGAACTGCAGAGGATTCACGAAATCCATCCGGGCATCCCATTCTTCAAAAGTATCTTCATCTGTGATCATGCGGATCCTTTCCCTTGCATGTACACGAAAGTATCCGTGGCATTTCGGACAGATATAGCCTGCCCGTTTTACATCTTCTGTAAAGATCGCAGCACCGCACTTATTACACTTTTTCAAAAGTCCCTGCGGAACTTCCGGCTTTTTCTCTTTCTGAGAACTGCCCGTTTTTTTGATTTTTTTAAACATATTCTGCAGTTTCATAGTCTTCGTCCCTCTTTAATCACTGTTCCAGTTTATTGATAAACTCAATATCCGTATCTCCGCTTACAAAATCCGGATGGTGGAGAATCTCATATTGATAATCCACATTCGTCTTCACTCCCTCTATGATCACTTCACCAAGGGCACTTCTCATTTTCAGGATTGCTTCTTCTCTGTTTCTCCCATGGACGATCAATTTCGCCAGCATGGAATCATAGTATGGAGGTATGGTATAGCCACTGTAAATGGCCGTGTCCATACGCACTCCTTTTCCCCCTGGAAGATACAGATCTGTAATCATACCGGGAGACGGGCGGAAATTTTTTGCAGGATCTTCTGCATTGATTCTGCACTCAATGGCATGTCCGGTGAGTGTAATATCTTCCTGTGAAAACAGAAGCTTTTCCCCTGAAGCAATGCGGATCTGCTCTTTTACCAGGTCAATTCCTGTGACCCACTCGGTTACCGGATGTTCCACCTGGATTCTGGTATTCATTTCCATAAAATAGAAAGAACCGTTTTTTTCCAGAAGAAATTCAATAGTCCCGGCATTGGTATAGCCTGCTGCTTTTGCAGCCTTTACCGCAGCTTCCCCCATCTTTCTCCTAAGCTCCTCTGTAAGAGCCGGTGAGGGGGATTCCTCGATCAGCTTCTGATGATGCCGCTGAATAGAACAGTCACGTTCCCCTAAATGCACTACATTTCCATCATGATCTGCCAGGATTTGAAACTCAATATGTCTTGGATTTTCCACAAAATGCTCAATATACATGGCTTCATCTCCAAAAGCATTTCTTGCCTCTGCCTGTGCAGTGAGAAAGCTGTTTTCAAACTCTTCCGGTAAACAGGCAGTCCTCATCCCTTTGCCGCCGCCCCCTAGGGCTGCTTTGATCATAACCGGATATCCGGCTTCTTCGGCATGTTTCAATCCCTCTTCTACGGTATAAACACTTTTGCTGTTTCCCGGGATTACCGGAACTTTGGCTTCGATCATGGTCTGTTTTGCCACAGATTTATTTCCCAGCTTCCAGATCACTTCCGAAGAAGGGCCGATAAAAATCAGACCACAGGTCTCACACAACTGGGCAAATTTGCTGTTTTCTGATAAAAATCCAAATCCCGGATGAATGGCATCTGCCCCGGTAACCATGGCTGCACTTAAAATCCGCTCCATGTTCAGATAACTGTCCGCCGAAGCAGCCGGCCCAATGCAGACAGCCTCATCTGCAAGCTGTGTATGCAGAGCTTCTCTGTCTGCTTCTGAGTATACTGCCACGGTCTCGATTCCCATCTCTCTGCAGGCACGGATGATCCTCACAGCAATCTCACCACGGTTGGCAATTAATATTTTCTCAATCATTCTCCATCACCTACCATAAAGGTCAGCTCCGCACTTGCCACCACTTTTCCGTCAACAGAGGCAACCGCTTCTCCTACACCGAGAGGCCCCTTCCGCTTAATGATTTTTGTCTCCAATTTCAGTTTATCTCCCGGAACCACCATTCCTTTGAATCTGCACTTTGAGATTCCTCCGAAGAAAGCGATCTTCCCCTGGTTTTCCGGTATGCTTAAAATGGCAACCGCACCAACCTGTGCCAAGGCTTCTATGATGAGCACTCCCGGCATCACCGGTTTTTCAGGAAAATGTCCCTTAAAAAAATCCTCCCGGTAAGTGACGCATTTGTACCCTACCGCAAATTCTCCCGGTTCATAGTCTTCAATTTGATCTATCAATAAAAATGGATGTCTGTGTGGTATAATTTCCTGAATTTCTTTGATATTTAATGTTCTCATGACTGCTCCCTCTCTATCTCACAACAAAAAGCGGCTGGCCGTATTCTACAGTCTCCCCGTTCTCCACCAGGATCTTATCAATCACGCCGTCGAATTCGCTTTCAATTTCATTCATCAGCTTCATGGCCTCTACGATTCCCAGCACTTTCCCTTCCTGTACCTGATCTCCTACTTTAATGAATGGCTCTGCATTTTCAGCAGGTGCCGCATAAAAAGTTCCAACTAAAGGAGATTTGATCACTTTTTCATCTGCTGCCGGAAGTTCTGCTTTCGTCTCTGAAACCACCGTTTGTTTCGGCACAACACAGGAAACTGGTTCCCCACTCGTAAGAACCGTTTTATTTTCTTCTTTTTTCAGAGAGATCTTCAGATTCCCCTCCTCATAATTCAATTCTCCAATAGAGGAAACAGAAACCGCCTGAATCAATTCTACAATCTGTTCCACATTCATATTCTTCACACTACCCTTCATATTTTTTCAGCAGAAGTGATGCATTGTGCCCGCCAAACCCGAGAGAGTTGGTCAATACATAGTTTACTTCTTTTTCTACCGGTGCACCAATGGCATAATTCAGATTACATTCCCCTTCTGTTTCCTGTGTTCCCACGGTCTGATGGATAAAATTCTCCTGAATACTTTTTGCACAGACAACACACTCCACACCTCCTGCTGCTCCAAGCAGGTGACCGATCATGGATTTTGTAGAGTTTACCACTACCTGTTCTGCTGCATCACCCAGTGCATAACGGATGGCTCTTGTTTCAAACAGATCATTGTGATGGGTGCTTGTTCCGTGGGCATTGATATAATCTATCTGTTCCGGTGCCACATTTGCTTCCTCCATGGCAAGTTTCATGGCCATTCCTGCACCTTCTCCGTCTTCTGCCGGTGATGTGATATGATAGGCATCTCCTGTTGCACCGTATCCCACTACCTCTGCATAGATTTTTGCACCTCGTTTTTTTGCATGCTCCAATTCTTCCAGAAGTACGATTCCCGCTCCTTCTCCCAGTACAAATCCATCTCTGTCTTTATCAAAGGGAATGGAGGCTCTCTTAGGATCCTGAGAAGTAGAAAGAGCAGTAAGTGCGGTAAATCCTGCCACACCGGTAGGACAGATGCAGCTTTCCGCACCGCCCGCAACACAGATATCCAGATCTCCATACTCAATGGCACGGAAAGCATCTCCAATACAGTGTGTACCAGAAGCACATGCTGTTACCACATTGGTGCATTTCCCGCGGAATCCCAGTTGAATGGAAACATTTCCTGCTGCCATATTGGAGATCATCAGAGGTACCATCAGAGGATTGACTCTGGAAGGACCTTTTGTCAGGATTTTCTCATAATTGGTTTCTACGGTCTGGAGGCTTCCAATCCCGGATCCGATAATCACACCGGCACGGAATGGATTTTCCTCTTCCATATGAAGTCCTGCATCATCAAATGCCTCCTTTGCTGCCGCAACCGCATACTGTGAGAAGGTTTCCATCCTTTTTGCAGCTTTAAAATCCATACGTTCCTTTGCCACAAATCCTTTTACCTCTGCCGCCAGCTTAACTTTATAGTCAGAAACATCAAACTTTGTGATGGGTGCGATTCCTACCTCTCCTTTTCGGATATTTGCCCAAAATTCTTCAACTGTATTACCAATGGGTGTCACAGCTCCAAGTCCGGTGATCACTACTCTTTTCTTCATCTGCTTCTCCTTTTCCTACATGGCCATTCCGCCGTCTACACTAAGTACCTGTCCTGTAATATATCGTGCTTTTTCTGAGGCCAGAAATGCCACTGCCTCCGCTATATCTTCCGGTTTTCCAAACTGTCCCAGAGGAATCTGCTTCTTCACATTTGTCTGCACCTCTTCCGAAAGCACTTCCGTCATTTCCGTACAGATAAATCCGGGTGCAACTGCATTCACTGTGATTCCTCTGGATGCCAGTTCTCTGGCTGCTGATTTTGTCAGACCGATAACACCGGCCTTTGCCGCACAATAATTTGCCTGTCCGGCATTTCCCAGAATTCCGGAAACCGATGAAATATTAATGATTCGTCCGCTTCTCTGCTTCAGCATCTGTCTGGAAACAAAGCGTATGCCATGAAAAGGACCTTTCAGATTGGTCTGCAGCACTGTGTCATAATCCTCTTCTGTCATTTTCATCAACAGACCGTCTCTTGTGATACCGGCATTGTTTACCAGCACGTCAATCCTTCCGTAAGTCTGAACTACTGTTTTAAAAAATGCTTCACATGCATCATAATCAGAAACATCGCACGCATAAATTTCTGCCATACCCTGATTTTCTAGAATTTCCTGCTTTACGCGTTCTGCCTGCTCTTTATTTCCACGGTAATTGATCACCACAAACATCCCGTCTTCTGCCAGCTTCTTTGCGATCGCTCTTCCGATTCCTCTGGAAGCTCCTGTTACAACAGCTACTTTTTGCACTAACATAATGCATTCCCTACTTTCTCTATATCTTCCCAGGTTCCTACCTGATAAATCTTCACATCACGGTTAATCTTTTTCACAAATCCTGATAACGTACGCCCAGGGCCAATCTCAACGAAGGTATCTACTCCATTTGCGATCATTTCTTCCACACTCTGCTGCCAATGCACCGGTGAAGAAATCTGCTGTACCAGCAATTCTTTTGTCTGCCGGATATCCCATACATACTTTGCAGTCACATTGGTCACATAAGGCACTTGAAGCTGTGAAAATGGCATAGCCTCCAGCACCTCTTCCAAGCATGCTCCGGCTTCCCGGAGCATGGGTGAATGGAACGGTCCGCTGACCTTTAAGGGTAAGACACGTTTTGCCCCAGCCTCTTTCAGCACCATGGCTGCTTTCTCTACCTGCTCTTTCCATCCGGTGATTACAATCTGACCCGGACAGTTATAATTTGCCACGCTGACCCCTTCCATACCGGACAGTCCTGCATCCACGGTCTCTGCAGTCATGCCTAACACTGCCGCCATAGAGCCTTTTCCACCGGGAACCGCATGCTCCATAAGGATTCCACGTTTTCTCACCGCCATAATGGCATCCTGAATCTCCATTCCTCCTGCAGAAGCGATGGCACAGTATTCTCCAAGACTCAATCCTGCAGTCACATCCGGTCTCAGATTCTGCTCTCTTAGTACACGTTCCATAGCCATGCACACGGCTACCAGTGCTGCCTGTGTATATTCTGTCTGATGAAGCAGCTCATTTTCTTCAAAACACAGGGCTTTCATGTCCAGCTTCAGGTTTTCGGAAGCTTCTTCTATAATATTTCTGGCAGTCTGACTGTTCTCATAAAAATCTTTTCCCATTCCTGCCATCTGAGCACCCTGTCCCGGAAACAAAAATGCAATCTTACTCATGATTTCCCATTCCTTTCATGACTTCTTCTGCCTGAGCCAGAAGTTTCTCAATAATTTCTTTACATGGAAGAATGTCGTGAATCATGGCTGCAGACTGTCCTGCCATAACACTTCCGTTTACCACATCTCCCTCTACCACTGCTTTTCTGAGACTTCCCAGTGTAAGGAGCTCCAGTTCTTCAAAAGGCACACCTTCCTGTTCCTTTTCCAGATAAAGTTTTGTCATCTGGTTTCTGAGAGCCCGCACCGGATGGCCTGTACTTCTTCCCGTCACTCTGGAATCAATGTCTTTTGCCTTTACGATATAGTTTTTATAGTTCTCATGTACCTGTGCTTCCACAGAAGCTACGAAACGTGTTCCGATCTGAACCCCTTGTGCTCCAAGCATAAAAGCGGCTGCCATGCCTCTTCCGTCTGCAACTCCTCCTGCTGCAATCACAGGAATCTTTACTGCATCTGCAATCTGCGGAACAAGAACCATGGTGGTATTCTCTCCAATATGGCCGCCTGCCTCGGTTCCCTCTGCCACCAGGGCATCTGCTCCGCAGCGCTCCATACGTTTTGCCAAAGCTACGGAAGCAACCACAGGGATCACCTTAATTCCGGCTTCTTTCCACATTTTCATATATTTTTCAGGAGAACCGGCACCGGTAGTCACCACAGGAACCTGCTCTTCCACTACAACTTTTGCTACTTCATCCGCATAGGGACTCATCAGCATGATATTTACACCAAAAGGTTTCTCTGTCTTCTCTTTTACCAAACGGATCTGCTCTCTCACCCACTGGGCAGGAGCACTGGCTGCTCCAATGATCCCAAGACCTCCCGCTTCTGATACAGCGGCAGCCAGACAATGCTCTGCCACCCAGGCCATGCCTCCCTGAATCACCGGTGCTTCAATCTTTAAAAGTTCTGTAATTGCAGTTTTCATTTTCTATTATCCTCTCTTCTTTTCTATGCTGCTCATACGGTAAGTTACCATTCTAAAAGGCTTCCGGCCCAGGAAAGTCCTGCTCCAAACCCTGCAAATATCAGCTTATTTCCTCTTTTTAAACAGCCTTTTCGGTTCCATTCATCCAAAAGGATCGGGATACTTGCCGCAGAAGTGTTTCCATATTCCTGAAGATTCATGGGGAATCTGGAAATGTCTACTCGGATCCGTTTTGCTGCTGCCTCAATAATTCTTCTGTTTGCCTGATGCAGAAAGAAATAATCAATCTCTTCTCTCTTTATCCCTGCCTTTTCCAGCAGTTCCTCCACGATTTCCGGTACACTGCGCACTGCAAACTTAAACACACTCTGACCATCCATATGAATAAAAGACTCCTGAATCTTTTCCGGCTGCTGCCAGCCTTTTCTGTGACGGCTCATGCCCGTAAGTACATCACCTCTTGCTCCGTCTGAATGTGCCGCATGAATGCTCAGCCCTGTTTCTTCTGCAGATAGCACGGCTGCCCCTGCCCCATCTCCGAATAAGATACAAGTCCCTCTGTCACTCCAGTCGACCATCTGAGACATGCTGTCTGCTCCGATGAGCAGCACCTTTTGATAGAGCCCTGCTTGAATATAAGCCTGAGCCGTCTGGTACGCAAACAAGAAACCGCTGCATGCTGCATTTAAATCAAAACACACTGCATTTACCGCATCTATTTCCTTCTGCACCCTGCAGGCCACACAGGGAAAAATGATATCCGGTGTGGAAGTAGCAACTAAAATCAAGTCAATCTCTTCCGGTAAAATTCCTCCATTTTCCAGAGCCTTTCTGGCTGCCCTGGAAGCCATAGCAGATGTTGTTTCTTCTTCTGTTACATGCCGGCGCTCAATCCCGGTACGTTCCCGGATCCAGGCATCGTTGGTGTCCACCAGCTTTGCCAGATCATTATTTTCCACGGTTCTACCCGGAACATAAGAACCGGTGCCCAATATTTTTCCTGTCATGGTTACTCTCCCATTATTTTTCTGAGATACTATGTTTAATACTTTGAGTGTAAATTATTTTGAATATATGTTATTTTGATATTCAAAGTATATCATTAAAAAAATATTTGTCAAGTGGATAAATACAACATTTGATTTTCTGTTAACGCTAATGCCACGTTCGAATATTTACTAATATTTCTATTTACAAGATTAGTATTTATATGTACAATGAACTCAACAAAAAGGAGTTATAATAACAACTGAACCACTATAAAGAGGCGACTATTTTGATTAATAAATATGTATGGAATATCGGCAATACCATAAAAATTTTGAGAGAAAGCCAAGGAATCAAACAGCAACAGCTTTGCAAAGGTCTATGCTCCGTGGCAACTTTATGTAAGTTTGAAAATGGAGATAGAGAATTGGATTATTTTTTAGTCTCTACATTGATGCAACGATTGGGATATGGATTAGATAAATACGAATTCTATGGAAGCAATGAGGAATGGCTTCAGTGGGAGCAAATGTACGAAATTAATCAATTTCGACAAAAAAAGCAGCTCAACCAACTTTATGATTCCATTTCCCGTTATCAGAACACATGGAAAGATAATATTCAAAAAAATAATATTCAAAAACAATTTGTAACATGGATTTTAGGAATTTTAGAAAGTTGGAATGAAAATTATGAAAAATCAATATTTCTATTCCAAAAAGCAATTTCTTATACTGTACATGAATGGAAGAATATTGATTATCACAAAAATATATTAAGTATTCGAGAACTTGAGATTTTAGCTGATTTAGGTGACACATATAATCTTTTCACACTTAATGAAAGTGGATTTGAAATTTTACAATCTGTATGGCACTATCTAGAACAAAATGTCAAAAAAAATGCTGAAACACTTCCACTATTCACTTCAACCATGCTTAAATTGGTGCCCTATCTATTACACAATAATTGTTATTGGGAAGGGCTTTCCTTATGTAAAAAAACATTAACCGCACTCTCTTCATGTAATCGTATTGATAACTGGTCAGATATACTTTACTGGAAAGGAAAATTTGAGCACGAACTTTTAAATATAAATGAATATCCAGAATCCCAAGTAATAAAAACTTACAAACGTGCTTATTACGCAGCACTTTTATTTAAAAAGAATGATTACACTCACGAAATAAAATCTTTTCTAGAAAGTAGAGGATATTATTTATGCACCAAATTGGAACAGTAATTAAAAGAACAAGAGAATATCTTGGAATAACTCAAGAAACTTTAAGTAATGGTATCTGTAGTGTCGAAACACTCTCACGGATAGAAAATGGAAAGCATGTGCCTAATCGTAATCATTTTCAGGCACTAATGGAAAGAATGGGAAAAAATGGGGAACGTTACTTACCATTTCTTCACAGCAATGATATAGATCGTTTCAATGAATTTGAATCTATAGAAAAAAAATTTTTTCAAAGAAAATTCGAGGAAGTAGATATTCTGCTAAATTCATTGGAATCGCAAATAAATATGGATGATTCTATCAACAAACAACTTATTTTACGATTAAGAACATTAAATGACTATTACAGTGGAAAAATTGACGTACGTTCAAAAAGAATAGGATTATTACAAGCTTTAAAATACACAATACCAAATTTTAATGAAAATCAAATTGCCTCTTCTATATATTCAAGGTATGAAGTTCGATTATTGTGTAATTTAGCAGCAACATATGCAGAAGAAAAAAATTTTACACATTCTATTTCACTTTTTAAAAAACTAGAACAATATTTTTCAAATATCAAAATTAATAAAGAAGAGCTTTATCAAGAAAAATCTTTGTTTTTATCTAACTATGCTCAAGTATTAGGACAATTTGGAAATACTTCAAATGCACTTCAAATGAATGATGCCGGAATATCTATATGTTTAGAAACCGGAGAAGGCGAACGATTATCTACTTTTTTGTACAACAAAGGTTTTGAAATGGAAATATACGGAATGAATGAAGATTCGTGTAAAAAGACCTTATTACAAGCTTACTATGTAGCTGAACTTTACAATAATCAAAAAAAGATGACTCATATTGCAAAACATTGGAAGGAAAAATACGGTGATGATATTTCTGCTTAGGAATCAAAAATATCATCATGTACTGGTAAAATTTCACTATTATCTGCTACAACTTCAATATACGTTGTGGGTAAATTCATTTCTTCCTTTCTTTTAATTTGCATAATGAAGCTTATTCCAATAAAAACTGAAATTATACCATATACAATAATTCTAAAATAATGACCATGATTTTTTTTCATTTATTAAACACTCCTTATATTAAACTCACGGCAATTTTAACAAAAGTTATTAAAAAAGACCATGACATTTTTGGAAAAAATTTTTTCCAAAAATGTCATGGTTTTTTTTAGTAATAGACAATATCATATATTTTGAAACATTCGCGAAGTTTTCAAAATATATGCTTTTAAGCAGAAAGGGTGATACTGTGAACAACAATGATGGATTATTGACAGAAGATGCTGTGTTAAAACTAATTTTAGAGGAGTTTGGAACTGAATCAGAACAAGAATTTGATTCTGATATTCCTGGCCTTGATAATGGTGTTTTAATTTGTTAAATCTCTGAAAATCTAAAATTTTACAATTTACACAAGGAGTATAGTAAATATATTAGCCAATAATATTCTTCTATAGTTACTGTACTCTTTGTTTCTAAGGAGGTATAGAAAAACATGAGTTCAAAATCAATAGGCACAATTACTTATGACATTACCACAAGTTGTAATTTACGCTGCAAACATTGTTACAATACTGAATATCTAAGTACAAATAAACCTGTAGAAATTAATATTTCCGAGACAATAGATGCCTTTTCAAAAATCAGTTTTCAAAATATTTTAATTCAAGGCGGAGAACCTTTAATGGTAAGTAATTTAGAACAACTAATAAACCAATTTTCTAGAAAAAATATTAATGTTTTTCTTACCACCAATGCAACCTTATTAGATGTATCAAGAAGTATTCAGTTAATTCAATCTGGACTTAAAGGTATTTTTTTTAGTGTGGAAAGCGCATCGGAAGAAATCAATGATGCAATACGTGGAAAAGGGACATTTCAAACATTTTATAAAAATGTTAAAAACTTTATGAATATTTATCTTGCATTACGTGAAAAAAAAATTATTCCTCCCATTCAACTAGCTCTTTCTTGTACCACATCTTCTATAAATTTTGGTACAGAATCAAACATTAGAAATATGTTTAATTTTGCGCATGAATTAGGCATGTCAAATATTACATTTAATTTTTTAGTTAATCATGGTGCATGTAAAAACTTAACTTTCAACAAAGATACAACAAATTTCAAGATTGCAAATAAAATTGTACAAATATCAAAAGAGTTTCCGGATATATGTGTACGACTTCCCATGAAACAAATCGAACATGATTTTTTCAAAAAAAGATATGGAATAGATATTAATATATGTGGAGCTAAAGGAAGTTGCCCCGCAGGTGATAAAGTTGCTTATGTCGATGCAAATTTAAATATGTATCCATGTATATGGCCTTCTCACAATGTCCTAAATAGGACTTCAATAAATGATGTCATATCTCTTAAAAGCGCCATTTCATCCACAGTATTTACATCTTTCCTAAAAAGAAAGCAAACATATATCGAAATTTTTCAGGAATGTAAAACTTGTAAATACAATAAAAATTGCATTCCTGTCTGCCCATATCAAGATGAATTTGAAATAATAAACTGCACAGGACAACCATGTCCTACTCGAATGGAAATAAAGGAGATTTATAATGAACAAAACACTAACTCTGATGCTCACTGATCTTTGTAATTGTGATTGTCGTTACTGTTATCAAAAAGTTTCTTCTAAACCAAAGATGGGAAACTTAAATTTAAATTATATTGAATTATTAGATAATTTACTTATTGAATTTAATACTATTCAATTCTTTGGAGGAGAGCCCCTTGTTGCTGAAAATTTTATTTTTGAATTAGATTCTCATATTGATAACTTAATAAACACCCATTATCTCTCTTCAAAACCAGAATACATATTTTCATCTAATTTAGTAGAGCTTAGCACTAAATTTAAACTATTTTTAAAAAAGTTATCAGAAGAAGGTACTATTTTTCACTTTATCATTACAATTGATGGCAACAAACATATTCACGATAAAAATCGAATTTTTCATAATGGAAATGGTACTTATCAAAAAATTCTTAACAATTATCATTTTTTAATAAATCATAATATGCCTTGTGTTGATAATATTTATGTTGTTTATAATTCAGCTCACTACCAAAATAATGTCTCGTTACAAGATTGTATTGAAGACATTCATAAAAATTTTCCAACAGTTCCCTATATTACATTCAATAGAGAAGGATGTTTTGACGAAACAAAAATTTCAGAATCCTTTTTTTTTAATCAAAAATATACTCTGATGGATAAAATTTTTAATGACATTCTCAACGAAAAAAAGGAATATAAGAACTGCATCCCCTTTTTTAAAAAAGAACTGCTATATATGGCATCTTCTCTTTCAGATGAGGATTCAAATCGTAAAAAATGTATCTTTGAAGGAAAAAAGTTGTCTATTATACCTAATGGTGATATCTATATGTGTGTAGATTATTATTATGCAGGGGAACTTCCTATTGCCAAGTTAGATCAGACTGCGTCATTAACTAAGACACTGGATAATTATACACTATCAAATAATATAAAATTTGATCAATGCCAAAATTGTTCCGTACGTACCTTATGTCGCTATTGTCCTAGATTAATAGATACTACGAACATATGTAATCAAAATAAAAAGTATTACACAATGATATTGTCTTATCTCAAACAGATATATTCCAATTCACATTTGCTACGCTATTTTTTTAATTATTCTGAACTTTCAAATGGCATACTGTTTTTATTTTATAAATATTTAAGGGATTTCAAATAATATGAAAAATAATGATTTACTAATTCAATACATACTTAATAAACATTTAATTCAAAAACTAAAAATCCGAAAGGATATCTTTTACATACAGATGAATGTAACTAATCAATGTAGTGATAACTGCTGGCATTGTTATTTGAAAAAGAACCATAACATTCCAAATGAATTAAGTGCCAAAGAATTTATTGAAATTCTTGATCAAATAAAACATTGGGCTAAAGTCCATTCAAAAAGACTTGTTATAGATTTAATAGGCGGAGATCCGCTACAAAAGCCAGATATCGATGTATTATTATACTATTTATCCAAAGAAAATATAAATTATGGAATCAAAGGTAATCCATATCTATTATCAGAAAACATCGAAAAATTAAATGCATTAAAATGTAGACGTTACCAAATGAGTCTAGATGGATTAGAATCTACTCATGATGCAATACGCTCAAAAGGAAGTTTTGAAAAAACGCTAAATGCTCTTAAATTGCTTTACACATATAAAATACCTGCAAACATAAAATATACTTTAAGTAAACAAAATAGTACAGATTTGTGGCCTTTATTAAATATGCTATACAATCAAGACATTCATATATCTAACTTTTCAGTTTCTAGATATTACGATGCTAACGGTCACGGATTTCATGTGAATAGACAATACTATGATCAAGCTTTTAAACATTTAACAGATTTTTACGATAAACAAATTCGAAACCATGATATTCGAATACATCTATCTCTAAAAGAACATTTATGGATTCCATACTTATCTCAAATTCAATATCTTTTTCAAGATTTTTATGATTTATTAGATAAAAATCCATACCTTTCTAGTTGCTCTATGATTTATAATAATGCAACTGTAATAACCGTTGATGGATATTTTGATCTATGTCCAAAAATATCCGGCC
Source organism: uncultured Blautia sp. (assembly GCF_947654165.1). Lineage (GTDB taxonomy): Bacteria > Bacillota > Clostridia > Lachnospirales > Lachnospiraceae > Blautia. Next base: position 159,538 of record NZ_CANTKB010000001.1, read on the forward strand.
TTTGTAAAGCTAAAAACATAAACGAATATATGGAAAAAAAGGAAATCTTCATAAATAATATTAAGAAAAAAGCCTGTGTAGGATGTAAATGGAAAACAATATGTTTAGGTTGCCCTGCATTCTATACGGAAGATCAAAGAATAAAAGACTGTGATTGTTTCTTTTATTAATATAAACTTTGAAAAGAGGTATTGCCCATGAAACACTTTAATTCTAAAATTAATGCTATTTTTAAACCTTTGCGTAATATTCAAATTGCAATGCTATTTATATTTGAAATTAATGTTTTAGTTCGATATATTCTGCTTATGGGAATTCAAAAGACCATCGACAGTGTAAACTCAAAAGAACTGCAAGTAACACAGAAATATTTGATATTCTGTGTGTTTTTAATCTCAATCTTTTTTATTATAAATGCACTTTTTCAATATTGGTATCGATATCTAGAATACACCAGCCAATATTCCTTAATGAAACAATTATTTGGTATGACAATACGAAAACCATTTTCATTTCATGAAAAATATTCATCTGCTGCCTCTCTCACAATGATTAAAGATGATAGCAAATTTATCGCTGACTGGAAAGGCATGGGAATGTTAACACTCATTCTAAATATTTTTAGTCTATTAATCGCTTTTAGCATGATGTTTTACTATAGCATAACAATAACCTTAATTGTTTTTTTCATTATTTTAGCTTGCTATCTATGTACACATTATATTAGCAAAGCAATTACAAAACAAACTTATAAATTACAGGAAGCTAATACTGAAATTAGTAATAGAATTGTTGAATGTTTTGATGGAATTAAAGACATTAAACAATATAAAAAAGAAGCTTTTTTTGAAAAAAAACTTGCTCAATATATTGATATTCACTCTTTCAAATATAGTAAGAATATTTCTAGATTATATGCTGCTTTTACTTCAACCTATGCAATGCTTGCAATAGCCGTTCCTGTTCTTGTTGTATTGATAGGCGTTATTTTTGTACTAAAAAATCAATTGACTATTGGCTCATTAATTGCACTATATGGCATTGCAGGTACTCTGCAAGAACCTGTTCAAGTAATTCCTGATTTTCTTAACAAACGAGCACAAGCATTAGCCATGCAAGAAAAGATTGAGCCTATTCTAAAAGATGATTCCATCAAATATTCAACAGACAAACTTAAAAAACTAGAAACTTTATCTTTTAATTCTCTTCACTATACATTTAAAGATGGAAAATCGATTCTAAATAATCTTAATTTTTCACTACATAATGGAGATGTTGCAATAGTAAAAGGTTCTAGTGGCAAAGGTAAAACTAGCTTGATTAATATTATTTCTCGTTTTTATGAAACGGAAAATCAACCTATAACAATCAAATATAATGGAATTTCTATAAATGAAATTAATCCTGATATGTATTATACACATATTATACAAGCTCAACAAACTCCTTATATCTTCAGTGACACAGTTTTAAACAATCTAACTCTAGGTGATTCCTTTTCCAAAGAAGAGTTAAATGAAGCTATAAATGCAACTTCCCTAAATGATTTTATAGACAGTAAGGGGCTTGATTATATGATTAACCCTAATGGGAATAATATCTCTGGAGGAGAAAAACAAAGAATATGTCTCGCACGTGCACTGTTAAGAAAACCAGACTTACTCATGTTAGATGAACCAGTCAGTGCACTGAATCCTGAAATGGTAAACATGGTTACAAAAGGTATTGCTCAATTTTGCAGTCAAAAAGGCATTACGCTCATACTTATATCACATAATGAATCTTTTGAACGTTATTACAACCAACAAGAACATATCATTCGAGTCTGAAATATAAAATTCTTAGAACTTTCAAATAAATCCAACAGTCATGGCCACCCGCTAAGCGGGTGGCATGCTTCCTTTCTACAAAGAAATATTATCTGATACGAATTTTCTCCTACACAAGTATTTCTCTCCCCAAATACAAGGAATACAGATACACTTCTTTTACCTTCTTCTGTGTCAGCCGCTCCAGTGCCTCTTTATAATACTGAAGCTGTACCTGGTATTTTTCCACCAGGGTTTCCGGTTTCCGATTCCAGACTTTATCCGTCTTATAATCCACCAGCACCAGTTCCCCGTCTTCTTCAAAATAGGCATCTATCATTCCCTGCATCAAGATTTCTTCCCCGGAATCATATCTCTCCTGTATCTGGTTTGCCAGAACACTCATGACAAAAGGCTGTTCCCGGTACAACGCTCCCTGCATACTGGCAGCCTTCATACGCTGGCCAAGAGGACTTTTCACAAACTTGTAAATCTCCCGGTCTTGTACTGCCTCCCGCATTCTGGATGTAAGACGCCCCTGGGAAACCATGGTATCAAGCTGCTCTTTTATATGGCCAAAAGATTCCAGGCAAGTATAATCCAGACATTCCAATACCCGGTGATAAGCAGTACCACGCTCTGCACCTTCCAATACGACCTCTTCTTCTCTCATAAAAGCAGGAATATAGCTTTCCTTTTCCTGAGTTTTCTCAGCGTCCGGTGCATTTTCTTCGGTGTCTTTATACAGAAATGTACTCTCCTCATCCACAGGCTCCTGCATCCGTTTCACCTCAGAAACAGTCAGCTTAGATGGAATCTCTGCCTGGGCTTTGTATGGATATTCATACGAAAAACTCTCCTGCAAATGTGCTCTTAATTCCTGGTCATACACCTGTTCACAATCCCACAGAAGCAATTCCTCTTTTTTTATCATTTCCTCTGTCCGAAGTTTCATCTCCTCCTGCACCAATTCCAGCGGGGAAACGATGCGGAGCATAAAATCCCCGGGGCCTTCATACCAGGGATTCAAAGGATATACAGAACTATCAAAGGACTGATAGAAAGGCTTCATGGCCTTATGCCGTGCCAGTGCCGTGAGAATCCAGTCCAGATAACTTTTCCCTTTCATACGCATTTCATAGGAAAGCTTCTGTTTTTCCTGACGTTTCAGCATTTCGAACCGCTGCAATGTTTCCTTTAATTTCGAAACAGCACCGGTAAGAATCAGTTTCTCTTTTGCTCTTGTCAGTGCCACATAAAGAATCCGCAGTTCTTCTCCCAGGCTTTCCAGGGTGATCTCCTGCTGCACTGCCCTCTGTATAATCGTCCTGGTACGGATTCGGAAGGTTTCATCCACATACGGAGCACCGATTCCCAGATCCGGATGCAGCACAATACTCTCTCTGGCATCCTGCAAATTCATCTGTTTCCCCATTCCTGCCACAAATACAATAGGAAACTCCAGACCTTTACTGCCGTGGATACTCATAATACGGACCGTATCTTCCTGCTCTGACAAAATATTTGCTTCCCCGAAATCCACCTGATACTTATTCAGGTTTTCAATATAACGGATAAAATTAAACAATCCACGATAGCTGCTGCTCTCATAACTCCTTGCCTTCTCAACCAGCATAAGGAGGTTTGCTTTCTTCTGCTCCCCTGACACAAAAGACTGCTGGTATAATAAAAATCCTGTGGCATCAAAAAAATCCCAGATCAGTTCATGCATGGGGGTATAAGGAACCTTTTCTCTCAATTTCCGGTACACAGACAAAAACGTCCTCACCTTTTCCCCTAACGGGCTGTCAAGCTGCTCTGCCAGAAGAACTGCTTCAAACAGGCTTGGTTTCTCTGCTTCCTGTCCCAGAATCTTGATTTCCGCAAGTTCCTGAAAATGAAATCCATCCGGCATTCCTCTCATGGCTCCTGCCAGGGGAATATCCTGAAGGGGATTATCCAGAATCCGCAGATAATCCAGCACCGTAACAATCTCCGGGGCAGAAAAATACCCGGTCTTCGTTGTAACACTTGCCGGAATCCCACAGGAATTTAAAATTTTCTTAAAAGTTTCTGCCCATCCCGACATGGTTCTCAGCAAAATGGTAATATCCGAGTATCTGGCAGGGCGGTATGTTTCTGTATCCTTATCCAGAACTTCCTGATTTTCCATCAATTCCCGGATACGAAGGGCAGCCATTCGTGCTTCCAGCTCCCGCTCTGTCTGGGAATCTTCCTTTTCTTTCCACACCTGGTCATCTGCTTCCAGCAACAGGACTTCCGCCGCCGGCTCTGTCTGCTCCATGGGTGGAAATTCCCGTGCCGGATACAGAGCAGCATCTTCGTCGTATTCCACTCCGCCCAAATCATCTCCCATGATCTGATAGAACAGATAATTCACACTCTCCAGTACTTCCCTGCGGCTCCGGAAATTTTTATGAAGATCAATCCGAAGCTTTTTGTCTCCAGGTATCAGTGGATAAGTACGGAATTTTTCCATAAACAGATCCGGCCTTGCAAGTCGGAAGCGATAGATGCTCTGTTTTACATCTCCCACCATAAAGATATTGTAAATTCCGTCTTCGATTCCTGACACTGCGGTCAGCAACTTTTCCTGTACCAGATTACTATCCTGATACTCATCAATCATAATCTCCGTAAACTGCTCTGCCAATTCTCTGGCCGCATCGGTCCTGCGGTCTCCATCTTCCCTGTGCTCCACCAGAATTTTCAATGCATCATGCTCCAGATCCGCAAAATCAAGAATATTCTTTTCTTTCTTCTTTTCCTGATAAAGCTCCATAAAACGCAGCGTAAGATCCACCAGCACACTGACCGGCTTCCCTGCACTTTGAAGATGATCTATGATATCCTCCGGCGTTTCCTGAAAATATTTCGATTGTATATCATGGATCAGATCCTTTGCCTGGCTGCGGAGATCTTTTGCAAGTTTCTGCTGCTGCTCAGACACCTGCTCCTTTTCCGCCTTTTTTCCGGGCGGCAGCCGTTTAAACTCCATCTTATCAAGACATGTCTTCCACTGGGAAAAGGTCTCTGCTTTCAGTGCCTGACCGGCACCTGCATGCTCTGACTCCAGAAGCTCCAGATAAAATCCCGGACCATCCGGCTGTTGGCATATCTCTATGGCCTGAGCAAGAAGCTCTGCCGCCTCTTTTATTTCCTTCTTAATCTCAGCTTTGATGCACTGCATCCAGGGTGCCTGTTCCAGTTCTTCGGTATCCTGAATCTCATATGCCTGCCTGCAGGATTCCAGCCATTCCCCGGGATAGGGATAACTCATGGAAAATTGATATAATTTCAGCATCAAATCTACAATTTTTGTATCTGTTTTCCCACTGGAAAATCCGTCTACGAAATCCGTAAATGCCTGATTCTCCTCACAGGCATAGGCTTCTTCCATCACCTGTTCTGCCACATCTGCCTGCAACAGCCGCATTTCGCCCTCATCCCCCATGCGGAAAGAAGGGTCTAAGTCAATCAGATGGAAATAATTCTTCACCACATAAGAACAAAAACTGTCAATGGTGGTAATCTGTGCATGGTGTACCAGAATACTCTGTCTCTGTAAATGTTCATTCTCCCGGTCTGTTTCCAGTTGCTTCTCAATGGCCAGACGGATTCGTTCCTTCATCTCTCCGGCTGCTGCCCTGGTAAATGTTACAATAAGAAGACGGTCAATATCTATGGGATGCTGCCGATCCGTAATAAGCTGAAGAATCCGTTCCACCAGAACTGCCGTTTTCCCGCTTCCGGCTGCAGCACTCACCAGAATATTGCAGTTTCTGGTATCAATGACTCTTCTCTGTTCTTCTGTCCATGAAACACCCATTCTATTTCTCCTTCCTATTGAACGATTTGTCCTTATGCAGATCCTCATCTATTTTTTTCCAGATTTCATCCTCACTATAGCTGTGCAGTCTCCGGTATGTGTATCCGGGGATTTTTTCGTCAAACCCACAGACACTGCGGTAAGGGCAATACTCACAGGCATTTTCTTTCTGTTTTTCAAAGGGATTCACTTCTGTATTTCCGTTTAAGATTTCCTGTCCGATCCCTTTTGCTTTCTCATTTACATAACACATCATATTATGGAACTGTTCCTGATAAGCTACTTTGGAATTACTGCTGAATCCACCTTTTGCCGTATATTTTACCGGAACCACCATAGACTCCACTGAAGTTTTGGCTGCCAGATCCCGGTCCAGTTTTTCCAGGATTTCCGGTTCTGCTCCTGCAATCCCATCCATCTTCATTTTCTTTAACACATCCGGTTCCGGATGCTCCGGGTCTTTGATATCTTCCTGATTCAAGATGGGATCTTTGATATTGTAATAAAAAATTCCGGCCGGTACTGCTTTTTTCCCTGGAAAACGCTTCTGCTCCAGTTCCATCGCTGCATTCAGATAAAGAGCCAATTGCAGTTGAAGACCATAGTACAGCTTCACCAGGTCCAATTTTGTTGTCCCTGATTTATAATCAATAACCTTTACGAAAAGCTGGTCATCCTCCCCCTCACAGAGGTCAATCCTGTCGACCCTTCCTCTCAGTGAAAGGATTTCACCTTGTTCCAGCAAAAAATTCAGACTGTCTATCTGATCTTCCGGCCCAAACGCCCATTCTGTCAGTGCCGGATAAAATTCACCCTGACGAAGCTGACACTGCAAAGCCCAGACACTGCGTTTGACCATCCTTTTTGCCCGGTTTACGGTATACGCATTTCTCGCACTGCTTCCAAGAATGGTATCTCCTGACCGCTCTACCACTTCATCCACACAGGCTTCCGCAAGAGTATCTCTGTCCCGGTCTTCCAGATCCACCCATGTTTTCCCCTGCTCCCGCACTCTCTTTGCAAAAAGATCAAGACTGTCGTGAAGCAAGGTACCAAAATCTGCCATACTGAATTCATAACGTACCCGTTCCCGAAGACGAAGTCCATACAGCAGAAAATGAGAGCAGGCACATTTTGCAAACTGCTCCAGCCTGGTCGCACTGTTCTCCAGCTTTGTTCCATAAAGTGCCTGAGCCACTCCTCTTCCAAGGGCATCTTCCGGATTGGCATAATATGCTCCGTCGATCAGACCGCTCACCAGGTTCTCCCACTGTTTCTGACTTTTAAACCAGGACAGCAGTTCCTCGAAAACAGGAGATTCCTTCTGCTGGCTGCATAGTTCCCTGGACAGACGGACTAAGGCACTGTACGGACTTTCCAGGAACAATTGCTCTTCTTCCTCTCTTCTTGCATCCGGAAACAGCCGTTCCACCTGTGCGATCAAAAAAGACGGAGACAAGGCTGCCCCATTCCCATCTAATCTGCTGTAAGAAAGATACACCTTTTCCGATGGTTTTGTAAGATTCAGATACAGATAAAACTTTTGTGTGTAAAGTGCTTCCTTCGCTGTAGGTGCCAGAGAAAGCCCTCTCTCTTCGAAAGGTTTCTTCAGCTCTTCCCTGTTCAGATCAGACAGAAGTTTGCCTGCCTGCTGCTCTTTCGGAATCTTTCCTTCGTTTACCCCCACAAAGAATAAGACCTTAATCTCCTTTAATCTGGTTCGCTCCATATCTCCCACCAAAACCTGATCCGATGTGGGTGGTACCACACCTACTTTTGCCTCTGAAAGACCTGCATCCAGAATTTCCTTAAACTCTTTCGGTCTTACCTGCTGCCCTCCGAGAATTTCGACCATCTTATCCAACAGATCCATAACGATCCTGTAGATCTGACTGTATTCTTTCTCCAAAGCCAGATTCTGCTCCTTGTGGAATTTTTCTTCGTAGATTTTTAGCTGTTCCTCAATCTGATTTTCACAGATAAATTCATACAATGCCTGTGCATAGCTTCTCACCGTTGCCTGGGGTTCCCGTATTTTCCGGTAAAAAGGCTCCCATTTATCCACAAGCCTTGCCCGTATCTGATTCAGCCATACACATTCCTCCGGGACTTCTCCACGGTAGCTGCGTACCCATTCCTCTTTCCATTTGGAAAATCCACGGATTCCTGTGGCTATCACATAATTTTCCAGCCGGTCTGTCTCCTCCTCAGAAATATCCGTAAGTCCGCAGCGAAGCAGGCGGAAAACACTTTCATAAGTAAAATTCTCCACCACCAGATCAACAGCCGCACGGATATATTCCACAAAAGGATTCAAAAAAATGGAATGCTTCTGGTCTATGAAACAGGGAATCTCAAATTTTTCAAAGGCTCTGGCTGCTGCCGGAGCATACACTTCCATATCCCCGGAAATCACTGCAAAATCACTGTAACGATATCCCTCTTTTCGCACCATCCTCCGAATCAAAGCCGCCGTTTCTTCCATCTCTGTTCCCGGATTCAACGTTTCCCGGATGCATACAGCCCTGCGCTCCTTCTGAGGAACTTCTTTTGTCTGTATCCCGGCATTTCCATACCGGAACAGCTTCTGCTCCAGAAAACGCATAGACGGATTTTCCAGAAAACGCCCTCTGTAGGCATCTCCTTTCTCCGGTATCCAATATTCCTTCCAGGGAATCTTTTTATCTTTTGCAAGTTTACATAACCCGGAAACGGTCTGCTTACTGAGAGAAAAGAGCTGATGAGGACTTCCCAGTTTAAACGGATCTTCCCGTGGGTCTATGGTAACCGTGACATACACTTCCCGGCAGAGAACCAGAAGCTTCTCCAAAAGCTGCATCTGAATCGGAGTAAATCCCGTATAGCCATCCAGCACCAGAACACTGTCCTTCAGCTTTTCTGACTTTTCTGCCACCTGGCCAAGTACATCCAGCACTTCCTCCTGGGTATAAAAATTCTCACCCAGATACTCAAAAAAGCCCCGGTATAAAACCGTAATGTCCTTTAATTTATAATATAATTCCGGCCTTTTTTCCAGATCATCCAGAATCTCTTCCAAATCCTCTGCTGCAACTTCATACTGCCGAAGTTCCGAAACCATAGATTTAAGCTGGGACACATATCCCTGTTTATCCATCTTCGCACCAAGGATCTTTAATTCTTTCTTTTTTTCCTGGGCTACTCTTCGCAAAACCATGCTTTTCCCTGTTTCTTCCAGAAGTTCTCCCCTGATATCACCGGTTTCTTCCAGCACACGGAAAGCCAGACGCTCAAAGCTCAATACATCAATGTTCATGATCCCTTTTCTCGGATGCATGGCCACCAGATCTTTTTGTGTCTGCATGGTAAACTGTTCCGGCACCAGAACAAGATACTGCCTCTTGGGATTTTCCATAGATTCTCTGATGATTTTATGGTAAATATAGTAAGATTTCCCTGCCCCGGAAGGGCCGAAGACAAACTGTAATCCCATTTATGCCTCCTTATCAGTCAAAAAAACGTTCAATGACTTCCGCAATTCCGTCATGGTCATTATCATGCTCTGTGATATAATCTGCCACCTCTTTCACCTTTTCCTGGGCATTTGCCATGGCTACTCCTAAACCTGCAAATTGAATCATAGACAGATCATTAAAGCCGTCTCCGCAGCATACCATTTCTTCTCTTTTGATTTCCAGAATCTCCAGCAAATGTCTCAGGCAGTAGGCCTTATCTACGTTTTTCGGTGTGATCTCCAGAAAATACGGTTCTGAGCGGAACACCTGGGCTTCGTGCATGTACTTCTGGGCGAACACAGGCTCAAGAGCTTCCAAATCCTCCGGTGCTCCGGTCATTAAACATTTATTTACCGGAAAATCCACATAGTTTCCGAAATCTTCATGATAAACCACAGGAATCCCATTAATCTTTGCCTCAATATCCATATATTGATCCGGACTTGTTCCTGCTATGATCTCATCCCCCTGATAAGTGATAATTCCTACTCCATATTGCAGGGCATCTCTCCATAATTTTCCCGGCAATTTTGGGGGAAGTGTTTTAGAATACACACATTCCTTTGTCTGAAAGTTTAAAATTCTGGCTCCGTTAAACGGCATAATATAGCTTCCAAATCGCTGAAATTCCAGTTTTTCCGCTACATAAGAAGTTCCCTGCGGCGGTCTCCCGGAAGCAATGGCAACAGGAATGCCCCTTTCCTGTAAATGGATGATAGCCTCTTTCGTTTTTTCAGTGACTTCTTTCTTAGAATTTGTCACGGTTCCGTCGATATCTAATACTAATAATTTATATTTCATAATCCCTATCCTTTCTATGCAGATTATACCCTCCATGGAAAAGATAATCAATGAAAAAAGAGAACAGCCCAAAAGAACTGTTCCCTTCCTTCACCTTGTATATTATTTTCTACAGCAATTATTTGTCATAGTTAAAAATGCTGTGATAGTACTTATCTTCCTTGTCATTCAGACCCATTGGAGCAATTTTGGACTGTTCCATAAAATAGTCATGTACTTTTTCCTTCATTGTCTTTTTTTCTTCTGTTTTCTTTTCTTTTGCTTCCATAAAGCGTAGCCTCTCTTTTTCTTTTTTAACTTTATTAATAAGTTTCCCTTTACGGTTTGTAATCATATCACTTTAAAAAGTCAAAAACAATCCCCCTTTCTGCACTTCTCCCTTTTGACTTTTCCTACTTCACTGTGCTAATATACTCAAAATTATTTTTTCATTTTTAGCTGTTTTTTTATCTTTTTTTTATGCAAATTTCTCAATCCGTCTCTCCTGTTTTATTATAATAAAGAGTAGTTTGAAAAACAGTTTTGTTCTGAATTTTACAGTTATATTTTTCGTCTTTGTCTAATATGCTATAGAAAGGAATCCAGGAGGTGCGGCCATGAGCTCAAAAACAAAAATAGTTGTATTACATATGAAAGAAATCATTTATACCGGAATTTTTCTGGTACTGGCCATTGTACTGGCTGTTCTGCTTTTCTTCATGTTCGGAAAAAACAAACATGCGGATCCTGCCAATGCAGATGTGATTTATCATGCCGGTGTCTACACCAGTCCCATCACCCTCAATGATAACACCTTCGATGTGCAGGTTACTGTAGATGAAAATCATATCAATTCCATTTCCCTGGTAAATCTAAGCGAAACAACCACCGCTATGTATCCTCTGATGGAGCCTGCTCTGGATGCACTTTCCAGCCAGATTTATGCTTCACAGTCCACCGAAAATATCACCTACGGAGAAGAAAACAAGTATACTTCGATGATGCTTTTAGATGCCATCAACCAGGCATTGGAAAAGGCAAAACTCCCATAGAAAACGGCCGCTTTTACACAGACGGTAAAGGCGGCCGTTTTCTTCTTTTATTTTAAAAATCCACTTCTGTTCCGTATTAAATACCGGAAATTTTTTTGAATTATGCCTCCTGAGGATAGCGAAACCCCCACTGCTTTCTCACAGAATCCATCTGTCTCATAAGCTCCAACGTCTCTTCATGAGGCATATCCGGACATTCTGTCCATCCTTTTTCCAATGCTTCCTTACAAGCCAGCACCTCATACTCATAACCGCTGATCTGTTTTGGCCGCTCATACACAGCCTTCACTTCTCTATTTTCATTATATACCGTAATAGACTCAAAATTATTGATGTTCTCTACAACTGCAAAGCCCCCGGTTCCATAAATGATTCCCTGACGGTCTGAAAGTACCCGCAGAGAACTGTTCAGAATAGCCATCTCCCCTCCCGGGTACGTCAGAGTAATACTGTTCTGGGCATCCACGCCGGATTCTGTCATGACGGCAGTAGATGTAATGCTCTGAATGTCATTTCCAAAAACTAAGGAGGCAAAATTCATTACATACACCCCTACATCCAGCAGTGCACCTCCTCCAAGCTCCGGTTTCATCAATCTTGGAACTTTGTCAATTAAATAACAAAGATTTGCTGTAACCGTCATAGGTTTTCCGATGATGCCGGAATCCAACACCTGTCTGATGGTCTTCCACATAGGCATATACCGAACCCAGATTGCCTCTGTCAGCAACAGATTTTTTTCCTTTGCCAAAGCCAGCATCTCTTCGGCCTGTTCTTCATTTAAGGCAAAAGACTTCTCGCACAGCACATTTTTTCCATGCTCCAGAAGCATCTTTACGTTTTCATAATGCTCCGACATAGGAGTTGCCACGTATACAAGATCCACTTGCTCATCTTCCGCCAGTTCTTCATAAGAGCCATATGCCTGTTTTACTCCGTATTCTGCTGCAAAATCCTTAGCTTTTGCTAAAGTTCTGGAAGCAATGGCATAAAGCTCTGCTTCCTTCATCTGCTGCAAAGTCTCTGCCATCACACCAGAAATATTTCCTGCACCTAACAATCCCACTCTGATTTTTTCCATGTCTTTTCCTCTCTTTCTGATTCAAAAATACGCATTTCCATAAAGCTATTTTAGCAAGCCTTTTATCTATGTGCAATAAAAAAACAGCAGGGAAGTCTGCTCTGTATAAGCAACTCCCTGCCGTTTTTTATTTTCCTACAAATCTGTTCCGTACACTTCAATCTGTGTTAATGCCGGGAACGGAGAAGGTTCCGAAGATGCAATGAGTTTTGACACCTTCAGCCATGTGATTTTTTTCTTCTCAAAAGTAAATTCCTGTCCCGTTCCTGTTTTCTTCAGAGAGAATTCTTTCTCTTCCCCATCAGAGAATGTAACTGTCATTTTTTTCCACCAATTATCATGTGGAAAATCTGCACGAAGATAAATGATGATACGGTCAATTTCTACTTCACGACCAAAATCCAGAGTCATTTCTGCATTTGGATTCCGGTTAATTCCCCAGGAATCATAAGGCCATTCTCCGTGGCATTCATTTGCTGTCACACCATCAATGGCATTTTTTGCAGCAAATACTGCCTCGCCTCTTGTCTCTACATTTGCATATGCATGTGGAAAACAGGAGGTATTCTCATGATTATCATTTACATTCAATGCCAGATTGCGATAAGATTTAATTTCAAAATCTTTTGCTTTGCGGACAGATATCAGGTGTTTATCTCCTGAAAATACCTTTGGAGAAATATTAATCCTCTTTTCGCCAAATGGAATATTGTAATTAAAGTTTCCTGTCAAATAAACAAGACTCTTTCCAAATGCGTCATCCAACTGCACCCATGCGTACTCTTTTTCACCGGAAACTTCCAGAAGGATTCTGTCACCTTCCTCATACTCTCTGGCAACCATAAGATTTACTTCTTCTTCTCCTCTTGCCCATGCCACGGTTCTTTCATTTTTGTTAATTACTTTTAAACTGAACATCTTATTCTCCTTTCATTCATGTATATAGAATTATAAAATTAATTTCCCTTCCAGTCCTTCAAAACAGATATCTCTGCTCATACCATTTTTCAGCACCACTTTTATGGTTCCGTAAGCCCCATTTCTAAATGCATCTTCATACTGTACGTCTGCAATAGGGAAAATTTCTTCTTCTGTAAAGTCTTCCAGGCTTTCTTTGGTAATCACCTGGGAAATCAGTACATAAGGTTCATGACCGCCATACTGCTTCTGCAATGTCGTTTTTGCATAAGCGAGAATGGAGTACTCGGAATCCGGGTTGCTGCCCCTGCTCTTCTTATAATCAAGCTCCTGCCATCCGTCATAGATTGTCATGGCAAGCTGTTTTTCTCTGCCTGTAAAATCTCTTCCTTTCAGAATGATAGCCTGTGCACCATTCTGGTCCTTCCTGATAATTTCTGTTCCATTGTCCGGAAAACCATAAGCTCCAAGTGTGATTTCTACGGGTCTGCGTACCAGTCTGTGCTTATCCACACGCAGAATTCCATATTCCACGGGGATATCAGCCAGATTCATGGCCTGCACACGGAATTCCTCCATACTGCTCTCATAATCAAAAAACTGTCTTCGATACAGTACCCCGTCTTTTTCCCCGTGCCAAAGAGTCACATTCGCATTCTGGATCCTTGCTCCTTCTTTCATGACATATGCCTGTGCTGCCACATCAAAATCCATCCTGCCATTCTGACACAAGGATGCCTCCCATGGGTATTTTGTGTTAAAACATAATTTAGAATAATTCCACATGCCATGAATATTTTTCTCAGCTTTCAGAACTTTTCCTGTCCGCAAAACCGTCTCTCCATTTGCCTTATGATTCGTAAAACAAAGAGCCGGACCGTCCAGCGTTGTTTCTTTGATTCCTTTTTCAGAAAGCTCTCCCCAGCATCCATTGTTTTCTTTCTCTGTCCAGAACGGATGATTTTCATCCAGTGCAAGACACAAAAACGCTTTTCCAAGCCACAAAGGAGATTCCGCACAGGAATACCCCTGCACCAGAGGAGAAAATTGTCCATAAAATCCAAGAACCGGAACTCCGTTTTTCAGAAAATCTTCCCTTGTGAGGAACTGAAGCAGGGAGCCGGATGTAATTCTTCTGGCATTCCCATGGTTTATTACAGAATTTCTCAACAGACAGTTGGCTGCAAAAGAGCTGGTTGCACCATTTCTGTAAATATTACTTCTTCCCCACATATTGGTAAATCCATCTTCATCAAAGAAATCTCCGTAGGTTTCCATGAGTTTGTTTGAATGTTCTTCAAACCTTTTTGCTGCTGCCGGCATGTGCTCATATCCATACCAGACATTCCAGATTGGTCCATACATATTAAAAGCCCAACAGGAATAGTAGTCAAAGGCATGACCATCCCGATACCATCCATCCCCCACGTAATAATCTAAAATAGCCTGTACATGGTCTGCCATGATTTCTTCGTCGACAGAGTATCCTTCCATCTTTAAAAAAGCCATATCCAGCATATTGAACATTCGCCAGTTATGTGCCGTAGTATTGGCATGGGCATAACTGCTGATCAAAGCTGCGATCCGATCCTTCTCCTCTTTCCTGTAAGTATCCCAGATTTCCTCCCTGCATATCCACAGACCGATAACCAGGGCACAGGTCTCTACAGTCTGCTGAAAAGCTCTGGACGGATCCTCATGGTTTGTCCATTCCTGCAGATCATCATAATCCCCAATATACAGCTCATGACCTTTGGTACAGGAATTCAGAATCTGTTTTTTATAATAGTCCTTCATGCTGTAATGACAGATTACCGCATCCGGTCTGTTATGGATCAGCGGTGCAGCAATAAGAAAAGAGCGTGCCAAGCCCTCAAATATTTCCGCTTTTCTTTCAATCCACTGGTTTTCTTTTGTTTCCTTTAAATGCGGATATGTAATTTCTGTTTCGTACCTTTCCACCACTACAGGGTCATCCATACACTTAATATTTTGAAAAATCCCTGTCAGAAGATACTTTGCTGCATCTATCCAATGCTCTCTGGTCATCCCTGTATACGGACTCTGATTAAAATCCAAATTTTCTGGTTTAAATACCATTTTTCCAACCCCCTGTTTACAACTGAACACACTTTTTTTTATGCTACCATAGTTATCGTTCTTGTGACAATGTACTTATTTCATACAAAAATGTAATAATTTAAGATTTACAAAATAAAATGGACTTTCACCCCGAATCTGCAAGTGAAAGTCCATCTTCTGTCTGTTATCCGATCATTTTACCGCCTGTCTGAAATCGCCTTAATAGAAGACGCATACTCAGACGGTGTCATTCCTGTAATCTTCTTAAACTGTCGTGAAAAGTAATGTATGGATGTATAGCCCAGATAGTCTGAGATCTGTGTGAAGTTATGATGATTCTCACGAATCAACTGTTTTGCACATTCTATTTTCAAATGAGAAAAATAGTCAATCACTCCGCACTGATGCTGATCCCTAAACAACTTCTGAAGCTGTGAACGTCCGATCAGATTGTCTCTGCATATAACATCAATGGTAAGCCGCTGTCGAATATGTTCTTCAAGATAAGCTGTAATTTTCTCATATACCAGAGCATCACTTTTCTGTTTCATGGATTTTATGGCAGGAGAAGACAGATTCCCGGTATTTAACTGGCGTATCATAGAGATCAACAGATTTTCCAAATAAATCTTAATCAGTTGTTCTGCTCCTATGGGAGCCTCCGGATTACGCACCATTGCTGTCGTTGTCGGATCATCCAGGGGATTTAAAATACAACGCTTTGCTTCATATATAATTTGTGCAATTAAATTCCGCTCCTTTTCCCCAATACAGGTAATCAGGTTTTCAAAATATTTCATATAAGGTGAATCACATTCAAAAGAAACCACCACAAGATTAGGGGCGATTCTTCCGTTTGCCTTGACTGTATGAAACTCATTAGGCTTATGAAATACAATCTGCCCTTTCCGCAAGGTATAAGGCTTATCCCCGGCAATAATATCCACTTCACCCTTGTCTACACACAAAAATTCCCAGAAGTCATGTTTCTCTCCCGGAAAACTATAGTCATTCATATATTCAAAATAATGTATAGTCACAATTTTCTGAATCTGTATAATTTCATCTAATTCCAAGCTTTTAAAATGCATAGCAAAGCCACCTCCAAGTATGCAGATACATTATCCTCATTATACTGTAAAACCACAAAAAAAGCTAGCTTTTGACAGAAAATTCAATATTACCCCATATCTTGCAGAACTTCCAAATTTAATGATGGAAACCGTGAAATTAACCAATAAAAAACCGTAGTTCTGCTTCTCTCCACCTCCATTCTATCAAAACTGTATAGTTTTTCTGAAAATTGGAAACAAAAATTGGTCAAAAATACCTTTTGTGCACATAAAGGTGCATATTGTGCAAATACAACTCCACCAAAAAAGGTTACAATTGAGTCATGAAATTAAATAAATTTATTTTAAGGAGGCAGTAACAAAATGAAAAAGAAAGTTATCAGCATTTTACTTAGCAGCGTGATGGCAATGTCTGTATTAGCAGGATGCGGCGGCTCTGATGCACCTAAGGAAGATGAGAAAAAAGAGGAAACAGCAAAATCTGAAGGCAGCGAAGAAAAAGCTGAAGCAAGCGGTGATACCCTGGTATACTGGTCCATGTGGGAATCAACAGAACCACAGGGAAAAGTTATCCAGGAAGCAGTTGACGCTTACGTGGCTGAGACCGGAGTAAAAGTTGACCTTCAGTTCAAAGGACGCACAGGTAACCGTGAAGCTCTCCAGCCTGCATTGGACGGCGGCACACAGATTGATATTTTTGACGAAGATATTGACCGTGTAAACGGTATGTATGCTAAATATCTGTTAGATCTGGAAGATTTAGCAAAAGAAGCTGATTACGAATCCACAGCGAACCCGGCTCTTATGTCAGCTTGTCGTGAGGCAGGCGGTGGTACTTTAAAGACCATCCCATATCAGCCAAACGTATTCGCATTCTTCTACAACAAAGCACTGTTCAAAGAAGCAGGTATTGAAACAGAACCTACTACATGGGATGAGTTCTTGGATGTATGCCAGAAATTAAAAGATGCAGGCATTACACCTATGACTATGGATGATGCTTACGCAACAAGTGTTGTTGGATATCACTTAGCAAGACTGGTTGGCGAAGAAAAAGTTGTTGAAATCGTAAAAGAAGGCAAATGGGATGATCCTGCTGTTAAAACTATGGCAGAAGACATCGCAGAACTTGCTTCTAAAGGATACTATTCCGAAATGGTTGGTTCTAACGTATGGCCGGCAGGTCAGAACACAGAACTTGCTACAGGAAGCGTTGCTATGTACTTAAACGGATCCTGGTTACCAAACGAAGTAAAAGCTATGACAGGTCCTGATTTTGAATGGGGATGCTTCGCATATCCTGCACTGGAAAATGGTGCAAACGGAACCGAAACAAACAACTTCGGTGCTCAGGTATTTGGTATCAACAAAGATACAAAAATGGCAAAAGAAGCTTTTGATTTAATCACATTCATCACTAAAGGTGAATACGACCAGAAAATGGCTGATGAATCTGTAGGTATCCCGGCAGATACAACAAATACAGAATGGCCAGAAATGGTTGCTTGTGCAAAACCTGTTATCGAAAACAGCACAGGCCGCTTCACATGGGCTGCAGGTGTTGAAACAAACGTTGATATCACACCTGTTCTGAAAGAAAACTTCATTAAATTAATGGCTGGTACTGTTACAGCAGACGAGTTTGTAAGTGCTATGCAGGAAGCTGCAAAATAAATAGTCATGAACAAATAGTCAGGAAGGTGGCATCGGTTTTGTTGCCGCCTTCCTTTTTAGATAGTTTAGAGAGGAGGAATCTTGTTTGAAGAAAAATAAGACCATGATTGTCGCATTCCTGACACCAGCAGTTGTTTTATTTGTATGTATTTTCCTGTACCCGATCATCAGAACAGTTATTATGAGCTTCTTTAAGATCGAAGGTGTTACAGACCCAATGAATCTGTGGACTTTTGTAGGAATCGACAACTACACAAAACTAATAAACACAAGTCTGTTCCGCACAGCATTCTATAACCTGTTCCGTATCTGGTTATACGGCGGAATCATTGTAATGCTGTTATCTCTGCTCTTTGCAGCAATCTTAGCAAGCGGTATCCGTTTCAAAAAATTGTTCCGTGCGATCATTTATATGCCAAACATTGTAAGTGCTGTTGCTTTAGCAACTATGTGGCTTCAGTATGTATACAGCCCACAGTTTGGTCTTCTGAAAAATGTTTTCACGAAGCTCGGCCTTGATACACTGGCAAAAACACAGTTCCTGGATAATGAACACAAATTCGGTGCTTTGCTCTTAGCTTACTGCTTTGGTATGGTTGGTTATCATATGCTCATCTGGCTGTCCGGTATCGAGCGTATCAGCCCGGAATTTTATGAAGCAGCCACAATCGACGGGGCAAACAAAGTACAGCAGTTCCGTTATATGACACTGCCGCTTCTGAAAGGTGTATTCAAAACCAATATCACCATGTGGTCTGTAAGCTCTGTCGGTTTCTTTGTATGGTCACAGTTGTTCTCCACAGTTACTGCTGACACCCAGACCATCACCCCTTATGTCTACATGTACATGCAGATTTTCGGAGGTGGTAATACTGTAACAGAACGTAACTCCGGTCTCGGTGCAGCCATCGGTGTTCTTCTGAGTATCTGTGTCGTATTAGTATTTACCGTCTGCAACAAGTTCATCAAAGATGATGACTTAGAATTCTAAAGGAGGGACCAGTTATGGCAAAAGAAAAAGAACCACGCAGACCAGTTAACTGGAAACAAGAGCTGAGACTTGCTCCCGGGTACATCATCTTATTGATCTGGGTCATCTTTACGATTGTACTGTTAGGATGGGTGCTCTGTGCCAGCTTCTCTACTACCCCGGAAATTTTCCAGGGAAAAGCCACAAAATTTGAAACAGGATTACATTTTGAAAACTATGCCAAAGCATGGAACGGCTCCGGTGTCGCAGTCTTCTTCGGAAACTCTCTTTTATACTCTGTAGTCTCCTGTGTACTGCTGATCCTGATCTGTGCTCCGGCAGCTTATGTATTGTCACGTTTTGATTTTATTGCAAACAAATTCATCCAGACCAGTTTTGTATCTGCTATGGGTGTTCCGGCAATCATGGTTGTACTTCCTCTGTTCAGCGTGATTTCCGGTCTTGGAATCCTAAACAACATACCACTTGCAAAAGGAACTCTGATTCTTTTGTACGTTGGTATCAATGTGCCTTATACTACGATTTTCCTGCTGACCTTTTTCAGTAATATCTCTAAAACTTATGAAGAGGCTGCTGCCATTGACGGTTGTCCTCCAATGAGAACCTTCTGGAAAATCATGTTCCCTATGGCACAGTCCGGTATCGTGACCGTGACAATTTTCAACTTTATCAATATCTGGAACGAATATTTCCTGTCCCTGATCTTTGCAAGCTCAGATAAATTAAAACCAGTTGCACCTGGTCTGTACGGCATGATCAACTCCATGAAATACACCGGAGACTGGGCCGGAATGTTCGCAGCCGTTATTATCGTATTCCTGCCGACTTTCATTCTCTACATTTTCCTGTCAGAGAAAATCATCGGCGGTGTTACAGGCGGTATCAAAGGCTGATATTCTTCAACAAACAAAAGGCTGGTTTCCGATTTGGAATCCGGCCTTTCTCTTTTATTAAAAATTTACTATTTTTGTAAGATAGTAATAGAAATTCAGTAGAAAATGACAAAAAGATATCACTTTGTGCAAAGGAATCTTTGAGTATTTTTGCTAAAATAAAGATATCTAAAAAGATGTCAGTAAAAAAAATGGGAGGAAAAACAAAATGAAAAAACCAGTATTAGTAGTAATGGCAGCAGGTATGGGAAGCCGCTATGGAGGACTGAAACAGATTGACCCGGTTGATAAACAGGGACATATCATCATGGATTTTTCCATCTATGATGCAGTGAAAGCAGGCTTCGAAAAAGTTGTCTTCATTATCAAAAAAGAAAATGAAGAAGACTTCAAAGCTGCTATCGGCGACAGAATGAGCAAAGTCATTGATGTAGAATATGTATTCCAGGATCTGAATAACATCCCGGAAGGCTTCTCTGTTCCGGAAGGACGTGTAAAACCATGGGGAACAGGACATGCGATCTTAAGCTGCCTCGGCACTGTAGATGCTCCTTTCGCAGTAATCAATGCAGATGACTACTATGGAAGCCATGCATTTAAGATGATTTATGACTACCTGACCACACATGAAGATGATGACAAATATCGTTACACTATGGTTGGTTATGTACTGGAAAACACTCTGACAGAGAACGGACATGTTGCCAGAGGTGTATGTGTAACTGATGAAAACGGATATCTTGAAAAAATCAACGAGAGAACACGTATTGAAAAACACGAAGGCGGTGCTGCTTATACAGAGGATGACGGTGCAACCTGGATCACCATTCCGGAAGGAAGCACTGTTTCCATGAATATGTGGGGATTCACAGAAAGTATTCTGGGAGAATTAAAAGCACGTTTTGCAAACTTCCTGAATGAAAACCTGGAAAAAAATCCATTAAAATGTGAATACTTCCTGCCTTTCGTAGTAGACGAATTATTAAAAGAAGACAAGGCTACTGTTCAGGTATTGACTTCTCTTGATAAATGGTACGGTGTTACTTACAAAGAAGACAAACCGGTAGTTGTTGCAGCCATCCAGGCATTAAAAGATCAGGGATTATATCCTGAAAAACTGTGGGAGGAAAAATAAAATGGCAGAGATCAGACCAGAAGTTATTGAGGCATTTCAGTTTCAGGGCACATATGTAGAAGGGATTCCTTACGGAAGCGGTCATATCAATGACACTTTCCGTGTAACTTTTGAGCATGAAGGAAAAGAGATCCGGTATATCCTTCAGAGAATGAATAAAACCATCTTTTTAAATCCTGAAGAATTAATGGAAAATGTCAGCGGTGTTACGGAATGGCTCCGGAAAAAAATCATTGAAAGAGGCGGAGATCCGGAAAGAGAAACTTTGAATCTGGTTCCTACCAAAGACGGAAAGAATTTCTTTGTAGACCAGGAAGGGGAATACTGGAGAGTTTATCTCTTTATTGAAGGTGCTGCTACCTATGACTTGGTAGAAAACAACGAAGATTTCTATCAGAGTGCTGTTGCTTTCGGTCATTTCCAGGGACTTTTAGCTGATTATCCGGCTGAAACGCTCCATGAAACCATCGTAAACTTCCACAACACAGTAGACCGTTTCGCAAAATTCAAAAAAGCTTTGGATGAAGACGTTATGGGCCGTGCAAAAGATGTTCAGGAAGAAATTAAGTTTGTACTGGACAGAGAACCTCTTGCCCATGTACTGTGCGATCTGCTGGCAGAGAAGAAGATTCCTCTCCGTGTAACACATAACGATACAAAATTAAACAACATTATGATCGACGATGAAACCAGAAAAGCAATCTGTGTCATTGACCTGGATACCGTTATGCCTGGTCTTGCAGTAAACGATTTCGGTGACTCTATCCGTTTTGGTGCAAGCACTGCAGCAGAAGATGAGAAAGACCTGTCCAAGGTTTCCTGCAGCATGGAATTGTTTGAATTATATACCAAAGGCTTTATTGAAGGATGCCAGGGAAGTCTCACTGACATTGAATTAGAAATGCTGCCAATCGGTGCAATGACTATGACCTACGAATGCGGAACACGTTTCCTTACCGATTATCTGGAAGGAGACCATTACTTCAAAGTACACAGAGAAGGTCACAACTTAGACCGTGCCAGAACACAGTTTACCTTAGTAAAGGATATGGAAGCAAAATCAGATACCATGAATGCAATTGTGAAAAAATATAGTTCTTCTAAAAAGGAGGCATAAACCATGGCCATTTTAGTAACAGGCGGTGCCGGATATATCGGAAGCCATACCGTCATTGAACTTCAGAATGCCGGATACGACGTAGTTGTCTTAGATAACCTGTCCAACTCCAACCCGGTATCTCTGGAAAGAGTAGAAAAAATCACAGGAAAAAAGGTTCCTTTCTATAAAGCTGACATCTTAGACCGGGATGCTTTAAATGAGATTTTCGAAAAAGAATCTATTGATTCCTGTATTCATTTTGCCGGATTAAAAGCAGTAGGTGAATCCGTTGCAAGACCTTGGGAATATTACGAAAATAACATTGCAGGAACTTTAACTTTAGTGGATGTAATGAGAAAACATAATGTAAAAAACATGATCTTCTCCTCTTCCGCTACTGTTTACGGAGACCCGGCATTTGTTCCGATCACAGAAGAATGTCCAAAAGGTCAGTGTACCAATCCATACGGATGGACTAAGTCCATGCTGGAACAGATTCTGTCTGATATCCAGAAAGCAGACCCGGAATGGAACATTGTTCTTTTAAGATATTTCAACCCAATTGGTGCTCATAAGAGCGGTACGATCGGTGAAAATCCAAACGGAATTCCTAATAACCTGATGCCATATGTTACACAGGTTGCTGTAGGAAAATTAAAAGAATTAGGCGTGTTTGGCAACGATTACGACACTCCTGACGGCACTGGTGTCAGAGACTACATCCACGTTGTTGACCTGGCAAGAGGCCATGTTATGGCTCTTAAAAAGCTGCAGGGCAATGCAGGACTGAACATCTATAACCTCGGTACCGGAAACGGATACAGTGTATTGGACCTGGTAAATAACTTCCAGGAAGCAACCGGTGTAAAGGTTCCGTATTCCATTAAACCTCGCCGTCCTGGCGATATCGCTACCTGCTACGCAAGTGCAGACAAAGCTTATGAAGAATTAGGATGGAAAGCTGAATTCGGCATCAAAGAAATGTGCGAAGATGCCTGGAGATGGCAGTCACAGAACCCTCATGGGTATGACGAATAAATAACATTCTTAAAAGAAAGACCAGGTCACCATGACCCGGTCTTTCTTCTTTATACTGAAAATACATATTTCTCTAATCTCTCAAAGGCTTCCTGAACCCTGGAGAATGGCAGTGCCAGATTCATCCGAATATGACAGGAGCCGTGGAACGGACGGCCATCCTGCCATGCTACACCTACATCCCAGCCTGCTTTCAGGACTTCATCCAGTGTTTTTCCATGATTTTCACACCACTTGCTGCAATCCAGGAACAGCATATACGTGCCCTGAGGTTTTGCAGCCTCAACGCCTTCAAAATGTTCTCTGATATAGTCACAGGCATACACTGCATTTCCCTCCAGCACCTGACAAAGTTCATCCACCCACACATGACCTTCTTCTCCGTACGCCCCTATCAGTGCGTACATGGACAGCACATTCATGGCATTATAATGGCTGAGTGAAGATTCTTTTTCTACCCTGTCCCTAAGCCATGAATTATAAATAATATGATAAGACCCTACCAGACCTGCCAGATTAAAGGTCTTAGAAGGTGCATACATCGCTGCTGTGCGGTATCTGGCATCTTCTGACACAGACTGGGTAGGGATATGCTTATATCCCGGCATAATAATATCAGACCAAATCTCATCAGAGACAACAAACACATCATATTTTTTGTAGATTTCCATGGCTTTTTCTATCTCCCAGCGTTCCCATACACGTCCACAGGGATTATGAGGAGAGCAGAAAATGGCTGCATGAATATGATTTTCCCGGATTTTTTTCTCCATGTCGTCAAAGTCCATACGCCATACCTTGTTTTCATCCAGAACAAGAGGAGAATGTACAATATGATATCCATTATTTTCTAAAGATGAAGTAAATCCAATATAAGTAGGTGCATGTACCAGCACTTTGTCTCCCTTGGAACAAATGACATTCAGTACACTGAGCACACCGCCCAATACACCATTTTCATAGCCAATGTGCTCTGCTTCTAAGCCAGTCACACCATTTCTTATTTCCTGCCAGGAGATAATGCTGTCTGTATACTCTCTTCTCGGACTGAAATATCCATATGCAGGATGTTCTACCCTCTTCACAATAGCATCCTGAATCGCCGGAAGAGCAGGAAAATTCATATCTGCCACCCACATAGGAATCACATCAAAACCTTCATTTGGTGCGTCGGGACCGAATCCGGGCACATCATAAACAGCATCTACCGCAATGGCATCCCAGCCTCTTCTGTCAATGATCGAGGTAAAATCATATTTCATTTCTTATCCTCCCATTTCTTCTTTCTCAGTGTGTTTTTCAATTCTTCTAATCGTTCCGGATAACTTCTGTTCACCATTTCAGGGAAGGATTTCATAAGACGGCGCTCAAAAAATCCCACTTCTCTCTGCTTTTTATGCAGCTTTTCCAAAAGTTCATCTTTGATGTCTGAGGAAAGAAGTTTTCCTTCCAACTGTGCAAAATCCAGTTTTGCATTTGTACTCCACTCTTCGTACTTATCCTGAAGTTCTTCCCTTAGCTCCGTAAGAGCTTTCAGTCGGATATTAATACCAAGAGCACTCTTCACGGCAAGAGCAACATCCACGGCAAAGTACAGGAAAAATGCCATTAGAAATCCCCACTTAAAATCCATGTTGAACATGCCCAGCAGCTTCTCAATCTTTGGATTCAGGTCAAAGTACAAAAACAGACAAAGCAGACCAAATAAAGTAGAATTCAGCAGGCAGACCCTGCCATTGATATTAAAAGCACGTTTGGAGTAATCCCACCATCTGGCATTAAATAATTTTTCCATCAGCCAGCTTGTTATATATTCCAAAGTTGAAGTGATAACCATGCCCCCGACGAAAACCACCAGCACACTGGACGGGAGGAATTTCAAAAAGGCAAGGGCTGCCACAGCACCAAACCCATATATAGGACAAAACGGTCCGGTAAGAAACCCTCTGTTAATCCATTCTCCACGCCCCAGAGAACAATAAACACTCTCGCAGCACCAACCAAGAAAGCTGTAAATAATCAACTGCAAAAAAATATCAACCATATACCATCCTCCATGACTTTATGACAGTGCTTCTATTTCATCCATCCAGACACGCACACAGGCATCACTTGGCATACGCAGGTCACCTCTCGGAGAAACTGCCACACTTCCTACCTTTGGTCCATCCGGCAGGCAGGAACGCTTAAACTGCTGGGAGAAAAATCTCCAATAAAACTTCTTCAGCCATTTCAGAATCACTTCATCTTCATAGGTATCTTTAAAAGCAATTTTTGCCATACGGTAAATTTTAGAAGGAGAAAAATGAAACCGGAGCATATAATACAAAAAGAAATCATGGAGCTCATAAGGTCCCACCAGATCCTCTGTTTTCTGGGAAATCTGTCCGTCCTCCGGAGGCAGAAGTTCCGGACTGACCGGTGTATCCAGTACATCCAGAAGAATCTGGGATAATCCTTCTTCTCCACAGGTATCTGCATAATATTTCACCAGATGACGAACCAGTGTTTTTGGAATAGAGCCATTCACACCATACATAGACATATGGTCTCCATTGTAAGTAGCCCATCCGAGAGCCAATTCTGACAAATCCCCTGTTCCAATGACCATACCGCCCTTTTGGTTTGCAATATCCATGATCACCTGGGTACGTTCTCTGGCCTGTGCATTCTCAAAAGTCACATCATGGTTGTTAAAATCCTGTCCTATATCCTGGAAATGCTGAAGCACTGCTTTTTTTATGTCAACCTCTATCAAGGTTGCCCCCAGCCGTCTTGTCATCTCGCAGGCATTGGTATACGTCCGGTCTGTAGTACCGAAACACGGCATGGTAACTGCAATGATCCGGCTTCTGTCAAGTTTCAGGAAGTCAAAGGCTCTGGCAGTGACGAGAAGCGCCAGGGTAGAATCCAGTCCTCCGGAAATTCCAAGGACAGCCGTCTTACAATGTGTATGTTCCAGTCTTTTTTTAAGTCCCATTGCCTGGATCGTAAGGATCTCATCGCATCGCTTCTCTCTTTCCCCCTGACAGGCAGGAACAAAGGGATTCGGGTCAAATACTCTTTCTGCTACCGTTTCTTCTTTTGGCAGATGAAACGCTACTCTTGTATAATCTCCGCAGCCCTCCTCTTCCCAGGTGGAGATTCTTCTTCTTTCACCCCGGAGTTTCTGTAGATCCAAAGTTCCATATACTGTCTGATTCTGAAACATTTCTGCCTCTGCAAGAACACTTCCGTCCTCACAGATAAGGTTTTGTCCACCAAATACCAGATCCTGCGTGGATTCTCCGTTTCCTGCCGCCGCATAAATATATCCGCACAAAAGTCTGGCAGACTGTCCCTTCACCAGTTCTCTTCGATAGTCTGCTTTTCCCACTGTTTCATCACTGGCAGAGAGATTTACAATCACAGAAGCACCCGACATGGCATGCTTTATGCTTGGAGGGTTTGGTGCCCACAGATCCTCACAGATTTCTGCCGCTACAGTCAGTTCCGGCATCTCCTCACAGGTAAAAAGAAGATGACAGCCAAATGGAATCTGATGTCCTCCCAGTTCTATGAAACCTTCTGCATTTTTCCCGGAAGTAAAATGTCTGGCCTCATAAAATTCTCCGTAATTAGGCAGGTATGTTTTTGGCACGATTCCTAAAATCTGCCCTTTGCTAAGGGCTGCGGCCGTGTTATAAAGTTTCCCCCGAAATACCAGCGGAAGCCCCACAAAAATCAGCCCTTCTACATCTTTTAATTCCTCTGCTACCTTTAAAAGCTGCTCTTTTGCCGATTCCAGAAGTGTTTCCTGCCAGAACAGATCCTGGCAGGTATATCCTGTGATACAAAGCTCAGGAAACACCATGATCCTGGCTCCCGCACTGCTCATTTCTCTTGCTTTTTTGATAATTTCCTGTGTGTTGCTGATACAGTCTGCCACCTTGATATCCGGTGCTGCGGCTGCTGCTTTGATGAATCCATCTCTCATATTCCACCATACCTTTCCCGCTGTATACGGCTGTTTCGGTTTCTCAAAAACCTTTTATTTTCTGCATTCCCTGTAGATTCTTTTCAGTTCTTCAACAGAAAACAGATAATTTTTATTGCAGAAATGACAGTTCATTTCAATTTCCTGACCCTCATCGATCATTTCTTTAATCTCTTTTTTCCCGATACTGATCAAAGCTTTTTCCACTCTTTCCTTACTGCAGTTACAGTGGAACTGTGTCGGAATCCTGTCATTGATCTCAAGATCAAATCCTTCCAGTAAGGTCTCCAGAATCTGCTCCGGTGTCTTTCCTTCCTCCAGCATACCGGTCACGGAAGTAACACGCTTCAGGTTATCTTCTAACTTATTGATGACTTCTTCCTCTGTAAACGGCATCAACTGCAGAATAAAACCTCCTGCCTGCTTTACGGTATTATCTTTTTCCATGAGCACACCAAGGCCAACAGAAGAAGGAACCTGCTCACTGGTTGCAAAATAATAGGTCAGATCTTCCGCAATCTCGCTGGTCTGAAGCTCTGTCTGTCCCAGGTATGGTTCCTTTAATCCCATATCTTTAATAATATTCATAAAACCAATTCCAACTGCACCTGCAACATCCAGCTTTCCTTTGTCATTTGCATGGATCACCACATTCGGATTGCCCACATATCCTTTTACATTTCCCTTGGAATCTGCTGTCACCGTAATACCTTCGATTGGTCCATTGGCATGAATCTGAAGTGTCAGTAAATCCTTATCTCCCTTCATCATCACACCCATCATAGACCCTGCAGTAAGCAGACGTCCCAGAGCCGCTGTTGCGACCGGACTGGTATTATGAGCTGCTCTTGCAAATTCTACTAATTCCTTTGTAGTGGCAGCAAACGCACGGATCTGGCTGTTTGCCGCTGTTGCTCTTACAATATAATCTCCCATGTTATTCTCCTTTATTTTCCCTTTTCTCTTGCAATGATATAAACACGCTCACTGTACTCCTGCGGTGCATCGTGTGTAAACGCATCATACACTGTCACAAACTCCATTCCTGCCTGTTCCAGAAGATTTTTTACCGTTTCCAGAGAATAGGCCCTCTGGTAGTGTACTTCCTCATATTTTCTGTATAATGTTTCTCCCTGGATTTCTTCCGGAATAAAAAGTGCCAGGTCATATTCATTGATCTGACCTTCTTCATCATAAAAATTATCCCAGATAAAGCTGGCATCTTCCCGGTTTTCCGCTATGGTATTTTCCCCCAGAATTTCTCTGTACTTATACTCTGTATTCATATCAAAGATAAAGATACCCTTAGGATCCAGATAATTATTCACCAACCGGAAAACTTGTAAAAGGTCCTCTTCCTCTATAATATAATTCATGCTGTCACAGATAGATACAACCGCCTTTACGGTTCCATACAGTTCAAATTCCCGCATATCCTGAAGAAGATAAAGAATATCCTGTTGATCTGCTTCTTTCTTTTCCATAGCAATTTCCAGCATATCCGGAGCATTATCCACCCCGATCATGTCATAGCCTTCCCCGGCTAACAATCTGGTCACATTCCCGGTGCCGCATCCTAATTCCAACACCAGTCCTTCCGTAACTCCACATTCCTTAAGAAGCCCGGTAAGATAACCGCACCATTCCTGATATGGGATGTTGTCCATGAACAAATCATAAACTCTTGCAAAACTCTCATATGAACTCATATCAGCACATCCTTTCTGTCCTGATTCTCAAATACGTTCTAATACTACCATGAAAATTTACGCCTTGCAAGAAGGCATCTTCTTCTCGGAATCTACTACTTGTTACTATGCTGCTTTTGTTATATACTTTATCATATGTGAAAGAAAAAAAGGAGGATTTCCCATGAAATTTTTATATCCTGCGGTTTTCCGCAAAACAGAATCCGGTAAATATAAAGCACACTTTCCAGATCTGGAATGCTGTTACGCAGAAGGCGATACCTTAGATGAGGCCATCGATAATGCAAACGAAGCTGCATACAACTGGCTGAGCCTGGAGCTGTCTGAAGAAGACTGCGAACTTCCAACCGTATCCGATGAAGGAGATATGAATTTAGAAGAAGGAGATATTGTGCGGACTATCTGTGTGAATGTACGGTTTTATGAAGGATGGGATGAATAAACAATTCATCCCATCCCCACACTTTTCCTACTCCCTCACAATCTTCTCACATCCAAACTGTGACACCAGATAATACCCTCCGTAAATCATTCCTATGAGTATCATGGTAAGCACCAGTGCCGGTGCAGTTCCCTTTGTTTCATAAATAGACAGCATCTCCATGCACACCTGAATGCCAAAGACAGAATGAACAGCAGCCAGAATCACAGGTAAAAGAAATACCATACCGTTTTGTTTCCGAAGCCCGCGGCAGATTTGTTTTTGATCGCATCCCAGTTTTTGAAGAATCCGATACTTCTCTTTGCTGTCCGCTGCATCAGATAACATCTTTAAGGATAATACCACAGAACCGGAAATCAGGAAGCAAATACCAAGATACAATCCCAGGAAAATATACATGGCACTGCTGCCGATACTGTCATCATACACAGAGGACTGAGTAGTGAAGTACACAGAAAACTCATCGCTTTTTTCTCCGTTTAGCCGTTCAAAAAATTTTTCATCCATCTCTTCCCGGAAAGCCTTGGTGTCCTTTGCATAATCAGCAATGAAATAATTCTTTTTCTGTTCTGCTTCTGTAAATTTCACAGAATCTGGAACCAAGATAAATCCCATATTTTGTGGGTCATAATTCATCATCAGGAATCCATCCTGACATGTTTTTTCTTTTGGATAATAGGTTTTCCCTTTTATGGAAAGCTCTGGATTTTCTTTCAATCCCATATTGAAAATGCCCACTGCACCTTCCATATCTGCAATGATAAGATACTGGTTTTCTTCTAATTCATAGGTAGGAAGATGATATTTCTCTGCTGCCTGGTTATAGGTGCTTACCGAAAGTAATTCTATTTGCTGGTTCAGATATGCCTCTCCAAATCTTTCTCTATCTACAGCATCCCCTACAATATTTCCTTGTGTTACCTCTGGAAGCTCATAAGTAATAAAGTTCAACGTATCCTGAAAATCTTTTCTGGAAATATTCTTTTCTTCCATTACTTTTTCTATGGTTTTTCCGTCTCCTAAGTCTTTCACCATGGATATATCCACAGGGGCCAGTTTTTTTGCTTCTGCTTCTTTGAAATCTTTTCTGGCAAAAGCTGAAAACAAGATACAAATGGTCATAAACATGAGAAGGCAGATGACACTACAGGAAATCACCGTGGAATTTAACTTATTGGACAGTTCTCCAAATACAAAGGAATTAATTTTCTTATAATAAATCTTTGGCATTTTTCCAAGAATCCACATGAAAAATCCGGCAAAAGACCAGAATACAAGTATGGTTCCAACAATACCAAGAAGCACCTGTGCTAGCACCTGAAACTCTGATTCCAGATTCTCTGCACCTGCTGTTACATTGTAATAAGCATATCCCAGAATCCCCCATGCCAGAAGAAAAATCACCACAGAGACCACCGGGTTCTTCAGCAGATTCTTTTCTTTTTTCCGGCTTGCTGTCATAAAATCAATGAGTTTTGTACGGCTAATAGCAATGGTATTCAATATCATTACCACAGTATAGATAATTAGAAAATACAGGATAGATTTCACCACTGCTTTCCAGGAAATCACAAACACAAATCTGGACACATCAGCCTGAAACAGATGTGAAACCATCAGGGACATAAACTGAGAAATCCCCATACCTGCCAGAAGTCCTGCTGCCAGAGAGATCACTCCCATCCAGATGGTTTCCATCCACAAAATTCCTGCGATCTTCACTCTGCTCATGCCAAGGGTCATATACACACCAAACTCCATTTTCCGTTTCTTCAGCATAAAACGGCTGGCATACACGATCAGATAACCAAGAATCAGTGAAACAAATATACTGACACCGTCCATCACGCCATTCATCATATCAATGATTGCTGCTTTGGTTTTTGTCACTTCCATCATAGCCGTCTGGGTCTCAATGGCATTGAAAATATAAAAAACGGCAATCCCAAGAATCATGGTAAAAAAGTAGATGGAATAATCCCGGATACTTTTCTTGAAATTCTTCACAGAAAGACTAAACAACATGATTCAGATCACCTCCCAGAAGAGATACCACATGAATGATTTCCTCAAAAAATTCTTTTCGGTCTGCTCTGCCTTTCTGCAGTTCGTGAAACAGTTTTCCATCCTTCATAAACAAAACCCGCCCCGCATAACTGGCAGAAAACGCATCGTGTGTGACCATCAGAATCGTGGCGTTCAAATCCTGATTCATATACTGAAGACTGCCCAGAAGGACTCCTGCACTGTGGGAGTCCAGTGCCCCTGTGGGTTCATCTGCCAGGATAAAAGACGGGTCTGTAATCATTGCTCTGGCACAGGCAACCCTCTGCTTCTGCCCTCCTGACATCTCATATGGATATTTCCTCAATACTTCTGTGATATCCAGTTTCTGAGCCACTTCTTTTACTTTTTTTCGTATCTTTTCCGGTTTCTCATTCTGGATCTGCAATGCCAGGGCAATATTATCAAAAGCATTTAACGTATCCAGCAGATGAAAATCCTGGAAAATAAATCCCAGTTTTTCCCTGCGGAATTTCATTAAAGCACTCCCCTTTAACTTTGTAATATCCTTCCCTTCCACCAGAATATGACCGCTTGTCACCCGGTCAATGGTGGAAATACAGTTTAAAAGGGTCGTTTTTCCGGAACCGCTGGCTCCCATAATTGCGGTAAATTCTCCTTTTTCTACGGTAAAGCTAAGATCATTGACTGCTTTGGTAAGGCTTGATTTATTGCCATAAAATTTCATAAGATTCTGGATTTCTAACAATCTCTCCATAAACGATACGTTTCCTCTCTTTCTTTGCTATGTTTTCTTTGTTTCCGAGTTCATTATAAGAGGGAAACGTTTCCCTATCCATAAGTTTGCATAAAATAACCTTACATTGCTGTAAGGTTAAAAGGTCATATGTTCATCCTGTTCAAAAGAAAGAATCACTTCTGTATAGCACCCCTCTTCTGATACGATTTCCAGTCTGTGTCCCAGTCTCTGTGACAATTTCTGACACAGATACAGGCCGATTCCTGTGGATGCCTGTCCGGTTCTTCCGTTCTTTCCGGTAAAGGATTTTTCAAATACTCTGGGCAAATCTTCCGGTGCGATTCCTCTTCCGTTATCCCTTATATGAAGAGATATGATTCCCTGTTTTTCCTCACTCCACAGATGAATCTTGGGAGCCTCCTCCTGCCTGTATTTCACAGCATTGTTCAAAATCTGTCCTACCATAAAACTCAGCCACTTTTCATCTGTAAGCACACAAATGTCTTCTGTTTCCTGTCGGATTCTTACATGATTTCCGATAAAACTATCCTTGTTTTCCCCGATCACATGGTCTGTAACGGTTCTAAGAGAATACTCCTGAATCACATAATCCTTCTCCGGAACCTGGCTTCTTAAATAATACAGAACCTGTTCCACATAACTCTCTGTCCTGGCAAGCTGTTCCTTCAAGGTCCTTACAGAGCCACCCCGGTAATCCTTTAAAAGCAGACGCATACTGGCAATAGGCAGTTTAATTTCATGTACCCAGGTCTCAATATACTGCTTAAATTCATTATTCTTCCGTATCTGCCCGTAAATTTCATCATTCATGGATTTCTCCATCTGAATCATTGCTTCATAAAATAAAGCACCTTCCAGAAATTCCGGCTGCCTCATCATTTCCATTAACAGATACTTTTCTTCCAGGGTATTTAATTTCTCTTCCATCTCACGGTAAAACCCTTTTTTTCTGGAAAAATCCCAGTATAAAACCAAAAAAGCTGCCAGAAGCTGTACAGAAAAAGCAAAAATCTGTACCGGAATTCTCACATGAAACATCCACAAGATACTTTCCAGAATTACAACCTCTAACCCCCATATCACCAGAGCCATCCCATGGTCTTTTACATAATTTTTCCCACTCATACTAAAAGATATCCCTGCCTTCTTCTCGTCTCGATCACACCCGGAAGTCCTGCTTTCTCCAGCCGTTTTCTCAGGCGGTTGATATTCACGGTCAGTGTATTATCATCTACAAAATCATTACAGTCCCATAGATAATCCATTAATTCATCCCTGGATACGATTTTCCCCTGGTTTTTCATCAGGTAATACAAAATCGTGATTTCATTCTTAGAAAGCACGGTTTCCTGTTCCTGATACTTCATGGTACTGCGGAGCAGATCCACACGCATTCCCTTATATTCCAGCTCTGTGCTTGTCTGATCCGGTGTCATTCTGCGGAAAATAGCCTCTATTTTCAGAAGCAGCAAGGTGGGATTATATGGTTTTGTCATATAGTCATCCGCCCCATAACTCATAGCAAGGATTTCATCCATCTCTTCGTTTTTGCTGGTAAGCATGATCACCGGAATCTGAGAATTTTTCCTAAGATTTCGCAAGATTTCCTGTCCGCTGGTTCCAGGCAAAATAATATCCAGCAGCACCAGATCTGCCTCTGCTGCTAAGATTTCCCGATCCGCCTTCATAAAATCTAAGATCAGACAGGGGGTATATCCATTTTCTTCCAAGACACCTGCCAGGGCAGTCCTGAGACTGTTATCATCTTCTACCACTGCTATTTTTTTCATATCCGCCTCTGTTCCTTTCCTAATACTCTACTGATATTATATCAATACTTTGCCGCCTCCTGCAAGCATCACAAGATTTCCGGCAAAACAAAAACAGCTTTCCCAAAAAGTTCTCACACTTCCCGGAAAAGCTGTCTCTCTTTCTCTTTTTATACGAACTGGTTTCTGGCTGCATCGTACTCATAGTCGATTCCTGCCAGCTTCGCAGTGATTTCTTCCACGCTGCACTGCTTATCTTCACACATAGCAGACAGGGAAGAATAAAAATCTCTTAACTGGGTGTTTACATAACTCAATAACATAACCGGATCCTTTGGCATAGTCCCTACTCCTTTTTGATCACAGAACCTCCTGCACAGCCTCTGTGTGTGCGGTCAGTTCTCCATTCTCCACATCAATAACAATCCGGTCATTGGCTCTGATATCGCCTGACAAAATCAATTTTGCAGTTAAGGTTTCCACGTATTTCTGAACATACCGTTTCAGTGGGCGGGCACCGTAAACCGGATCATAACCGCCTTCTATAATATAATCCTTTGCTGCTTTTGTCAATGCCAGAGAAAGCTCCTGATCCTTTAATCTTCTGTTCAGATCATCCAGAAGCAGTTCCACAATACCTCCGATATTTTCTTTGGTCAATGGTTTAAACATAATAATCTCATCCAGCCTGTTGAGAAATTCCGGACGGAAATGTCCTCTCAAATCTCTG
Organism: uncultured Blautia sp.; assembly: GCF_947654165.1. Classification (GTDB taxonomy): domain Bacteria; phylum Bacillota; class Clostridia; order Lachnospirales; family Lachnospiraceae; genus Blautia. Next base: position 193,917 of record NZ_CANTKB010000001.1, read on the forward strand.
TCTACCAGGTCTCTTGCTTCCTGTTTAATCTCACCGTTTTCCTCAATACCGTCCAACAGATACGTGGAGCCAATGTTTGAAGTCATGATCAAAATGGTATTTTTAAAGTCCACGGTGCGTCCCTGAGAGTCTGTAATACGTCCATCATCCAGTACCTGCAGCAGCACATTGAATACATCTGGATGAGCCTTTTCAATCTCATCAAAAAGAACAACAGAATATGGTTTTCTTCGCACTGCTTCCGTGAGCTGTCCGCCTTCTTCGTATCCTACATATCCCGGAGGTGCTCCGATGAGTCTGGATACCGAATATTTCTCCATATATTCACTCATATCAATACGCACCATGTTCTGCTCATCATCGAACAGCGTAGCTGCCAGTGTCTTGGCCAATTCCGTCTTACCTACACCGGTCGGACCCAAGAACAAGAAAGAACCGATTGGTTTTGTAGGATCCTTGATACCGGCTTTGGAACGGATAATGGCATCTGTCACCTTACTAACCCCTTCATCCTGACCAATCACACGTTTGTGCAGCTCGGATTCCAGATTCAAAATTTTGCTTCTCTCGCCTTCTGTCAATTTTGCTACAGGAATACCCGTCCAGCGGGAAATGATTCTGGCAATTTCTTCATCTGTCACACTCTCATGCACCAGAGATAAATCCTGATTTTTCACTTTTTCTTCCTCTGCTGCCAGTTGTTTCTGAAGCAATGGAAGCTCTCCATACTGAAGTTTTGCAGCTTCATTCAGATCATATTCTCTCTGTGCCTTCTGGATGCGATTGTTCATATCTTCTATCTGTTCTCGCAGTTTCTGAAGACGTTCTACAGAATTTTTCTCATTATCCCACTGTGCTTTCTGAGTATTAAATTCATCTCTGAGCTCTGCCATTTCTTTTTGCAGATCGATGAGTCTGTCCTGACTTAAACGGTCATTTTCTTTCTTTAAAGCCGCCTCTTCAATCTCCATCTGCATGATTTTTCTTCGCATTTCATCCAGTTCCGTTGGCATGGAATCCAGCTCTGTCTTAATCAGTGCACATGCCTCATCCACCAGGTCAATGGCCTTATCCGGCAGGAAACGGTCAGAAATATAACGATCAGACAAGGTTGCTGCTGCTACCAGAGCACTGTCCGTAATCTTAACCCCATGGAATACTTCATAGCGTTCTTTTAATCCTCTTAAAATAGAAATGGTATCTTCTACCGTAGGCTCATCTACCAGAACCGGCTGGAATCTACGCTCCAGAGCGGCATCCTTTTCAATGTACTTTCTGTATTCATCTAAGGTGGTTGCACCGATACAGTGCAGCTCCCCTCTTGCAAGCATAGGCTTTAACATATTTCCGGCATCCATGGCACCGTCGGTCTTACCCGCACCTACAATCAAATGCAGCTCATCGATGAAAAGAATGATCTGTCCTTCGCTTTTTCGCACTTCTTCCAGAACCGCTTTCAGACGTTCCTCAAACTCACCTCTGTATTTGGCACCAGCCACCAAAGCTCCCATATCCAGGGCAAAAATCTTCTTATCCTTCAGTCCTTCCGGTACATCCCCCTGTACAATACGCTGTGCTAAACCTTCTACGGCTGCTGTCTTACCCACACCCGGCTCACCAATGAGAACCGGATTATTCTTTGTCTTTCTGGAAAGAATCCGGATGACATTTCTGATTTCTCCGTCCCTGCCAATGACCGGATCTAACTTCTGTTCTCTGGCCTTTTCCACCAGATCCTGACCGTATTTATTTAAGGTATCGTAGGTCACTTCCGGATTGTCCGTGGTGACTCTCTGATTGCCTCTGACCGTGCTGAGTGCCTGAAGAAAACGCTCTTTTGTAATGCCGTATTCCTGCCAGATTTTCTTCATAGACGGGCTTGGATTTCCCAAAAGAGCCAGGAATAAATGCTCGACTGAGACGTATTCATCTCCCATGGCTTTTGCTTCATCTTCTGCACTTACCAGTGCTTTGTTTAAGTATTGTCCAATATATGGCTGTCCTCCGGACACCTTGGTTCTGGCATTTAATGCCTGCTCCACATTGCCCATGAAATGTTCTTTTTGGATTTCCATTTTCTCAATGAGCTTTAAGATCAGACTGTCTTCCTGTTTTAACAGGTTATAAAGCAGATGCTCCTGCTCCACCTCCTGATTGCCAAACTCATATGCTGTTTTTTCCAAATCCTGGACGGCCTGCAGTGACTTCTGAGTAAATTTACTGATGTTCATAGTATCCCTCCATTTTGGTTATTCTAATCCCGGAAAGCTGTCCGGGTGTGCTTTTTCTCTTGTTCTAGGGCAAATATAACACTTATTATTAGCACTGTCAAGAGGTGAGTGCTAATTTTTAAGATTTTTTTTGCAAACCATCTAGAATCAATGGTTTGCAATACTTTGTACCTTTTCATGTTCTATCTGGCCGCCATCCGCACCGCCATCTTGGCAACGTGCTCGCCAAACAATTCCAATTGTGAAGCATCCTGCTCTAGCGTTTTTGCAATGCCTATGGCTCCCAGCTGAAATCTGTTTTCCGTTTTTTCTCCTGCTCCAGAAAATACCAGCATTTTCTTCAGAAGCATATTTCTCACAATATCCATAATCGCAGTATCTACTCCTCCTACCGGAGACTGTGCCGTTACAAAGGCAGCACCGATTTTCCCACTCAAATCCAGCCGCACATGAGAATCAAACCATTGCTTCAATTCCCAGCTGACTCCTGCACAATACACAGGTGCACCAAAAATCACCGCTTCACTTTGTTGTAAAAAATCAAGGTCGACTTCCTGATCCCGAATGGACATTAACTTCACCTCAATGAATGGAAATCTCGCCATGATTCCGTCTGCAATATATTCTGCCGCACACTCTGTATTCCCACTCTGACTCACATAAAGAATTGATATTTTCATTTTCTGTTATCCTCCATAATCGTAAAACTCTATTTATAATATTTCTGTATTTTTTCCTTTAATTGTTCAAACAGCGGATAATAACACTCTATAATCTCTTGGAATTTCTCCTTTGCAAAAGTTCCGTCATAATCATGTGCCAACTGATTCCTCGTCTTCAGCATCTGAATCCACCTGTCATCGTCTATAATTTTGTTCCGGAAATCCTGCTCCACATCTGCGGTTCTGCTTTTCTCCAAATTTTTCAGACTTCTGCAAAAAGTGTTATATCTATTAATAGATTTGCTTTCCATATTTCTCAATATCCTCCAATAAAAACTCATTGCGAATGTTATCATAATCAAAAATATCTATTTTCCTAAGCGTATCAATTTCCTCCAGTGCCTCTTCTAATTTCCAGATATCATCACAACCATAAACAACAAAATCTATATCACTCTCTGGAGTTGCCGTTCCTGTGGCAAAAGAGCCAAACAAGTACAATTTCTTTACCCCATTTTCCCTGCATATCTCTGCAACTCTGGTAATCAATTCAGAAATGGGCATAACATTCATAAAATTATCCCCCTTGATCTTACAACTGATCCATCTTCTCCTGATCCAGCATAAATACCTGCACTCTCACCCAGTTATCCTCCAGATACTCTGGATCTAACATGGAAACAGCCGCACATTTACTTCTTCCATCCCTGATTTCAAATTCATCGAAAGTAAAATGCAGGCTTTCTCCATCTTCCAGAATCAATGCATCCGGTGAAATGCGAAGAGTCACCGCAAAAGATGGAATTTGGTTCTGTCGATTCATCATTGTCTGCTTATGAATCGCAGCTTTCTCCATGACATCTTCTTCAAATGGATAATCCCCTGTCACTTCCACAAGATTTTCAAACGTTGTAATCCCTGTATAGCGGTATGCACTGTCCTGACTCACATCATGTAATACTAAATTTTTCATATCACGAAATCTCCTATCCATTTTCTCTTTGATAAAAGTATAATACATATGTACCTGTTGAACAAGAACTTATCTATGAAAAAAGGCTCTATGACTGAGGCTTTTCTAATTCTGTTATTTTGTAATCTTGTCACAGAACAATCCCTCATTTTATGATATACTAGAAGTATAAAATGCACCTTCAGGAGGTTTACTGTGGAAGAAAAAAAGAAAAAAAGACGAAAAGCATTTGTAGATACCAATGATTGTGTTGCCTGCGGCTGCTGCGTGAAAGTATGTCCGAGAAATGCAATTGAAATCTGGAATGGCATCATGGCAAAAATTAAAATGGAATCCTGCGTAGGATGCGGAAAATGTGCAAAAGAATGTCCGGCATCCGTGATCACAATACAGGAGGTGACCCCATGAAAAAGCACTGGTACGACTATCTCTGGATTTTCTCACTTACCTATCTGGTACTTGGATTTTTTAACATCCTTTTTGCCTGGCTTGGTCTTCTCTGCTTCTTTATTCCCCTGGTCATTTCCGTGGCAAAAGGGACCAAAGGATACTGCAATCGTTACTGTGGAAGAGGACAATTATTCAGTCTTCTGGGCGGCCGCTTCGGTCTTTCCCGCAAAAAAGATATTCCAAGATGGATGAAAAGCAAATGGTTCCGCTATGGTTTCCTGATTTTCTTTTTCATCATGTTTTTCCAGATGCTCTGGAATACTTATCTGGTATTTGCCGGAACCAACAATTTAAGACAGGTGGTTACACTCCTATGGACGTTTAAAGTCCCCTGGCACTGGGCTTATCATGGAACCCTGATACATCCGGGCGTGGCACAGTTTGCCTTTGGATTTTACAGTGTCATGCTGACATCCACAATCTTGGGATTGCTCACCATGGTACTCTTTAAACCAAGAAGCTGGTGTGTCTACTGTCCTATGGGAACCATGACACAGCTCATCTGTAAATTAAAAGCCCATCAGGAGGTGTCACCATGATCAGAAAATATAACGTTCTTCTGTTCTTTGGATTTCTGCTCACACTGTTTCTCTTCACCGGCTGCAATCAGAATGAACAGCCTGAATCCAACAGTTACCGACAGGTCTCTTCCAAAGAGGCTGCTGCTATGATGGAAGAGGAAACAGATTACATCATTTTGGATGTACGCACCCCGGAAGAATATGAAGAAAAACACATTACAGGGGCAGTCAATCTGCCAAATGAAACCATTGGAACAGAAGAAATCGCTCAACTGCCGGATAAGGAACAGTTGATTCTGGTTTACTGCCGCAGCGGCAACCGCAGTAAACAGGCTTCTAAAAAGCTGGCAGATTTAGGATATACCAATATTATAGAATTCGGCGGTATCAAAGACTGGACCGGCGAAACAGAAACAGGGAGGTAACATTTATGGGATTTTTCGATTTTTTTAAGGTACCTGATATCAACCAGGGATTTGAAGACTACAAAGCTACACCTGACGCTCTGCTTGTGGATGTACGTACACCACAGGAATATCGGGAAGGACATGTTCCAGGCAGCAGAAATATACCGCTGCAGGTGATTGACAATATCAAGACCGTCGTTACGCAGACAAATACTCCTCTTTTTGTGTATTGCCACTCGGGTGCAAGAAGCAGCCAGGCAACCGCAATGCTTGGAAAAATGGGCTATACAAATGTGAAAAATATCGGAGGCATTGCCTCTTATAAAGGAAAGGTGGATAAATAATATGAAAGTTGTAATCGTAGGCGGCGTAGCCGGTGGAGCAACTGCTGCAGCCAGACTTCGCAGATTGGATGAACAGGCAGAAATCGTAGTGTTTGAACGTTCCGGTTTTATTTCTTACGCAAACTGTGGACTTCCCTACTACATTGGGGATGTGATCAAGGATCCTCAGGATCTGACCCTTCAGACTCCTGAAAGCTTCTTCTCTCGTTTCCGTGTGGATATGAAGGTGCGTCACGAAGTTACAGCTCTTCATCCGGAGAAACATACGGTATCCGTGAAAAATCTGAAAACAGGAGAAGAATTTGAAGAATCTTATGACAAACTGATACTCTCTCCGGGTGCGAAACCTACACAACCTCCTGTTCCCGGAACGGACCTGGAAAAGCTATTTACCCTGCGGACCGTAGAAGATACTCTCCGCATCAAACGGTATATCAACCGAAACCATCCAAAGTCCGCTATTTTGGCCGGAGGCGGATTCATTGGTCTGGAAGTTGCAGAAAATCTCCGGGAACTTGGTATGGATGTTACCATTGTTCAGCGCCCAAAACAGCTTATGAAACCTTTTGATTCCGATATGGCAGCTTTCATCCATAATGAAATGCGTAAACATGGTGTGAAACTGGCTCTTGGGCATACGGTAGAAGGCTTCGAAGAAACAGAAGACGGTGTTCAGGTCTTATTAAAAGACGAAGCACCTCTTCGTGCCGACATGGTCGTTCTTGCCATCGGTGTGACTCCGGATACCAGACTTGCAAAAGAAGCCGGACTGGAACTGGGTGTCAAGGGCAGTATTCTGGTAAATGACAAAATGGAAACTTCCGCACCTGATATCTACGCTGTTGGAGATGCAGTGCAGGTGAAGCACTTTGTGACCGGACAGGAGACCCTGATTTCTCTTGCAGGTCCTGCAAACAAACAGGGGCGTATTGCAGCAAACAATATTTGCGGTATGGACAGCCATTATCCCGGCTCCCAGGGCAGTTCCATTGTAAAAGTATTTGATATGACTGCCGCTGCCACCGGAATCAACGAAACCACTGCCAAAAGTGCCGGACTGGATGTGGACAAGGTCATCCTGTCTCCTATGAGCCATGCAGGATACTACCCTGGCGGAAAGGTTATGACGATGAAAGTGGTATTTGAAAAAGAGACTTACCGGCTTCTGGGTGCACAGATCGTTGGCTATGAAGGTGTGGATAAGAGAATTGATGTTCTGGCAACAGCCATCCATACAGGTATGAAAGCTACCGAACTGGCAGAACTGGATCTGGCTTACGCACCTCCGTATTCTTCTGCAAAAGACCCGGTAAATCTGGCCGGATTTATGATTGAAAATATCGAAAACGGAATTCTGAAACAGTTTCATATAGAAGAGATCCATCATCTTCCAAAAGATGGAAGTGTCACTCTGTTAGATACCAGAACTCCCGGAGAATACCAACGTGGACATGTAGATGGATTCCGAAACATTCCTGTAGATGTCCTGCGGGAACATCTGGATGAGATTGAAAAAGGAAAACCTGTTTATGTCATCTGTCAGAGTGGTCTCAGAAGTTATATTTCAACTAGAATTCTTACTGGAAATGGATATGATGTGTACAATTTCTCAGGCGGTTTCCGCTTCTATGATGCAGTCACCAATGACCGCTGCCTCATCGAAACTGCCACCGCCTGCGGTATGGATTGTAAAAAATAATCAGACATAAAAATATTTTAAGGTCTCCGATATGGGTGGAAACACCTGCGGAGACCTTTGTAGTAACAATCTTTACAATCCCGTTCTGAAATACCGCATGACGATTAAGCTAGAAAAATAAGGAAATTGCACAGTAAACCAGAAGCAATGCCATAACCCCATTTACTACTTTCGCATGTTTTTCAAAAAATTTGCAAAAAATCATACCGAATAGTCCCCACACATAGGAGCCAGAAGCCCCTATCATAGTAAGCACCAGAGTAAAAATCACCAGTGCCTGAGGAGATTGATATACTGGAAGGATATACAAAGACATTGCAGTAATCGCATAAATATAAATCTTAGGATTAATGAACTGCAAAAGAATCCCTGAAAGAAAGGTAGATTCCCTGTTCTCTGATGCTGCTAAATTTCCCGAACTCTTCCATATCTGCCAGGCAAGATAAATCATATAGACACCGCCTGCAATCTGAAGCAGGATTTTTACTTTTGGCAAAAGTGTGTACAGTGTAGAACTGAAGATTACACATACGCTCATAACCACCAAAAATCCAGCCGTAATTCCTAAATTAAACCGAAAACTTCTGCGAAATCCAAGTTTGGAGGCATACGTCATTGATAAAATATTATTCGCCCCTGGTGTATAGGCACATACAAAACAGTAAATCAGAAAATCCGCTAATGCGAACATAGCTCCTCCTTATTCTACACGCCACTCTGCATCCGATTTCCACATACACTCGGTTATCATCATGTGAGAAAATACAGCATCAAAGGAACCTTCTGTGGGGCTCGCTGCATAAATGCCAAAAACTATCTCTCCTGCTCCTTCACACATATGGAAAATCCTCATTTGTTTAAAATTAACTCCATCCTGGCTGCATTCGATACAATAGTCACTTCCCCTGCGGGAAAAACGATACCACATACTTTTGATTTCAGACGAAATGTCAGTGGTTGCCCAGTCGGAATATCCATGGTTTGTAACCACACTGCCCAGCCTTTGAATTTTTTCATCCTCATATTCAATGGAAGCCTTAAACCAGTTGTCACTGTCCAAATACATCGCAACACCGCACTGGTCAAATCGTTTATCTCTGTCAAACTCAGTTTTTACGATAAACGAAAAATACTGTTCTTCTGTACGGATCTGCAATACAGGAGCATTATCGTTCTGGAAGCCATAGTAGGTTCTCGCCCATAAATCGGTTCCCTTCTCTGTGGTGATCACCACTTTCCCATCCTGTATCACATACTTCTTTGGTTCTCTTGTCCACTTTGGACTGCATTTTAGAAATTCCATGCCAATCCCTTCCTTTCTTTCTTAACGTTATTGCACATTCCAATTCCCAATAATAATAGAACTGGAAAAATACCGGCAGCAAATATACCCAATTTCAGATTTTCCCCTGCCAGGCTGGAAACTGCTCCTACCACGGTTGGACCGGAAGAACATCCTAAATCTCCGCCCAAAGCCAGAAGTGCAAACATGGCCGTTCCTCCTTTTGGCAGAACTTTTGCCGCTTTACTGAAGGTTCCAGGCCACATGATCCCCACAGAAAAACCGCACACTGCACAGGAAATCAGGCTGAAAAGCGGTATGGGGAAGAAAGCAATTCCCAGATAAGAAGCAATGCACAGCACACAGCTAAACCTCATAAAACGGTCCAGTTGAATCTTGTCTCCATACTTTCCATAAAAAGCTCTGGAAGTTCCCATAAGGATTGCAAAAGCCATAGGCCCTGCCAAATCTCCTGCCACTTTTGAAATTCCAAGGCCTTTTTCGGCAAAGGTGGATGCCCACTGGCTCACAGCCTGCTCACTGGCTCCTGCACACACCATCATAATCAGCAAAATCCAGAACATTTTCATACCAAATAATTCTTTCAGGCTAAGCCCCTGCTCACCTTCTTCCATCAGGGAAGGAACTGGTACTTTTGCAAATATAAACGCATTTGCAAGAGGAACCAATGCCCATAAGATTGCCATCAGCTTCCAGTTCTCAATGCCAAAGGCAAAGAAAAACAGCGTAGACAGAAGCACTACACCTACATGTCCCCAGCAATAAAAGGAGTGGAGCATGCTCATGGTTTTTTCCTTGTTGTCTGACGGGCATGCCTCCACCACCGGACTGACCAGCACCTCCAAAAGTCCGCCTCCAATGGCATATACCATGACTGAAATCAGAATTCCGGCAAAAGCAGACGGCAAAATTTCCGGCAAAATCGTTAAAAGCAACAATCCTGTCACAGAAAACACATGAGCCCAAATCATAGCTTTTTTATATCCAATCTTGTCCACAAATCCCACAGCCAGCAAATCCACCAGAAGCTGCACACCGAAATTAAAAGTCACAAGCATGGTGATCTGTGCCAGTGGAATCTGGTAGCTTCGTTGAAATGTCAAAAACAACAGGGGTACAAAATTATTTACAATAGCCTGCACAATGTAAGCGATAAAGCAGGCGGTAATGGTTTTATTATACTGATTTTTCATGTTCCATAATCCTCCTGATATCGGATTATATCTTATTATTCCCCCTATGTCATTGCATAAAATCCTAGAAATATGGTACAATATCCCAAAATAACGGAATGGAGAATGAAAACTTATGAAGCCACAGCAAAATTATCCACATATTGTCACAGATGATACGCTCCGTGAAACTGCCGCTCACGGATCTGAAAACTTTCCTTTTTGCTACTACCTGGAAGATATCTGGGATTTTGACTTTCATTGTATTGACTGGCACTGGCATCATGAATTAGAATTTATCTATATCAAAAACGGTACCGCCACTTGCTATGTAGGAGAAGAAAAACTCCTCCTCCCACAAGGATCTGCTTTATTTGTCAACAGTGGAATTCTCCATCGATATGAATCGGCCTCAAGTACCTTGATGCCCAATATTGTTTTTTCTCCTTCCCTGTTAGCAGGAGAATCCTCTTTATTATACAAAAAATACATTGCACCTGTCCTTTCATCTTCCATTAGTTTCCAGACATTTTCACCAGATATCCCCTGGCAGAATACTATTTTGAAACTTCTAAACAAACTTTTTTCTATACAAGGGATGGGAGAAAAGCAAGAACTGCACACCGTTCAACTCCTATGGAAATTATGGGAATTTTTATTTGATTCCCTGTCCATCTATCCCCAGACAAACCCTGTCCATGCCGGAAAAAATAACCAGGCAAGGCTTCGTATTATGATGGAATATATTCACGAACATTATCCTGAACCTGTCACCCTGGATGACATAGCATCCTGTGCTTTAATCAGCAAAAGTTCTGCCCTACAGATTTTTCAGTCCGGCATACAGCTTTCTCCTGTGGCTTATCTGATACAATACCGTCTCAATTGTGCTGCCAAACTACTACAAACCACAGAAGGATCTGTATCTGAGATAGCCGAAAAAACCGGATTCAGCAGTGCAGGATATTTTTGCAGAAAATTTAAACAACGATATCAAATGAGTCCCATCGAATACCGAAGAAGAACATAAGCGTTTCAATCTGCTTTTCTCAAGAAAACGGCAGGGCAAACTATTGATTTTTATGCTACACTTCCTCCCCACTGATGCTTCAAAAGTGCTTCAAATTCTTTCAATTTTTTCCTTGCCTCCGGGGTCAAATTCTGTGGTACATCAATCTGTATCATGACATACTCATCTCCGTATGTCTTAGGATCTTTCATGGACACAATTCCCTTTCCCCTGAGACGGATTTTCGTCCCGGACTGGGTACCGGGATTAATTTTACACATAACTCTTCCTGATAATGTGGGAACCATGGCCTCACCGCCAAACACAGCCGTAGTAAAAGGAATCCTCACTGTCGTATAGACGTCTGTGTCCTTCCTCTCAAAAACAGGATCTGCATTTACATTGACTTTCAAAAGCAGATCCCCTGCTCTTCCTCCGCCGTTTCCCGGCATTCCTTTTCCTCTTAGGCGAATACTTTTCCCTGTATCAATCCCTGCCGGGATTAAGACTTTCAGCGATTTCCTCTGTCCGTCTGCCTCTGTAAGCTGAATGGTCTTTTCACAGCCTTTTGCTGCTTCCAGAAATCCAATATTGATCTCTGCATGAAGATCTGCCCCATTCTGTGCTGTCTGCCCGGATCTGAAATCTCTGTGGAAGCCATTGGAATGAAAAGTTCTATCTCCAAAACCACTACTGCGGAAACCGCCCGTATGAAATCCGCCAAAACTTCCACCAAACATATTTTTCAAGATTTCATCGATATCTCCATCTTCGAAATGGTATTCCTGATAACTGCCGTCAGGATTATCGGTTTCGAATCCAAACTGGTCATATTGTTTTCGTTTCTGCGGGTCACTTAACACGGCGTAAGCTTCTGTTGCCTCTTTAAATTTTTCCTCCGCCTGTGGATTTCCTTTATTGGTATCCGGGTGATACTGCTTTGCCAGCTTCCGGTATGCTTTTTTTATAGCATTTTCGTCTGCGGTCCGTTCTACCCCGAGAACTTCATAATAATCTCTTTTTGCATTCATGATTTCCGTCACCTCCGCTTTCTGCCTGCACAGACAAAATCACCCAGCAGGATGTCCTGCTGGGTGTGTAGCTTTCCCTGAAGGATTATCCTTCAATGGAGATAAAATGTTTCTTCTCTTCAACGGGTTTTACTTCTTCTTTCGGAACTGTGAATCTCAGGATACCATTTTCATATTTCGGATGGATATCCTTCTCTGTTACATGTTCACCTACATAAAAACTCCGGCTCATGCTGCCTGCATAACGTTCCCGTCTGATGTATTTGCCTTTTTCGTCCTGTTCGTCCTTATCCAGACCTTTGGCTGCACTCACAGTAAGGCATCCGTTTTCAAGCTGTAACTGAATCTCATCTTTCTTAAATCCAGGTAAGTCAATATCTACTTCATAGCCGCCTTCTGTTTCTTTCACATCTGTCTTCATCATATTCTTGGCATGTTTTCCATATAATGCTTTGTCCACATCCGGGAACGATGGAAATTCCGGGAATCTGAAGCTATCCATAAAATCATCAAATAAAGTTTCTCCAAAAATACTAGGTCTTAACATAAGTCATATCTCCTTTCACAAATATGAAAACTGTATTTTAGCACTATCGGAGATATCCGAAGTGTTGTGTTCTGAACCTTGGGATTTGGATTTCTGTTCCTCTTCCTTTGTTCTATTTGTAATATAGCACGCATAATTAGCACTGTCAAGAGTTGAGTGCTAATTTATTTGTGAAAATTTTGTGAACTTCTCCCGTTTCCTTAAATTATCTTCTACTTAAAAGATATCTTTTCCAATATTTTAACTGCACATAAATATCTACCTCTTATCTTCTTCATTTGCCCTATAAAAACATAACAAGGCATAGTCTGTGCATCCATACACAAAACTATGCCTTGCTGCATTTCATTCCAGTTCTTCCTTCTTTGCAGACTCTAAACGTCTGATTTTCTCCTGAAGCTCTGCTATTTCCCTTTTCTGCTCTTCCATTTCTTGTTTTGCCCTTTCTTCCGCTGCTTCTCTCTCCTGTCTTTCCTGCTCTGCTCTCTCCTCTGCTGCCTTTACCTCTGCCTCCAGTTCTTCGATCATATAGCTCACTGTGTTCCGGTCCATTTCCTCCAGCTCTTTTGAAAATAAACTCATAATACCCTCCACATTTCTGCACATCTGGTACACTTCTTCATAGATTTCACGAAACTCTGGATACATTTCCAAAAGCTCCATGATTCGTTCCGGCTCGTCACTGCTAAGCAGCAGTAACCAGGCCTCCAGCTTGTTCTCTATAGACCTATTTTCTATATTTTTCCGGAAAATGTCAAGGGTTACCAATACGCTTTTCTGGAGTGTTTCCAGCTTTAATCCCGTATCATAGGTGTGCTCCCCATAATGGAGATATTTGCCTGGAATCTCATGAAATTCCCTGGTGCTTTTCTCAAATAAAACGATGGTATATACCTTCTTTAAATCCCTGTAATTGAACTTTTTGCTTTCTCTCCGTTTCCTGTCCTTCACTCTCTTATACTGCCTCAGCAGCAGGTCTGCGGAATAGCATGCTGTCCGCTGGCCTGGAAAGGCATAACCAATCTTCTGTATCTCCAGGTTTGCAATCCTTCCATCCTCTGTCTCTATTACAATGTCTGTAATCAGCAGTGTATATTCATCTGCCAGACGGACAGAATCATTGGGTAAAATCTGTTTGATGCGGATTTTTGTCTCCAGCAGAAGGCTTAACAGTTGCAATTGTGCAGCCCTTCAGATATTGAGCTTGCCCAAGAATTTATCGAATTACTGGTACAGCGAAACGCAAACCGCCATATCTCGAATTGATTTTAAACCAAAAACAACTAAAATCTGTCTTTTCATACGCATTTTTTGTATTTAACTCCTCTATATGGTATGATGTATATAAATCTACCCTTATAGAAAGTCTGGTGAAAAAATGCGTATTTTAATTTGTGATGATGATGAACTTATCATAAAACAGTTGAAGAAATATCTGACCCTTTTCTTTGAAACAAACCGTATCAAGTGCCCGGAACTCCTGTCTTTTACAAGCGGTGAGGATTTATTAAATGATAAGGGAGAAAAAGATATTGTATTCCTTGACATTGAAATGCCTGGTATGAATGGAATTTATGTTGGAAATGAACTGAAAAAAACAAATAAAAATGTCCTTATTTTTGTGGTGACTTCTTATTCTGAGTATCTTGATGAAGCCATGCGTTTTCATGTATTCCGATACCTGTCCAAACCCCTGGACAAGCATCGTCTTTTCCGGAATATGAAAGATGCCCTGGCTCATCTAAATACCACAACTGAAAAAATCCCTATTGAAACCCGTGACGGGATTCACACGCTTCATGCATCGCAGATTATTGCAGTCGAAGCCCAGGGCAGAAAAGTAATCGTACACACCACTTTACAGGATTTTATTTCTGTAGAAAATATGAATTACTGGATGAAACATCTTCCCAAAAACTGTTTCTTCCAGACCCACCGCAGTTTTATTGTGAACTTTGAACATGTAGATAATTTTGACCATACAACTGTACATCTTGCAAATCAACAGGTGATAGCATACTTAACTCGTAGAAAATATAGTCCTTTTAAAAATGCTTACCTTCTATATCTGGAAAGTATGAGGTGAACTATTTATGGAGAGAACCTTATTATTGTTTTTTAGTTTTTTCATAGAAGCTATTATTCTTTGGCAGTATGCCTCTAATCTTTTTCTTCCTAGATACTCTGCAATGGTCAGTGCAATATTTTTGTGTACCTTATATTGTTTTCTCTTCTTCTTTTCGCTACTCCAATATCCACTTTTAAACGCAATCCTTTTCTTGGTGGTAAATATACTTTTTTTTCTTTTGTATTTTAAACTAACTTTTTCCTCTGCTCTCCTTCATTCCTCTATCATTACAGGGATTATGAGTGTATCTGAATTAGCTGCTATGGGTATTGTATTAAAATTTTATCCAAAATTTTCTTCCACAGACAATATTGGGAATGTATTTTTTGTGATGCTTAGTAAAAGTTTATTCTTTACCATTATTTATTTTCTGACGCACATATTCAAACAAAAACAGGCGGTACAGGATCCATATGACTCATCAGAATCGTTTCTGACACTGATCCCTCTTTCCTCCATTTTTGTTATGTTTACATTCCTAAACATTGGGGAAACTTCTTCTTTCGTTCCTCCGACAAATATCATGGTAACAATCAGTGCGTTCTTCCTTATACTAATAAACCTACTGGTATTCGGAATCACACAATACAACCAGAAAAAAAGCCGTGAATTTACAGAAATGCAGCTGCTCCTTCAAAAAGAATCCGATTCTGCTGAATATTATAAAATGCTGCTGTCACAAAATGAAAACCGGAGTATTTTAATTCATGATATCAAGAAGCACCTACAGTCCATCAAACTGTTAAATGAGAGTGGGGAAACCGAAAAAATAGAATCTTACATCAGCCATCTTATAGCGGCTCCTGATTTAAGGGAAACTGCCAGAATCTGTGACAATGCCATGCTAAATGCGATTCTGAACCGCTGCCAGCGGCAATGTATAGAAAAGGGAATTGGATTTCATGCAGATATCCGCAAAAATCTGCTCCGCCAGATGAACCAGAATGACCTGACCTCCCTGTTTTGTAATCTTCTGGACAATGCAGTGGAAGCTGCGGAAAACATCCCGGATTCTTTTATTGATCTTATGGTGCAAAAGAAAGAAAACACTCCCTTTGTTGTCATTGTCCTTGTAAATTCATGCAGAAGTATGCCGGATTTTGACCAGAACGGTTTTCCCGTTTCGCATAAATCCGGCATAGGCAGACATGGCTTTGGCATCAAAAGTATCCGGAAAGCAGTCGGCCAATATCAGGGTGATTTAAAAATGTATTACGATGATGCCACGGCTACGTTCCATACGATTATAACCTTGAAACAGTAGCTCTTACTTTAAGTTTACATTCCTCTTAAATCCCACATAAGTGGCCACAAAATAAAGAGCATAGATTCCGAAAAACAGCCCACAGGAAGCTGCAAAATAACGGATCACGGATGCTTCTACACCTGTATAAAAGATAAATTTATAGCTGATAAACACGGATATCATCCCACTGATCACTCCGGCAAATAATGCAGGGCAGAGATAATATGCAGCCAATTGTTTCCAGATAATCTGCTCCTTTTCCCTTCTGTTCTGCCCTAATTGTTCCAGCACGCCATAGCGGAATTTATATTTTGCAGAATCACTAAGCTGCTGCACAGCCAGAACAGTAAATGCCGCACACAGGAACACAAGCCCAATATAGAAACAGGGAAAGGTAATACTGGATAGCATATATTTAATCTCAGGAATCAGATTATCTCTCACCATGTTTTTGGAGTAGTAGCTTACAACACTGTCGCTTCCATATCCGCTGTTTCCATTGGGAAGGTTCTGCCCTGCGGTTTCCTCTTTTTCCTCCAACAGCCCGTCTAAGGTTTGCTGGAGATTTGCCGGGGCTTCCCCCTGAATCTGAGCCACCAGCTCTGCATAATAGGGGCTCATACCCTCCGCTTCCTGATCCGGCACAATGATGATATAATCCGCTCCATTGTGCCCATCCTGAGAAAACGGCTCCGTATAGATGCCACTGCATAGAAGCTCTGTTTCATCTGCTTTTATCTTCAAATGGCTGGAAAAATCTCCTGTTTCTTTATAGATTCTCTCTTTCATATGAAGGGCATACTGGTGTTTTCCCAGGGTAATTTCTTTATATCCCAGCAAACTCCGCAAATGGTTGTAATCGGATACTTTCATGTAGGTATCATAGCTGAAATAGGTGCCATTGGTATGCTCTTCTACTTCTTCCAAAAGTGCTTTTTCATCCGGTGTCCCATCTGGCTTCTGATACATGGTACCAAAAGTTTTTAAATGTGTGTACAGCCAGGCATTTATCTGTGCGTCTGCATTTTCGTATATGGAATACCGGTACATTTCCCGGATGTTAGTCTCTTTTTTCAGGATATCCAGCTCCTGTGCAAAGTCATCCTCTGTATCAGGACTGTAAATCTGCACATCAAACGGAAACTTTCCCTTTAACATCTGATTTTGAAAATCTCCCAGCATAAGAGCCACCGTGGACCCAAGAAGTGCAAGGGTAAACAGAGATGTCAGAGTTCCCATGGTGAACTGCATGGATTTGATTTTGGAAGAAAATTGCCGCAGCAAAAACAGGTTTGCACCGTAATAAATTTTTCTTCCTCTTTTTCTGATATAGCACACGATCCAGGAAGAAAGTCCCATATAAAACAGATAGATAACCAGTACCAATCCCACAAGAAATCCTACGATTTCCCCGGTATCACGGATCACGCCCCGCAGCAGCCACCATCCAAACACGCCCATAAACAGGAGCGATACGGGGAATAAAATCCGTTTCCTGGATTCATGGGATTCCTGTATTT
This sequence comes from uncultured Blautia sp., assembly GCF_947654165.1. GTDB lineage: Bacteria > Bacillota > Clostridia > Lachnospirales > Lachnospiraceae > Blautia. The sequence continues at coordinate 211,160 of NZ_CANTKB010000001.1, forward strand.
TTTCATTTTGCTTCTCTGCATTCATCAGGCTGTGGATGCTCATTTTCCGGAACTTTTTTCTGCACCGCAGTAATGCCAGCAAATAACAGCCTCCATAGCATCCTGCTGTCATAAGAACACAGGCTTTATGATATTCCAAATGTATCTGATACTCTAGCTGCATGATGTGAGCTAAGATGGAAAACAGAACCTGCTGAAGCAATCCCCCAAGAACCAGCCCGCTGACAAAAGCCAGAAGACCCAGCAGCAGATTTTCCCTGATATAGAGCCTGGTAATCTCCTTTCTCTCCATTCCAATGAGCAGATAAATACCAAATTCCCGGCTCCTTTTATCCAGCATAAACCGCACCATATAGTGGATCAGCCATGCCACAATGAGCACAACAAAGAAGGTCGCAAGACAAATCAAGATTTCCATGATTCCTGCCGAATCCTGGTTTGTTTTTAATTGCTCAGAGAACAATAGGGTGTTAAAGGAAAACATCAGTGCTGTGACAAACGTCATGGTCAGCAGATACACTAGGTAGTCTTTTGCAGAACGTTTTATATTACGAAATGCTAATTTTCCCAGCATTATCCCTCACCTCCTGTCAGAGACAGGACATCCAGAATCTCATTTAGAAATACCCTTCTGGGCTTTTCTCCACGAATCAGCTCATGAAAAATCTTTCCGTCTTTCAGAAACAGGATTCTACTGCAATAGCTGGCAGAAAACGCATCATGCGTCACCATAAAGATAGTTGCTTTTTGTTCCTGGTTCATTCTGGTAAAGGTCTCCAAAAGGGTCTGTGCCGCCCTGGAATCTAAGGCTCCTGTCGGTTCGTCCGCCAGAATCAGTTTCGGATGATTCACCAATGCTCTTGCACAGGCACAACGCTGTTTTTGCCCTCCGGATACCTGATAGGGAAACTGGTCTTTCACTTCTTCAATCTCAAGAAGCCTGAGTATTTCCCTGCATTCTTTCTCAATCACACCTTTTTTCTCTTTTCTCAGGCTCATGGCCAGCATAATATTTTCTTCCAGAGTAAGGGTATCCAAAAGATTATACTCCTGGAAAACAAAGCCCAGATTGTCCTTTCGAAACTTTGCAATCTGGTCTTCCGAAAGCTCTGTGATATCGGTATTTTCATAAAAAATGTGTCCGGCTGTGACTCTGTCAATGGCAGAAATCATATTCAGAAGTGTGGTTTTTCCGGAACCGCTGGCACCCATCACACCGATAAATTCTCCCCGCTCTACCGTAAAACTTACTCTGTCCACTGCTTTTGTCACTGTTTTATCCGTTCCATAATACTTTTCGACATCACATACACGTATATAGTCTTTCATGATTTCTTCACTCCCTTTGACTTACATTTCCTTACCCTCTTACTATAGTAGCTCTCTTGTAAGCCTGGTATCACGTTACCTTTCTCTACTCTTACAATTTTGAAAGATAACTGCTTACAGGAAAAGAAATCGTCATCTCTGTTCCGGTTCCTTCCTGTGACTTTGCATGAATCTCAAGCCCCAGTTTCCCACACAGCTTCCTACACAGATACAGCCCCATTCCCGTGGAACGTTCATGGATACGCCCGTTGCTTCCGGTAAATCCTTTTTCGAAAATCTTTTTCTGCTCTGCTTTGGGAATCCCTACCCCATTATCTTTTACGACCAGAGATATCCCCTCATCCTTCGATAAAGTGTAAATCCAGAGTTTTGCCCCTTCTTCTTTTCTGTATTTCACACTATTTAATACTAGCTGATTCAAAATAAAAAGGATCCATTTTTTGTCTGTAGCCACCTTGTGAGGACAGTCTACCTCCACCTGAACCTGATTCTGAATAAAGTAATATTTATTCCGCACCAGAACCTCCTGCACAACCGTTTCCAGATTTGTTTCCTGAATCTGATAATCCTGGTATACCTGCCCCAGCCTGGCATAATACAGTGCCACGCTGGTGATGGGTGCTTTGATCTCATGAACCCAGCTCTCAATATATTCCCTGTATTCCTTTTGCTCATCCTCTATTTTACGGAGATGTTCAATCACCGATTTATTCGATTGTCTGATGTATTCCCGGTATAACTTATCCTCCAGTCTGTAGGAATCCGGCATTAATTCTCCTAATAAAAAACGCTTGTCCGCCTTTTTTAAAATGTTTTCTATGTGCTGAAAATAGCGTTTTCTACTGAAATATCCACACCAGAACCATGCAGAAAAAACTCCTGCCCAAACCAGTAAAATCAGCCAGCATCCGTCCAGTGGATAGCCTGTGGCACATAAAAAGGCAGTGAGCAGCAGCATACAGAAAACCTGCATCACAATAATTAAAATTTTATCTTTCAGATAATCCATAATATTCATTTTCTGTCTGCCTTCCCTTAAATCCGGTATCCCATACCTCTCTTGGTTTCAATAAAATCTTTCACTCCGATCTGCTCCAGTTTGCTCCTGATGCGTGTAATGTTCACACTTAATGTATTGTCATCAATATATACCTCATGATCCCAAAGGTATTCAATCAGATCCATGCGTGGTGTGATTTCACCTTTTCTCAGAAACAGGCAGTGCAGGATCTTCATTTCATTTTTCGATAATTCCTGTTGTTTTTCCCCATGACGGATACAGCCTTTTGCCAGATCCAACTCCACACCTTTATGGATAAACCGGAGCATTTTTTCTTCCTTTTTCCTGGTACGTTTCAGCACGGCTGCAATGTGTGCCAGAAGAATCGGCGGATAAAAAGGCTTGGTAATATAATCATCACCGCCTTTCAGCATCCCGTTTAATTTATCCATGGCATCTGTACGGCTGGTCACAAAAATAATGGGAACTTCTGATTTTCTGCGGATTTCTGCACAGATATCAAATCCCAACACACCAGGCAGATTCAGATCCAATAATACCAGATCCGGCTGAAGCTCCAACACAGTTTCCGCAAGACGGTCAAACTGCTCCACTGCTGTGACTTCATACAGAGCATTCTTTAACAACTGGCTTAATTCCTGACGAATCCCCTGTTCATCTTCAATAATCAAAATATGCATGTTCTACCCCTTCTAACCCAAAAAAGGTTCGTATCCGAAGATACGAACCCTCTATGTACCATTTTTACTTACTGTACAATACGTCTAACTGCAATGTAGTTTCTGTATAATGCGTTAGCTGTGTATTTAATGCCACCCTGTGGATATGGAGCACTGTTTGATGCATGTACGATACCACCGTCTCCTGTAAGAATAGCTACATGTCCAGGATATACAATGATATCACCGGCACGAGCCTGAGAATAATCAATTCCTACACCTGAATAAGCCTGTGCATCACTTACACGCGGTAAGCTATATCCAAAATGCGCAAATACCTGCTGTGTAAATCCTGAGCAGTCAATACCATTTGTCAGGCTGTTTCCGCCATATACATATGGGTTTCCGATAAACTGCATTGCATAAGCTACAACTGCTGCACCTGTTCCGCTGTTATAAGACGGATTACTTGGTTTTGATGGTTTACTTGTATTATTGTTTGTGTTGTTATTGCTGCCAGCGTTATTATTGGTATTGTTATTTGTGTTATTATTGTTATTTGTGTTATTATTGCTGTTAGTGTTATTATTGCTGTTAGTGTTATTGTTAGTATTGTTGTTAGTATTACTATTATTGTTAGTGTTGTTATTTGTGTTGTTATTGGTATTATTATTTGTGCTTCCGCCTGTAATGGCATTACCGCCTGTGCTGTTATTCTGCTGCTGAGCCTGCTGTTGTGCCGCCTGCTGCTGTAACTGCTGCTGTCTTCTTGCCTCTTCTTCCTGCTGCTGAATCTTCTTTAACTCTGTATTCTGCTGCTGGATCAGTGCTTTGTACTCCTGTGCCTGAGCTTTTGCATTTGCAATCTGTGCTTCGTAGTTAGATGCTGTAGCTTTGAATTCTTCTACCTTAACTTCCAGGCTTGCTTTTACGCCTTCCCGCTCATTTTTTGCAGTTTCTAATTCATGTTTTTCATTTTCGAGCTGCTCTTCCAAATCTTTGACTTCCTGAACAATATCCTTCATCTTCTTCAGTTCGTCTCTGTCGTACTGATACATCTTTTCAGTATTCTCTGCTTTGGAAAGCATGGTAGCCAAGCTGTCAGATTCTAATAAAATCTGCACCCAGGTATCGTTTCCGCCGTTTTCGTACATGTACTGAATTCTTTTCTTCATAGATTCATACTGTTCGTCACGGTCAGCCTCTGCCTGTACTAAATCTTCTTTTGTTTCCTGGATATCAACTTCTTTATCTGTGATTTCATCAGCTAATAAATCAATCTGAGTCATAGCTTCTACAATCTGCTGTTCTGTTGTACTAATCTGTCCTAACAAAGCCTGTTTTTTACTTTCCAGACTGCTTGCCTGAGCCTGTGCTGCAGAAAGTTTACTCTCTGTTGCTGCTTTCTGAGCCTGAAGGTCATCTTTTCTCGCTGCTGAAACAGGAAGAACCTGTGCTGCAGTCATAGCAAATATCAGTGACAAACATACTAATTTTTTCTTCATACTTCCCCTTTGCCTTTCATTTATACTATGCTTAAACAATTAATTTTTGTAACAATTTTGAAACATTTTTAGACTTCCTGTATATATTACCACAGTTTTTTTCCATTTGCAAGTCTTACCTCAACTTTTTTGCCTTTTTTTTGTAACAATTACTTAAAAATTAACTGCTTATCTTTCCTGAAATCCTTGCTTTACAAGGGTTTGAAAACGAATCTTATCTTTTAAAAAAAAATTCTGTTTTTTTCTTATATTTTCCTAAAAAACTGCTTCGTTTTTGCCCTTATTTATGATATGATAAGATTACTTATACATGATTACGTGAACTGCTCATGGAAATTATTACAAATTTTTTTCATAAATAACAAAAAGGGGTTTTTACATTATGAAACGAAAATTAAATGAAATCATTTATACCATATCGAGATACACAGAAATTGTTTTGTCTGCAGTCATGCTTCTCGTGATTATTACATTAATTGTACCTATGATATATAACTTTGTTTCGATTCCTTTATTGGATATCACACCGGAACAGTTTACACAGTTTTTAGGAAATGCCCTGACCCTGCTCATTGGCGTGGAATTTGTAAAAATGTTGGCAAAACATACTGCCGAGAATCTTCTAGAAGTGCTTATGTTCGCCATTGCCCGACAAATGGTTGTAGAACATCTGAACATGACCGAAACCCTCATTGGTGTTATAGCCATTGGCATTATCTTCACTGTACGCAAATATCTGCTGCTGAAAAACTCTAATGATAAAGAAAAGACCTACGATAAGTTATAGCATGTAAAAAGCTTCTTTTCCACAGCATAATTCCTCTTTCGATTTATGCTGTGGGAAAGCAAAATCTTTTTAATAATTCTTCATATTCTTGGTAATACTCACAATTTTCTATCCGAAAAGAATCTGGCATTTCCTTTACTTTCTCCCATCCCCATTTATATAGTTGTGGTTTTAAAATCTGTTCTTTCTGTAACTCAAACAGCAATGCCCTTTGTCTAAATTGTAGCCTGTATTTAAGGGCTTCTGATACTTTTCCTGGAAAGTATTTACACATTTCCTCTACCAACTGTTTTCCTATCTCCATTTCTCCATAATGCGTCCAGTACTTATGTATCTCATCTGAAAATTTCATCCATGCAGATTCCTTTTTCGGATAAACGAGTCCCATAAATCCTGCATCTTTATAACACCATAATGTCCAAGATATCTGATAGTGTTGAAATAGTTCTAGTGTATCTTCAATCAGTTCCATGACATGCCAAAGTTCTTGTCCTACAATATCGTATCCTGTCTCTCCACATAAAAGTGGCCCTTCAAATTTCTGCATTTTTAAAACCATACGTTGAAATCGTTCTTCAAATATATGCTTTCTTGTCTCCCTGGGATATTCCAAATCACATAAGTCTTTTTCCCAAACTGTAGGATAAAAATGAAACGTAATAGCTGTTTGTTGATCTTTGATTTCTTTTATAGAAGAAAAATCCATTGCAAAAAAATCACCTTCTAAAAAGAGAATGTGATTTCTATCCACTTCCCGAATTGCCTCAGTGACTCGTTCATAAAAGTTTTGCAATACCCCTTCTTTTTGCGGCATCAAAAATGGTTCGTTTAACAGGTCATATCCAAGTATAAATTCTTCCTCTGCATATCTCCTGCTAAATTCCTTCCAAAGCCTTACCATCTGCTCCTGAAAAACTTGAAAATGCCAAAATTGAGGTATTCCTGTCTGATTATCAGAATGCCAATCTGGATTTTCTCCTCCTGGTACAGCATGAAGATCAGGCATTAAAAAAATCTCATATTTTCTACACAAAGCTAATAATCTGTCAAAATGCTGAAATCCTTCTTCTCTCCATACCTCTGGACATTCATCATCCAAAAACCAATGATAATTAAATGGAACACGAATCAAATTAATTCCTACTCTTTTCAGAAACTGAAAATCTTCCTCTCTTATAAAAGACGTAACAAAATTTCTAAAAAAACAATTACATTTTTCTTTTCCAAAACACTCTTCAAAAGCTTCTTTTATCTGTTTCTCTGTTGTTGGAATTCCCAGCATAAAATGTTCTAAATTTAACCAACTTCCAATCCCTAATCCAGAAAACCGTATAGGTTTGTCCTTATAGTAAAATTTTTTTCCATTTACTTTTACAAAATCCATATTTTCTTTCCTTTCTTTCATAATTATCTTTATTTTATAATGTTCTGATTAGAAGAAAAGGTTGAAGTTTTTTCATCCTTATATAAATCATCATTAAAATGATATACTTAAGAAATAAAAAGCACACACGGAAAGGAGTTTTTATGAACACAATACAAAATCCCATTATACCTGGTTTTCATCCAGATCCTAGTATTTGTCGAGTCAATGACACTTATTATCTTGTAACTTCCAGTTTTGAATATTTTCCTGGAGTGCCTATTTTTACCAGTAAAAATCTCAAAGACTGGACACTAATCGGTCACTGTCTTACCCGAACTTCTCAATTGCCTTTAGATGGTTGTCAAAATTCCGAAGGAATTTATGCCCCTACTATCCGTTATCATGATGGGTATTTTTTTATGGTAACAACAAATGTGAGCGGAGGAGGAAACTTTATTGTTCATACTAAAAACCCCTCCGGTGAATGGTCTGAACCTGCCTGGGTACGTCAGGGAGGTATTGATCCTTCTCTGCTATTTGTTGACGATAAAACTTATTTTATATCAAATGGAGATTGTGAAGGCAATTCTGGTATCTATTTATGTGAAATCAATCCTTTGACTGGAGAAATGCTTACCGAAAGTACCTTAATTTCCACCGGTTGTGGGGGAAAATATCCAGAAGCCCCCCACCTTTATTATATCAATCATGAATTCTACCTCATGCTCGCTGAAGGCGGTACAGAATACGGACATATGGTAACTATACAAAAAAGTACATCCCCTTGGGGACCTTTTACTCCTTGCCCACATAATCCCATTTTGAGTAATCGCAATATTCCAAATGGGGCAGATGTTATTGCTTGTACTGGACATGCTGATTTAATAGAAGATACTCATGGAAACTGGTGGATGGTTGCTTTGGGTGTTAGAACTATATGTACTAAACATAACAGTATTCTTCTGCATAATTTAGGCAGAGAAACTTATCTTACACCAGTCACTTGGAAATCTGGATATCCCATTGCTGGAAATAATGGAATTTTACAGATGAATATCCCTACCATACTTCCTGAAGTCACTACTTTAGAAAACACTGTAAAGAATCCTATCCTGTCCGAAACTTTTTCTTCTGAGCATTGGAATCTGGAATTTACTCACATCCGAAATCCTCATTTGGAAAATTATTTTTTAAATTTCAAAGACAGATGCTTAGTTTTAAAAGGATGTGATTCTTTATGTAAACCATGTGTATCTCCTACTTTTTTAGGAGTACGACAAAACTCTTTTTTCCAAGCAGCCAAAGTGACCATTTCCGGAATGCCTGAAAATGAAAACAGTCTGGCTGGTCTTAGTGTATATTATACAAATGAACATCACTATGATTTGGGAATTGCTCTTAGAAATGATGTCCGTTGTCTTGTGCTACGCCGCCAAATTTACGATTTAATAACAGAAACAGCTATAATACCTTTATCTGTAGAAACCGTTGATTTACAAATAGAATCTGACAAGGAATATTATTATTTTTACTACTTTACACCTTCTCATGAAAAAATATTTCTTGGACAAGGCACCACTGCTGCACTTTGTACAGAAATCACCCGTCACATGACTTTTACAGGTACTTTCTTCGGAATATTTGCAGAACATATGACTGCTACTTTCCGAAATTTCACACGTCAAAATTTAAACATTCAAGAACCTAAAGCCAAAGAGTTTTAATCGAAAAAAGTCGCTGAAATCATCCTCAGCGACTTTTTCTTCTTTATGTCTCCTTATTATTAATCTAAATAAATCCTCTTACTCTCAACATCCTGAGAATTTCTGCCAATCATAATTTCAAATTCCCCTGGTTCAAAAATAAACTCCATATTTCGATTGTAAAATCTCAGCATATCTTTTGTAATGGTAAAGGATACTTTCTGTTTTTGTTTTGGCTGGAGCATAACCTGCTGAAATCCTTTCAATTCTTTTACCGGGCGGACAATGCTGGCTACACAGTCACATACATATAACTGTACAGTTTCCAGAGCTTCTCTTTCTGAATCATTATACACAGTAATTTCAGCCTGTATTCTGTCTTGCTTTTTTGTAACAGAAAAGTCCGAATAGTTTATCCTGCTGTAACTTAAACCGTAACCAAAAGGAAAAAGAGCTTCGTTTGGACAGTCCAGATATTTTGATACATATCGCTCTTTCTGACCGTAGTAAGGTCTTCCAGTGCGGTAATTGTTATAATAAACCGGAATCTGGCCTATAGTATGAGGAAAACTCATAGCCAATCTTCCCGAAGGATTGTACTCACCTGTAAGAACGTCTGATAATCCATTGGCAGACTCTGTGCCAAGGAACCATCCTTGTACTAGAGCATTGCTGGTAGAAAGTATTGGTTTGATTTCCATAGGTCTTCCACTGAATACAATCGTTATTACGGGTTTTCCCGTTCCGCTCAATTTTTGAATCAGTTTTTCCTGATTTGGTGACAGCCGTAAATATGCTTTACTGCTGGCTTCCCCTGTATCAAAAGGAGATTCACCAACAGCGGCAATTAAAATATCACAATCTGAGAAACGCTCTACCGCTTGCTCTGTTTGATCTTTTATATCAAACATCTGATCTTCCATGGAACCAAGTGGCTCTGTCATGGCAGTTATAACAGAAAAGCCGTGACTTTTCAAAGCGTCTGCCAGGGAACAGGTGTTTTTTTCGGCTGTAATTGCCCAACCTCCAGCAGTATTTTTTGATTCTGCAAAAGGACCAGCAATACCAATTTTTATTCCTTCTTTGAGAGGAAGTATACCATCATTCTTCAAGAGAACAATGGATTGTCTGGCAGCCTGGCGGGCTTTTTCTCTATGCTCTTTGCATAAATGAAGTTTCTTTTCTGCTTCTGGATTGGCATCTTTAAATGGATTTTCAAAAAGTCCCAATTCATTTTTTAAATTCAGAATATTGCGGACAGCCTGATCAATAAGTTCCATAGAAAGGCGTCCTTGTTCCACCAGTTTTTTTCCATGATTGATATAGTGTGCGGACATCATTTCAATATCAATACCAGCTTCTATACATTGTCTAGCTGCATCAGAACCGTCTTCGGCCACACCATTTATAATCGTTTCATGAACAGCAGCATAATCCGAAATCGTACAGCCATCAAATCCCCATTCATTTCTTAAAATATCACGAAACAATTTTTTATTTGCACTGGAAGGGATTCCATCCATTACATTAAAAGATGTCATAACCATTCTTGCCCCAGCATCCAGCGCTGCTTTATAAGAAGGCAGATAAAACTGGCGGAAAGTATTTTCAGAAATATCTACCCAGTTATAGTCCCGTCCCCCTTCTGCTGCACCGTAGCCTGCAAAATGTTTTACACAGGAGGCAATCTTCCCTTTTTCTTTAGGATTATCTCCTTGAAAACCATGAACAGCAGCCTTTGTCATAATACAGTTCAAATAAGGATCTTCCCCTGGTGATTCCATAACTCTTCCCCAGCGTGGATCCCTTACCAAGTCTGACATTGGTGCAAATGTAAGATGAATACCAGAGGCAGAGCTTTCAGCTGCTGCAACAGAAGCAGCATTTTCATAGTTTTCCGGATTAAAACTACAGCTCATAGCCAGTGGAATAGGGAATATGGTTTTATACCCATAAATAACATCAGCCATAAACAGAAGGGGAATATGATGTCGGTTTTTTTCCATATAACGTTTTTGGAGCGCCATAGTTTTTTCTGCACCGAAATAGTTTAAGGTGCTGCCTATATTTGTCATGTTTTCTTCTGTTATATTTAATTCTGCAAGGGGACCAGTCAAATCCATATTCTGCTCAGTTCCCAGAAACATGGCAGAGAGTTGGGTCATCTGTGCAAGTTTTTCTTCAATCGTCATGCTTTGAATCAGACGTTCAATTTTACTGTTTTCCATAATGAATTATTTTCCTTTTTTACTTTTGAAAATCATAACCTGGATACCTGGAATTTGAATTTTACTGTTCTTTGTATAAACTTCTCCTGTGAGTAACTCCTCTGCTTCAAACGGAAGTTCAAATTCCTGCTCCTGATTTTTATGATTTAACACAAAGATATAACGATATTCGTCACTCTCTCTTTCTGTTATCTCAAGTTCTGAAACGTCTTTGTCTTCTATAATTACCGGTATCTGACATTCCTTGCAAATATCATTCAGAAATTCTCTGTAAAATTCTTTGTTTGATCGTGTGCCTAAATAATAAACACTACCCTTTCCATATTTGTTTTTTGTCAAAACAGGTGTGTCACAGTAAAAATCTTGTTGATATTCAGCCAATACTTCCGCGCCTTCGCTATGGATAATATCACATAAAAGTTCTGCAGGATATTCTTGACCTTTATAACAAAAAGAATTCTGTTCATCTTCAGACAAAGCATCAATCTCTTCTACCCAAATTCCAGCCATTCCTTTTAGTTCTCCAGGATAGCCACCGTAGGCAATGTAATCATTCTCATCTACATAGCCACTGAGATATGTAAACAAAAGGGTTCCTCCTTCCGTTACATATTTTTCCATCCTTTTACTTACACCATCTTTCACCATATAACATAAAGGTGCTGCAATGAATTGGTATTTTGAAAAATCGTCATCTACTCCAATAATATCCACAGAAATATGGTTTTCAAAAAATCCGCGATAATAGTTCAAAATTTCATCTACATATTTCAATCGGGTTGTAGGTCCTGCAGAGCCTTCCACTGCCCACCAGGTAGGCCAGTCAAAAATCAATGCTGCCTTTGCTTCTGTCACCGTTCCTAGAGTTTCCTCCCCTAGTTTCCGTAACTCTGCTCCCAGTTCTTCACATTCCCGAAAAACTCTTGTATCACTTCTTCCTGCATGGTCAATCAAAGCTCCATGGAATTTTTCACAAGCACCAGGACTTCTCCTCATCTGAAAAAACATTACGGTATCTGCCCCATGTGCCACTGCCTGATAACTCAATAGCCGCATAACACCTGGACGTTTTAATCCGTTATCTTGTAACCAGTTTGAAACGCTTGGTGTCTGTTCCATAAGCATAAAAGGCTTTCCATTTTTCAGTCCCCTCATAAGTTCATGGTTTAATGCTACCTGGGCAGGTTCTGCATTTTTTACAGGATAATTATCCCATGAAATCACATCCAAATACTTAGCCCATTTTTTATAATCCAACGTTTTATAGGTTCCCATAAAATTCGTTGTAATGACTGCATCTGGAATGTGCTTTTTAATGGCCTCATATTCTGTCTTAAAGTTTTCCATCATACTATCAGAATTAAAACGTTTGTAATCCAGAGTAATCCCCTGAAACATACTTCTATTTTCTTCAAAATGTTCGCTTAAAAGATTCGGTACTACAATTTCCTCCCAGGAGTAAAAGGTGTGACCCCAGAAATGTGTATTCCATGCCTTATTCAATGCGTCCAAGGTCTTATATTTTCTTTTCAGCCAAACTCGAAATGCTTTTTCACAATTCTCACAATAACAAGTTTCTCCATACTCATTGCTTACATGCCATGCGACAATATTTTTCTGATTTTTATAGTGTTCCGCCAACTTTTCGGCTAACTTGGCAGAATATCTTTGAAAGGTAGGACTATTCGGGCAAGAATTATGACGTCCTCCAAATTTTCTCTTCATTCCATTAAATTCTGTGCGCAGAATATCCGGATATTTTCTTGCCATCCATGCTGGATGGGCTCCTGTAGAAGTAGCCATGCAGATGTAAAGTCCTTTTTCTGTTACCCGTTTTACAGTCTTATCCAGTTCGGAAAAATCATAGGTTTCTTCATCTGGCTGCAGCATAGCCCAGTTAAACACATTTAAGGTTACAATATCAACCCCTGCTTTTTCAAACAGCTTCATATCCTCATTCCAGATATCTTCTGTCCACTGTTCTGGATTATAATCCCCTCCATAGAGAATTTTTTGCACTTTTTTCTCATCTAAAATTTTCATATCATCATCCTTTCAACCCTGAAAATGCAATACCTTGAATCAAATATTTCTGTCCAACACAATAAATCAGCACCATAGGAATCAAGGCACACACAGTTCCTGCCATAATCAATCCATATTCTGCTCCATACTGGGTACGAAACGCTGCCAGTCCCAACTGAATTGTTTTCAACTGGTCGGATGTTAAATACAACATAGGTCCCATATAATCGTTCCACATAAAATTAAAGGTAAAGATTCCTAAAGTAGCAATTCCTGGTTTACACATAGGAAGAATAATTCTTGCATATATTTTCAGTTCGCCACATCCATCTATTCTGGCTGCCTCTGAAAGTTCTTCTGGAATCCCAAGCATAAACTGTCTTAATAAAAATACACCGAATGCACTAAATAAATTCATGCAAATTAACGCCATATGACTGTCATACATTCCCATTCCTTTTACAATAATAAACTGAGGAATCATAATAGCATGCCAAGGAACCATCATGGTAGCCAGGTAACACAAAAATATCTTATCACGTCCCGGATAGTTCAATTTGCTAAAGGAATATGCTGCCAGAGAGCAGGTAATGATTTGTCCTGTTGTTACAATCACTGAAAGTTTTAAGGTATTCAAATAATATGTAAGAAACGGAATTCTGGACCACACTTCTTCATAATTAGAAAACCGAAATACTTCTGGAATCCACTTAATAGGATAACTGAAAATTTCATTGTTATTTTTAAAAGATGATGAAAGTGTCCAGATAAAAGGACTAATCATCAAAAGTCCCACTATCAATAAGACTATAAACAAAATGGTATGATATACCTTCACCCTTGCTTTATATGATTTAATCAAAACGTATTCCTCCTTCTGCTGGCATTACATATAAGTAACCCATTTTTTCTGTCCCTTGAATTGAATCAAAGTAACAATCAGTACAATAAGGAACAGGAAATATGCCATAGCAGATGCATAACCAAATTCAAGCTGCTGGAATCCTTCCTGATAAATCCTATATACCAGAACATTTGTAGATCTTCCAGGTCCTCCCTCTGTCATGATATTAATTAAATCAAACACCTGGAAAGAGCTGATGATGTTTAAAATCACTACCATAAACATGGTAGGAGACAACATAGGCAGTGTAATTTTAAAGAATCTTTTCACTGCTCCGGCTCCATCAATTTGGGCTGCCTCATACAGTTGAGATGGTATTGATTGAAGTCCGGCCAGGAGAATTACCATATAATATCCTGCATTTTTCCAGATAGCAACAAGCATAACAGACCATAAAGCAGTATCCGAGGAGGCCAGCCACATAGGCGGGTTCTCTATTCCTAAAGATTGCAAGATCTGATTCAGTGGTCCTGTGTATGGATTAAAAATCAATGCCCACACAATTCCCACTGCCACCATGGAAGTAATGGTTGGAAAAAAGAACATTGTTTTAAATAGGCCACTCCCCTTAATACCTGCATTGACTGCAACTGCCAAAAGCAAAGATGCTATAATGGTGCCAGGTACAGTCACTAAAGTATATAAAAGGTTATTAAAAAAAGACACCTGAAAATATTCGTCCTGAAACATTTTAATATAATTAGAAAGTCCTACAAATTTGGAAAAGCCAAATCCATTATAATCTGTAAAAGAGATAAACAATCCCATGACAATGGGAACTGCCATAAAAATAAAAAATCCGATAAAGTTTGGCATAATAAACAAATATCCCTTTAGCCATTCTTTTTTAAATTTCTTTTTCTTTACTACTTTTTGTCCGCTCATATCCATTCCTCTCTCTATTGATAGGAAGTGGGGAAGACCTATGCTCAGTACTTCCCCACAAAATGATAACTATTTCATTACCCCTACTCGCTCATAACCTCTTTGCGTTGTTTTTCAAAATTACTCATGGTCTCATCAATATCTTTTTCACCTAAAAGATACAGCTCTGCATTTTCCTTTAAAGCAGTAAGTAATTCCCCATATTTCACATATGCTGGTGTTTCTAAAACTTTTTTTGCATTAAATACAACATCTACAATACTTTCTTTTCCTACGACATCTGCGAATACTTCTTTTGCCTCATCTCCGGAATAAGCAGGAAGCATTCCATATTTTGGAAGAACTGTAGATCCACCTTCACCACATAAGTATTTCAGGAACTCAAAACTCTCTTCTTTATGTTTTGCATCTTTTGGAATACCTGCAAACTGGAACTGGCCCCAGGTTGTTCCTGGCTCTACACCTTCTGGAACGGGCATAGGTGCTACATTCCAGTTAATATCTGTTTTTCCATCTTTTTGATCTGTTAAAAGCATATTAATCAACCATTCCCCTTGCGGCATCATAGCTACTTTTTTATTTTCAAAGTCTGCCAGATACTGAGAATTTGTTGCCTGTATTTCTGCCATAGACACATGTGATTTATCTTCATTCATAAACCGATTTAAATACTCTAAAGATTGTTTAACGGGTGTAACATCATCGGAATTTAAATAGCATCCCTGCTGTGTCGCAATGGCATGATAAATATCCCAATTAATCCAATAGCCGCCATACTGCTTTCCATCACTTGATGTAAGTTTCTTTGCCATCTCCGCATATTCATCCCAGGTCATTTGCTCAGGCATAGTAATCCCCGCATCTTTTAGCATATCTTCATTATAAAACAGCATCCAACAAGTAGACCTGGTAGGCAACGCCCATACCTTTCCCTCTGGATAAGATGCATCCCACATAGAACCGTATTTACTAATATCTAAATCACTACTCTCTACCATTTCGGTAAGGTCTACAAGCGCACCTGAACCTTGAAATTGCTGAACTTGATTCAGAGTTCGGATATCTACTATATCTGCATCACTTCCTGCTGAAAGCATAACTTTTAACTTATCATCATAGCTATCATTTGCAATACTTACAATTTCTACTGTGACATCATCCTGGCTCTTATTATAATTTTCAGCGATTTCTGTCATATAATTTTCTTCATCGCTCCAGATATAAAATTTCAGATTTACCTTTCCATCTTCTGTCTTTGCTGATTCTGCTTCTTTATTACCTCCACTTCCTCCGCATCCTGTCAGCATACCTGCTGCCATCACAGCACTCATAATGCCTGCTACTATTTGTTTCTTCTTCATATTTGCCTCCTTTTTGTCAAATCTCCTCGACTTGACCATGTATATTTGTTTTGCTATACTAACTATACAACAGACTAACTAAATCAGATAGGTTGAAATTTTATCCACCTTTTTTTATTTTACTACATCTGTTACACTAAAAAAGAGGGCATATTTTATGTTTTATTTCTTGATTTTAATTTTGGCTTTGATACTATTCTTAAGCATTTTATATTTTAGAGGGAACAAAAATCATACAGCGCTTATTTTTTTGCTCTTGTCCTATTTTGTTGCCCTTTGTTCTATGGTTATTTATATCTCCAAAGATACTTATTATTATAATCTCATAAAATCTTACTTTTATCTTCCTAACTTTATTTGGAGATGGTTCTTCTTTTTAAAAATTAGTAAGATAAATTTAATCCGCCTAATGAATCTTTCCAGCCTTAGTATTGTAATTATCAGCACCTATTTTGCTTTTTCTTTTTGTCAGCCAAAGAAGTGCCTTACAGAAAAAATTCTAAAAACATGTGTGTGGCTGCATTGTATTTTCCTTGCAGTATTATATGATCCTGCAATTAATTATAAGCTATACTACTACTTGTATCCAAAACACCTGACCGTTGCCCAATATGAAAATATGGAACTTTTCATTATGCAAATTACCAGACTCTGTAACAATGTTATTATTTTATCTTGCATGATGTTTCTGCTTATTGCCTTGCGTAACTCTCCAAAATTAAAGTTATTTTTATTTAATCATTGTTTTTTATGCATTAGTTTTGGAATTTTTTCATTGGTATATGTATTCTTTATCTCTCTGGCTCCTGGTTTCTTTTTGAGAATTTCAAAAATTGCCGGAACTCACACATACCGTTCTATTCATTTAAGCAGTCATTCTGTATTTTATGATGTTTTTCCTTATTTCTTGATTGCAGCTGCAGCCCTACTGACTTACTGTACTTATTGGCTTGCAACACTTACAAACAAAATGGCATTATCAGAATTTAGTATTTCAAAAGAAATAAGTTCTTCAGAAACAACTTCAAAAATTTTTTGTCATTATATAAAGAATGAAATTCTCGCCTTGGAATCTGAGGCAGAACTTCTCACACCCTCCACGGAAGAGAAAGAAATTTTAAATAATATAAAAAAACGTTGTGAAACACTCTATTCCAGAATTGATGAAATTCATCGTAGTACTAAAACAAGTGAATTGAATTTAAAACTCTACTCTCTCCAAGAAATCCTAGAGAAAACTCTTAAAAATTTCTCTCTGGAGTTATCTGGAATTTCTGTCATCAGAAACTATCCCAAAGAAACTATTTGGGCTATGGTAGATTCTGTTTATATGGAGCAAGCAATTCACAATATCATAAAAAATTCTTTGGATGCCATGAAGGATACTTCAAAAGAACAAAAAAACCTTACTTTAACTTTGAAAACCAACAGACGATATGCCTGGATGGAAATCAAAGACACTGGAAAAGGAATTTCAAAAGAGAACCTGGAGCAAATTTTCTTACCTTTTTATTCTTCTCATCCTTATTCCAAGCACTGGGGAATCGGACTTACTCTCACTTACAAAATTATCCATGCTCATGAAGGAAAAATAGATGTAGCCAGTACATTAGGAAAAGGAACTGCTACCAGAATTTTTCTTCCTCTTGTAGTAAAAGAAGGACAATACAACCGACATTACTTATAAGAAAAAGAAAGGAACGCCAACCATGATAGAACCTATCAAAGTAATCATAGCGGAAGACATTCTGCCGATTCGTAAACGCTACGTAAAAATTTTAAACAGTCATCCTGAAATTAAGGTGTTGGCTGATGTAGACAATGGAGTTGAGGTCTGTCAAAAAGCCAAAGAATTAAAGCCGGATGTTATTCTTATGGATATTGAGATGGAATGTAAAGATGCTGGAATACGAGCTACTGGGGAAATTTTATCAGAAAACCCTAATATAAAAATCATCATACTTACAGTTTATGAAGAAGATGAGTTGATTTTTTCTGCTTTTCGTCTGGGTGCCTGTGATTATATTCTAAAAAATGCCTCTGAAGAAGAAATCCTCCAGGGCGTGATCGGTGCTTATCATAATTCATCTCCTATCCGCCCTGAAATTGCAGACAAAATACGCAATGAATTTCAACGGGTCAAGACTTATGAAAGTAGCTTTCTTTTCATGCTCAATTTACTGTCAACACTGACTCCACGGGAACTTGATACTTTATATTTACTTTCTAACGGATATAGTAAAAAAGATGTGTGCGAATTACGTTGTGTAGAAATGAGCACTGTAAAATCCCAGGTGCACAATATATTGAAAAAATTCAACAAGAAAAAAATAACAGATGTCATTACCACGGATGCGGAACGACATCTGCTTGGAACAATTCTTCAGAACCATCCAAAAAAATAAACTATTTTTTCATCCTTACTTCAGCTGCCTGTGCGTGTCCCATAAGACCCTCTCCCCTGGCCATTCTGGATACTAAAGGTGCCAGATTTTGCATGGCATCCTTTGTCATATGCTGATACGTACAGGTCTTCAAAAACGTACCAACCCACACACCGCCTGTATATCTGGCCGCTCGCAGGGTGGGAAGGGTGTGGTTGGTTCCAGAAGCATAGTCCCCAAATACTTCTGCTGTGTTTTCTCCCATAAAGAGGGAACCATAGTTATAGAGCATCTCAGACACTTCTTCTGGATTCCTAAGGTTTAATTCCAAATGCTCTGGCGCATACTCATTCGCCAATTGTACCGCTTCTTCCAAAGAATTCACGAAAATCACCTCACCATAAACTTCCCATGATTTTCTGGCAATTTCCCTAGTCTCAAGCTCCAACAATTCTTTCTCAACTGCTTCTATCACTTCTTTTCCAAATTCTTCTTCTGTAGTAATCAGAATGCCTTTGGCATTGGGATCATGTTCTGACTGTGCTAATAAATCTGCTGCTACAATCTCCGGTGTCCCACTTCCGTCTGCAATAATCAACACTTCGCTGGGACCTGCTACAAAATCAATTCCTACCTGACCGTAACACTGCCGTTTTGCTTCCGTAACAAAACGATTACCAGGCCCCACAATCATATCAACTGGTTTGATTTCCTGGGTTCCATAAGAAAATGCTGCAATGGACTGTGCACCTCCTACTGCATAAATTTCATCTGCTCCTGCAATATCCATGGCCACTAAAGTCTTGGGATTGATTCTATTCGTTCCTTTCATAACTGGAGAGCAGGCTGTCACTCGCTCTACACCTGCTGTTTTCGCTGGGATTATTAACATCAGAGCTGTAGAATACAAAGGATAATTTCCTCCCGGTACATAACAGCAACAGGATTTTACAGGAATAATCCTGTGTCCTAAAAAAATCCCCTGCACCGGACTGAACTTTTCCAATGGTCTTACGGTTTCTTTTTGTGCCTTGGCAAAAGCCCTGATATTGGCTGCCGCTGCCTTTAAATCTTCAATCTCCTGTACAGTAAGCTGGCTGTATGCCTCCTGAATTTCTTCTTTGCTCACGCGCAATGTTTCCCTGGTACAGCCGTCAAATTTCAGACTATATTCTTTTAAAGCAATATCCTTTTTCTCTCTTACATAATCAATCATCTCTTCCACTGTTTTTGTAAGGTTTCTTCTATCTTCTTCTGTCCGCTGACAGGATTTTTTCATGATTTTCATATGCTTCTTTCTCCTTATTTTTTATTTCTGCCATTGTAGAATATGGAGTCTAGCCCGTGTCAACCTGCCTTTTTCTAAAAATCCCCAAAAAACCTGGAGTATACTCCAGATTTATGATAGGATAAAAAACAGGAGGTGCTTCATATGCGAATCGGAAAAGTATCGGAACTATATCATATTTCTGTCGACAATCTATATTATTATATCAAATACGGCCTTCTGGTTCCTCCAAGACCAAAGGGACAATATGTCTTTGACCAGGCTACCCTTAAGGATTTGGAATGGATTCTGGAATTAAAGGAGCTAGATTTTTCTCTTCGAGAAATTCACATTATCCTCTCCTTGAAGCGTATCTCTGGTTTGGCAGACCCCCAGGATGTGGAAGAATTAAAGGCTATCTATACTGGAAAACGCGATTTCTGTCTTCAGGAAATTCAGCAAAAACAAGAAATCATTGGGCATCTGGAAGAAAAAATCAAAGAACTTGACCAACATCCTGTTTCTGCTGCCTTGAAAACAGGGGTTCCCCTGTCCATGCTATCGCTTCTTTGTTGCCCTGTATGCAAGGGCTCCCTATCTCTTACAGATGTGGAAATGGATCAACGTTTTCTCTACCATGGTACTCTTGGATGCTCCTGCGGCTATGAAGCAGTCATTAATAAGGGAATTCTCATGACCCCTAATAAGAATACTAATCTTCAGGACACCCCTGATGTAACCAGAGAATTATATAAAGACCTTCCACCTCAATTAATTACCATGTTTCAGCGCTCCTACAACTGGATGCTGGAACATATGGAGCAGATAAATCTTCACCACAAAGTCATTGCAGAAACCTATATCAATGCCTGGTTTTTCATGCATAACCACCTGGAATATCTGCCGGCTGACAGCCAGTATCTGGTCATTGACAAATATCCGGAAACCTTGCTGATGTATAAACACCTCATTGAAAAGCAACGACCGGATCTGGATATTCTCTATCTGGCAGACAGCAGTACAATTTTTCCTCTAAAATCAGAATGCATTGATATCCATCTGGATTTTTTTGCTGTAAATGAGCACAATTTCTATCATGATACTTTTTTATACCGTGAAATCATGCCTTATCTGAAAAAGCAGGCTGATTTTATCGGAACGTATTTTTATTTTGAGCATGCTCCCAGATCTATGCGCCTGTTACTGAGCACATATCCTGAATGTTATTCCAAGAATTTCAGTCTTGCTTATTTTCATCAGTCTCTGAAAGAAGAAAACATCGAAATTCTTGCAGAAGAAGACTGTGGTTTTACTACAGATTCCGGAAACAACCTGGGATTTGGCTTTCATGTGAAGGGAGAAAAAATGCACCTTCTTCCGTATCACGGAAAAAGGTGCTGATAAGATTTAAGCAAATAGTTTTTTCGCTGCTTCTATGAGATAATAGGTATCTTTCACCCCTACAGTCTCATACGGAGAGTGCATAGCCAACTGTGGAAGTCCGATATCAACACTGTTTAAGGCAACTTTGGTATTTGAAATGTTTCCCAGGGTAGATCCTCCCGGGATATCAGAGTTGTTGGTAAAGGTCTGATATGGAACTTCTGCCTGGCTGCACAAATCTTTAAACATAGCCGCAGACACTGCATCTGTACAGTATTTCTGATTTCCGGAATATTTGATCACAATTCCCTGGTTCAGAACAGGGCGGTTTACCGGATCTGATTTTTCTGCATGATTGGGATGGAGTGCATGTCCATTGTCTGCTGAAATCATAAAGCTGTCTGCCAGTGCTCTTAAATAATCTTCATAATCCATCCCAAGACCACGTACCATACGGACCAGCACATCGTAGAGGAAAGTAGATGCTGCACCCTGTTTGGTACTGCTTCCCACTTCTTCGTTATCTAACACACAGTGTACTGCTGCGTATTCTTTTTTCTCCCCGCCAAGGAATCCCTTCAAAGATGCAAAGGCACACTGGAGATCATCCAGTCTTCCTATGGATAAAAATTCTTCCTGTGCACCCCAGATACAGCCTTTCTGTCGGTTGTACAGAAACAGATCATGTCCCAGAATGTCTTCTGCTTTTACACCTGCTGCCTGTGCAATGGTTTCCATAAAAGTATCCTTTGCTGCAATCTCTCCATACAGAGGCAGCATATCTTTCTGAGCACTGTACTGATATCCCTCATTGGCCTGACGATTCATATGAATAGCCAGGTTTGGAATCATCACAAGGTCTCTGTCCACATCTACCAGTTTTGTGACAAATTCATCCTTTTCCTTTACTACCACACGGCCTGCTATAGAAAGAGGACGGTCAAACCATGGTGCACAGAGCATTCCTCCATATCGCTCCACATTCAGTTTTACATATTTATTTTCTACAGTCATCTCCGGGTTATCTTTAATCTTAAAAGTTGGAGAGTCGCTGTGGCTTGCCATAATGCGGAAGCCTTTCAGTCCTTCCTTGGGTACTGTAAATGCAATCAGGGAAGAGTCGTTCCTGGTAACGAAATAACGACCGCCCTTTTCAATGTTCCACTTATCCTTTTCTCTTAATTCTGAATAGCCTTCCTGTTCCAGAATTTCTTTCATAGTTGCTACTGCCTGAAAACAGGTTGGACTCTTTTCAATAAACTGTATCAATTCTTTTGCTGTCTGCTGAAACATATTTTAGCCTCTTTTCTACTATTTACTTTCCTGTCTTTTTAATAATTCCATTGCGATTTTTTCTGCGGTGATAGGCATTTCACGGATACGGACGCCCACGGCATTATAAACTGCGTTTGCAATGGCAGGACATGGTGTATTGATAACAATTTCCCCAATGGATTTCGCACCAAACGGGTGGGATTTTTCATAGCTTGGAGCAAAGTCCACACGGATTTTTCCCACATCCTGTCTGGATGGAATCTTGTACTGCATCAGGGAATTGTTTCTGAGCTGTCCTTTTTCATTATACTGGATATCTTCATAAAGTGCCATACCGATTCCCTGGGCCAGTCCGCCTTCTATCTGAACTCTTGCCAGATTTGGATTGATCGGTGTTCCACAGTCTGTTACAGCTACATAATCCAGAAGTTCGATTGCTCCTGTCTCGGTATCGATCTCTACTTCTGCCATACCAGCCATAAATGGAGGCGGTGAGATTTTAGAAGAACGGGATGCAGATGCCTGAAGGCTGGTATTGTTTCCGCAAGTTCCTTTGACTGCGATCTCTTCCAGAGAAACACTTCTTTCCCCGTCAAGTTCATATACTCTTTTGCCGTCAAAATCCACATCTTCCAGATTTTTCTCTAACATAGATGCACCTAATTCTTTAATCTTCCCACAAAGCTGCTGGCAAGCGTCTGCAACTGCAATTCCTGTGATATAGGTTGTAGCTGATGCATAAGAACCGGAATCATAAGGTGAAACATCTGTATCTACACCGAATACTACGATATTATCAAAATCTGTTTCCAGGATGTCTGCTGCCATCTGGGAAAGAATGGTATCACACCCTGTTCCCATATCGGTTGCACCCAGGCTTAATGTATAGGAGCCATCTTCTCCAAGCTTAATGGAAGCCCCTCCTACGTCAACCCCTGCAATGGAAGAACCCTGCATGGCAAGTGCTGCTCCCACTCCACGGATTTTTCCGTTTCCCATGTCTTTTCTTGGATATTTTTCATCCCAGCCAATCATTGCTTTTGCTTTTTCTACGCACTGATCCAGGGTACAGCTCGTTACAACCGGGCTTCCGTCATATCCCATGAAGGGATCTCCTTCTCTGGATAAGTTCAGTTCTCTGAACTTCACCGGATCCATGCCCATCTTATAAGCCAGTTCATCTACTGCGGATTCCACTGCAAAGATCCCCTGTGTGGCTCCGTATCCTCTGTATGCACCTGCTGACATGCGGTTTGTATAGACCACCTCATAGGTGAAACGGTACGCCTCTTTTTTTCCGTATAATCCTAATGGCTTATGTCCGGAAAGTCCTACTGTTGTAGGACCATGCTCACCATAAGCACCTGTATTGGATAAGGTATGGATATCCATTGCCTTCAAAATTCCATTTTCGTCTGCTCCCAGGCGTACGGTCACTTCCATCTCATGGCGTGGGGAAGAGCAGATCTGTGATTCATAACGGCTGAACACTAGTTTTGCAGGACGTTTTGTCTTCAGGGTCACAAGTGCCGGATAAACTTCTGTCACCGCAGTCTGTTTCGCACCGAAACCTCCTCCGATACGCGGTTTCACAACACGGACATTAGAAGCTCCGATTCCAAGGGCACGGCCCAGGATTCTTCTGACATGAAATGGCACCTGAGTAGAAGTAACTACGTTCATACGGCCAAAATAATCTAAGTATGTATAGCTGCGGAAAGTTTCCATCATGGCCTGCTGGTTTGCTTTTGTATGATAAGTTTTTTCAACTGTGTATTTACAATGTTTCAAAACCTCGTCCACATCTCCTGCACTCTCTTCTCTCATGGCACAGAGATTTCTCTTGTTGTCTGCCCCCACCGGAACCTTGGATTCCCAATCTTCTTCAGGGTGGATCACAACAGGATTATCTTTTGCCTGGTGAAAATCAAGCACCGCATCCAGAACCTGATATTTTACTTTTATTAATTTTAATGCTTTGTCTACTGCCTTCTCTGTCTCTCCTGCTACAATGGCAACATTATCTCCCACAAAACGGACTCTCTGATCAAGAATGAGCCTGTCGTATGGACTAAGCTCCGGATAGGTCTGTCCTGCAAGGGTAAAACGCTGCTGTGGAACGTCTTTGTAAGTGAGCACACAGGCAATCCCCGGAACTTTCAGAGCAGCTTCTGTGTGAATTTCTTCAATCAGGGCATGAGCATGAGGACTTCTTAAGAGCTTGACGATCAGGCAGTCCTTTGGTGCAATATCATCTGTATATACCGGCTGTCCGGTCACCAGTGCCATAGAATCTTTTTTCTGCACAGAGGTATTTACATATTTCATGCTTACATTCCCTCCTTTTCCTGCTGTTTTTTATATTCCAGATATTTCAGTACACTTCTGGTCTGTCCCATAAAACCGCTGCATCGGCATAGATTTCCTGCCATGTATTCATTGATTTCTTCCTCTGTTGGGTCATCCAGTTCTTTCAGCATCGCAAAAATATTCATCATAAATCCAGGATTACAGAACCCGCACTGCTCCGCACCTTCTTTTGCCAGAAAGCTTCCGATCTCCTCTGCTTCCTCCTGCATTCCTTCCAGTGTGACCACATGTTTTCCGTCTGCCCTTGCGGCAAGAAAACTACAGGATAAAACCGGTTTTTCTTCTAATAACACTGTGCAAAGTCCGCAGTTTGCCGTTTCACATCCACGCTTTACACTGTAACATCCCTTTTCTCTTAATAAATCAAGAAGCAGGGTATCCGGCTCAATTTCTGCCTGGATTTTCTTTCCATTCAACCAGAATTTAATTTCCATAGGTATCTTCCTCCTGACTCCTTAGTTCTCTGTTTCCAATGACGCTGCCTGCAGAAGAGCTCTCTTGACTAATACCTTTACCAGAAGGCTTCTGTATTCTTTAGATGCTCTCATATTGCTGCCTGTAGGTACCTGACTCTGCACATACAGGGCAAATTTTTCTGCTGCTGCTTCCTGTTCTTCTCCTGACAGTGCAAGGAAATTTTCTAAAATCCCCTCCTGATCACGGATGATCCTGGCTCTTGACGGACATGCACCAAGAACCGCCTTGCACACATTCTCCGGTGAAATAGAAACTCCACATGCCAGTACCGGAAAATCTGTTTTGCTGTTTCTCTGACTCAAATAAACAGTTTTTAACGGCTGTTTTTTCACGATCACACGCACTAAAATATCACGATTCGGTTTGCTTGCTGCAAATTCTTCCATGGAAATGATTCCGCCTTTGTATAATTCCACGTAAGAATCCATTGCAAGAAACATAGTCAGTACATCTGAAAATCCGAATCTGCCAAAAATGCTGCCGCCCACGGTAGCACTGTTTCGAAACTGCACTCCCACAATATGACGAAGGCTTTCTTTCACTGCACCATGAGTATACGCATCCAGTCCCCTGTCCGTCTCCAGGATTCTAAGAGATGTCATGGCACCGATTCGGAATTCTTCTCCTGTCTCTTCTATGGTGTCAAGACCTAATCCTGACAGATCAATGGCTGTACTTACCATTCTGTTTCCCATTTTCAGCCATACCATACCGCCCAATACGCAGGCACTCTTCTTCTGGTTTAGTTCATAGGCTTCTTCCAGGTCTTTCACCTTTCTGTATTCTTTGATTTTTAACATTTCTTTTCCTCTTAACTTTCTGAATAACTGCGAAAAAAGCACTGCTTATGCAGTGCTCCTATGTTGTTTTTCTTTATTCAGTATATCATACACATTTTAAGAGAAGCAAGCTTTTTCTCTTTCCTTTTCTCTAAATCTGTATTAGAATCTAATTGTTTAAAGGTATTTTTTCATACCGTAATACATAGGAAGGAGATAAGACATAAATCATGAAACAATCAACAGATTTAGGAAAGGACAAAGTGCCCCTTCTTGTTCTGAAACTGGCAGTTCCTTCCATGATCGCCCAATTTGTCACTGTTTTATACAGTATCATTGACCGTATGTTTATCGGAAACATTCAGAATATCGGAGATATTGCTCTGGCAGGAGTAGGGGTCTGCGGTCCTATTGTGACTCTGCTCACCTCCTTTGGCACTTTGATCGGACTTGGCGGTTCAATTCTCATGGCTATGCGTATGGGAGCCGGATTAAAAAAAGAGGCTGAATCCATTCTGGCACACAGTTTTGCTTTGCTGGTAATATTCTCAGGTCTATTGACCTTGATTTTTATGTTGAGTAAAAATCATCTTCTGAACTGGTTTGGTGCAAGCCCCATGACTTTTCCCTATGCTAACACCTATATGACCATTTATACCGCAGGTACTTTTTTTGCACTCATGGCCATTGGTCTGAATTATTTCATCACCTGTCAGGGATTTCCCGCAGTGGGAATGTTCACAGTCCTTATTGGTGCCCTGACCAATATTGTACTGGATCCTGTTTTTATTTTCCTGCTGGACATGGGAGTCGCAGGAGCTGCCTGGGCTACGGTAATTGCACAGTTTGCATCCTGTGCTTTTGCTTTCTGCTTCCTGATCGGAAAGAAAGTTCCCATTAAGATCATCCGCCTGAAGAAAGAAATGTTTTCCAAAAACATCACCGCACGAATCATCAGTCTTGGTCTTTCCCCTTTTCTGATCCTGGCAACAGACAGCGTTATCATCATTGTAATGAACACTGTGCTTCAGAAATACGGCGGACCGAAAGAAGGAGACCTGCTCATCACCTGTGCCACCATTGTCCAAAGCTACATGATGCTGATCACAGGCCCTATGCTTGGTATCTCCAGCGGAACTCAGGCAATCCTCAGTTACAATTATGGTGCTAAAGAGACAAAGCGTGTCAGAAAAGCGGAAAAATATATCCTGATTCTATGCCTTTGTTTTACATCATTTATGTTCATTTTGTCCAGGATCGTGCCGGAATATTTTATCCGCATCTTTACCAGGGAACCGGAGCTTACGGATTTGTGTGTCTGGGGAATCCATATTTTTACCTTAATGATCATTCCGTTAAGCTTCCAATACGTCTTTGTAGATGGCTTCACGGCCCTTGGAAGAAGCAAAACTGCTTTGTTCCTCTCCATGTTCCGAAAAGGAGATTACATGCTGTTTACCATTTTACTGCCTGCCTTTTTCGGTGCAAGAAGTGCTTTTTATGCACAGCCTCTGGCAGATGGAATTGCTGCCACAATGTCCATTATTGCATTCTTACTTGTCTTTAACAAACATTTACGGAAACAGGAGGTCTCCCTATGAAAAAAACATTCACCATGCTTATCAAAACCGTTTTTCTCACTGCTCTTTTGACCTTATCAGGTTGTGGGGAAGAAGAACAGGCAAAAGCAGAAGAAGCGGAACTGGATGCAGTCTCCGCATCTTTAAACGGTACTCTTGTCCACTATACCGGCTCTCAGCTTTCACTGGAAACGGAAGAAGGAAAAACCCTGACGTTTGACAATTGTTCCCGTGCAGAGTTGGATCTAAAAAATGGAATTGTTCCTGGAAATGAGGTTCTTCTGGTCTATGTAGGAGCTCTCAATGATACGGATACCAGCAAAGTCCGTATTCGGAAAATCATTGTAGAAGATGATAACACGGGATTGATTTCTACGGATGACGAAAGTACGGTCAGCGGATCTGCCGCATCCGGTGCTGTCTATTCTGACGCAGGATATGACGAACCGGAAAGCGGTGTTTCCGTAGAAAAAACCCATGGTACCGGTTATATTACCGGAGGTGTCAATGTCCGTTCCGATGCCAAAAGCGGTTCTGAGATTCTGGGACATCTTGGTTCAGGAGATACGGTTACAGTCACAGGAATCTGCGAAAATGGATGGTACCGGATTGTATTTGAAGAAAGAACTGCATATATCTGGAAAGATTATATTTCTTATAAGCAATAATTACCCAAACAGAAAGGAGAATGTATTATGTTGAGAAACACCTTCAAAAACCCTCTGTTGTCAGGATTCTATCCTGACCCGTCAATCTGCAGAGTAGGGGAAGATTATTATATGGTCACTTCCTCTTTTGTTTATTACCCTGGCCTTCCTATCTTTCACAGCCGTGACTTGACTCACTGGGAACAGATTGGACATGGAATCCACCGGCCAGATCAGCTTGATTATAAAAACTGTGAAACATCCCTCGGGCTGTGGGCTCCTACCATCAGGTATCATAATGGAACCTTTTATATTATCAACACATTTGTATCCGAAGGAAGAGAAGCAAGGAGAGATAACTATATCATTACAGCAAAAGAACCTTCCGGTCCATGGAGCGATCCCATCTTCATCGAAGGTGCTGACGGCATTGATTCCAGCCTCTTTTTTGATGATGACGGCTCCATATGGTATGCCGGAAACTACATCAGTGATGAACAGCTCTATGAAGGGCATCACGGCATCTACCTCAATCAGTTAAACCCTGACACCTTTCAATTTGAAGGACCTCGATACATTATCTGGGACGGCAAAAAGACCTACAGCCGCTGGATAGAAGCCCCTCATATCTACAAAAAAGACGGATGGTATTATCTGATGGTTGCAGAAGGCGGTACTTTTATCAATCACAGCGTACAGATTGCAAGATGCCGCACAATCCATGGTGATTACGAAATATGCCCAAGAAACCCTCTGCTTTCACACCGGCATCTGCCTGTCCTAAATCCAATTTCTGTAACAGGACATGCCGATATTACGGATACACAAAATGGAGAGTGGTGGATGGTTCTTCTGGCTGTCCGGCCTTATTGTGGAGGGCATTATAATCTTGGCAGAGAAACCTTTATGGTTCCTATGGTTTGGGCAGAAGATGGATGGCCAATGATAGATAATGAAAATGGTATGGTCAATGAGGAAGAACGTCTTCCAAATCTTCCAAAAACTGTTTATCCTCCTATACCTGAAAATGATAATTTTGAATCTTCTTCCCTGCAGATGCAATGGAACACCATTCATCCGCCTTTAGACATGTTCTACAGCCTCACAGAACGTCCAGGATATCTCCGTTTGCAGTTACGTCCGGAAGTCATGGAAGAAATCTGTACACCTTCCTTTGTGGGAAGAAGACAATGCCACAAAGATTTTTTTGCCAGAACTTCCATGGAATTTCTGCCTTCCACCCCTTATGAAGAGGCAGGCATCGCATTAGTACAGGATGACCGTTTTCATTATTTAATGACTGTACGTGAAAAAGAAGCAATGTTGTTTCTCCAGTTGTGGAAAACAGAACATGGTAACAGAATCCTGCTTCAGGAAAAAGCTCTGAAGAATCGCAAAAATAAAATATATTTAAGTGTACAGGGTCATACGGAATCCTACAACTTTTACTATGGTTACGAAGAGCAGGAATGCATATTCTTTGCAGAAAATGTGGATGGCACTTTACTAAGCTCCGTAATAAACGAAGGTTTCACCGGAACGTATATTGGAATGTACGCAAGCTCCAATCATACCGATTCCTCTAACCATGCTGATTTCGACTGGTTCAACTACCAGGGTATATAAGTAAAAAGTATCCTGCAAACAGCTTTTATCCACTGTTTGCAGGATACTTTTATAATTCAATCTGGACTTCTACCGGTTTTTTTCCGCTCAAAGATTTGCTTCTTTCGTCCGGCTGTGAAACACCGGCAAACACTTTAAATTTCCTGCTATCCACATAACGGTTTCCGGATTCATCCACTATTTTCATAGCTTTTGACGGTATTGTAAAATGAATTGTTTTACTTTCATTCTGTTTCATCTGTACTCTCTGAAATCCGCAAAGACTGTGGTTCTTCACTGCCCATGCAGACTCCATATCTTTTATATAAATCTGCACAACATCCTCTGTGTCTCTTCCTTTATTTTCAACTTTCACTTCCAATTCAATATCTGAATCCTCTGTCACTTTGCTGATTACTTTTACCTCTGTAACCTGAACATCTCCATAGGTCAGTCCATATCCAAACGGATATAAAGGCTCTTTTTCAATATACCGGTATGTACGGTTTCTCATAGAATAGTCTGTAAACTCCGGCATATCTTCCAAATCTTTGTAGAATGTTACAGGAAGCTTTCCTGATGGAGAAACTTTTCCAAACAGCAAGTCTGCCACTGCTTTTCCTCCTCTTGCCCCTGGATACCAGGCCTGAAGGATTCCGTTACAATGCTGCTCTGCATAATTCAGGTCAATGGCACTTCCAGCCATCAATACCACAATCGTAGGTTTACCAACTGCCGTTACCTTTTCGATTAATTCTTCCTGTGCTTTTGGAAGGTGAAGGTCTTTCTTATCACCGGATGCGTCGCTGTTTCCGGTATCACCTTCTTCCCCCTCCAGGGTTTCGTCCAGCCCTACACAGACAATTACCACGTCGCTGTGTTCAGCTGTGATTACTGCTTCTGAAATCCTGTCCTGATTCCATGCAAGGTTCTCTACTTTATCCCTGGAAAGATGACAGCCTTCTGAATACAGCACGCGTACATCTTCCCCTGCTTCATCCTGAATTCCTTCCAAAAGTGTAATATATCTGGAAGAAGTTCCATGATAGTTTCCAATCAATGCAGCACGGCTGTTTGCATTTGGCCCTACAACTCCAATGGTTTTTAATTTTTCTTTGTTTAAGGGCAAAACACCATCATTTTTCAGCAAGACACAGCTTTTGTGAGCCATCTCGACAGCCGCTTCTATATGTTCTTTGCACTCAACTGCTTCATAAGGAATCTCATCATATTCTGACCCATCAAACAATCCAAGCAGATATCTGGTTGTAAACAGCCTCTCTGCAGCCACCGTGATTTCTTCCTCTGAAATTAGTCCTTCTTCCACTGCTGCCATGAGATGCAGGTATGTATTTCCACAGTTTACGTCACAGCCTTTCTTTAATGCCAGTGCTGCAGATTCTCTGGCATTTTTGGTCACCTTATGATTTTCATGGAAATCCTTAATCGCCCAGCAATCGGAAACGTAGTGCCCGTCAAAATTCCATTTTCCTCGCAACACCTCTTCCATAAGGTAATGATGCCCGCAGCACGGCTCTCCGTTTGTTCTGTTATAAGCTCCCATAACAGCTTCTACGTCTGCCTCTGTCACCAATGCCTCAAATGCCGGGAGATATGTCTCCCACATATCTTTCAAAGTTGCCCTTGCATCAAACTCATGACGAATTGCCTCTGGTCCACTATGTACAGCAAAATGCTTGGCACATGCTGCTGCCTTCATCACAGGCCCATCACCCTGAAGTCCTTCTACAAAACGTACACCCAGGCGAGAGCTCAGATATGGATCTTCTCCATATGTTTCATGGCCTCTTCCCCAGCGGGGATCACGGAAAATATTCACATTAGGTGACCAGAATGTCAGTCCTTTGTAAATATCTCTGTCATTGTGTTTTGAATATTCATTATATTTTGCTCTGCCTTCCGTAGCAATAATATCTCCGACTTTCTGCATGGCGTCCTCATCAAAAGCTGCTGCCATACCAATTGCCTGGGGAAACATTGTTGCAACTCCTGCTCTTGCAACCCCATGCAGAGCTTCATTCCAATAATTGTAGGTAGGGATTCCAAGACGCTCCACCGGTGATGCATCATATTTTAACTGGGATGCTTTTTCCATCAATGTCATTTTTGATACAAGTTCCTTGGCTTTTTCCCTTGCCTTAGCCCTTTCATTTCTATAATTTTTCATTGTAGCCCTCCAAATTAATGTTTGTATATATATTTTACCATATCCGCTTTATTATTCTGCCTAATAATTGCTCTATTAGCAACAATTCTTGCCTTTTTTTAACAAAAAAGCTGTAGCCTATGCTAAAAATGCTTCGCATAATCTACAGCCTTCCCATTTATTATAATATATCGATTCCTGCTTTCTGACAGGTTTCCAAGGTTTCTTCATCCCAGATAGATGCCTGCACTTCTCCCACGTGGGCTTTCCCTAGCAGAAGCATACAAGTTCTTGACTGTCCGATACCACCGCCTATTGTGAGAGGAAGTTTTCCTTCCAAAAGCATCTTATGAAAAGGAAGTTCTCTTCTATCATTGCATCCTGCTTTTGTAAGCTGTTCATCAAGAGATTTTTCATCCACACGAATTCCCATAGATGAAATCTCAAGTGCACATTGAAGCGGTTCATGCCAGAACAAAATATCGCAGTTCAGTTTCCAGTCATCATAGTCAGGAGCACGTCCATCATGCCTCTGTCCTGATGCAAGTATATCTCCAATCTGCATGATACATACTGTTTTATGTTCTTTGGTATAAAGATTCTCTCTTTCCTTCGGAGTTTTATCCGGATATAAATCCTCTAACTCCTGGGATGTGATGAAAGTGACATCACGGCACAGTTCTGTATCCAGACTCTCATACTCATATTTCAACTCATCCAAGGCATTGCAGATGGCACCTACAATACGGTTCACAACAGACTGAAGATATTTCAGATTTCTCTCCTCTTTTGTGATTACCTTTTCCCAATCCCATTGATCCACATACACAGAATGAAGATTGTCCAGTTCTTCGTCTCGGCGGATTGCGTTCATATCTGTCAAAAGTCCTTTTCCCACATAGAAATCATACCTATACAAAGCCATACGCTTCCACTTAGCCAGAGAATGCACTACCTGCCCGTTGGTACCTGCATCCGGAATATCAAAAGTAACAGCCCGCTCCACACCGTTCAAATCGTCATTTAAACCAGAAGACGGATCTACGAATAAGGGTGCCGTCACTCTCTTTAATTTCAGAGCCATGCAGAGCTTCTTTTCCATAAGGTGTTTAATGGTTCCTATAGCTTCCTGTGTCTCGTAACGATTCAAACAGGAATAATACTGCTCCGGTATTATTACTCTTCCCATATGTTCCTCTCCTTTAAAACTTTACATTCTTAAAATTCTGATTTCTATTGTATTACAAAACCCGCTGTATGTAAATAAGAACTTATTCTCAAATTTTAGTAACGTGCTCTACAATTTCAGCTTTCTTTTGTATTCCTGCTTCCGGACCTAAATAAGACGTTTTTGTAATAGTCGGAAAAACCTGATGTCCGCAGCAGCGTTTCAGCCCATCTTCCCAGTATCTCAAAAGCCCATCCTTATTTGTCAGATAACTCCATTCTTCCCCATATGGACTTTCTTCTCCTTTTACAAAATCCCCGGTACTTAACCGATGGTTCTTTCGAAATCCCATTTTCTACATATATATAAATATCCTCTTTATCCAGGCTCTTTTTATCTGAGGTCAGAATCTTTTTTTCATAAGATGGATATCCGGCATCTCCCCAGAAGCAGCATGCATCCCCAGCGTCTTTTCTACATCTTTTGCTACCTTCACAGCAATACGCCTGACTCCTTTCCCTTCTTCCTCAGGTACCAGAAAACTTAGTTCCTGATTTCTGGCAAAAAGAGCCACAGCAATGCTGCAGCCCTTTTTATTCTTAGCTTTTTTTAATATCCAAGTGTATCTTTTGTTTTTTCAAAGATTTCATTTGTCAGCTCTGTATATTCCTGGCTTCCTTTGCCTTCACAGTCTTTCACGTAAGCATCCCAGTCTGCATCTAAATCTCTCTTGCCTGAAATAAATTCCAGAGCTGCAGTATTTACATAATCCATCAGAGATACTTTAATCAGGTTCAGTTCCTCTTTTTCCATTTCGTCTGCCAGTACCGGTGGCATTAAGGTTGCTTTTTCTTTATTTGCATCTATTCTCTCATTCCATTCTTTTTTTACATGATTTAACAAAGAATCCTTTTTATTCCTGACTTTCATTGGTTTTGGTTCTTTTGTTTTTGTCATGTCTTCACCACTTTCTCTTTCATATTTTCCTTTTCCATAGTTAATAGATTGCACGGTTTTTATTGTCCGGAATCATACTCTTTCTATAGAAATAGGAATTAATCTGGTCTCTCCATTCCTTTGAATGGTCCTTTTGATGCCACAGACGCTTCTGCACTCTCAGGAATACTTTTTCAGGAACTTTACCTTTCAAAGAATCCCAGAGGGCTGCCATCTCTTCCACATCCTCCGCTCCTTCAAAATGTGTATCATAGATATGCTGAATCAACGTCTTTCCAGATTTTAATTCATAGGTGTACGGTATGTAATGGAAAAACAATAATAATTCTTCCGGGCATGTTTCGATAGCATCATACATAGAAGTATTTGGTTCCAGATATTGCTGTGCATATCCTGTTCCATTATGGCTTCTGTCTACGCCTAATCCCAGATGATCCGCCCTGTGATAAGTACCCCAGCGGTCATATTCATAGCCATCTACATTTGGTCCGTAATGATAGTTTGGGTTTACCATCCAGCCGATACCTAATGGAGAAGTATATTTCTCATATGCAGGCCAGGACATCATGAGGATTTTCTCTATCTTTTCCAGTACCTCTTCATCCTGTCCAAAAGTGCAGCGTATCCATTCCTGTGCAATCTCTTCTGCACTAAGAGAAGCATCAAAACTCAGTCTTCCAAATCCATAGAAGTTGGCGGCTGCTAAATCATGTCCTGTCCAGTTTACATCATTTCCCGTATTGGCCACTGCTGCCATACCACAGTTATGATTTCTCATGGTTCTTCCCGTCACAATGTCTTCCACTGTATCCAGGTTCTCACTGCAATGTGTGTGGAAACCTAAAATTTCTTTGAACATGGGAATCAGATAGCACACATGTCTCTGCTGCCCTGTATATTCTTGTGCAATCTGAACTTCCAGCATTTCATTGGTATGTTCCATCCCGCCAAACAAAGGGGAAACCGGCTCCCTTACTTGGAAATCCATAGGCCCGTTCTTGACCTGCAAAATAACGTTATCCAAAAACTGTCCGTCTAAAGGTTTGAAATTATCATATCCGGATCTTGCCCTGTCTGTCTTTCTGTCTCTCCAGTCCTGCTGGCAGTTATATACAAAACAACGCCAGATAATTAACCCATCATAAGGTTTTACAGCCTCTGCCAGCATATTGGCTCCATCCGCATGGGTTCTTCCATATGTGAAAGGACCTGGTCTTCCTTCTGAATCCGCCTTTACCAGAAACCCTCCCAGATTTGGAAGTCTGGTGCAGAGTTCTTTCATTTTTTCCTTCCACCAGATTTTTACTTCTTTCTTGCAGGGGTCTGCACTTTCCAAGCCCCCAAACTCCATAGGTGCTGCAAAATTCAGGCTCAGAAACAGGTGTATTCCGTAGGAAGAAAATATATCACTCATTTCTTTTAATTCTTCCTGAAACACCTCGTCAATCAGCCATGTCGCCCGGTCTTTTACGTTTACATTGTTGATAACCACTCCGTTGATTCCAACTGAAGCTGCCAGTCTTGCATATGCCCTGGTTCTGTCATTTACCACAACCTGATTGTTTTCAAAGAAAAAGGATTCTCCCGAATATCCTCTTTCGATAGAACCATCCATATTATCCCAATGATTCAGCATTCTAAGCGGTGAATCCGGCGTTTTTCTTATGCAGCTGTTCTTCATTGTTCTGCCGCATTGGAGTTCTCTGGCTAAATGAAATACACCATACAAGATTCCGGCCTCACCTGCTGAGGTAATGAGAAGCTGTTCACCTTTTTGACAAATCTCATAACCTTCTTTTCCCACTTCCTGGTTCTCATCCAGCAACAGTAAAACTCCGGCTTCTTCCTGGCAATGAGTTTCCGTCATAGGATATCCCAAGATTTCCTGTGCTGCCGCCTGTAATTCCTGCACTGCATTTCTTGCGATAGCTCCCTGGAAATTGCTGTAAACTGAATTTGTACTCCAGCGCATCGCCAGTTGTGGATTTCGTCTGTATGACAGCCATGCTTTTTCAAATTCCATAAGTTCTTTCCTCTTTTCTTGTGCATATTTGTTCTTTGTAGTATCTATTATAGGTGTTTTTTTCTGACGTGTCTGTCTATTATTGCCGGGAATTATGCAAATATTGCGTAATGTTTTTGTACCTATAGTTTTCTTTGTTTATTCTGCACGAAAAAACCCGTCTTTAGAAGTTAGCACTAGAAATCTTTAGGAGTATTTTCTGCTCTGAAGCCTCACAAAAGCCTTAAAATAAGGCTTTTTTTATTGCAAAACTATGAAAAGTTTGTCGAGATCTTTACTGTACAGACTGCGGCTGTTTATGGACTGGATACTTCAAACTCTTACTTTGATTGTACGAATTTCTATTTTGAAATAGACAGGGAAGATGATTTCAGAAAAAAAGGACCGAGCAAAGAAAACAAAAAGGAACCCATCATCGGTCTTGGGCTCCTTCTGGACCGGAACCAGATTCCGGTCGGTATGAAGATGTATCCGGGAAATGTGTCAGAAAAACCCATTCTGCGTGATGTGATCGATGGACTTAAAAACAGGAACAATATCACGGGAAAAACCATCCATGTCGCAGACAAAGGACTTAATTGTGCACAAAACATTGCGTTTTCAAAACAGAACGGAGATGGTTATCTGTTTTCAAAATCTGTAAAAACCCTGCCTTCGACAGAAAAAACCTGGGTATTATCAGAACAGGATTACAAAGATGTCAAAGATAAAAGGAATGACTTTGGAGAAGCAGGAAAATATGTGGATTTCACAGACAAAACAGGAAATAAAGCAAAAACAAGGATGAATCGGGCTGCCATCGATAAGGATCTCGCACTTGCCGGATACAATCTTCTGGTCACATCCGAAACCCAGATGACAGATCAGGATATTTACTGTACTTACCATAATCTGTGGAGGATTGAAGAATCCTTTAAGATTATGAAATCAGACCTGGATGCACGGCCGGTATTTCTCCAAAAAGAAAATACGATTAAAGGCCACTTTTTGATCTGCTATTTAACAGTTCTCTTAGAGAGGATTTTTCAATTTAAGATACTGGATGAAAAATATTCAATTTCAGATATATTTAGGTTCATTAAAGATTTCAGGGTAACAAAAGGCGAACATAAATATATAAACACCATTTTTGATTATAAACTATAATAACAAACACAGAAGGACTGCCGCTGGCAGTCCTTCCAAACCTTAAAGTTTGCACTATTTTTTAATCTCTGATACCAAAGTCAGGTTCTACTCTACTTTCCATCTTTTCACCTCTTAAATCTTGCCCCGTTCCATGCAAATGCTGCGTTATCTAAAATATATCAAAAAAAGAAACCAGGTTCTCTGTTTCCAGACTGGTTTCTGATTTTTGCCAGGTGTTTTACCCCTCCCATGTATTTTTAGAGCAGACATAAATCTTACTTCTGTATTCACTTGGCGAACATCCTTTAATGGATTTAAATGTACGGTTAAATGCACTGATGGATGAGAATCCTGAATTCATTGCTATATCTGTAATGCTGAGCACTGTCGCATACAATAGCTCTTCTGCTTTTGTGATTCTCCGTTCATTCAGATATTCATAAAAAGTTTTATCCATACACTGCTTAAAAATTCTTGTAAAATGAAATTTAGAAAAACCGCTGATTGCTGCTACTTGTTCCAAAGTTATATTTTCCTGATAATGATGGTTAATATAACTACAGGCATTTAAGACTGTCTCCATATACTCTTTCTGTTTCGAAGCCCCATTGTTATCTCTTTCAGCATTCTTGCTATACACCCCCTCTGCGGCTCTCCTTCCCAGAGCTGTAAATATACTGATTAATTTCGCATATATCACAGCTTCACAAAATGGCTGCTTTTCTCCATACTCCTTTACAATACTATCCATTTTTTTCTTTACATACATATAAAAATTCTGATCTTCGTCTTCTTTCTTTAAGCAGGTAATTGGCGGTAACATACTAAGCAATGTCTCCATTTCTTTCAATGAATGGAGCAGAGAAACATCAAATTGCAGAATAATCCTCTCTCCAGAGGGTGGGGCTGCCAGAGAATGCATAACACTAGTATTGATAATGATAATATCATCTTCCTTTAAATCATACTGAACACCCTCTGCCACAACCTGATAGGTTCCCCGAACCGGCATAATCATCTCTATTCCTGCATGCCAATGTTCCGGATAATCCTCATACTCCCTGTTATGATATAACCGGAACCCCATAGAATTTCCATATTTAATGGTTTCATGAATTCCATCTAAAATCTCAATCATAATGATTCCTTATTTCTTTGTTGCCTTTTCGATTTCCTCAGCAATTTTCTTTTTAATTCCATTCATCTTCTGGTAACTTTCTCCCAGACTTTCCTGTGTCTTATTAATGATATTCACATACTCTGTGATTTTGAACTGTGCCTCAGAAACCACTTCCCGGACTGCCTCATAATCTTCCTTGCAGCCTGCACGTTTCTCTGCATCCTTCCAATTCTCACGCAGCACCTTATTCTCTGCCCGAAGACGAAGAATCTCTTTTGCCAGCTTTTCTTTAATATTCTGTTTCTCTTCTGCTTCTCTGTCCCTGTCTGTTTCAGCCTCTTTGCACTGTACTTTGACCTGCTCTAATTCACCGGCTGTTTTTTCAAGATTCTCTTTCAAGCTGCTGTTCTCTTCTTCCAGATTCTTGATTTTCTCATGCTGTTCCCCTACAAGGACAGAAGAATTCGTTTCTTCCTGCTGAAGAAGAGATTCTAATTCCTGAACCTTTAATCTCAGCTTTACCAGTTCATCTTCATATTCTTTCTTCATGCGGAACATCTCATCATTTAAGTTTTCCACATATTCCATAACTTCATCTTTTCGGTATCCGCCCACAGCAGTGCGGAAAGTAAGTTCATTCTCCATGTTTATTCTCCCCTTTGTATTAAACTAAAATGTCTCCCCTTGTCCTCCATATGGATTTCCCATGTTCTGCCTCTGTATCCAGTTCTCTCTAAGTACCACATACAGTTCTGCATTGGTCGCATGTACATAAGGAAGGGTCCAGAAAATCCCCGCAAGTCCACAGGTAAATGCAGATGCGATCCACCAGCCTATGAAAGAAACATCCAAAATAAAAGCTTCCATTTTTTGTCCCATCATCATATCTCGGGATATGGCAAAAGCATCCTGTGCCGGAAGATCCGGCTGTTCCGCCAGGATATAAGGTATCATCCGATACTCATAACCCTTGATAATGCCAGGTACAAACAGCAGCAAAGTCCACAGAGAAATCTTCAGATCCTTCAAAAACATGATCCACACTACATTTCCATAGTTTCCATTCTGGAATCCAAACAAAACCCTGGATACCGGTGCCTGGTAATCTCTGTTTTCCACAAAGAAGCGGCAGCTTCCAATCAGAAATACATTTCCAAGAAAGATGGCAAGCAATAATGAAATCCCACTGACGCTCACCTCGACACTGCCTGGCAAATCAAACCCATACTCACCTAATTGTCGGACGCTTGCAACATCCAGCCCCAGAATCAGGCTTATAAGAAAAGCTGCCAGCACGCAATTTCCATAATTTTGTTTCATAGCACCTTTGGCATAATTTTTTAGCCCAGCTCTGTCCCAAAACATATCATCCCTCCCTTATTTTTGTTCTATTTCTATCTTATCACGCATGGATAAATTCTTCCATAAAAAATGCACAAAAATGTGACAAAATTTTTTTCAAAAAAAGTATTGACATTTATTCTTTTATGTCATATAATAAGTTTCGTTGTGAGGCACAACAGTAAATAACATGTGCGTTTAGCTCAGCTGGATAGAGCGTTTGGCTACGGACCAAAAGGTCGGGGGTTCGAATCCTCTAACGCACGTATTTGAAGCGGAAATTCTGATTGGGATTTCCGCTTTTTTGTTTATACTTCAATATTTCTTTATGACGAAAGGACTTGTATATCTTATGTCAACTTCAAACCAATTAAAACAAATGCTCACTTCCATAAATCGAAAGAGTTATCCTGCCTACAAAAGTTTAAAAGGAAGTTATGATTTTGGCACCCATGTGCTGACCATTGACCATGTACAGGGCGACCCTTTTGCCTCTCCGTCCCATCTAAGCGTGCGGGTGAGCGACAGACAGGCAGGTTTCCCTGACTTCTGCTTTGCCTCCTCCGACACCAGGATTGCCCTTCAGGATCTGATTCTACGGAAATTTGAGGAACAGATCCGCACTTACAGTTTTCGTGCCAAAGGTTCCGGCAAAAGCGGCCTGATCACTTCCACAGTCTGCGGCC
Source organism: uncultured Blautia sp. (assembly GCF_947654165.1). GTDB lineage: Bacteria > Bacillota > Clostridia > Lachnospirales > Lachnospiraceae > Blautia. The sequence goes on from NZ_CANTKB010000001.1 coordinate 251,290, forward strand.
AGGAAATCCTGGAGCGTACTGCCTGCGAAATCACGGCAAAAGAAGTCATTCTCCGCTTCTGTGTCGGTTTTCCTGCAAACGGAAGAACCATTAACGCACAAGAACTGGAAAAAATCCTTTTTGACTTTCTTCCTGTCTGTGTAAAAAAGGCTCTTTATTATAAAAATTCAAACCCAAAAGAAGTAGAAGCCGCAATCTTTCTGGCGGAAGACCAGGCATATATCCGCAAGGAATTAAAAAAACGCAATCTGGCAGCCTTTGTTGCTGACAACGCCATTCTTCCAAGGCAGAGTGGTGTTTCCCAGAAACCTATGAAAAACAGTGTACCATTTTCCTCTCCTGCTTCTCTGCGGGTAGAGATGCAGCTTCCCCATAAAGGTACCATCACCGGAATGGGCATTCCCGTGGGCATCACCCTCATTGCCGGAGGGGGATACCATGGCAAATCCACTCTGTTAAACGCACTGGAAGCAGGCGTGTATAACCATATCCAGGGAGACGGCAGGGAGTATGTAATTACAGATGATACTGCTCTAAAACTCCGCTCCGAAGACGGAAGATTTATTAAGGATGTAGATATTTCCATGTTCATCAATGACCTGCCCAATAAAAAAGATACCCACTGTTTCTCCACTCTGGATGCCAGCGGAAGCACCTCTCAGGCTGCCGGAATCGCAGAAGGCATAGAGGCAGGAATCCAGGTTCTTTTACTAGATGAAGATACCTCTGCCACCAATTTTATGGTGCGGGACACTTTCATGCAGCAGGTTATCAGCCGGGAAAAAGAACCCATCACTCCATTTCTGGAGCGTGCAGGAGATTTATTTGAACAGGCAGGAATTTCCACGATTCTGGTAGCCGGAAGTTCCGGGGCGTTCTTCCACATTGCAGATACCATTATCCAGATGGACAATTATCATGCTCTGGACATCACGAAAAAGGTAAAAGCTATGTGCAAAGATTTCCCTCTGACAGCATCAGATGCATCTCCCTTTCACCTGCCACAGGCAAAGCGGATCATGACCGCCCCTCCTGTGAAACGCGATGCTTACAAAGAACTGAAGTTAAAAACTCACAGCAAAGACTCTTTTTCTATTGGAAAAGAAACCGTGGATCTGCGTTATATCGAACAGCTTGCCGACCAGGAACAGACTGCCGCTCTTGGAGAATTGCTGAAATACGCAAGAGAACATCTCATTGACAATAAAAAGACGGTTTCACAGATTGTAGAAACCCTGGAAACAAAGCTGGAAACCCAGGGACTTGGCAGTGTATGCAACTCCTCTTACACCCCCTGCGGCCTTGCACGGCCAAGAAAACAGGAAATTTACTCCTGCTTTAACCGGTACCGCAGATGAAACCCAAAAAGAAGCCTTGGGAACCTTAGGTTCTCACAGCTTCTTTTTTATCTCCTTATACACTTCCCGGAATCTTTTCGCACTTTGAAAATCCGCTCTCTGACCGTATCTGGCATCCAGATAAATCTGGCGTAACTCCTGACACTGTCCGCAAATCTGAGGATTCCTCTCATGGTTTTCCTGCAAATCCCTGCTGGTGGTACTGACTTTAATGGAAATCCCTTTTTCCTGGCACAGTTTCATGTAATTCCGGTATTCCCTGCGAATCTGACGCACCCAGAAGGAATCTGATTTCCCTGTCTTGTGCTGCATAGGTTTCATACCAGTCTGTTCAACCGAAAATCCCATAATTTCTCCCTGGTCTTCGTTTTTATGGCTGGCAAGCCAGCGGAAGAAAAAATAAATCCCAGCAGCCACAAACAAAACTACCACTACACGTACTATAGAAAAAATCAGGCTTCCTCCACCTTCTGAACTTTCCAATGCCGGCTTCCATATCTCCTCTCCTGACTTCAATGCCTGTGCCAAAGGCTCTGCAATCTGTCTGGATATAGAGAAGATGGACAAAAACCAAAGGATTCCCTCCAGAAGCATCCCAATCAAAAATCCCAGGATCCTTACCAGAATCAAAAGAGGCGGCAAGAGGATCTGCTGATAAAACCATTGGCAGACAACAGCACCTCTATGGATAACCGATGGTCTGCTCAATATAAAAAACAGAAAAAAGAACAGTCCTGTTGCAATCACATTCTCAATCTGAAACTTTCTGCCAAGATACACCTTGGGCTCATGGCGGAGGGAACGAAGAAGCAGAATCAGTCCTGCTGCTGTACAGACAGCCAACGGCAAAGTAATCTGCAAAAAAATTTCCCACTGTCCCAGCAGAAGAAGAAAGCCTCCCAAAATCAGTGCGGCCTTCCAAAATACCTGAAACAGATCCGCCTGCCTGCTCCAAAACAATGGATATTCTCTTTTTATCATCATGGTACCCACATAGACAGCACCCGGAAGTAAAACCACCAGCTCTGCCAAGCATCCTGCCGCTCCCGTCAAAGAAAACATCAGAAAGGGCAAAAGAAAAAACCTCTTCTTGCCTTTTTCCCTGTATAAAAAAGAAATGCCGTAAATCAGGCTGAGAATTCCCAGTCCTAAGATGCTTCTTGACAAAATTTGTGTGTCCATTCCGCCTGTTCTCTGTAACAGATAGGAAGCGGCTGTTCCTGCAAACATTCCAAAAAAAGACAAGTCCGTAAACATACGAAGACTATGGATCCAGATCATGTTCCGCACCTCCCCTTTCACACCCGAAAAGCACAAATATTCCCTTTCCAAGCAGCTTTACTATCTTCCGAAATTGCCCACATTCCCGAAAGTCTTCATGGAAAGGAGTAATGAGCATCACACCTCTGGACCTATCCTGTCCCAAAAGTTCCAGCAGTTTTTCCTTGGAAAATGCCGGATGATACAGACCACGCCCCAGACATTCCAGCACCTTTAAGAAATGCTGATGTCCGAGCCCTTCCCGTACCATATGGGAATCCCCTACAGCACCAGCCTGGGCAGCATTGGTACAAAACACATATTTGATTCCCCTGTCTTCCAATTCCTGACAAACCATGCGTGCAAGACTATAGCATGCTTCCAAAACCGGTTCTTTTTTCTCCTGTGCTGTTTCCACATTCAGCAAAAGCGTGAGCACCGGCTCTACTGTATGGTCATACTCCCGGACCATCAGCCCCATACTGTGAGCACTCTGTTTCCAGGAAATCTGCTTCATAGGTTCCCGCCCGGTATACTCCCGGTATCCGGCAGTCATGACCGGATCTTCATACAGATATCGCTGCACCGAATAATCTCCCAGAAAGCTTCCAAGCAGTTCCCTGGTTTTTTCATCTGCCTGTGGTTTCGGTGCAGCAATGACTTCACGAAAAATCCTGATTTCCTGCCTGGTCTCAGAAAGTCCGAGGAAATCTCCTCCTAGTATATTGGGATGGGAAAGCACATACCTGCCTCTCTGGGCAATGATGACCGGAATTTCCATCTGTATCCTCTGTCCGGGCCGCATCCAGACAGAAGTTTCCACCAGGCCTCCACCTCTTCCGCTTTCTTTTGAAAAACGAAAGCTGCTGCCTGTGACCTTGATATCTTCTGGAACATACATGTTGATTTTCACATAGGGAACAGGCCATTTGCTGCGGTTTTCCACATGAATCCTGATACAAAAAGTTTCCCCGGTATCTACAATATTTTCTTCCGGTCCATAGGTACTGTAAATATTGCGTAACCCATGTTTCTTCATCCACGCTTCCAGTGCAAATCCGGCAAGAACCAAAAAGATTACAAATACGAAACTCATAGGCTTTCCAGCGGTACCTGCACTTGCTCCAGTATGCGGTGCAGAAATTTTGCAGCAGATGCGGCACTCTGGCTGCCCTGAGAAATACGGTGGGTCAATACATGGGGTGCCATGGACTTTACATCTTCCGGAATCACATACTCTCTTCCGGCAAAAGCTGCCGTAGCCTGTGCCGCACTGTATAGTGCCTGTGCACCTCTGGTGGATACTCCACGGACAAAATTACTTTCATTTCTGGTTGCTTCAATAATATCCATAAGATATCCAAGCACTTCCCCAGGTACCTGTACCTCTTGGTAATGACTCCGAACATATGCCGTTTCCTGTGCTGTAACCACCTGCTGAAGCGTATCCAGAATTGATCTTGCAGATGGCCTGGCAAGCACCTGCATCTCCTGCTCTCTGGTCATATACCCAAGAGAGAGCTGCATGAAAAACCGGTCAACCTGTGCATCCGGCAAAGGAAAGGTACCGTAAGACTCTAAAGGATTTTCCGTAGCCATGACAAAAAAAGGCTCTTCCAGTTTCTTCGTCACCCCATCCACAGTGATCTGATGTTCTTCCATGGCTTCCAGGAGACTGGACTGCGTTCTCGGTGTCGCCCGGTTAATCTCGTCTGCCAGAACCATATTCGCAAACAGAGGTCCTTGGCGAAACTCAAATTCTCCCTGCTTCTGATTATAAAAATTAATCCCAGTCAAATCAGAGGGAACCAAATCTGGTGTAAACTGAATCCTCTTAAAATCACTGCCCACAGTTCTTGCAAAAGCCCGCAGCAGCATGGTCTTTCCTGTTCCTGGAATATCCTCCAAAAGCACATGCCCGGAACATACAAAACAGGTAAGCACAAGGGAAATCACATCCTCCTTACCCACAATAACCTTAGAACAATTGTCTATGACTTTTTTATGATAATCCTGAAAGTACGAAAGATTCATTGGCCTATTTCCTCCCTCTTACGTTCTTTTTCATGGATAGATTATATCTTATTCTTAAAAACTCTTCAACAATTTACCATAAAAAGGATACTTATATAGGATTCCTCTGTATTTTCTTACATTATGATATTTGCCTGAATTGGCATGATTTTAAATCTGTTCCCGGAAATTGTATTTCTCACACTTTCCGGGAATGTTTAGAATAATTCGTTTCGATACATGATTTGTAATTACTTTGCCGAAGATTTTGATTCAGAAATCCACTCTAAGACTGTTTTCACATCCACTTCCAGCACTTCTGCGATTGCTTCGTTGGTGTAGCCTTTTTGATGCATGTTGAAAGCAGTGTTTTGTTGAGTTTCTTGTTTACCCTCCTGTCTTCCTTCACGTCTTCCGGCTTCCCTCTCATCTTTCATCATTTCCTCAAAAATCATAAAGCGTTCCTCCATTTCTTAATTTTTATCAATATACTTCCGCCCCAAAAGGCATCAAAGCCAGTTTTGCCAGCTTAAACTGCTGCAATCCAAAAGGAATTCCTATGATGGTAATACAAAGACCTACACCAATGGCAAGATGTTCCAGTGCCAAAGGAAGGCCAGATACAATCAGCCAGATAATATTCAGAAGAAAAGAACCTGCACCGCCTCCATACTGCACTTCCTTTCCAAAAGGAAAAAAACTTAAAGCTGCAAATTTAAAACACTGCATCCCAACCGGAATTCCAACTACTGTGATGCACCATAAACATCCCATCAGTCCCCAGCTCAAGCCGCTTACAGCACCACCGAATATAAACCATAAAAAATTTCCAAGACATCCCATTTTTTTTACACCTCCATTTTTCTATACAGTTCATCCAAAATTTCTTTTACATGGTAAATTCCAATCTCAATGTCTTCTCTGGCTTCTTTCATCTTATTCTGTACCAGATAATCTGCCACAAAGCTATCCAAAAAGAAATCTGCAAATGTAAGGAAATCTCCAACCTCGATCCTTAAATTCAATGCCCCACCTACATCTCTCAATTCCCTTTGAAAAACCAGCAAGTGTTCTTTGGCACGTTCCAGCAAAGCTTCTGCATCCCGGATTTTGGAATGTTTCATATAGCTGCTGAAAAAACCACCTCCAAACATATCAAATAGCCCCCAGTCTCCTGCACTTTTCAATTTTTCCTGTGCTGCATACAGGCTTCTCAATGCCTTTTCTCCTGCTGCAATGGCTTCCTGCACTTCTTTTTTCATGATTTCGTTACACATAAACATTTCCTCCTTCTGTACCAAGCAAGCATCTGTGGAAGAAATCCTAAGGAATAAAAAAAGACCTTTATCATGACCTCTGCCACAATAAAAGTCTTGCTTTCTCATTTGCTACGGGTATCTTTCGATACCGGATGACGATTACAAAACCATCTTCACAAAACGGATTCTACCTTCTGAAAAGATGTTAAGCTACTCCCTTTTACTTTTGCTTACAAAAATAATAGCACAAATCTAATACAATTGCAAGATTTATACTGAAAAAGTTAAGGATTCACAGATTCTGCTTTGGAAATCCACTCCTGAACAGTCTCCACGTCTACTTCTAGCACTTCAGCGATTGCTTCATCCGGATAACCTTTTTGATGCATGTTCAAAGCCGTGTTCTCTGCCTTCGCTTGCTCCCCTTCACGTCTTCCGGCTTCCCTCTCATCCTTCATCATTTCCTCAAAAATCATAAAGCGTTCCTCCATTTCACGGCTGCTTTTAATCCAGCGGATGGAATCCTGGAGCTGCTTCACAAAATGATCCTGGAAATCTTTCTGGCTCTCCTCTTTGTTTGCTTTCACAAATTTCAGGAAGTTTACCAGTTCTCTGGGCACTTCGTTTTCATTCTTGCCATGGGTGCTTAAAAAAACACAGCAGCGTCCATCCCCCAGCTCCACTTCTTGATTTTCCTTACATTTTGACTGAAATGTGTAACGGTATTTCCTTTTTCCAAAAGGGTCGAAATCACAGATGAAAATAACGTAACTGCTTGGCAGTTCTTTGTATTCCTTCCCGCTCAAAAGAAGTTCCATGTCCATCTGACTATGATAATAGCGGGTCCGTCTGCCAAGGGCAGGCTTTTTAGCAACCTGCATCTCAATATTATATCTTGTGTTATTTTCGTCCTTTGCATACACATCCAGCCGGACTCCTTTATATTCCGGGTGGTAGACCATACTTTTTTCTTTGCTCACTTCCACATGGTCAATTTTTATCCCAAGTACCAGTTATATGACTCCCTTGCAGTTCTCTGGTTCTGCCATATATGCCCTCCACTTTTGCAGAGGAATCCTATAACAGAAGTATAACACGGATAAGTAAAAAAGTATATCTCTATTAAAAAAACTGCTACTGTCACACTTCTTCCAAGTGCTGACAATAGCAGCTTTTTTTAGCCTTTTACTGCACCAAGTGCAATTCCTTTTGTAAAATATTTCTGTAAAAATGGATATAAACATAAAATTGGAAGCATTGCTACGAATGCGATAGCCATTCTTACAGAAGCAGAGGGAATCTCTGCAAGGGCAGCCGTAGATGCCCCTGATGCATTCTGTGTCAGTGCCGTAAGGTCTGTAATCATCTTATTCAACAGATTCTGAATCCCATATAACTGTGTATCTCTTACATAGTACAAACCATTTGTCCAGTCATTCCAGTATCCAAGACCAGAAAGCAATCCCATTGCAACCAGAATCGGTTTTCCAAGAGGAAGGACAATCTTTCCGAAAATCTGAAATTGGCTTGCACCGTCAATCTGGGCTGCTTCAAATAAGGCATCTGGAATACTGTTTGCAAAAAATGTTCTAATTAACATAACATTCATGGCACTCATAAGAAATCCAGGTACAATGTACGCCAAAAGCGTATTATTGATATGAAAAATTCCTGTATACATCAAGTAAGTAGGAACCAGTCCGCCATTAAACAGCATGGTAAAAAAGATATAAAAACTGAAAAATCGTTTTCCGGGAAGATTCTTCAATGACAATGGATATGCCAGAAGTGCCGACATAGCCAGATTTATTGCTGTTCCTACAACAGTAACAAATATTGTAATTCCGTAAGCTCTGAATACATTTGCAGCATTATCCGCAATAAATTTATATGCATCAAGACTTAATTCCTTTGGAAAGAAGGAATATCCATCTCTGACTAATGCTGTTTCCGATGTAATGGACGACATAAACAGCAAAATAAAAGGAAGCACAATACAAACCGTTATAAAAATCATTACTGTATGAGCCAGTATTTCAAATCTTTTTGCACTTTTACTACGAACCATAATATGCCTCCTAAAACATTGCATTTTCAGGGCTGAATTTCTTCACCAGAAGATTTGCACCCATAACACAGATAAACCCAACTATCGACTGATAAAATCCGGCGGCAGATGCCATCCCAATATTTCCTGACTGAAGCAGTGCCCGATATACATAAGTATCAATAACATTGGTTGCATTATAAAGCTGACCTGAATTTTGTGTCACCTGATAGAACAATCCAAAATCAGAATAGAAGATTCTTCCGATATTCAGAAGTGTCAAGGTGATAATAGACGGCATAATAGATGGCAAAGTAATATATTTTATCTGCTTCCATTTACTTGCTCCGTCTAACTCTGCTGCTTCATAGAATGAAGGATCAATGCCGGAAATACTAGAAATATAAATCAGACATCCATATCCCACACCTTTCCATGTGTTAACAATAATCAAAATCAAAGGCCAATACTTCGGCTCTGTATATCAGGAAATCGGTTCTTTCCCCAGCAAAGGCAAAATAGTCTTGTTTAACATACCATTTTCCCCACTGAAAAATGCAAAGGTAATATAACTTACAATAACAATAGACATCAAAAACGGTAATAAAATCGCACTCTGGTATATGGTCTTGCACTTTTTATTTTTGATATCACAGATGAAAATTGCAAATGCCACACCCAGAACCAGATTAATCACAATAAAGGCAAGATTGTACAACAATGTATTTCTTGTAATAGTCCAAGCATCATTGAACAAGTATGTAAAATTACTGAGTCCTGCCCATGGGCTTCCGAAAATACCATCTACTACATTATAATTCTTAAAAGCTACCACAAGCCCTGCCATAGGCATATAATTATTTATGAAAAGATATAACAGCCCAGGCAGCATCATCAAATACAATGGTGCCCACTTTTTCCAGTTCTTCCAAGAATTTAGGCAGAACCTCTTCTGGATTTACAGATCCGGATCCAAGAGCTGCCGCATACTGTGCTTTCACATTAGAAAGTGCAGCCAATTCGTTTATAACACTGGTAGAGTCATAAGTAAATCCAAATGCTTTTGATTTTAAAGCACTCTCATTCATAGCTTTTGTCTCTTCCCAAATGTCAGGGCTGTCCCCTTCCCAGATGTACATATTAAACTGATTGAATAACTGCCATCCTTCTGCAAGATGATATGTATTTGTCTCGTCTTTTCCTTCTGGGAATCCGATGATATTATTTTCAGCGTCTTTTATTTCATAATCCACACCTTCTTCTCCCCAGTTAAGAAGATTCAGTACCTCTTTATTTCCGTACAGATAATCCAGGCACTGCATTGCCTTATCTTTATCTGTACAGCTAGAACTGATGCCGTAAGTCAGGAAAGAAATCTGTGCAGTTCCTGCCCATGGTTCTGATAATGGTACGATTTCCATATCAGTTCCGCATAATAATTTTGCTCTAGTGTACTGACCACTTGTAATTTATGGTAATTATATCTGGAGATTTTAATCC
>NZ_CANTKB010000002.1 GCF_947654165.1 uncultured Blautia sp.
CAATGCAGAAAAAAGGCGCAAACATCAGCTTGAAGGGGTACGATGATATTTTCTCCACCGATCAATCCAGAGCTGAAGCCCAGCAGGAGCGTGTGCAGGAAATTCCGCTTTCTGAGCTACACCCCTTTGAGGGACACCCCTTCCGTGTGGTTGATGATGAAGAAATGATGAAAACGGCAGAGAGCGTCCGAGATTTCGGAGTTCTCACTCCTGCGATTGTCCGTCCTGACCCCGACGGTGGTTATGAAATCGTTTCTGGTCACAGGCGGCACCGGGCATCGGAGCTTGCGGGTAAGGAAACCATGCCTGCGATTGTTCGTGACCTGGACGATGATGCAGCCATTATTTTGATGGTTGATGCGAATTTGCAGAGGGAGAGTATCCTGCCGAGTGAAAGAGCATTTGCTTATAAGATGAAGCTGGATGCGATTAAACATCAAGGTCAACGCACCGATTTAACTTCATCCCAAGTTGGGATGAAGTTGCAGGCAATGGATATAGTCGGTCAGGAGGCAGGAGAAAGCAGAAATCAGGTACACCGTTATATCCGTCTGACCGAACTGATTCCGGAACTGCTGGATATGGTAGATACGGGTCAGATCAAATTCAATCCTGCGGTGGAGCTTTCCTATCTGGCAAGTGAAGAACAGAAGGATTTTCTTTCTGCAATGGATTATGCTCAAGCAGCTCCTTCCCTTTCGCAAGCACAGCGAATTAAAAAGCTCGCACAGGAGGGCGAGTGTACGCTGGATGCGATGTGCGAGATTATGAATGAAATCAAGAAGGGAGAGCTGGACAGAGTAACCTTCAAAACGGATTCGTTGCGAAAATACTTCCCGAAGTCCTATACCAACAAGCAGATGGAGGATAAAATCATTCAGCTTTTGGAGCAATGGCAGAAAAAAAGAGAAAAATCAATGGAAAGGTAAGGTAAAAAATGTTTACACCCAAAAACATTCAGGGCGCTTTGGAAGAACTCTACGACCTTTGCGATCCTGATTATATGGTAGATATGCTCGTAAACTACAGTGAGGAGTTCGATGATATTTCTCCTGCGCTTCTGGCAAAGTCGTTTCAGAAAAATGCCGAGATGATTAGCGAGTATCGAGTATTGTCCTCTGCTGGTGAGGGTATCGACTATCAGGGAAAGGTACTTCTGAACAGCAGAGCCGTGCGGCTTCTGTCCTATGTAGAAGATATGAGCGGCGATGAAAAAGTTCGCACGATTCAGAGCAAGGAGCTGTGGTTAGCAGAAGATATGACATTCTATGTGGTGTCCTGTATGTCTACGATCACGATGGACAAGGAAGAAGCCATTTGTCTTAACGAACACCGCAGCGTGGTTACTACGGTGGAATGCGAGGACGATATTTTCTTCGACATGGGTTCCCTGATTTGCGAACTGGACGATATTTGCTTGTTCGAGCTTTTAGCCGATGTGGATGCGACTATTTATGAACTGTAACAGGTTCATGGATGGTCGCTTTTCTTATTTCCAAAGAAACGGAGGTATCGAAACTTGAAAGAATACGATGTGAAGATCACCGAAACCTTGGAGAAAACGGTTACGGTGCAAGCAGAATCTCACGATGCGGCAGAGGAACAGGTTAGAGCCGCTTATTACAATTCGGAGTACATTCTGGACTCCGAAAACTTTACCGGTGTTGCGTTCGGCACGACCGAGGAACGGGAGGTTCAGAAAGAACAGGCAGATACCATGAATGTGTTGCTGGTAAAGCCGTTCATGTATCCGCAGGCTGTGCAGATCGGCTGTGAGCTGGAGGATTTGCAGAAAGCCGTAGGTGGCGATATTGAGGCAACTTATCCGTTCAATGAGCCGGTTGCACTGGTGATGCACGACGAAGGTAAACTCGTAGGCAAAGAACTGAACCGTGCGCTGCGTGATGATGACGGCGATATTTATGACATTATCGCCGGTGATTTTCTGGTTGTGGGATTGGGCGAGGATGATTTTTGTTCTCTGTCCCCGGAACTGATGAAGCAGTTTGAGGAACACTTTCATCAGCCTGAGACTTTTGTACGCATGGGGCGCAGCATTATGGCGCTTCCCCTGCCGGATGACATGGTGAAGAAAGAAGATGCACCTGTCAAAGCTGATTCGGTTCCCCACAAAAGTAACCCTGACCGAGATGTTCTGTAAGGAGGTTCTTATGCAAAGAAATTCGACGATTGGAGAGCTGATGGAGCGAAAGCGGATTCAGGATGGTGCCAAGGAGTACCAGGGACATACCTATATGGACTTGGCACGATTTGATGACGCCACCAAGCACATGATTATTTTCGATGTGCTGACCGATGAATCGCCTGTCGGTTGGAAAGGCGAAAGAAATCGCCTGTATTTGAGCGATGTGGGTTATCAGAAGGCTCTGGATAACCAGAAAGCTGGCAATATCAAGATTATCAGCCATGCCGCAGTTGCCAAGGGCAATCTGTATTACGACCACAGAGATATGGCACGATAATCTGTTCACTCTACTGCTTGCAGGAGGTGATGAATCATGCAGGAAGAAGTTGAAAACAGAACAGTAAACCTGGCGATCAGCACAACCAAGCTGACGGGGCGCACTATCATTGCCGGTATCCGCAAGTATTTGCAGCACCGGGAAAAAGTGAAGATGAAAAAGGCACGAGACCCTGCCGTTCATGGAAAGCAATCCGTGAAACAGCTTTTGGGACAGAATCAGGGTGCTACGAATGTTGAGATCGACAAAGAGAGTATCCGTGATTTTGAAAAGCTCGCCAAGAAGTATGGCGTGGACTTTGCCGTAAGAAAAGATAAGTCCGTTGATCCTCCCCGGTTTCTTGTTTTTGTCCGTTCTAAAGATGCAGATGCTTTGGATGCAATCTGCAAGGAACATCAGGCAAGGGCATTAACCAAGAATGAAAAGCCGAGCGTTCTGGCGCAGCTGAAGAAGTTCAAGGAAATTGTCGCAGCGATTCCGAAGAAGGTTCGAGAGAAGAAACAGGAGCGTGATCTGTGATGGATAAGAGAAAAATGAAAAAGCTCCTGATTCTGAATTTACCGTATTTTCTGGTAGGGTTGTTCGCTACGAATTTAGGAGAAGCATGGAGATTGGCTGAGGGGGCAGATTCATCTGCGAAAATCCTCAGCTTTTTTCATGCCCTTCCGATAGCCCTGAACAATCCGTTTCCCAGCTTTCACCCGTTGGATTTGCTGATTGGTATTCTCTGCGGCGCAGGACTTCGGCTGGCTGTCTATCTAAAAGGCAAAAACGCAAAGAAGTACCGACACAATGTTGAGTACGGTTCTGCTCGTTGGGGAACGGCAAAAGATATTGAGCCGTTTATTGCACCAAAGTTCGAGGACAATGTGATCCTGACGAAAACGGAGCGGCTGATGATGAGCAATCGCCCGAAGAATCCTGCCAATGCCCGAAATAAGAATGTTCTGATTATCGGCGGTTCGGGTTCCGGTAAAACTCGCTTTTGGTTGAAGCCAAACCTTCTCCAGATGCACAGTTCCTATGTGGTCACTGACCCGAAAGGCAGCATCGTGATTGAGTGCGGCAACGCCCTTTTGAAGCATGGCTACACCATCAAGATTTTCAACACCATCAACTTTCAGAAGTCGATGCACTATAACCGTGCGACTTGTTCGCCGCTGAAAAGGCGGCGCACAGCGCTGTTTTAATCAGTTCTGTGAACTGATAATTCGAGAGGTGGAATGATAGGGTAACGCCTTGAAACGCCTCCCCTGATACTCCGGCATGCTTCATCATTCTGTGATGAGGTGTGAAGCCCGGTAAAGTCGGCAGAAAGGTGCCGTAACAGATAACGCTGACGAAACCTGTCCAGAGGTGGACAGCGCACCCCATATGCCGGGGGTCTATAAAATACCTATGGTGAGAATGGCAGCAATGCCTGACGAAACTCCCGAATGTAAAGGTCTAAAAGTGCCACATACAGAAATGTATGTGTGGGTTCATGCCCAGACAGTGCGGTTTAGTAGGAATGGTTGTTACGAACCACCGTGATGTGTTACAGGCACATGCAAGCTGTCAGGCTTAGAGGGAACACCTAAGGGTATATATGCACAGATAGAATTATCGGAACAAGGAAAGGCAGAGAATCCTATGGATAATCCGGCGAAGAACAATAAGCGGATGAATCTCTGCTGAAAGGTCGTGGTCGAACTGTCGATGTTGCCTGCGAAAAAGAGGGCGACGGAGGAATGGCCACAAGTCAGGCAGAAAATCAGCAGTACACACTCTCTAATCATGCAGTCGAGTAAGAATAAGAAATTGTCACTCGAATCAATGAAACGGGGTGATGTACATGACACAAAAAGCTAGAAAAAGAAGTAAACTGCGCCATGCGGAATACTATGACATGCAGAACATCTTTGATGAACTGTATGCAAAAAGCAGAGATGGAGAGATATTTAATAATCTCGTAGAAATCATTGTGGCACCAAATAACATCATGCTTGCTTTCAGAAATATTAAAAGCAATGATGGGAGCCATACCGCCGGCACAGATGGGAGAACGATAGAATCACTGGCAGATATGCCGGAAGAAGATTTTGTCTCCCTTATTCAAAAACAGTTTACAAGGTATGTGCCAAAAACAGTAAGGAGGGTAGAGATTCCCAAACCAAATGGGAAATTAAGACCGTTAGGCATACCGTGTATCATAGACCGGATTGTACAGCAATGCATATTACAGGTCATGGAGCCAATCTGTGAAGCAAAGTTTTATGAACATTCATACGGCTTCAGACCTTGCAGGAGCGCTGAAAACGCTGTCTCCTACGCTTACGGACTGGCTCAAAGGAACAAACTCCACTATGTAGTAGACGTGGATATAAAGGGTTTCTTTGACAACGTAAATCATAGAAAGCTGTTACAGCAGATATGGACGTTGGGTATACGGGATACCAAGTTGATTCAGATAATCAAAGCAATGCTGAAAGCGCCAATTCAAATGCCAGATGGAGAAATCTTATATCCAGACAGGGGAACCCCTCAGGGCGGCATACTTTCCCCGCTGTTAGCCAACATTGTCCTGAACGAACTGGACTGGTGGATAGCGTCACAGTGGGAGGGTATGGCAGACCATATGAAGTCTCCTTGTAAGGTCACATATTATCCGAACGGGGCAGAGAAAAAGTGCAACAGCTACACGGCGCTCAAAAAGAGCAAACTCAAGGAAGTGCGTATAGTCCGGTATGCAGATGATTTTAAAATCTTTTGCAGAAACCGTAAGGACGCTGGCAGAGCATACCATGCGGTTAAGGACTGGCTGCTAAAGCGGCTCAAACTGGAAATTTCTGATGAAAAATCAAAGGTCACAAATCTCAGGAAAAGAGACAGTGAGTTTCTGGGGTTCCGTATAAAGCTGATAAGGAAACGCAGGACATGGGTAATCAGTTCAAATGTCTGTGACAAGGCAATGTCGCATATGCAGAAAGAACTCTCAAAAGCAATTATAGAGATTCAAAACAGCAAGACAGCAAGTAACATAAAGAGCAACATTCACGAATACAACGCCAAAGTCATAGGTATGCAGAACTATTATTGCATTGCTACGAGGATAAACCTGAATTTCAGCCGAATGGCTCATGTGAATAACGGTCGCTTTCTCCATCGGATAGATGGATATAAAAAGCAGGGCGAACTAAACAACAAATATTTAAAAAAACGGTATGGAAAATCGAAGCAAATGCGCTGGATTGGAGATACACCAGTAGTACCTCTGGCATATGTGCAGTTTAAAATACCAATGCGCAAGAGCAGGAAAATCAATCCATATACTCCGGACGGAAGAATGGAAATCCACAGCAATCTGAAACTGAACGTTGAAGATATGCTCTGGCTCATGCGCCACCCGGTAACAGGAGAAACGGTACAGTTCAATGATAACCGAATCTCTCTCTATGCCGGACAGGAAGGTAAATGTGCAATCACCGGGGAACATCTGGAAGTGATTCACTGTATTTGTTACAGAAAATCGAATGAGTGTAAAAACGGCAGAGACAGTTACCGTAATCTGCTGCTTCTATCACCCGCCGGATATGAATTTATCTCAACAACAGACAGCATAAAGTTCGCTACACTGACAAAGAAGTATGATTTGAATAAGGCACAAATTACTAAAGTGAACAAACTGCGTGTTGCCGCAGGATTGGCAGAAACGTCAATGTAAATCGTAACAAACTGATTTAGCTAATGTGAAAGAGTGAGTGTGTATTACTGTTGAAACTATGCTTGATGGGGCGCCGGATGCGGTGAAAGTCGCATGTCCGGTGCTAACCGGGGGAAAAGCCGGAGATAACATCAAAGGCTTACCTATCGGAACCATTTGCCTATATCCATTCAGAAAAAGACATTCTGAAACTGGTGACAACGCTGATTGCCAACACAAAGGGTGATGGAAAAGCCGGTGATGAGTTCTGGACGAAGGCGGAAACGCTGCTCTACTGTGCCTTGATCGGATATATCCACTATGAAGCTCCGGTTGAGGAACAGAATTTCTCCACCCTGATTGAGTTCCTGAACGCAATGGAGGTGCGGGAAGATGATGAGGAGTTCCAGAACCCGGTGGATCTGATGTTTGAAGCCCTGGAAAAGAAAAAGCCGAATCACTTTGCAGTCCGTCAGTATAAAAAATACAAGCTGGCTGCCGGCAAGACCGCTAAGT
Source organism: uncultured Blautia sp. (assembly GCF_947654165.1). GTDB lineage: Bacteria > Bacillota > Clostridia > Lachnospirales > Lachnospiraceae > Blautia. Next base: position 6,682 of record NZ_CANTKB010000002.1, read on the forward strand.
CGATTTTGATTTCCTGCGGCGCTCGTCTGGCTCCTTTTGATATTCAGGAGGTCAGAGATGTGACTGCCTATGACGAGTTGCAGTTGGATACTCTCGGAGATAAGAAAACGGCGCTCTTTCTGATTATGTCAGATACGGATGCGACGTTTAATTTTTTGATCTCCATGATTTACACACAGCTGTTCAACTTGTTGTGCGAGAAAGCAGATGATGTGTACGGCGGCAGACTGCCGGTTCATGTGCGCTGCTTGATTGATGAGATGGCAAACATCGGTCAGATTCCCAATCTGGAAAAACTGGTAGCGACAATCCGAAGCCGTGAAATATCGGCTTGCCTTGTTCTCCAGGCACAATCACAGCTGAAAGCCATTTATAAAGACAATGCCGATACCATCATCGGCAACATGGATTCCCGAATTTTCCTGGGTGGTTCTGAGCCAACCACGCTCAAAGAACTGAATCAGGCATTGGGAAAAGAAACTATCGACACCTACAACACCTCCAACACCAGAGGTAACAGCCCGTCTTACGGCTTGAATTATCAGAAGTTAGGCAAAGACCTTGCGAGCGTAGATGAGCTTGCGGTTCTGGATGGCAGCAAGTGTATTTTGCAGTTGCGTGGTGTCAGACCGTTTCTTTCTGACAAGTACGATCTGACGCAGCACCCCAATTATAAGTACACATCAGACTTTGATAAGAGAAATGAGTTCAACATTGAGCAGTTTCTGAGTCGAAGGTTGAAGCTCAAGGCAGGTGATGAGTTTGTGGTAGTCGATGCGGATTAAGGAGGTTTCTGTTTGGAAAATCTGAAAACGGTATCTGCCCTGGTTAAGAACATCTTGGAACACGACCACAAGGCAAGAAATACCGACAATCATTTGTACCTGATGGTACTGGAACACTATTCCGGTCTGCGTGGCATCGACATTCATGCCATGACGGTTCCTGTGTTTTTGAAGGAACTGGATAGACGCAGCTTTCCGGGGTTTGAAACTGTCCGCAGAAGCAGACAGAAAGTGCAGGCAACCTACCCTGACCTTGCTCCCAGTGAAGCCGTAGGCAAGCGCAGAGCAAAAAATGAGGTTGTATATCGAGAATTTGCAGAAAGCGAGGTGTAAAAAAAATGACTTGGTGGATCACGGATACCTCTATTGGGCAGCGATTGAAGTTCGTTAGACGATTTCGCCGCCTTACCCAGAAAGAGCTTGGACTCCTGATGGGGTATTCCGAGAAAACAGCGGATGTCCGTATTGCTCAGTATGAGAAAAACGCTCGAACCCCTAATGCAGAAACCACAGCGAAACTCGCAGAGGTTCTGAAGGTTTCACCTGTCGTTTTTTCACCGACAATCTGTGCTTCTCGTGAAGATTTGTTGCAGTCAATGTATTGGCTGTTTCTTATGAAAGGTGGTGGTGATATATATGATTGTGAAACTGAATATGCAAGAAGCAGAATGGAACAGAAACTTGGCGTGATAACCGTCGAGGAGTTCCTTGAAAAGATTCTCGTAAACTAAGCCTTCCGTCCGGTTTTGATGCCGGTAGTACGGAGGGCTTTTTCTATTCTCAAAACAATTTCAAATTTTAGGAGGAAAATATTATGGCATTTTTCAATAGCGCAGTAACCGTTCTTCAGACTCTCGTTATCGCTCTGGGCGCAGGTCTTGGCATCTGGGGTGCAATCAATCTGCTTGAGGGCTACGGCAACGATAACCCCGGCGCAAAGTCCCAGGGCATGAAGCAGCTCATGGCTGGCGGCGGTGTTGCCCTCATCGGCACCACCCTTGTACCTCTGCTCTCCGGACTGTTCGGTTAATCACAAAACAAGGAGGTAATCGCCTTTGGACAGCATACTCCAACAGATCACAGACTGGCTGAAAGAAATGCTCGTTTCAGCTATTATGGGAAATCTGTCGGGGATGTTTGAGTCCGTCAACAACCAGGTTGGCGAGATAGCAACCTCCGTTGGCATGACCCCGGCGAATTTTTCGCCGGGTGTCTTTGCCATGGTACGAAACATCTCCGAGTCAGTGATTATCCCAATCGCAGGCTTGATTCTGACCTTCATTGCCTGTTATGAGCTAATTCAGATGATTATTGACCACAACAATCTGGCAAATTTTGAAACCTGGATCTTCTTCAAATGGGTGTTCAAGACTTTTGTTGCGGTCATGTTAATCACAAACACATTCAATATCACGATGGCTGTGTTTGATGTGACACAGCACGTTATAAACGCAAGCGCCGGTATCATATCCGGAAATACTGCCATAGATGCTTCGGCATTGGAAACAATGGAAGAAACGCTGATGGCAATGGATTTGGGTCCTTTGCTCGGCTTGTTCCTGCAATCCTTTATCGTGCAGGTCACGATGTCCGCTTTGGCAATCATCATCTTTGTGATCGTCTACGGTCGAATGATTGAAATTTATCTGATGGTCAGCCTTGCCCCGATTCCGCTTTCCACTTTTGGAAACAGAGAACAGAGCAATATCGGACAGAATTATCTGCGTTCGCTGTTTGCAATCGGATTCCAGGGATTCCTGATTATGATCTGCGTGGGCATTTATGCGGTGCTGATTCAGTCTATCGCATTCAGTGATGACATCATCGGTTCTATCTGGGGTGTTATGGGCTACACCGTCCTTTTGTGCTTCACCCTGTTTAAGACTGGTTCGCTTGCGAAGGGTGTATTCAGCGCTCACTAAGGGAAGGAGGAAATTGTTTGGCAGCGTATATTCCCGTACCTCGTGACCTGACGAGGGTAAAAACAAAAGTGTTCTTCAATCTGACGAAACGGCAGTTACTTTGCTTTGGTGCGGCGGCGCTCATCGGAGTGCCGATTTTCTTTCTGGTCAAAGCAACCGGAAATGTGAGCCTTGCAGCACTGTCCATGATGATCGTCATGTTACCGTTGTTCTTTCTGGCAATGTATGAAAAGGATAGTCAGCCGTTGGAAGTGGTTGTAGAACACTTCATTCAGACCAAATTCGTTCGTCCCAAGGTTCGCCCTTATCAGACGGACAACTATTATGACGCTTTGATGCGTCAGTACAAACTGGAAAAGGAGGTTGAACGAATTGTTTTTCAAAAAGAAGCCACAGGCAAGAAACATCAAAATGCCTGCAAATCTGAATCGGAAGCAGCAGCGAGAAATTAAAGCTGTTGTGGAACGGGCAAAGAAGGACAACGGTATTCCGCAGACTGCACAGCAGTCCATTCCCTTTCAGAGAATGTTCCCGGATGGCATCTGCCGTGTCACTGACAGTTATTACACCAAGACCATTCAGTTTCAGGACATCAACTATCAGCTGGCACAGCAGGAAGATAAGACTGCCATCTTCGATGAGTGGTGCAGTTTCCTGAATTTCTTTGACAGCTCCATTCACTTTGAGCTTTCCTTTATGAACCTGAGTACCGATGCTGAAAGCTTTGAAAAGAGTATCCGTATCCCGTTCAAGAAGGACAGCTTCAATCCCGTCCGTGCCGAGTATAGCCAGATGCTGAAAAAGCAGTTGGCGCAGGGCAACAACGGCTTGACCAAAACCAAGTACCTGACATTCGGCATTGAAGCCGAATCCATGCGGCAGGCAAAGCCGAGACTCAACCATATCGAAAACGATCTGCTCAATAACTTTCGGCGTTTGGGTGTCATTGCCACTACCATGAACGGCAAAGAGCGGCTGCATCTGATGCACTCTATGTTCCACATGGGTGATAATGATAAGTTCTTCTTCGATTGGAAGTATCTTGTGGAATCCGGGCTGTCCGTAAAGGACTTCATTGCTCCGACGGCGTTTGCCTTTAAGACCAACCGCACCTTCCAGATGGGCAGTATCTTCGGTTCGATGTCTTATCTGGCAATTACGGCATCAGACCTGTCTGATCGTATGCTGGCGGATTTTCTGGATATGGAATCCACGCAGATCGTGACCATGCACATCCAGTCGGTTGACCAGACTGCGGCGATTAAGACCATCAAGAGAATCATCACCGAGCTTGACCGTTCCAAAATCGAGGAACAGAAAAAGGCTGTGCGTTCTGGCTATGACATGGACATTATCCCATCTGACCTTGCTACCTATGGTAAAGATGCGAAGTCACTTCTGAAAGAATTGCAGAGCCAGAATGAGCGAATGTTCATGGTGACATTTCTGGTGCTGAACACCGGGCGCACCGAGCAGGAACTGGAGAACAATGTGTTCCAGGCACAGAGCATCGCCCAGAAGCATAACTGCAATCTGCGTCGTTTGGATTTTCAGCAGGAATCCGGACTGATGAGCAGCCTGCCTTTGGCACAAAACCTGATTGAGATTCGTCGTGGCCTGACTACCAGTTCCACGGCTATTTTTGTGCCTTTCACCACGCAGGAGCTGTTCCAGAATGGTGGAGAAACGCTCTATTACGGGCTGAATGCTCTGTCGAACAACCTTATCATGGTGGACAGAAAGAAGCTCAAGAACCCCAACGGACTGATTCTGGGTACTCCCGGTTCCGGTAAATCCTTTTCCGCAAAGCGTGAAATCACCAATGCGTTCCTGGTTACGGATGACGATATTATCATCTGCGACCCCGAAGCGGAATATGCGGCTCTGGTTCACAAGTTCAATGGTCAGGTGGTAAAAATCAGCTCCTCCAGTACCAACTATATCAACCCTATGGACATCAACCTGAACTACTCTGAGGATGACAACCCGGTAGCACTGAAAGCTGATTTTATCCTGTCCCTCTGTGAGTTGATTATGGGCAGTAAGGATGGCTTGCAGCCTATCGAAAAGACGGTTATCGACCGTTGTGTGCATCAGATTTACCAGAGATATTTCGACAATCCTGCCCCTGAGAATATGCCGATCCTTGAGGATTTGTATGATGCCCTTCTGAAACAGGACGAAAAGGAAGCCCACCATGTAGCGACCGCCTTGGAAATCTATGTTAAGGGTTCTCTGAAACTGTTTAACAACAGAACCAATGTGGATATTCAGAATCGTCTGGTGTGCTTCGACATTAAGGAGCTGGGCAATCAGCTGAAAAAAATCGGTATGCTGATCGTTCAGGATCAGGTCTGGGGGCGTGTAACTGCCAACCGTTCTGCCGGTAAATCGACCAGATATTATATTGACGAGTTCCATCTGCTTCTGAAGGAAGAACAGACGGCAACCTATTCCGTAGAAATCTGGAAGCGATTCCGTAAATGGGGCGGCTTGCCGACCGGTATTACTCAGAATGTCAAAGACCTGCTTCGTTCCCCGGAGATTGCCAACATCCTCGAAAACTCTGATTTCATCTATATGCTGAATCAGGCAAGCGATGACCGAAGTATTCTGGCACAGCGGTTGAACATTTCGCCGCATCAGCTGTCCTATGTAACCAACTCCGGTGAGGGCGAAGGACTTCTGTTCTATGGCAATGTGATTCTGCCGTTCATTGACCGATTCCCGACAGATCTGGAACTGTATCGCATTATGACCACGAAGTTAAACGAGGTGGCACAGGAAAAGGAGGCGTAATGTATGGCGAAAAGACCTACACGACTCCGTTTTACCGAAGATGACCTTGCAGATTCTCATGTGAAGAAAGCTGCCGACCGTGCAGATAAGGCGGTTGATAGGGCTGAAAAAGCGGCAGACAAATTGGCTTCTAAAAAGGCAAAGCCGAAGCTAAAGCTGGAAACAGATGCAGCCGGTTCCCGTAAAGCAAAGCTCCGTTTTGAAAAAGCGGAGTTTACGGAAATCGAGCGCCCATCTGTGGCAAAGCACATGGCAAGCCGTGGTGCCGCAGTCACGCTCACATCCAAAGCACATCGGGCGGTGTCAGAATATGAGGATGATAATATCGGCGTTCAGGCTGTGCAGGAAACGACCAAGGCTGTTGAATCCACTGTCTATACCGTCGATCATGCCGTTTACAGTCACAAGCTGAAAGCCTACGACAAGGCGGAAAAGCTGGTTGAGAAGTCAGATAAAGCAAATGTAAATGCCCTGTATGAGAAGTTCAAAAAGGACAACCCCGATGCCGGTTCCAATCCCTTTTCCCGTTGGCAACAGAAAAGGGCAATCAAGAAAGAATATGCTGCCGCCAAAGCCGGTAAGAATACCGCTTCGACAACGGCTTCTGCATCTAAGGGTGCAGGCAAGGCAACGGGCAAAGCAGCTCAGGGAGCCAAGAACATCACAGAAAGAGTAACGGAGTTCTGCACCACACACTCTAAAACGATTCTGTTTGTTTTGATTGCCGGACTGCTTTTTATGATACTCTCAGGGATGTTCTCGTCTTGTTCGGCTATGTTCCAAGGCGGCACACAGATCATTCTGGGAACTTCTTTTACTGCAAAAGAGGAAGATATTATTGGTGCGGACAATGATTACAAGGCTTTGGAAGCTGCGCTCCGCAATAAAATCAATAATATCGAGCGTACTCATAGCGGATATGACGAGTACCGGTATGACCTTGATGAAATCAACCACAATCCTTATGAGCTGGCGGCGTATTTGACGGTGAAGTTTGAGGATTACACCAGAGATGAGGTGCAGGCTACCCTGCAATGGCTATTTGAGCAACAATATGAGCTGACCCTGACGGAAGTAGTAGAGATTCGTACACGAACAACATCTTCTACTGATCCCGAAACGGGAGAGACAACAACAGAGGAAGAAGATTACGAATATTATATTCTGAATGTGAAGCTCAGAAATAAGGGCTTGAACAGTGTGATTTCAAATTCCGGCTTGTCGGAAGATGATATGGAGCGATATAGAATTTTGCTTCAGACAAGGGGCAACAGACAGGATATTTTCGGAAATGACATTTACGCCACCCCTGGCGGCGAGTACACCGATTATGATATTCCGGGCGAAGCGCTGACAGACACAAGATTTGCCAATATGATTCGGGAAGCTGAAAAATATCTGGGATACCCGTATGTGTGGGGCGGCAGCAGCCCGTCTACCTCCTTTGACTGCTCCGGATTTGTTTCCTATGTAATCAATCACTGCGGAAACGGTTGGAGTGTTGGTCGTTTGACCGCAAACGGTTTGATGGGCGTATGCGACATTATCCCGAAAAGCTCTGCCAAACCGGGAGATTTGATTTTCTTCCAAGGCACTTATGATACCTCCGGTGCATCACACGTTGGTATCTATGTTGGCAATGGTATGATGATCCACTGCGGAAACCCCATTTCCTACGCTTCTATCGAATCGAATTACTGGCAACAGCATTTTTACTGCTTCGGCAGAATCAGAAACTAAAGGAGGGATGGCGATTGAGTGCCAAGTTAGACAGAATAGGTGCAGACCTTGAAAAAGCCCGTAAGAAACGGGCAGAATGGGATGCTAAGGTGAAAGACCTGGAACGCAGATACCGTGAGGAGGAAAATTCCGAAATCCATGAGATGGTTCATGCTGCGAACCTGAATCCCGAACAGCTTTCCGAGCTGCTCCGTATGTTTGCTGCGGATATGGCTCCGAAGCCTGATACGATCAATACTATGAATGAGGAGGAAACGCAGAATGAGATTTAAGAAAATTGGAGCCGCATTGCTGGCGTGTGCAATGTGTTTTGGCGTGTTTTCTACAACGGCATTTGCCTATGTAGATGAAAGCGTAGCGACTGAAGAACCTGCGGTCGAAGAAAAAGTTCCCGAAACAGAGCCGGAGGAGCCGATGCTACCGCTTACTCCCGACGGCAATCTGACTTTGGTTGATGACGCTGGCTCGCCTACGAAAAGCGGAAAGCAGTTCATTACCGCTGTAACCAAAAACGGAAACTACTTCTATATCATCATTGACCGTGATGATAAGGGCGAGGAAACCGTGCATTTTCTGAATCAGGTGGATGAAGCCGACCTGCTCAAGCTGATGGACGAGGAAGAAGTTGCAGAGTTCACCAAGCCGGTTGAGGAAACAAAGCCGGAAGTAGTTGAAACAGTTCCTGAAATTACAGAACCGACACCGGAGGAAAAGCCGAAATCCACAAATATGCTCCCGGCGATTCTTACTCTGATTGTGCTTGCCTGTGGTGGTGGATTCTTCGTATTTAAGAAAGTCCAGGAAAAGAAGAAGGCACAGGAAGCGGCAAAGCCTGACCCAGATGCTGATTATGTGGACGATGACGAGGACTATGGGTACGATCCGGAGTTTGAGGACGACGATGAAGATAGCTCCGTCGATGAAGATGATAATGAACCTGTGTAAACAGGATAGGCTTGATGCCTGGGGCAGCCTTCGGGTTGCCTTTACATAGTTTCCGCTTTCAAAAAATAAAAAAATTTGCGTTTTTGAAAGTGACATCTTGCATATACTATTAGCAGACAGTATAATAAGTACAGCGAAGCGGTTTCGAGAAATGAAAAAACTTCAATTTTTGAAAGCGGGTGACTATATGAAAACAATCACGAGAGCAAAATATCTCGATAGAATCATTGAACTGAATGGTACTCCTGACATCAAGATCATCACGGGCATTCGTCGATCTGGTAAGTCCAAATTGATGCAGGCGTATATTGCGTATCTGAAAAGCAATTTTGAAAACATCAATATTATCTTCATCGACTTCATGGATTTGGCGTATGAAGAAATCAAGGAATACCATGCCTTACACGCCTATGTGGAAGAACATTATCAGGAAGGAAAAACGAACTACCTGTTTGTAGACGAGGTTCAGATGTGTCCCAAGTTTGAGTTGGCAATCAATAGCCTGTACTCTAAGGGAAAATACGACATCTATGTAACAGGCTCTAATGCTTTCCTGTTGAGTGCAGATCTGGCAACTCTGTTTACCGGACGCTATATTGAAATTCATGTGTTTCCTTTCAGCTTCCAGGAATATTGCCAGTATTATGATGATATTAGTGACAAAGATAAGCTCTTTGATGAGTACGCTATCAAGGGCGGTTTAGCAGGTTCCTATGCTTATAGAACCGAAAAAGACAGAACAAACTATATCAAAGAGGTCTACGAAACGATTGTTACAAGGGATTTGGTACAGAAATATACTCTCCCGGACACTTTGGTTTTACAACGTCTGAGCGAGTTCCTTATGGATAATATCAGCAACCTGACTTCTCCGAATAAGGTCAGTCAGCTACTGACAGCAAATGAGACTCCAACCAATCATGTAACCGTCGGCAAGTACATTAAGTATTTGTGCAATGCTTTTGTATTTTATGATATTAAGAGATATGACATCCGAGGTAAGAAATACCTTGAAAGCTCTGAAAAGTTCTATTTGTGTGACAGCGGTATTCGATATGCAATACTGGGAAGCAGAAATATAGACTATGGCAGAGTATATGAAAACGTTGTTTGTATCGAGCTTCTTCGCCGTGGATATGATGTCTATGTCGGCAAGCTCTATCAAAAGGAAATCGACTTTGTTGCTCAGAGAGGTAGCGAAAAGATTTATATTCAGGTCAGCGACAACATTTCCGGGCAGGAAACATTTGAGAGAGAATGCTCTCCTCTGCTTCAGATTCGAGACGCTTATCCGAAAATGATTATTGCCAGAACCAAACATCCCCAATATAGCTATGAAGGAATCGAAATTCACGATATAGCCGATTGGTTGCTACAAGAATAAGCAAGGTGAAATATCTCCGTCATTCTCTTTTGAAATGATGGAGATATTTTTATTATGACGGAGATTGTAGAACAGAAAATTGTATCAGGTTGCAAAAATCCTTTCCGAACTTTTTACATAGCAGTCATGCACTACGGTGTGTGGCTGCTTATTTTTTTGTGAAAGGAGCAGATGCAAATGAAATTAGTTTTGGCTGAAAAGCCTTCGGTTGCACAGAGTATTGCCAAAGTGTTAGGTGCTGCCAAGCGTGAGGATGGCTACTTAGAGGGAAACGGATATGTGGTCAGCTGGTGTGTAGGGCATTTGGTGGAGCTGGCACAGCCGGAAGTCTATGATGCGAAGTACAGCAAATGGGCTTATGCAGACCTTCCTATCTTCCCGATGGACTGGCAGTATGAGGTTTCTGCCGGTACGAAAAAACAGTTTGGGATTCTGAAAAAGCTCATGGCCAGAGAAGATGTTGCGAGTCTTGTGTGTGCAACAGATGCCGGTCGTGAGGGCGAGCTGATCTTTCGGTTGGTGTACCACAAAGCCGGGTGCAGAAAGCCGTTTGAGCGGCTTTGGATTTCCTCGATGGAAGATGTAGCAATCAAGGAGGGCTTTGAAAATCTCAGGTCTGGAACGGAATATGATGCTTTGTATGAAGCAGCACTGTGTCGAGAACGAGCCGACTGGATTGTTGGTATTAACGCTACTCGACTTTTTTCGACCCTTTACGGGCAGACCCTGAATGTTGGTCGTGTTATGACCCCTACCCTTGCTATGGCTGTTATGCGAGAAGCTGCCATTTCCGCATTCAAGCCTGAACTGTTCTACACAGTTCAGATTGGATTGGATGGTTTTACGGCTGCAAGCGAACGCTTCAAAACCAAGGCAGCAGCCGAAGCTGTCAAACAAAGCTGTTCGGTGGCAATCGTTCAGAAAGCTGAATGTAAGGAGAAAACAGAAAAGCCGCCTGCGCTCTATGACCTGACCAGTTTACAGAGAGAAGCCAACCGTGTGCTTGGCTACACGGCACAGCAGACCTTGGACTACACGCAGAACCTCTATGAAAAGAAACTGGTCACTTATCCCCGTACCGACAGCAGGTTTCTGACGGAAGATATGGCACATAGCCTGACCGACCTCGTAAAGCTGGCTTTCCACACATTCCCCGTGGAGGATGTGGATAACATACCAGTTCATGCAGAGCAGGTTGTGAATAACAAAAAGGTCACAGATCACCATGCCATCATTCCGACCAGAGAATTGCAGAAATGCAATCTGAGCGAACTTCCCAAGGGTGAACTTGCAATTTTGCAACTGATCTCGAATCGGTTGTGCGTAGCTGTTGGCGATCCGCACCGATACGCAGAGACAGTTATTGAGCTGGACTGTGGCGGTACCGTGTTTTCCACCAAAGGCAAAACTGTTGTGCAGGATGGATGGAAAGCTCTGGTTCAGAAAAATGATTCGACAAAATCCGACGAAAACGTGCAGACACTCCCTTCTGTTTCCGTTGGTGACGAAATGACCGTCAGCGGCACGGAAATCAAGGAAGGGAAAACATCTCCCCCTAAACACTTTACCGAGGATACTCTGCTTTCTGCTATGGAAACTGCCGGTGCGGACGAAATGCCTGATGAGGTGGAGCGCAAAGGTTTGGGAACGCCTGCGACCCGTGCCGGTATCATTGAGAAGCTGGTTCGCATCGGTTTTCTGGAGCGTAAGGGTGATAAGAAAACCAAACACCTGATTCCGACCCACAAGGGTACGGCTCTGGTAACAGTCATGCCGGAACAGATTCAGTCCCCATCCATGACGGCGGATTGGGAAGAAAAATTGTTGCTCATTGAGAAAGGCGAATATGCCAGCGAGGACTTTATGGACGAGATCAAAGATGTGATTGCCGGTCTGATTCAGAACTATGAAGTAATCCGTGATTCCGAGGTTATGATGTCGAAAGAAGCCAATTCTATCGGCAAATGCCCGCTCTGCGGCAGTGCTGTAGAGGACAAAGCCAAGGCATTTTTCTGTTCCAACAGAGCTTGCAAATTTGCCCTCTGGAAAAACAATCGCTACTTTGCGAGCATCGGCAAGAGCATGACTTCTGCCACGGCGCAGAAATTGCTTGGTTCCGGCAAGGTAAAGCTCAAGAATTGCAAGTCCGAAAGAACGGGCAACACCTTTGATGCCACCGTCTTTATGGAGGTATCAGATGATGGCAAAACGAAGTTCAGTATGGAATTTGAAAATGGAGGAAAGCGCAAATGACAAATGAGTACAACCCGGATGGTAAGGAAATCCGATTTATCGACAGCCATTATAAGGATTTGTTTCATATCCCCGATGGCAGCTGTGTGCAGATTCACTACCCGGATGAAATGGTTGTGAAGCCCTGCACCTTCATTGACGAGTATCATACGCAGATCGGATACAATGTGTTTCATATCTGCCAGTTTGCAGAAATTATGGAGCGCAACGGCGCAAGCTATATGCCGGAGCCTGAGATTATGGGCGATGAAGCCGCATGGAAGGTCGGAAAGGATAGAATCCTTGCGGTGCAGACCTGCGAAGATGGTTACGACTACACCCTGTTGGATGAAAACTACAACGAGATTGATGGCGGTCAGGTTGATAACCCTGAACTGTCCATGCTCGAAGTCCGCCGGGATATTCTGGAATCCTTCGGGCTGGAGCGCCGGGAACTGCGGGCAATGTTCTATGAGGATGTCATGGAGCAGGCTTTTGAAGTCGGCAGACAGGCGGTGGTGGTCAATGACCCTATCGCTGAGCTTGCTTTTAAGCTCGACCGTTTTGCAGAGAACTTCGACCCCTATGAATATATGGATCAGGTCGATGATGTGCAGGCGCATATCCAAGAAATCAAGGCAGATCTTGCCGCTGGTAATACGGCTCCGTATCGTGAGTTCCTGAATACAGCCATTGAAGAAGCCCGTGAGGAAACTGCGGTTGAGGTTGCCAAAGTGCTGAAAAGTCAGCTGGATAAGCTCGACTCTCCGAAGCGTGAGTCGGTCATGGAAAAACTGGCACAGGCCGCAGAAAAAGCTGCGCCTGCCAGTCCCTCTCCCAAACGCAAAGAGCCTGAACGATAAGGAGGACACGGATATGAAAAACGAAAAATGGGATGATGTTCACGGAAATACCACCCCGGATGACAGAATGGTTGCTTTTCTGGAAAGCCCCACGGATTCCTATGCGATTCTTCAGCTGCGGGAAGATGTAGACGATAATATCCCGCTCATGTTTGCAAATTACAGCTACCTTCAGAAGAAAGAAATGGAGCCTGAGATTGACCGTTACGAGGTGGTCTATCATGGCTCCATTTCTATGTCCGAGGATGTGAATCGGCAGCTGGAAGATTTGTATGTAAAGTTCAATATTGACCACCCGGATGATTTCCGTGGTCACAGTATGTCGGTCAGCGACATCGTAGCCTTAAAGGTAGTCGGTGAGGTATCCTTTCACTATGTAGATTCTGTTGGGTTTCAGAAGCTGGAAAACTTTATGAAGTCCGAAAACTACCTGAAAAACGCAGAGATGGCAATGGAAGATGATTATGGGATGATTGACGGTATCATCAATAACGGAAAAGCGTCCGGATTAGAGGAACGTCCTTCGGTGTTGGAGCAGTTAAAGGAAAAGCCCGTGCCGGATGTTTCCCATAAGCCGCCCAAGAGCCACCCGGAAAGGGAGATTGAATGATGGATTTCACACAGGATGAGCGGAACATGATGATGCTTTACAGCCCTGGCACAAGGTCAGGGCTGTGTGAAGCACTGACACTGATGAAGGAACAGCTTTCGGAGGACGAGTCAGAGCTTTTTGCTTTGGCAGACTCGGTTCTCCGTAAAGTTTCAGCCATGGACGATGCCGCCTTTGAGAAGCTGAACCTTTATCCGGATTGATAGGATTGGAGGGATACAATGAACGCAAAAGAGCGATTTTATTCCGGATTAGCAAAAGAAACGATTGGGAAAATCACCTCGAACACAGATAACTGGACTTCGTTTTTGAGAACGATGTCCCGCAACTATGAGTTCACCTATCCGGAACAGGTGATGATTTATGCTCAGCGCCCCAATGCGACCTTTTGCAAGCCCTATGAGGACTGGAACGCTGAAAATTACCGCAGATATGTAAAGCGTGGCTCTACCGGCATTGCTCTGTTTGTGATGAACAGGGATAAACCGTATCTGCGCTATGTGTTTGATGTGGCGGATACCGGCGTTCGCCGTTCTTCCCCGGAACTGAAACCGTGGGAGGTGACGCCTGAAAACCGCTCCTATGTCATGGAAGCGATGGAGCGTACCTTCGGTGTTGCCGCTGACGGGGTACTGGAAGCACAGCTTGAAGATATTGCATCCGCACTGGCGGCTGAGTATTGGGACGATTACAAAAAGCAGTTCCTCGACATCGTTGCCAACAGCTTCCTTGAGGAGTATGATGAACTCAACATCGAAGTAGCTTTCAAAAATGCGGTGGCAAACAGCGTATCCTATACGATGTATTGCCGGTTCGTGGAAAGTCCCGACAACTACTTCGAGCATGAGGATTTCCAGAAGGTGTTTGATTTTAACACCAGACAGACGGTAAATGCCCTTGGTACTGCGGTGAATGCCATCAGCACAAGGATGTTTCAGGAAATCGAAAAAGCGATTGGAGAACATGAGCAGATTAAAGCTACCGAAAGGAGTACAGATTATGAGCGAGATGACTTACAGACAGGCCGGAGATTATCAGATTCCGAACCTTCAGTTGGAGAACGAGGGAGAGAAACCTCTGGGCAAGTACGGCAGGATGCGTCGAGCATTTTTGGAACAGAACAATCCGATGCTCCTGAACGACATGATTCTGACGGAGAGCCTGTTCCCGCACCTGTGGGAGATCGAGGAAACAGCGAAAGCCAGAGTGGAGTTTCTGATGGAGCAGTACCTGAAGGACAGCCCCGCACCGGACAAGGAAACGCAGCAGATGGCGTGGGTGCAGCACATGAACAGCCTGAAAGCACAGGCGGAGGAAGTCGTGATGACGGAGCTTATCAACAGCTGAGTCTGAACCTTTTCCTCTCCGAAAATGAACAAATCAGTTTTATCGACCGAGCAGAGAGCTTTACGCCCTCTGCTTTTTCTTTTGCCCAGGAAGAAATCGACCACTTCCTTCTGCTTGGTAGCAATACCGATGAAGCCCGAAAAGTCGTAGCGCTGGAATATATGAAGCAGAAGCCGTTGGAAGAAATCGTTCAGACCTTAAAGCAGGTCTATCACGGCGGCTATGGTCTGAAAGAAGATAGCGGGAATATCTGTGCGTGGTATGCCGAGGACGGTATCCACCTTGCCAAAGGTTCCTCTGCCATTGACAGCCCCAGAGCGCAGATCGTTTCTTGGGAAACGGTTGCCGAGCGCATTGGAGAACTGCTTGAAAATGGTCGGTTCGCAACTAATGTGGAACTGGTAGAAGCATCCGGATATGAGCGTCAGAAGTTGGCAGAATCCCTGTGGCATCTTTATCACGATTTGAGTGAAGAAGCCCGTTCCAGCAACTATCTGGCAATTCTTCATCAGGAACCGTTTCGTGGTTTCCCTGACGAAACCGCAGACTTGGCTGAAAAGTTGGATGACCCTCGTTTCCACGCAACCTTGGTACAGCAGTATTCGGAATTTAGAAAAACCCTTGCGGAAAATCCCGATCTGCTTCGTTTTCACTATCACAAGCTGAATCTCATTCAGAAACAGCTGTATGAGTTGAATATGCCTTTGCGTGAGTATCAGACCGATATGATGCAGATGCCCCTTGTCCGCCAGTTCATTACGGATGATGAAGTCAATGCAGACTTGACCCGTGGAAGCGGCTTTTCCGGTGGTAAAGCCCGTATTTATAACTACTGGCAGGAGAATCATTCTGCCAAGGAAAAGATGGACTTCCTGAAGCATGAATACGGAACCGGTGGTCATTCCCATGCCTGCTCTGGTGCAACGCACAGCGGTCAGGATCACGATGCCAAGGGTGTTGCTTACACCAAGAGCGGTTGCGATAAATTGCAGATGTCCTGGGCGCAGGTGGTGCAGAGAATCGACGGTCTGATACGAAAGGGACGCTACCTCAGCCCGGAGGAAGAAGCGGAACGACAGGCTATCGAAGAAGCTAAAACTGATCCGTTGGAAGATGTTTATGACCGTTTCGCAGTGATTGATACCGAGGATGGCGAGTATGCGATCTGGGATAATCAGACCGATGACTACTATGTAGACCCGGAAGGCGTTACGGAATACTTCACGGACGAATGGCTTGCCAATGACTATTTGGAGGAAGTTCGTCAGTCCGTAGCTGCGATGGAGTCGGTTCAGCCAGAAGCGCCTGTGGCAGAGCCTGCCGAAGTTGTGGAAGCATCTGCTTCCGAGGAACCGAAATGGAATTATCAGGTCGGTGACACGGTATATCTGGACGATACAGCTTTCCGTGTGGAGCAGATCACGGACAGAGAAGTTCAGCTGCGTGACCCTACGCTTGCTTATCCCATCTTCCGTGCCGAGAATCGTGAGAATTTCGAGCGTATGCTCTCTCAGGACGAAAGAAACCATGCGGTAAGGGTTGATGCCCAAACCGAAGAAAAGCCCGTTACAGAGGATTTTCTGGGCAAAACCGAACCGAGGGACTACACCCCTGAGTATCAGCTGTTAGACCGTCTGCGTATGGACTGCGAATACTTCCTTGGTGCAGGACAGCACAGCGAAAAGCATCTGTGGGCAGGCAACCGCCATGCACAGATTGCCAAGATGCGTGAGCTGTATGAAATGATTCCCGACAAACCAGAATGGCTGACACCTGAGATGATTAACAGCTACGAGGAGCGCATGGCTCCCCGCTATCTGGTTGCCGCCTACCATCACTTTGAAAACGGCTTCGATGATAAACTGGACTACTACACTCTGGAAGAAGCGGAAAAAGCTGCCCAGGGCTATGTGGACGGAACCATGGAGGATGACGGATTCAAGTACGATGGTGCTGCCGTTTACGATCAGCAGGAGCATAAGTGCATCCGTATCTATGGGGACTACCCTGACGAAAAGGCACACGCACAGGTCAGAGCCAGTGCGGAACCCGAACAGCAGGAACCGGAACACTTCATCGATCATTTTTATGTTGCCGAGGACATTCAGAAGCGGGGTGCGCTGGACATCAAGGAATACAGTTCCTTTGATGATGCCCTGCGAGCCTACTATGCACTTCCTGACACGCAGAGAAAAGCCCTGGGTGCAATGAATACCAGAGATCTGCCGGGTAGTCTGGACTTCGTACAGTGCGTAGATGGAAAGGACACCATCATTCAGGATTATGCCCAGGTGGACGGATGGCAGAATGCCGAAGTCATGGACATTATCGCTCAGCTTGAGCAGTCCATCACCACCAGAGAAATCCCACCTGTTCCTGCGGTGAACTTCCACATCACGGATGACAACATCGGTGAAGGTGGACCGAAGCAGAAATTCGCAAGAAACATCGCAGCCATTGAAACTCTGTTCAAACTGGAAAGCGAGAACAGGAACGCCACTACCGAAGAACAGGAGATTTTGTCGAATTATGTCGGTTGGGGCGGTCTGGCAGATGCCTTTGACCCGGACAAGGGAAATTGGGCGAAGGAGTATCAGACACTGAAAAACCTGCTTTCCGAAGATGAATATGCTGCGGCAAGAGCTTCCACCCTGAACGCACATTACACCAGCCCTACGGTCATTCGCTCCATCTACGATGCGGTCGGACAGATGGGCTTTGAAACAGGAAATATTCTGGAGCCTGCTATGGGTATCGGCAACTTCTTTGGTATGCTCCCTCCTGAAATGCAGAGCAGCCGTTTGTATGGTGTGGAACTGGATTCCATCACCGGCAGAATTGCTCAGAAGCTCTATCCCAACGCAGAAATCAAAGTAGCCGGTTTTGAAACGACAGACCGCCGAGACTTTTACGATCTGGCTGTGGGTAATGTCCCTTTCGGCAACTACAAAGTGTCCGACAAGCCGTATGACAAGCTGGGATTCTCCATTCACAACTATTTCTTTGCCAAGGCTTTGGATCAGGTTCGTCCCGGTGGTGTGGTCGCTTTTGTGACAAGCCGTTACACCATGGATTCCAAGAACTCTGACGCAAGGCGATATATGGCGCAGAGGGCGGAACTGCTTGGTGCAATCCGTCTGCCAAACGATGCCTTTAAGAAAAACGCAGGCACGGAAGTCGTGTCCGACATCCTGTTCCTGCAAAAGCGTGACCATCCGATTGACATTGTACCGGAATGGGTAAACCTTGACCGCACCGAAGAAGGACACACCATGAACAGCTACTTTGTCGCTCATCCTGAAATGGTTCTGGGCGATACGGTGGAAGAAAGTACCGCCTACGGCATGGACATTACAGTGCGTCCCATTGAGGGCATGGAACTGTCCGAACTTCTGAAAGAAGCAGTTTCCCACATCCAAGGAACCTATCAGGCTGTGGAGCTTCCCGAAGCTGACAAGGGTAAGGAAATCGAAACCATTCCTGCAACCCCGGATGTAAAGAATTTCTCTTATACCGTGGTGGATGGCAATGTGTACTTCCGTGAAAACTCCCTGATGCGCCGTGTAGACCTGAATGAGAAAGCAAAAGACCGTGTGATGGGCATGGTGGAACTTCGTGGTATCGTCAACGAGCTGATCGAATATCAGCTTGAGGATTACCCGGATGAAATGATTACTCAGAAACAGGCAGAACTGAATGATGCCTACGATGCGTTTGCCGCAAAGAACGGGCTTATCAATAATCGAGCCAATGGTCAGGCATTTGCTGACGATTCCTCCTACTATCTCCTGTGTTCTCTGGAAAATGTGGATGAGGACGGCAATCTGAAAAGCAAGGCGGATATGTTCACCAAGCGAACCATCAAGCCGGAACGCAGAGTGACGAGCGTGGATACGCCGTCCGAAGCTCTGGCAATCTCTATCGGTGAGCGTGGCAAGGTGGATTTGCCGTTTATGGCACAGCTGCTTGGAACACCTGGAGAATACGATGCGATTCAGGCAGAGCTTCGAGGGGTGATCTTCAAAGACCCGATGGCTCCCGATGCTGTGGAAGTTGGATGGCAGACTGCCGATGATTACCTTTCCGGTGATGTAAGAAGCAAGCTGCGTGTCGCACAGATGGCGGCAGACAGGGATTCTTCCTTCCACATCAATGTGGAAGCCTTGCAGAAAGCACAGCCGAAGGACTTGGATGCGTCCGAGATTGATGTGCGTTTGGGTGCAACATGGATTGATGCCGATTATATTCAGCAGTTCATGGAGGAAACCTTTGAAACGCCGTATTACTTGCGCCGTTCCATTGAGGTCAAGTTCTCCGAGCTGACCGCAGAGTGGCGCATCAACGGTAAGAGTTCTCCCAACTACAACGATGTGGCGGCGTATGTCACCTACGGTACAGAGCGAGCCAACGCATATCGGATTCTGGAGGAAACGCTGAATCTGAAGGATATTCGTATCTATGATACGATTGAAGATGCAGATGGTAAGCAGAAGCGTGTCCTCAATAAAAAAGAAACTACCCTGGCACAGCAGAAACAGCAGGCAATCAAGGATGCGTTCCGAGATTGGATTTGGAGAGATCCGCACAGACGAGAAACCCTTTCCACCAAGTACAACGAACTTTTTAACTCCACCAGACCTCGTGAGTATGATGGCTCTCATATCCGTTTCGGCGGCATGAACCCGGATATTACCCTCCGTGAACACCAGAGAAATGCTATCGCTCATGTGCTATATGGTGGAAATACGCTGCTTGCACACGAAGTTGGTGCGGGCAAGACCTTCGAGATGGCTGCATCGGCTATGGAGAGTAAACGGCTTGGATTGAGCCAGAAATCCCTGTTCGTTGTGCCGAATCACTTGACCTTACAGTGGGCAAACGAGTTCCTGCACCTCTATCCGAGTGCCAAGCTCCTTGTTGCCACCAAGAAGGATTTTGAAACAGCAAACCGTAAGAAGTTCTGCGCTCGTATCGCAACGGGTGACTATGATGCAGTCATCATCGGTCACAGCCAGTTTGAAAAAATCCCGCTTTCTGCCGAACGACAGGAACGGCAGCTGCGGGAGCAGATTGATGAGATCGAGGGTGCGATTGCGGAGCTGAAATGGCAGCGTGGCGAAAACTTCACGATCAAGCAGATGGAGAAAACACGAAAATCATTGGAAGCCAGACTGGACAAGCTCCTTGCCGCTGACAAGAAAGATGATGTCATTACCTTTGAGCAGTTGGGTGTAGACCGGCTGTTTGTGGACGAAAGCCATGCGTTCAAGAATTTGTTCCTCTACACAAAAATGCGAAATGTGGCAGGTCTGTCCACCTCCGAAGCCCAGAAATCTTCGGATATGTTTATGAAGTGCCGCTATATGGATGAGCTGACCGGCGGGCGTGGTGTGATCTTTGCAACCGGTACTCCAGTAAGTAACTCGATGACCGAGCTTTATACGGTCATGCGCTATCTCCAGTACAGTACGCTCCAGCAAAAGAACCTGACCCATTTTGATTCCTGGGCATCGACCTTCGGAGAAACAACAACTGCGATTGAGCTTGCACCGGAGGGAACCGGCTATCGTGCCAGAACCCGATTTGCGAAGTTCTTCAACCTGCCTGAACTGATGAATATGTTCAAGGAGGTTGCCGACATCAAGACCTCTGACCAGTTGCATCTCCCTGTTCCCGAAGCAAAGTTTGAAACGGTTGTGGTTCAGCCCTCTGAGTACCAGAAGGATATGGTGGCTTCCCTTTCAGAGAGAGCAGCAGATGTTCATGCCGGTATTGTAGACCCGTCCGTCGATAATATGCTCAAGATTACCAGCGACGGACGAAAATTGGGACTGGATCAGCGGCTAATGAACACCCTGTTACCCGATGACCCTGACAGCAAGCTCAATGCCTGCGTGGGAAATATCCTGCGTATCTGGCAGGACGGTCAGGCTGACAAATTGACCCAGTTGGTGTTCTGCGACCTTAGCACACCGAAAAATGATGGAACCTTCAATGTCTATGATGATGTCAAAACCAAGCTGATTGCAAACGGTGTGCCTGCGGAAGAAGTTGCCTTTATCCATGATGCAGATACCGAGGCAAAGAAAAAAGACCTCTTTGCCAAGGTTCGTACCGGGCAGGTGCGAGTGCTTCTTGGCAGTACGCAAAAGATGGGTGCAGGAACCAACGTCCAGGACAAATTGGTGGCAGTTCACCACTTGGATGTGGGTTGGCGTCCGTCTGATATGACCCAGAGAAACGGTCGTATCATCCGTCAGGGCAACCGGAACAAAGAGGTTCAGGTGTATCAGTATGTGACCGAGGGAACCTTCGATGCCTACCTGTATCAGACCTTGGAAAACAAGCAGAAGTTTATTTCTCAGATTATGACCTCCAAATCACCGGTTCGCTCCTGTGACGATGTGGATGAGCAGGCGCTGTCCTATGCGGAGATCAAGGCGCTGTGTGCCGGCAATCCGCTTATCAAGGAAAAGATGGACTTGGACATTGATGTGGCAAGGCTGAAGGTGCTGAAAGCTGACCACCAGAGCCAGCAGTACCGTATGGAAGATAAGCTTCTGAAATACTTCCCGGCTGAGATTGAAAAGCAGACAGGCTATATTCATGGCTTTGAAGCTGATATTAAAACCGTGGAAGCACACCCGCAGATTGCCGATGGCTTTTGCGGCATGGAAATCATGGGCAAAGCCTACACCGAAAAGGCAGATGCCGGTGAAATCCTCCTTGCGGCTTGTAAGGACACGAAAAGTGCCGATCCGGTTCCTCTTGGCAGTTACCGTGGCTTTCAGATGGAGCTTTCGTTTGACAGTTTCCGGAACGAGTTCGATGTGACCCTGAAGGGCGCTGTGAGCCACAGAGTAGCCCTTGGAACGGACGCACGAGGAAATATCACCCGACTGGACAATGCCCTTGCAGGCATCCTTGAGCGCTTAGAACGAGCCAATGAGCAGTTGAATAATCTCTACAATCAGCAGGAAGCAGCCAAGGCGGAGGTTGGAAAACCGTTCCCGCAGGAAGCAGAGCTGACAGCCAAAAGTCAGCGACTGGCAGAACTGGATGCAGCCCTGAATATGGAGGACTCTGTGGAAAATCGTGACGAAAGAAGCGAGTCAGAGCGTCCTTCTGTGTTGGCTGATCTGAAATCCAAAGCGGAGCATATCCCGCCTGCAAAATACTCTGAAACCCGTGAGGAGGTGTTGTAATGGCAAAGCGAGATCAGGATGTTCATTTCCTTGCATCCAAGGAGGAGGTCGAGCGAATCCATGAGAAGATGGACGAGCTTGGCATCCGCAGCATGGGAGCCTATCTGCGGAAAATGGCTCTGGATGGTTACTGTATCAGACTGGATTTGCAGGATGTGAAAGCCCTGGTTTCGCTCCTGCGAATCTGCTCCAACAACCTGAACCAGTACGCAAAGCGAGCGAACGAAACAGGCAGCATCTATCGTGCTGACATTGAGGATTTGCAAAAACGGCTGGAGGAGATCTGGACGGACATGAGAGAAGTTCTTGTTCGCCTGTCCTCAATCCAGTAATCCGACAACTTGTTGGGAAGTCGCAGTTTCGGCTGCGGCTTTTACATAAGGGTTGACATCATTGCGTTATGGCAGATACCCTTGTACAATATAATTAAAAGAAAGGGGTTGAGCCTATGAAGCTGGTATTGAAGATATTGGCACTGCCGGTGCTGTTCGTTGTAAAAGTGATTTGCATTCTTGGAAATCTGCTTACAAATGTTGTGTCCTATGTAATTGGTTTATTGCTCTTGGTCATTGGCGGATCTGCGATTTACTGCATTGTAAAGGCTTTGTGGCAGTCCCTGCTTATTCTTGTGGTTCTTGGAATTGCGACAATAGCAGCGGTGTTCTTGCTCGTCTGGGCTGTTATGAAAGTCGAGAATATTGGAGAAAGTCTGGGAGCATTTATCAGGTCATAAGATAATATCAGAGAAAAGTCACCGACCGGTGGCTTTTTCTTTTTGGGAAGGAAGTGATGGGAATGGCAGCGACAAGATTGATTGCACTCCATGTGAATAAGGGAAAGACGGTCGCTCAATGTTTGGCAGACAGAACCGACTACTCACAAAATGCCGCAAAAACCAATGATGGCGAATTTATCAGTTCCTATGAGTGTGATCCAAAGACAGCAGATGAGGAATTTCTGCTTTCCAAACGGCAGTATCAGCATATTACCGGCAGACAGCAGAAGAACAATATCATCGCATACCAGATACGCCAGTCCTTTAAGCCGGGAGAAATCACCCCGGAAGAAGCGAACCAAGTCGGCTATGAAACAGCGATGCGATGGACAAAGGGAAAACACGCTTTCATCGTTGCGACCCACATCGACAAATCCCACATTCACAATCATATCATTTATAATTCGACCTCGCTGGATGCCACACGGAAATTCAAAAACTTCTTTCTTTCCGGTCTGGCGGTGCAAAGACTCAGTGATATGGTTTGCCTGGAACACGGGCTGTCCATTATTACACCGAAGCCGTATCGGGAGCGCCAGAAAAGAACTGTTTATCCCAAGAAGCGTACCCAGCGTGACGAATTATGTGATGCGATTGATGCGGTGCTGAAGCAGAAACCAAAGAGCTTTGATGGCTTTGTTCAGGCTCTGGCTGACATGGGATTTGAGTTCAAGGATGGAAAGCAGCCTGCGTTCAAGGGCGAGAATCAGAAGCGTTTCATTCGGCTGCGTTCCCTGGGCGAAGGATATAGCAAAGAGGAAATTCAAGCGGTTATCTCCGGCAAGAACCTGCACAAATCAAAAGGCGGCTCTGCCAAGGCTCCTGCCCCGAAGCAGTTCCAGATGCTGATTGATATTCAGGCAAAGATGGCCGAGGGCAAGACGGTCGGTTATGAAAAGTGGGCGAAGAAGTTCAACCGAAAAGAAGCTGCCCGAACGGTAATCCTACTGAAAGAAAAAGGCTTGGGCAACTACGACGATCTGACTGCTCATATTGAAAATCTGTCTGCCCGGTTCGATGCGCTTTCTGATTCTATCAAGGTCGCAGAGAAACGTATGGTTGAGGTTCAGGCGTTGCAGCAGCACATCAAAAATTATCGCAACACAAGGCAAATTTATATCGAGTACCGCAAGTCTGGATATAGCAAAAAATTCTTTGAAGAACACCGTCAGGAAATCACAATTCATAAAGCGGCGAAGCAAGCCTTTGATGAATTGCAGATTACAAAGCTCCCGTCCATGCAATCATTGTATGAGGAGTTTCATCAGCTGGCAGTCCAGAAAAAGCAGGACTACGCTGAGTACCGTCAGATCAGAAAAGAGAAAGAAGAACTGCTGATTGCCAAACGGACGGTTGAAACGATTTTGAATATCGACAGGCAGAAAGAGCAGGAAAAAGAGAAAGAGAAAGAGGAAAAGAAGAACTTCCGTTAAAGCAAAAAGCCACGGTCTGCACTCCCCAAAGGGTGCGGATCGTGGCTGCTTTTTTGCTTTTCGATTTCGGTGCTTTCAACCATGGGCAAATTTTTATTCTACTGTTCTTTGAGAAACGATTGAAAATCGTGTAGCCATCATCGGCAGATGATGTTCAAAGGGGATTGGGGATGCTTCCCCAACAAGCAAATTTGCGAAGATTGCACCGAAGGGAAAATCGAGAAAATGAGTGAACCTGTACAGGTTTACACTGCTTGCCAATTTGTGAGATTATGAATTTAGTATCGAGAATAGGGTACACCTAAATTTTGCAATGCTGCAACCCTATCATCGTTGCATGGATGAGTTGAGTATCTTTCGTTTTGATTCCTTTTACCAGGGTTTCTTTTCCCTCTAGTAATTCTTTTACATTTGTTTTGGTGAGTTTTTTCTTTCTAAAATGTTCAGCTAAAGTGAAGGTACATTCAGGATAATTTGAACAACCATAAAACGATTTTTTTAATACAATATTGTTGCCACACTTAGGACATTTTCCTACAAGGGGTCCCGAGCGCTTAGTGGGAATTTGTACCCCTTATCGATACAAATTCCCCGTAGGCGCTAGGGACCTCTTTAGCTCCTTGGAAGCTGTCAGTAGTATACCTAATAATTTATCTACATTCCCTTTAGTAACGTGTAACTTTCCAAATTTACAAAAGCGACTCATAGAATTATTTCCTCCCGTTAAATGATAGATAACTATTAAAAATAGACAATACTTGCTCATAAGTAACGGTACTTAAATTGTTTACTTTGGCGTGTTTCATTGCTTGATGAAACTGATTTTTAGTAAACAGTTGACGATATTCTCGATTGACCCATTTTGAAACAAAGTACGTATATAGCTTCCAATATTTATCTGGAACATCTGTGGTATGGCGGGTAAGTTTTATTAAGACACTGTTTACTTTTGGTTTAGGATGAAAGCATTCCGCTGGCAGCTTAAGCAATTGCTGAATCGAGACTTGAGTGTGCAAGAGCAACCCTAGTGTTCGGTGAATATCCAAGGTACGCTTGTAGAATCCTTCTTCAACAATCAGATAGATGTCAGACGCATGGCTTTCAAAAACCACTTTTTTAATAATTTGTGTGCTTAAATGGTAAGGAATACTCCCAACAATTTTATACCTCTGTTTGTTAGGGAATTGAAACTGTAGAATATCTTGGTGAATTAAAGTGACACGAGTATTCAGTTTTAATTTTTCTGACGATAAGTTGAATAGATGACTGTCTAATTCAATAGACGTTACCTGTTTACTTATTTTAGCCAGTTTCGTCGTTAAATGCCCTTTACCTGTTCCAATTTCGTAAACGGTATCGGTTTCTTTTAAATTCAATTGTTTTATTATTTGGTTGAGTACTTTTTCACTCGTTAAAAAGTTTTGAGAATATTTTATATTTTTGTTCATGTAATCACTCCTTCTTAATTACAAATTTTTAGCATCTACTAATATACCAATATTGCAGGAATCAAGATTAGAATACAAGTATTGGCATAATTTTTCCTGTTCAGCACGACTCAAAACTCTCATTTCCTTCGTTTGACGTTTTATCTGTATAGATCGTGCGTCACAAGAAATGGCTTTCCCGTTTCGGGTGGCAAATTGTAAGACATTTCGAATTAGAGATAAAATATCTGAAACAGTTTTAGAGGAAAGTCCATTCTCCTTTAATCCACCAGAAACAAGGAAAAAATTACACTGCGTTTCAATAAACTCGTGTGTTATATCACGCAATTGTTTGCTTCCGAACACAGGAAGTATATACGAGCTGAGAAGATTCCTATATTTGTTGCTTGTAGATTCCTTCACTTTAGGACATATAGCTTGAAACCATTCCATAGCAACCTGTTCAAATTGATCTGAGCTAATTTCTGGATCGACAGTGACAGAATTACTCGTGCACGAACTTTGACTGATAAGTTTTGCCTTGACTTCTCGATATGACTTTGCATAAACATAACCGTAATTGGCTTTGCCTGTAGAAGATCGGGACTTAATGTATCTTCCTTCCCATCTGCCGTCTTTCCTTTTGTAAATATTTTCTCCTTTTCGTGCCATAAGGTACACCTCCTTCAATATGACTATAATTCTGACGGCAAATTGTGACTTTGGAACTTTCTAAGATGGATTTTTGTGCAAAACCTCGTGTTTTATGTCCCTAACATATTGACAAACAGTGCGACAATTTGTAAAATAAAGATATAAACTAAAAAAAACAGAGAAGAATGCGATTCGTGGAGTAATGTACTCTACGAATTTTTTATTTTAAAGAACCTCAAGATAGCTCATATTGTCGTCTTGGGGTTCTTTTCATTCTATCATTTAATGCAATCTGCCTATAAAATTTTATCATATTGCATTTATAAATGCAACTTGCACCCGATGTTGGTTGTTGAGATTTTTGGTACATTTTATAATGTATAGCAGAATCATACACAGCATGGAGGTGATTGAAACGCAACCGGAAATTGATTACGTTAAGATTGGTCAGCGCATTAGAGCTGCCCGACTGGAAAAGGGTTATAGTCAGGCTGATTTGGGTGCGTTGGTTGGTTGCTCGAACAATCATATGAGCCATGTTGAAGTTGGACAGACGAAAGTTTCTTTGGCAATGCTTCTAAAACTGGCATTCGTCTTGGAAAAGAACTTTGACTATTTTTTACTGGATACCCCATATGCAAAATGCGACAGCATCATTGATAATGAGATTGCTGCAAAACTGAAAAAGTGTAATGTAACAACATTGATAACCGTAGGAAAGTTGATTGATGTCTTGATTGACCAGCAAGAGATGATAAAAAAAGCGGAGCTTGATTGATATAATGAAAAAGAAGCCCATTGACGGTACAGAGTGAACTGCTATGGGGTTCTTTTTTGCAGCACAATATACTGATTCTTTAAGAAGCAAAAAGTCCACCAGTCATGATGCACTACGCATCGTACTGGTGGACTTTTTCTGTAAAGATATAAAAATAGATATTCATATATCGCCATAACCAATGTCGTTATCGTAGGCATGAAGATCTTCTTTCAGGAAATCTGCTTTACGAATATACATCGAATTTACCAGCTCTCCTTTTTCGTGGAGCAGGCTGAATTTGTAGTCTAATAATGCTGCCGGTACATAGAGCATTTTAGCCGTTTCAAAAAATGTGTGTTCCGAAAGGCATTCCAGGACTTTCCCATCTTCTAACAGAAGCTCCGCCG
This sequence comes from uncultured Blautia sp., assembly GCF_947654165.1. Taxonomy (GTDB): domain Bacteria; phylum Bacillota; class Clostridia; order Lachnospirales; family Lachnospiraceae; genus Blautia. Next base: position 33,970 of record NZ_CANTKB010000002.1, read on the forward strand.
CAAAGAAGTTTGCTTCATTTTCTTCGATTGATCTATCATCAAAAACTTCCATTTCTTGAAAGCCGTGCATCATAGCGATTTTTGTATGCAGGACAGCGTGTCCTAATTCATGTGCGACTAATATACGCTCCAGGATACCGTTCACATTGTGATCTATCACGATATTCTTTTGTCTGGACTGGTAATAGAAGAAGCCCTTCAATTTCTTCTGTAAATCGTAATAGTGGATTTTGATACCTAACAGCTGACATAGCTCGTAAGGGTCTCTGGTGTGATATTTTCGCACAAGCTTATCGACAGTTTCAATGATATGCTCTGCCGTTTTCATTTGCTTCACCTCCGAATCGCACACAGAAAACATATTCTGTGCTTGAGGATTTTACTCTTTATCTTTATGCTTTCTGTATTTCTTCGGAGTGTACTTTTCCCGTGCTGTTTTCTTAGAGTCCATATAAACTGACATAATCGCCTGGAAGAATACATCTTTTGCGTCCTCGTCCAATTCTCCACCGGCAAACAGAGAATTTACACGACCCAACACTTCCTGAGCTTCTTTTGCTCCTTTTGAACCGAAGTTTTCCTTTGCCTCTAAAATAAACATATCCTGATCTATATGGCTCTGGCTATCCGTTTCAGATTCGTCCAAAAGATAGGACACAGAGATATGCAGTGCTTCAGCAAGTTTTCTGATGTTGCTTTTTCTGGGGAGTGTTCCGAGCTGCTCATAGGTGTAAAGGGATCTTTCGGAAATGCCGGTCATCTGGGCAAGCTCCGTTTGAGATAGGTTCATAGCCAAACGAGCTTCTTTAATTTTTTCTCCAAATGTCATGGTAGTATCCTTCCTTTCAAAAAATATTTATTCGTAACTTCCGATTATTTGTTGACAAACTTCTGGAAAATGCTATAATAAGAATCATAACAGAAGTTTTAATTCCACTTAATTATATATCGGAACTTTTATAAAGTCAAGAACTTCCGATTTCACTTCTGTTATTTTAATCAAATATCGGAAGTTATAGTCATTCTTGTCCCATGGTATTTGTTTCCCTTTAGCCAAGTGACAGGAGTTAGAAAGGAATTCTTATTTTATGGATTAGGCTGAAAGGAGATTCTGAATGAGCAGATATAATACACAGGTATTAAGCAGTATTCGAATGCTTTGCCGGATGCAGAACATTGACGAGAAGGTTCTGTATGAAAGAGCAAAGCTGATTTTATCCATATATCGAGAGGTGTGCTGGTCTACCATTGATCGTGCGAATGATGTATGTGATACCCTTATTTGTACTTACGGTGACAGCTTAGATGGTGCATTGATTTATCTGGAGAACTTTGCTCCGGATGAAGCGAGAGAACGATTTGAAGAACGCATTCGCAGCTTATTTGAGACAAAGTGGATCATTGAACTGGTAGATATGGCTATGTTGAAAATCAGAGAATATCCAGATAAAGGCGCTCTGTACTGTGAGATTATCTCAAAGGCATATCTCAACCGCTTCAAGTACAGGGAATCAGAAATGCTGGAGGTTTTGAATATGGAACGCAGCACCTACTATGACCGAAAGAAAGAAGCGATACTGTTATTTGGTCTGTCACTTTGGGGAACAGCCATTCCTAAATTGAAAGATTTCCTGGAAAGTGCCCGGGAGGAAGAAGCATTGTGTTATTGTGAATGCTAAGACAGGATTTTAGTCCGACTAAAATCCGATGAAAATACGACGGTTCCCCTACTGAAAGTCCGACTTGTCCAGTGTTAAAATGGCTATGCTGGGAGATAGCGGCATAAAATTGAATAGAGAGAGTTACGCCTCGTGCCTGTAATGGGTACGGGGCTTTTTTTATACCTGCCTATTTTCCCCCATAATTAACACAAAGGCATGAACGAGAGCTTGGAGTAATTTACTCCGGCTCTTTTTTTATGCCTGCAAGGAGGACAGGCAGATGGCAAAGGGTATTGAGAATCGGGCACGATCTCCTCCCGCTGTTTTTGATTTTGCAACTTCACAAATTCAAAAACACGGAGGAACGAAAATGTATTACGACTTGGTTGAAAGCGGAAAAAGAATTAAAGCCTTGAGAAAGGAACATGGGCTTACACAGGAACAGCTTGCGGAGCAGTTAGGTGTTGCCGCAAACACCATTGCACGAATTGAAACCGGCAACAGAGGTATCTCTATTGATTTGGCAATCGAACTGGTTGTGCGCTTTGAGACAACCCTTGATTACATATTTTTAGGTCGTGAATAACCTCAAAACTATACCTACGAGGCAATAAAAACTTGCATGAGGAACAGGTACAATTTAGATACAGCCAAAGAAAATCGGCTGCTTGATCCTTGAAAACTGAATACACAGTCATCGAATACGTTCCTGTTGCCGGTGCGAGAGCATCAGCCACATCAGCGGTACGCCGAGACGTATCGGATAGAGAAACAGAACGACTTTCTTCTATAAATTAAGCGCTTGTCTCTCTCCCGATGCCAGCGATCAATACTGGCTTGTAAATATTGGGTTGCTCCCAATACGGCCATGAAAGCAACAGGATTAAAGATACTTCTCTACGGAGCTGGCGGAGAACCCGGCAGAGGTTAGATTCCTATGGAACTGATTCGCAATCAGTCGTTCGGTGATTCCCTGAGGGCGTAAGCCCTCTTTCCCAGGGGTGCGTGGCAAATATGGGACACATAGACTTTTGGACTGACTGCCTGATTCCTTTCTGGCAGTCAGTTATTACATAGCCAACGAAAGGAGGTCATGGCACATGATGAAAGAAAATTGGGTATATTGCCGTGGTGATATTTATTGCGCCAAGCTGGACCCGGTAGTTGGGTCGGAACAAGGCGGCATCCGTCCGGTTATCGTCATTCAGAACGATACCGGTAATAAACACGCTCCCACATTGATTGTGGCAACGGTCACCACCAGAATCCATAAGAAAGCGAATATGCCGACGCACTTTGTTATTTACGACAATCCTGCATTCAAAGAAGCGTCCGTTGTTCAGCTGGAACAGATTCGTACCATTGATAAAAGCAGGATTGATAATTACTTAGGTAAGGTAACGCCCCGTGAAATGGTAGCGATTGAGAAAGCCTTATCTGTCAGCCTGGCAATGGAACAGCTGAAAAAGCGTTCCCCAAAACATAAAGCAAAGAGAGCGAAGGAGTGAACATAAATGTTTGAAGAAAGAATCGCTGCCATGAATCAGCGCACCGAAGAAGCGATGGCTGCTAACGCAGTTCAGTTTGATAAGAGAACCTATACGGTTGATGAGATTCAGGATATTCTGGGCATCAGCAGAACCAGCGCATACAACCTTGTGAAAAAGAAAGTTTTCCATAGCGTCCGCATCGGTGGCAGTATCAGAATCTCCAAAAAGAGTTTTGATGAGTGGTTGGATCATCAAATGTAAGATTTGTCAAGGGCGTCGTACAACCCGGCGACAAACTTCAAAACATATTGAGAGTTCGATAAAATGTAGCCATGACAAGAAACACATGGCTACATTTTTTACATAGGAGGTTGTACGATGGCGGAAATGAGAAAACGCACGAGTATGTCTGTTCTGGAAATGGGCAGGATGCTCGGTCTTGGTAAAACGGAGTCATACTGGCTCATTAAGAAGAATTACTTCAAAACCATTCTTGTCGGCAACACCATGAGGGTGATGATCGACAGCTTTGAAGAATGGTATGCCAATCAGTTCAAATACCAGAAGGTCGATGGAACCCCTCCCGGCGAGGAATTGAAGAAAACTACATATTCAATGGAGGAGCTTGGACAGCGCCTTGGGCTGAAAGAAGCGACTGCTTACGAACTGGTTGCCAAAGGGCATTTTGATGTGGTCGATGTCCTGGGCAAGCGCAGAGTGACAAAGGAGAGCTTTGAAAGATGGTATGCTTCTCAAACCGATTACCGCACGGTAGAGGATCAGGAACTGGATGCAGATATTATGGCATCCACCTACGGTCTGCCGGAAATGGCAAGAATGCTTGGGGTACATCGTCAGACCATTTACTATATCGTTGCCAATGAAGATTTTGAGCTTATCAAGGTTGGCAGGTATAAGCGAGCTACCAAAGAGAGCTTTGAAAAATGGTATCACAATCAGACCCGCTACCAGTTAGCGGAAGATAGACAGGAAAGGAGCTGATTACATGGCATCTATCGTTAAGAGAAAAAAGAAGTATTCTGTGGTTTATACATACACCGATGAGAACGGCAACAAGCGTCAGAAGTGGGAAACCTTTGAAACGAATGCCGAAGCAAAGAAAAGGAAGTTGCAGGTTGAATATGAGCAGGAGTCCGGAACCTTTATTCCCCCTTCTGCTAAAACCGTCAATGATCTTTTGGATGAGTATATGTCAATCTATGGTGTGAACACCTGGGCGATGTCTACCTATGAAAGCAGAAAGAGCCTGATTGCAAACTATATTCGTCCCCTCATCGGTGATATGAAGCTGGAGGATGTCACGCCGAGAATCATGGACAAGTATTACCGAGATTTGCTTTCTGTCAAAGCGGTTTCTTCTAAGTATGTAAAAGCCCGTACAGAATATCTGACTCCGCATACTGTCCGAGAGGTTCACAAGACATTGCGAAATGCTTTCAATCAAGCGGTCAAGTGGGAATTGATGACCAGAAACCCTGTGGAGCACGCTACGCTGCCGAAAGAAGAACACAAGACCAGGGATATCTGGACAGCAGAAGTGCTCCAGAAGGCTCTGGAAGCCTGTGACGATGATATTCTTCGTCTGGCTATTAACCTTGCCTTCTCCTGTTCCCTGCGAATGGGCGAGCTTCTGGGGCTTACCTGGGACTGTATTGACATTTCCCCCACCAGTATTGAACTTGGTCAGGCAAGCATCTTCGTTGAAAAGGAGTTGCAGAGAGTAAATCGTGAAGCGATGGCAGATCTGGACGGTAAGGACATCATGTTCAAGTTCCCACCGACCTTCGCCAGTACGCATACCGCATTGGTTCTCAAAACTCCTAAGACCAAAACAAGTGTCCGCAAGGTGTTCTTACCGAAAACCGTAGCGGAAATGTTGGTACAGCGAAAGGCTGACATCGAAGAACTGAAAGACCTTTTCGGTGACGAGTTCGTAGACTTCAATCTGGTTTTCTGTTCTTCCAATGGCAAGCCGATTGAGGGGCAGGTTATCAACCGTGCTTTCAATAAGCTGATTGAGGAGAAGGGACTGCCGAAAGTGGTTTTCCATAGTCTCCGACATTCCAGTATCACTTACAAGCTGAAGCTGAACGGCGGCGATATGAAATCCGTTCAAGGCGATTCCGGTCATGCACAGGTCAAGATGGTAGCGGATGTTTACTCCCATATCATCGACGATGACCGCAGACTGAACGCTGAAAGAATGGAAGCTGCGTTCTACTCAGGCAGACAGGCAACGCCTGAGCCGGTTCAACCAGCCGCAACGGAAAGCTCCGCTGATGATAAAGAACTTCTTCTGAAGCTTCTGCAAAATCCGGAAATGGCAGCACTCCTGAAGTCGCTGGCAAAAACATTATAGTAACTGCAAGGGCAGATCCTTTTACATAGCTACAATAGCTGTAAAAGGGTCTGCCCTTATTTTTTTGTTATGGAGGTCAACGAGTATGGATAGAATCTTTATGGACGAGTATTACGAGCATCTGAGAGCTGACAATATCGAGGCATTTTCCAAGGAAAGGAACGACGAATATGTTGGCAGAGCTGAGGAATACAAAGCAGCAAAGTCGGCATTGCTTGAAGGATTGGGACTTGAGCATTTGTTTGACCATAGCCATGAACTGACTCCGAAAGAGAAAGAAATATGGATGCTGTTCGATAGGGTTGATGTAGCAGAGCTTCTTGCAAGGGATGCTTTTGCCAAGGGTGCTTATATGCTCGGCGCTGAGGATAGAGAGATTATGCTGAAATAAAAAAAGACCTGCTTCGGCGGGTCTAAATTACATAGAATCATTGAGTCTGAAAAACCTTTGAAATTCTTAATAATTCTGGTTGAAAAATTCATTTTGAAATGATATATAAAACAGACTGAAATCTGTGTCTAAGGACACCCGCACCCTCACACGAGAATGAATAGGATTTCCTATCATTTCGCATCACGAGAAGTTACATAGTGACATTTACTTGCACTTGCAACGTCCACCAAAAATCGAAAGACTTGCTAATTTCGAGCCAATCGGACGGTGTAAAATCCCTCTGAATTAGCTATCACAGCGTAGTATCAGATGGGATTTGAAATGCTGAAAAACCTTGTATTTCCAAGCATTTTTAAGCATTAGATGCCACTTCCCGATGTCGTATCGGGTCTACTCCTAAGCGAGGGGTCAGAGGTTCAAATCCTCCCGGAGACGCTAGGCAAAGGCGGAAATGCAGTGGTTTTGATTGACTCACGTGCGTCCGCCTTTTGTTAGCAGAAAGGCAAATATCTCATGATAATTGCCACCAATTGATGGCAGAAATCAAGGCAAATGCCACCAAATTTATCGAAATGCCACCAACGTTTTGAAAGGGTAATTGCCACCAAATGGGAAGAGCCATGTGGAAAGTGATTATTAGGTCTGTCAATCGGAGTAAATATTAGCTTTTGTAGAAATCAAGATAGAGAAAGCGAAATATCTGCCACCAACTGTTAGCAGGAAACAATTTCATTTTGATGGCACTGCCACCACCAACGATCGACAAGCTCGTTTGGTTCGAATCAATCTTTATCAAGAATGATTTGGACTGAACGGGCTTTTTTGTCGTTCACAAAAGAAAGGAGTTACAGATGTCAGAAGAAATAATGAACATTGGATCTGCAGAGGGAGATCAGGTATTGGAACTGGATATCAATCGGTTAAGAGCTTTCAAGAACCATCCATTTAAAGTGACTGCTGACATGAGCATGGTGGAATTGAAAGACAGTATTGAGAAATATGGAATACTCAATCCTTTGATTGTAAGACCTGTTCAGGAAGGCTATTACGAAATAATTTCTGGTCACAGAAGAAAGTTTGCAGCAAAACAGCTTGGATATACCAAGGTTCCGGTCATCATCAAAGTCATGAAAAATGATGAAGCCATTGTAGCAATGGTTGATTCAAATCTTCAAAGGGAATATATCAGCCCCAGTGAAAAGGCTCATGCTTATAAGATGAGATACGATGTGATGAAAAAGAAAGGAAATACCAATGTTCGTGGACGAGTTGTCCACAAAACAAAAGGAAAAAGGACTGTTGAAATACTGGCTGAGGAATATGGAGAAAGCACAAAGCAGATACAAAGATATCTAAAACTTACGGAGCTTATTCCGGAATTGCTTACCAAGCTGGATGATGATCAATTATCAATTAGTGCTGCAGTTGAGATTGCATTTCTAAAAGAAGAAGAACAGAAATGGTTTCTTGAAGCAATGGACTACGCACAGGCAACACCATCACTATCTCAGGCACAGAGAATCAAAAAGTTAAGTCAAAGCAATGAACTGACAGAGGATGATCTAAAAGACATTCTTTGTGAAATAAAAAGGGAAGATATCTCAAGGGTGACATTTAAGACCGAACAGCTAAAGAAGTATTTTCCAAAAGATTATACCGTGGAAAAAATGAAACGTGAGATCATCGATATCTTGAAAATATGGATGGATAAATATTGGGATTTATAAGGAGAATTGTATTTTATGTGTAAAGTAATCGCAGTTGCAATGCAAAAAGGTGGATGTGCAAAAACAAGCGTATCGTTAAATCTGGGAATAGGACTTGCCAGAGCAGGTAAGAAAGTTTTGTTAATTGATAATGATCCGCAGGGAAACCTTACAGCCAGTTTAGGATATGAAGAACCAGATGATATGAGTGATACTCTTGCATCTGTAATGATGAAGATCATTAACGAGGAACCAATCGAACCGGGATATGGAATCCTTCATCATCAGGAAGGAATTGATCTGATACCAGGCAATATCGAGTTATCCGGTTTGGAAGTGCTTCTTGCGAATGTAATGAGCCGGGAAAACATCCTGAAAGAATATATTGATCAGATCAAAGATCAGTATGGATACATCATCATTGACTGTATGCCTTCTTTGGGTATGACAACAATCAATGCTTTGGTAGCAGCTACTTCTGTATTGATTCCGGTTCCTGCCGCTTATCTTCCTGTAAAAGGATTGTGTCAGCTGATCAAAACCATCTCCATGGTAAAGAAACGTCTTAATAAGAAATTAAAGATTGAGGGTATTGTTCTTACGATGGTGGACTACAGGACAAATTATGCAAAGGATATCACACAAAAATTACGTGAGGGTTATGAATCAACAATAGGTGTATTTAACACGTATATTCCGTTTTCAGTCAAAGCTGCAGAATGCAGTTTAGAAGGAGTAAGTATTTACATTCATGAGCCAAAGGGAAAGGTTGCCGAAGCATATAAGAAATTGACAGAGGAGGTTTTATCTCATGAAAACTAGAACTGGACAGAAACTGAAATTAACTACTGTAGAAGAATTATTGGGAGTTCCTGCTACTGAGTCATCGACAGAAATTGATATTGATATGATCCATGTGTTTAAAAATCATCCATTTAAAGTATTGGATGATGAGAAAATGTCAGATTTGGTTGAAAGCATTCGAGTTAATGGCATCTTATCTCCTGTTTTGGTACGTCCAGATGGCAAAGACAGTTATGAAATGATCTCTGGTCACAGAAGGATGCATGCTGCAAAGATTGTTGGGTTAATTATGATACCTGCTATTGTAAGGAAAATGTCAGATGATGAAGCTGTTGTATATATGGTAGATTCGAATATCCAACGAGAAGAATTACTTCCTAGTGAGAAGGCATTTGCATACAAAATGAAAATGGATGCAATGCGAAGACAAGCAGGACGTCCGACAAAAGAAAATGTCCGACATCATGTCGGGAATTATGAAACAGCAGATATTATAGGAAAGAATAGTGGAGAAAGTGGTCGTCAAGTGCAGAGATATATCCGGCTCACAGAGCTGATACCAGAATTATTGGATATGGTTGATTCAAAAAGATTACAGTTCACTGCCGGTGTGGAAATCTCCTACATTGACAAGGAAATCCAACAATGGATATGCGAATACATCCATGAGAATGGAAATGTAAAACAGAACCAGATAGTTATTCTTCGTCAAGAATTGTTAAATGGAGCAATTACACAAAGCCAGCTGATAGATATTTTGAATGAGAATGCGATCGGAAGAATTCCAAAAAAGAAGGTAACTCTTTCAGAAAAGAAATTATCTCAATATTTTCCACCACATTACACATCTGCAGAAATGGAAAAAGTAATCGTGGAACTTCTTACCAACTGGAAGGAACAAGGAGGTGCCGAGAGTGGCTTTTGATTATATTTATGGCTTATCAGCTGATCAATATAGCTTCTACAGGATTCCAAAGAGCCTGATGTTCGGGGCTGAATTTCGAGATTTATCCCTGCAGGCAAAGCTTCTTTACGGATTACTCTTAGACCGGATGGGAATGTCCGCAAAGAATCAATGGATTGATAATGAAAACAGAGTTTATGTAGTTTATCCGATTTCCGAAATGCAAGAGGATCTGAATGTTTCAAAGAAAAAGGCAATCGAATACCTGAAAGAACTTGAAACAGTTGGATTAGTAAAGAAAAAGGTAAAAGGTTTTGGATTACCGAATCATTTGTATGTGAAAAACTTCGTTGTTTCACAACCGGCATAAGCATTTCAGAAGTTTAAAAATCGACACCCCTAGAGGTGCAAATTCAGGAAGGGAGGAGCTTCGCATGGAACAACAGAAGCCACAGTTTCGTTATTATTATGGTGATGAATCTGAGCAATTCAGTTTCTTCAAAATACCGAAGCTTTTGATTACGCATGAGATTTTCCGAGGACTATCGAATGATGCCAAGATCCTGTATGGATTATTATTAGATCGAATGAGTCTTTCTCAGAAAAATAAGTGGTATGACGAAGAAAACAGAGCTTATATCGTATGCAGTATTGAAGAAATCACAGAATTATTGAATTGTAGTCGAAACAAAGCAATAAAATCACTTCAAGAACTGGATACAGATAAAGGAATCGGGCTGATAGAAAAACGTCGTCTGGGGCAAGGAAATAATACGATTATGTATGTAAAGAATTTTCTTATTCCGCAGGAAATGATCTCGCAGCAATCGAATGCTGATACAATTTCAGAAGTCCAAAATTTAAACTTCAAGAAGTCCAAAATAAGGACTTCTAAAAGTCCAAAAAATCAACTTCTAGGAGTCCAAAATATGGACCATAATAATACTTATAATAATAAAACAAATAATAATCAGACTGATGATTCTAATCGAATCATATCTGGCGACGATAAGCGATGTGATGAGGAATCAGAGCTTAAGGCATATCAATCTCTGATCAAAGAGAATATCGAATATGAATATTTGCTCATAACCTATCCAACAGAGAAAGAAACCATTGAGGGAATCTATGAGTTGATTGTGGAGACCGTGATGACCAGTAGTGAAAAGATCCTTATCGCAAGTAACTGGTATCCGGCATCATTAGTGAAGAGTAAGTTCATGAAGCTTAATTATCATCATATTCAATACGTTTTGGATATGCTTCGATCAAACACGACAAAGGTACGAAATATTAAGAAATACATATTAGCTTCACTCTTTAATGCTCCAACCACGATAGACAGTTATTACAGAGCAGAAGTTAATCATGATTTTCCACAATATGCAGCAGCAAAATAAACGGGAGGGATGACTATGTTCGTTTTAAAATTAATCGGGAAAGTATGTGTATTACCAGTGATCATAGTATTGGCGGTTCTTCTGGGAATCGTCAAAGTATGGGTTAGAATTTATAACTTTGCAAGGGCACTGTTCGGTCTTTTGATCGGTGCCCTGGTGATTCTAACTGTCATTTTCTATCAGGATTGGTTACAGATTGGTTTACTCGTAATCTTTTCATGTATTGGGATATCTATCTTAGCTGCCGGAATATTCTTGGAAATGATGCTGGAATCAGGGATTAGTAGATTGAGTGCGTTTGTACTATCATAATTGAAGGCGGTCAAAAATGACCGGGTTCAAAAAGAAGAGTTTTTATTTTATATCAAAAATGAAAATTAGGAGAGAAAATAATGAGCAAAAACAATAGTGAATATATCCAACTGCCGCCATTTAGAAGAGATACGGATCCGGAAGTAATTATCGCCTTATGGGAATATATGAAAATGCCGGAAGAAAGTCAAAAAGTAGTATTATCGGCAATGGAAGAAATAAATAACACTGATCCAGGTGAGGATGTTCCCTCACCTGAAGATTATAGAAAGCTGCCATCGGAAAGTGTAATGGAATTTGAAGAGGTAATGAAAAATATGATCAGAAATTTGATTATCGAGTCGTGTAATCTTGCTTGCTGGGTATACTATCATAAGTATATACAGGGATGGACATTGGCACAGATGGTAAATAAGAAAAAAGACGCAGAAAAGTTTATTATTGTTATGGACATCTTGTTTGATGAATATATGGATATGCCTGATGAAAATAATAATCACGTTAAGCCATCATAAGTAAATTAATGCAAAACTGGGAATAAATATGCTATACTAATATAGTTCCTTATTTTTTTACCTGTATACTTCGTTATACCTAAGTATTTTACATCGGAATATACAATCTGATAAGTTTCCTTAATTATAAGTACAATAAGGGTATCATATCGGAAATGAGGTGTAGAATACTTGCAAGCTGAGAACTATATTATTGCCAGGATTGAGCAGTTGTGTGAAAAGAAGAAAATCAGCAGGTACAGGCTTGCTCAGAAATCTGGTATTGCCCAGTCATCTATTTCTACATTGCTTAACAGGAAGAGTGTTCCAACGATTCAGACCCTTGAGAAAATATGTGAGGGATTTGATATCACCCTTGCCCAGTTTTTTGCAGGTGATGAAGAAATTCCTGATTTAACAGCAGATCAGAAACAGTTGCTTTCTGACTGGAATGAGATGGATGAACATCAAAAAGAGCTGGTAAAAGCGTATATACAGGGCATTATTAGAAAATAAGGACGTCTGTGCTGAGGGATGGCATAGTACGTCCTTATTTCAGCTTCGGGGGTTTTTATGAAACGATGTAATATTTTATGCTTTGTACTTCTAATAGGAATTACGCTTTGTGGCTGTCAGGCACATCCTGCAGAAACATCAAAAACAAAACAAAAGTTGAATCAGACGGAGTATGAATCCGATGATGACTTTGAACTGTCACTTCAATCATCAATCGCTAAAGAACAATGTTTTATTTGCGGAACACCGGCAGGTGGCCTTCTGGAATATTATAGAAAATTCGATTCAATTGGGATTATCCATTGGGCGGATATGTCAGTCACTGACACCCGGATCCGAGAATATGATGATGATGGAAATGAAAAGATTAATTCTGGGCATATGAGCACAATGGTAAATTCTTTTGGAGAGGATTATGGTTCTATTATGACACACTCTCAACCGGATAGATGTATTGCGGAACCCAATATACACCTTGGAGAGAAAGATACGATAGACTGTGAAACTCTCAAAGATCAATTGTGTCAGGATTGTCTGAATAAGGTGTGTGAATTTTATGAAGATCAGGTAAACAGTGATAATGATGAATATCTGGAAAGCACAGGGTACTCACTGATTGATTTTACAACAGGAGAACTTTATACCCTATCTGATTCGTATCGGGGATATAGTATTCGGGAGTATATGGTCCGGTATGATTATAGAGAACAGAGAGATGGAGAAAAATATATAGATTTGCTGATTTTCTATGCTCCAATCCGGGGAGAGGAAGGTTAAAGTATTGTTACATTAATGGAGATACAATCATGAATAGTTTTTCAGAAAAAAGCCTTTTGTCATTAGGCGATTATTATGTATATGGGTTGATCGATCCGAGAAATAAGCAGATTTTCTATATTGGAAAAGGAACTGGTAACAGGGTTTTCGAACACGAAAGAGAAAGTATAGTAAATCCGGATAGTGAAAAGTTAAAATTAAAGACTATTGCAGATATCAAATCGGAAGGCCTTGATGTAGAAAAAATAATCATTAATTCTAATTTGACTGAAGCGGAGGCATTTGCAGCAGAAGCATCACTGATCAATGCCTTTAATTATATTAGTGATATTGGACTGACAAATATTATTTCCGGACATCATTCATCGGAGGCGTTATCTGTAGAAGAATATGAAAAGGAATATGGTGCTGTCGAATTACAGCAATCAGATATTAGGCATAAGCTTCTTGTTATAAAGATAAATAAGTTATACAGGAGAGACATGGATGCAAAAACTTTGTATGATACGGTACGCGGAGTATGGAGAGCTTCTATGAATCGTGTGAAACAAGTTGATTCTGTCATTGGTGTCTACAATTCTTTGATTGTTGCTGTTTATAAACCAACACAGTGGTATGTTTGTAAAGAAGCAAAAGACAAACTTCCCAGACAGGATATTGTTCTAACATCAAAAACGGAAAATAGATTATTTTTTGTGGATGAAGGATTTGAAAATAATGAGCCAATGGATGAGGTGGAGAAGTTTTACTTATATAAATCGATTGCACGTTTAAAGCTGAACCAAAATGCACAGAATCCGATTACATATTTGAATTCATAAACAAGGAGACTGCTGGCAGATGAGGTGCAGTCTCCTTGTTGTTGAAAGTATTTTTATTGAGCAACTTCTATAAGTTTTTTGCTGATCCGGTTTGTAACCTCTGCATAGTAGAGTGCTTCTTCGGTAGAAAGATCACCGTCGTCTAGTGCTTCCATTTTACTCATGGTTTCTGTGTATTGTTTAAGATAATCTGTATATTCGTCCATCATGCCGAGAACATCATCCTGGCTGGCATTTTCATATTTTTTCATGAAAGAGACGTATTCATCAAAGAACGCTTCGTAGCTATCCATAGCTTCCTGAAATTCAGGGCGGATACCGTCGGTTTGTGATGAATCTGCCTGCTCCGTAGAAGTATTTTCTGATTTTGTTTCTATTGTTTCAGATTTTGATTTTTCTTCCTCGTATTGCTTGATGATTGTATCAACATCAAAGTTTTTCTGGTAGAAACCACTGCTTACAGCAGACCAGTATCCGTAGAGTTTTGAACTTGTATCCGACCATGATTTATAGATAGAAGAACTGGAATCCGACCATTCTTTATAGCAGGCACTGGATTCTTCACTCCATTTCTCATATGGAGCAACATCATACCCATCTTCGACTATTCCATCATAATAGGCATCGTATACCTCATCCATAGCATCATCGTAGATTTCATCATAAAATTTGTCCATCTGATCGTCATAAATATCATCATAAAATGCTTCCATAGCATCATCTCTCGCATCATAATCTGCGGGATCTATGGAAGTAGCAATCAGTTTGTAATATTCCACGGAACGTTCTACGGTTCTTTCAAACAGAGCATTTTCCTCTGATATTGCAAATGTATACCAGTCTGTGACCAGTTGTTTGTTCTTTATATACTCTTCATAGCTATTTCCAACAGCAGAATTTGTTTCTTCAAGTTTTTCGTTGATTTTCTGAATGGTGTCGGAAAAATCATTTTCGATTCCTTCTCGAATGCCTTCCAGAGAACTGTTGTCATAATTGGATGATACTTCCTGTGTGGAGTTCGTACTTCCTGAGTCTGGTGTTTCAGTTGTTTTTGCAGTTTCACCGCAGGCAGTGAGCCCTACTGCCATCGTTAGAATTGTAATTCCTGTGAGCCATATTTTCTTCATTGTATTGTTCCTCCCTTGAGATAATGTAATGTATTTTGAGGAAGTGAGCTTGCCACTTCTTTTTAAGAAAGATCGTCCAATATTTCCTGAATGATATGAATCATATGTGTTTTTTGTTCTATTTCCTGATTGAGTTTTTCTTTCTGCTGTATCAATGCGTTTCTTAATACAGGACCGGAATCATCAATAATCTCCTTGATCTGCTTTAGGGAAAATCCCATATCCTGATAAAGTTTGATTTTTTTGATCCTCTCCTGTGCTTCAGAGTCATATAGCAGATACCCACGGTTGTTTTTCCCTGTTGCAGTAACCAGAGACTCGTTTTCATATCCTTGTACTGCCCGACGTGATACGCCAAGGGCGGTACATACTTCGCGCAAAGTCATGTCCTCCATCCATTTCCTCCTTACAGCGTAAAATTGCACGTAACGTGCAGTCAAATGATTTTTTTCTTTGAAAGAGGGCAAAACACTTCCTCATAACAGGAAATGTTTTTTTCGCGAGGTTTAGATAATTGGACATACTGTAGATTTTGTTTACAACTGCGAGTACAATATATAGATGAATCAATATAGAGGAAATAAACAATAATGATAAAAAAGAGAGGAAACTATGAGGACAAGGCAGGAGACAATACAATATTGCCATTTATTTCAAGATGTATACGAAGATTATCCTTTTCATGATGATAATTGGTGTGTTATGCGTCATAAGAAAAATAAAAAGACCTTTGCTCTTATTTATGACAAAGACGGATATGTATGGATAAATGTAAAGTGTGACCCGGAATGGAGGGAATTCTGGAGAAATGCTTTTGAATCTGTTGTTCCAGCTTATCATATGAACAAGACACACTGGAATTCTATTATCCTGGATGACTCTGTTCCGGATAAAGATATCCGGCGGATGATTGGGGAAAGTTATGATCTGACGAAAGGAAAGAAAAAATGAGGATATTAGTAGATGCGGATGCTTGTCCTGTAGTGTCGATCGTAGAAAAGACAGCAAAGAAATATGAAATTCCGGTTATTCTCTTATGTGATACAAATCATGTTTTGTATTCAGATTACAGTGAAGTGATCACAGTGGGAGCCGGTGCCGATGCAGTAGATTTTAAACTGGTCAGTCTGTGCCAGAAGGGAGATATTGTTGTGACACAGGATTATGGTGTGGCTGCAATGATTCTGGGAAAAGGTGCTTATGGCATCCATCAGAGCGGTAAATGGTATACAAATGAAAATATCGATCAGATGCTGATGGAACGTCATCTGGCAAAGAAAGCCAGAAATGCAAAGAAAAAGCATCATTTAAAGGGTCCGGCAAAACGGATGGAGAAAGATGATAAAAGGTTTGAGGTATCGTTAGAGAAATTAATAGAAAAGAGGATTTCTCAAAAATAGTGGAATACAGGACTTTATTTCCACATATGAATTGTGTATTTATTAGGATATGGAAGATATAATTTCCTCATAAAACAGATGGTTTTCTATTTGAATTTTTAGATGGAAGGTAAAAGAGAGGAGAAAACAATTATGAGAATTGTAAATCTTGAAAATGAAAACAGAAAATTTATTAAGACAGTGGACAATTTCCATGTACTGGAATATGTACAGGATGCCAGTGTATCTCCAATGAATGCAATCGATGAGTATTATATGAGTAAGATGAATGTCAGAAGAAGACAGGTTGTGATTGATATTAGCAAAGATCATTCGGCAGTAATTCAGGCAGGTTCCATGCAATGGATGGGAGGAAGTGTTCAGGCAACATCCGGTGTAAAAGGAATCGGAGATCTTTTTGGTAAAGCGTTAAAGGGTGCTGTTACCAAAGAATCTGCTGTGAAACCGGAATATGTCGGAGAAGGATGTCTAGTACTGGAGCCTACATACAAATATATTATTCTTCAAGATGTGTCAAAATGGGGGGCAGTTGGTATGACCATTGAAGATGGTATGTTCCTTGCCTGTGATGCCCGCGTGAAAAGAAATGTCATTGCCAGGAAAAATGTATCTTCCGCTGTATTAGGTGGAGAAGGGCTGTTCAATATGAGTCTTCAGGGAACCGGTGTGGTTGCTTTGGAATGTAATGTTCCAGAGAATGAACTGATTGAGGTCGAACTGGAAAATGATGAACTTAAAATTGATGGAAATTTGGCAGTATGCTGGTCATCCAACCTTGATTTTACTGTGGAAAGGACGACAAAGACACTGGTAGGATCAGCAGTCAGTGGTGAAGGACTTGTAAATGTGTATCGTGGAACAGGAAGAGTTCTGATGAGTCCTGTTGCGCCGACTTCTTCTTTGTTTGAATCGACAAATACAATCAGTGCAAAGGCCGCAGCGAAAAACAGCAACACATTAGGAAAGTAAATCAAGATTTATAGGAGAATTGAAATATGGCAAAAAAAGAAGAAAGATTTGAGGTTGTCTTTGCTGATGGTTCTCAGTTAAAAGATGCGGGTATTCGTCAGATTTTAGTAGACCATGAAACTGGCGTGAACTATTTGATTTGGAAATCAGGATATGCAGGTAGTATTACTCCGTTACTTGACTCCGAAGGAAAAGTTGTAATTACCAAATAATTTTCAAATAATAAACCTCATAAACTCAGAATCCAAAAATTGTAGAGGTGGCATTATGGCATATGATTTGGAAAAAGAAAAAAGGGAAGTAATTGATGCTGGTAACAGGGCATTGAAAAGCCTCAGGAATGCACAGGACAACCTGAACAGTGCAAAAAACTGGGGACTCTGGGATAGGTTTGGAGGAGGATTTATCTCTACCATGGCAAAACACTCCAAAATGGACAGAGCAAAACAAAACATGGAACAGGCGAGATATGATCTTAGAAATTTTGGCAGGGAGCTGAATGATGTCAATATAGCCTGCCATCTGGATATTGAGACAGGTGATTTTCTTTCTTTTGCTGACTGGTTTTTTGATGGATTTGTTGTAGACTGGATGGTGCAGGATCGAATCAATCAAGCTTCTCGGCAGGTTGCAGAAGCAATCCGCAGAGTTGAAGGAATCCTCAGACAACTATAACGTAATCCATACTCTTTTGCTGGGTATTAGAATGGGCAGTAATTTACGAGATTTCCGTAAACTACTGCCCTCTTCTATTATTTCAGTTTTTCTTTTTCGGCATTTAATAGTTCAATATTAATATTATTTTCACTGGCGGTTTTATCAACCCACAGATTCAGTGAGTCAATAGCCAGAGATACTTCATCTAGTTTTTTACTGATAAAAGCAAAGTCTTTGATTTCATCATCTGAAATCTTCCCATCCCGTGCAATCTGGATCAGGCGGCTGGTCAATGGATTGATTTCGTTCAGGCTGGCAATGGTCTCTAAGATAATATTAGATAGTTCTGATATCTCCACTTCCGGAACGTAACGGTCACCAATGGTACATTTGTGAGAACAGTAATAATTGCAAAGATCCGGTCTTTTATAACAGTCAGCCATCTGGATGATGTCGTAAGGTGTTGGTTCCTGAAGTTCATATTCGATTTTTTCAATTCTTGAGACAGATACGCCTACCATATTTTCACTCGCCTTTTCACGGGTGAGTCCCTGAGCTTCCCGGCACAGCTGGTATATATTTTTATTTTCTCTTGTCGATTGTTTGCCCATTAAATTTCTCCCTCATCTCTCTAAACTAGAGAAATACACGAGTCTAAGTCTTCTCATCAATCGTGTATTTCTGTACATAAAATAATTATACTGAAAACATAGAAAAACAGCAAGGACAAGTCAGGAGAAATGAGGTGTCAGGATGGATACAGCAAAAAGAATGCAGTTAATTAGAATCATTGAAAAAATGAAAAAAAATCCGGAATTCAGTGAAAAGCTGGGAATCAAAAATAAATCAGTATTGAAACCAGTGAGGGAACATAAGTAGAGGAGAAATGGCTATGAAGCATATTGTAATTGATTTAGAAATGAATGCATTGGACAAGAATTATAAAGATGAAAAGATAATCTGTGGTAGAGAAATTATCCAAATAGGTGCAGTTTTATTAGATGACCAATATCAGGAAATCGGATATTTTAATACGCTGGTGAAACCTCAATATAATGAGCGGATTGAAAGAAAATTTGAGAAATTAACAGGTATTTCGACAAAGATGGTGCAGAATGCTCCTGTTTTTGCAGAAGCAATGGAACAGTTCTTTTCCTGGTGCCACAGCATTAAAGATGAGATTCATATTTACCAATGGAGCGAATCTGACTATGAGCAGATCACAAAAGAATTAGAATTAAAAAGAATCTATCTGAATGCAGAAGATACCGAATTATTACAAGATTTTCAGGACTTTCAGAAAGAATATGGAGAAACACTTGGTCTATCTAAAGCAGTATCCTTGAAAGATGCAGTAATGTATGCAGGAGTAGATTTTTCAGGAAAAGAACATGATGCATTAGATGACGCGAAAAATACAGCTACTTTATTGAGAATCGTTAGAATTCCGGAGCTCTGCAAAATGGCACTGGAAAATGTAATCGATGCATTTAATGCAAAGCCTATAGGAACATCTCTTGGCGATTTATTTCATTTTGATGAGCTGAGTATACCAGCATAAGGAGGAAGAAAAATGTTGTCACTGTTATTTGCTATTTGCATGATATGGATATTTGGAAAATTATTATTCTTTGGAATCAAAGCCGCCTGGGGAATATCAAAGTTTCTGGTAACTGTTGTATTGTTGCCTCTGGTGCTGGTTGGGATGGTTGTAGGTGGATTGATATACATAGCATTTCCGATATTGATTATAGTGGGAATTGTTGCACTGATTTCATCAAAAGCATAACCTCTAAAAATGGGAAATAGGAAAAACTTCATGGGTAATATCAAGTATGACAAATTATAAGGAAATACACAAATTTTTATATAGGTTTTTGGGCCAACTAAATACTGAGGAATCAGAGTTATATTGATTATTACTATGATTTTTGATGTTAAGATACTCTCTTAATTGGTGAAATATGGTGGGATATGTCACCAAGGTAGTCGTGTATTATTGTACTTTAAACATATATAATCTAAACATCAAAACAAATAACGAACTTACAAAGAATTTTGGTAAGTATAGAAAGGAAAGAGGACGATGAAAATATTTGATGAAGATGGTAATTATTTAGGCGAATTCATAAAAGAATCTATTGAAGAAGTAAAGGATAACGCGACAGAAACAATTAGTGATGGTTCATGGATTTTGGGATTGATTATGTTACTAATTATATTTCCAGGCTGGACAATTCTTGGTGGTGTTATTTATATCATTGGTAAATTGATATGGTGGATTTTTAAAATTGTAATTAATACAGCTTGGTGGCTCATTCGTCTACCATTTACATTATTCATCTATAGAGAACTTCCAGAATTCTAATGGCAGGGATGCCCAAAGTGATAAGAAAATAGGAACGCTTCGTAAAGAGTACGAACATTTAAAAAATTAACTGTAATAATTTTTAAGGAGGAACTATACCATGGAAAAAATCGATTTTGAAACAGTTTTAGTTGAAGCATCCAGACTTCCCTATGTAAAGATTGACCGAGAATTATTTCTCAGAAAGGAATTAAGAGGGAAATATAGTAAAGAGATAGTTGATCTTGCTATTGAATATAATCCAGCATATGCAGGCATTAAAGCGGAAGACCTTGATCAGATTGCGAAAAGTTGTATCACATCTGAAACAACAAAAGTAACAGCATTATCTGCAGCTGCAGGTATACCAGGTGGTTTCGGATTGATTGGTGCTATTCCGGCAGATCTGGCTCAGTACTTTGGTCACATTCTTAGAGCACTACAGGAATTGATATATATCTACGGGTGGAAAGAACTTGATCTTAATACGAATAATATGAGTGAAGAAACAAAAAACATACTTACATTGTTCGTAGGAATCATGTTTGGTGTCAATGGAGCAGCAACTGCAGTTAATAAAATGGCTGGTCAGATGGCAAAGCAGGTGGCAAAGAAATTACCACAAAAAGCTCTTACTAAAGGTGTCGTTTACCCTGTCGTGAAAAAAGTTGCCACAATGCTTGGGGTACATATGACAAAAGATATTTTCGCAAAAGGTGTGTCAAAGGCTATTCCAGTTTTGGGTGCTGCAATTTCCGGAGGTTTGACATATGTAACGTACAAACCGATGGCAGAAAAATTGAAACGTTATCTGGAAACTTGTGAGATCGCAAATGTTGATTTCTATAAAGAAATGCAGAATGAAGACATTATTGATGTCAAAGTAACGGAAGCATAAGATAAAAGCTCTCTTTGTTAAATGGCAGGGAGAGCTTTTTGAATTATAAAGAAATGAAATTATAATTGAATATCATTAATCAGTAAAATGTGAGAAGAAACAAAGTAAAAAAATAGCCCGTTGATATGAACGAGCTATTTTTACTTTGCTAGAAAATTACTCTGTATCTCCATCGGCATATGATAAGCCTGCCCGCGCTTCATCAGGCTGTAGAGTTTAAAGCTCATGAGTTCCGGACTGGCATCCAGACTGCTACAGAAACTGAAGTAATTCAGGTCTTCATTTTTTGACATTTCAGCCACATCGTCATCTTCAAGGAGAAGATCGGCAGCAAACAGATTGGCTTCATATTCTGTGGAATCCATCATATTGTAGAGCACGTCATATGCATACTGGCTGTAAGTCATTACACCAACAAATATGTAGCCTTTGATGATTTCGCCGGTATCCGGATCAATGATTGTTGCAGGATCACCTGCCCAATCAACTTCAACCTGTTCACCGGGTTTACGGTTGATATGCATGGTAGCACGATGCTTCTGCTCATCCTGTTGGATGTGATAGCAGAATTGTGAATACATGAGTGGTTCATCGCCATTGGCACGGCAATCCTCCATGTATTCCGTCCAGAGGAGCTTTTTACTGACTCCATTGCGGAGCAGCTCCTTACGGATGTAAGCATAATCCGGTATCCGCTTGTTGGCAGATACCTTGCTCTCTTTCGAGAACATGAGCTTTTGAAGCTCTGTGTCGGTCATTGATTCATCAAGAGGCCAAGAGATATTTAATTCTCTGGCACGTTTTTGAACTTTGACGACAGTTTTTTGTGAAACACCACAACTTGCCATGATGTTACGTTGTGAGAATCCTAATCCGGTAAGCCGGATGATTTCTCGATATTTGGTCATAATCGTGACCTCCTAATGAATTTACACTAAAAGTGCATAACATCATTATAAGGTTTTAGGAAAAATGTGATTTCCTTTTTACAGGAATCGTGATTTCCTAAAAAGCGGAATATTGATTTCCATACGCCGGACAGGTGATGGATTTCACCCCGGATTATTCAAGGATCAGGGCGGAACATCCAGTTCATTTGGAAATTCACAAGGAGTGGACTACAATGTTGATTCGACCCCATTAAGAGGAATGGCTAGTGCTACCATAGCATCTACAAATGGTATGTTTAATAAGAATGTTATTCAAAAAAATCTATGCCAGGAATGTTTGGATAAGGTTACAGACACGTTGGAAGGATATTTTGAAAAAGGGAAAGAAGAATATCTGCCATTCTGTCTGGTAGATTTTGATACTTTAGATATTTATCCAATGCAGAAAATGAATATTGCATATTCTGTAAGAGACTATTGGATTGAAATAGAACATAAGGATTACGAAATGGAAGTGAACGCATATTATCTTCCAGAAAGAAATTTTTAAAGAGATGATTAACAATAGAAGACTGGTCAATGCTTGAGGCTTGCCAGTCCCGATTGTTAATCGATTTTTTATGTAAATAGGTATATTTTATTAGCTAACAGACTGTTTTAATCAACTTAAAATATTATTTCAAAAGCTTTCTTTAGTTCACCTTTTTCATCAAATGAACCATTGGATCTTCCCCAAGCAATGGCAATACCAACTAAAGCAGATACGTATGTTCTTACCATCATTTCGGGATCCCCTTTTTTGATTTCTCCGACAGCCTGCCCTTTTTTTACAATTTCAATCTGCAGTCGAATATTTTTTGAACTGCTTGTATTAAGGGAAGCATTATGATAAGGGGTGAAGAAATCAAAACCATTTTGGATATCAGACATAATAATTGCATACAAAACCTGTGGTGTTAATTCTATAGTTCGATCAATAGTGAATTCATATATTTTCCACAATTGTTCTTTTGCATTTGGTATCATCATAATTTTAATAAGCTCATCATAAAAATCTTCATAGATTAGATCATAAAATTCAAATGTAATTTCATCTTTGTTTGGAAAATGATAATAGAATGTTCCCTTCGTGATACCTGCTTCTTTGCAAATATCAGTGACACTAGTTTTTTCATATCCTTTCTCTTTAAATAGGCGAATCGCTGCCTCAGTGATTTGTTTTCTAGTATTTTTCATACCGTATCCTTTCTTTTTTATACCAAATCCCTTTTTAGTATAAAAACAATTATACTGTTCTTTTGGAAATCAGCCAGATAATATTTAAAGGTGTAATTGGTAATCTCTGAGAGTGATTGATAATTATTTTATATAATTTTAAAATTATAGTATAGAAAAAATTATACCATAGTATAAAAAAAGGAGGAATACTGTATGGGAAATTTAAATCATTTATTTGAACCTATTCAGATTGGTACTATGCAGGTTAAAAACCGCATTAAAATGGCTGCCATGGGAATTCATTATCCAGAACTTATCAATTCAGATGGAAGCTATACGGAAAGAGGTATCGAGTACTTTATTGAACGTGCAAAAGGTGGAGTCGGATTAATCACCACAGGTGCGATGCAGGTACAGAATCAATTTGAAGCAGATGCACATGGAACTACAATTTCAAGCGCAGGACAGGCTTACATTGATGGTATGAAACCTCTTACTAAAGGAGTTCACAAATACGGTGCTAAAATTGTTACTCAGCTTACAGCTGGTACTGGAAGACAGAATCCAGTATGGCTTGCAGATGGCGCTGACCCTATTTCTTCTAGTGACGGACTTCCAAATGTATGGAACCCTACAATCAAACATCGTGCACTGACAGCAGATGAAATCAGAACTTACTATATTGAAGGTTTTAGAAAGGGTGCAATTGTTGCGAAGGAAGCTGGATTTGATGGTATCGAAATTCATGCTGTTCATGAAGGATACCTTTTAGATCAGTTTGCAACAAAAAGAATGAATACAAGAACAGACGAATTTGGAGGAGATGTAGAAGGACGTCTTCGATTCTGTAAAGAAATCATCGATGCTATTCATGAATCATGTGGTGAAGATTATCCAGTATTAATGCGTTATTCAGTACGAAGCATGATGAAGAACTGGAACGACGGAGCACTTCCTGGAGAAGACTACGTTGAATTCGGCAGAGACTATGAAGAAAGTGTTGAAATTGCACAGTACCTCGAAAAAATTGGTTATGTTGCACTGGATGTTGACAACGGAACTTATGACTCTTGGTACTGGCCACATCCACCAGTATATATGCCAGAATATCTGAACCTAGAAGATGCGGCATTTATTAAAAAGCATGTAAATATTCCAGTATTCTGTGCAGGTAAAATGATCGATCCAGAGGTTTGTGATAAAGCAATCGCAGATGGAAAAATTGACGGTGTTGCTACAGCTCGTAATCTTCTTGCTGATCCTTATTGGGCAAAGAAAGCAGAAGAAGGTAAAAAGGATACAATCAAACCATGTATTGGCTGCCATATAGGATGTCTTGGAAGATTATTCCAAGGAAAACGTATGGGATGTGCCGTTAACCCAGAATGCTGTGCGGAAATCGATTATAAATATACATTAGCTGAAACGCCTAAGAAAGTTATTATCGTAGGTGGTGGTATTGCAGGTATGGAAGCAGCTCTTGATCTTCGTAAAAAAGGACATACTGCTGAAATCTATGAAGCAAGTGACAAACTTGGCGGTGCATTTATTGCTGCAAGCTCTATGTCATTTAAAAAAGAAGATAAAAAACTTATTTCATGGTATGTTCGCGAATGTGAAGAAGCTGGTGTTGTATTCCACATGAATACACCTGTAACACCTGAACTTCTTGCAACATTAGTATTTGATGAAATTATCGTTGCAACAGGTGCTACGCCAAGAACATTGAGTGGTATTCCAGGTATTGAAAATGTAGAAATTATCAATGCAACGGATGCTTTACTTGGCAAGAAAGAAATTGGTGAAAAAGTAGCTGTTATCGGCGGTGGATTAACAGGTATTGAAATGACATACGATATGGTTCTTTCTGGAAAGAAAGTAGAAGTAATTGAAATGAAAGATTCTATACTTGGTATGGAGGTTGTGTGTGCAGCAAATGGTCTAATGCTTAAGCAGGTTATCAAATATTATCAGATTCCTGTACATACATCAGCTTCTATTGTAAGATTCGAAGAAGGTAAAGTCGTTTACAGTGTAAATGGAGAAGAAAAATATGTGGAATGTGATACTATTATTTCTTCTATCGGGTACATTTCAAACACAGATTTATATGATCAGATTAAAGAAATTTACGGTGATAAAGTACATCTTATTGGCGATAGTAAACAGGTTGCAAATCTTTTAAATGCAACATGGACAGCAGCTGAACTGGCGTATACAATTTAAATTTCTTAATAAAAAACGGATCTAGCACATACAAGCTAGGTCCGTTTTTTAACATTTTTCTAAATTTCTATTTCGCTAGGAAATTATATTTTATCGTGTCAGCATATCGACTGCTTCTTCTTTCGTTGAAACAAAAAACACATCTTTTCCCTTATTACTTTCATAAATAAAATCTTTTAATGGTTTACTTGTATAGTGAGAGTAGTCACCATAAATTGCAATACGCCCCTCATAGTTAATGTATTTCTGCAGAATTTCACCAGCTAGTCCTGTACTTAAAATAAAGAAATCCTCAACAATGTGCTTTTTATCAATAACAATATTTTTAGTACCTGCATCATACTTTGCACTCATTAGTATATCAAGAGCCGACTGCACATCTGTAATAAGTAACTCCTCTCCGGAAACTTCTGCTACAGTAATATTATTTTTAATAATCTTCTCTAAATTCATCTCTATTTCTCCATTTCATCACTTTTTAATACAACAGAAAGTATTCCAAATATGTCTTTCATAAATGATACACATCCCCACAAGGTAACTCGTAGTTTATTCTCAGACTCCAAATATTGAATGTGAATTGCTGAATTACTTACTTCACCCGACCTACTATTCATCGAAGCCATTAGATACTTTTCAATATCAAACGCTTCATTTGAATCTGTCACATTGATATCTACTACTGATGATGCCACAGTTTTATTAGACGTTTGTGGCATAATATCGCTGGTTATATTAGAACATTCCATAAAAACCTTCAAATCCTGTTCATATATACGCCAACTCTTTCCAACTTTTTTTGCGTGTAGCTTATCCTCACGAATATATCTCTGTATAGTTTTTGGATGCATTGATAATATATTTGCAATCTCGTCTACTGTATAATATCGTCCCATTCCTTATTATTCCTTTTGTTTTTAATTATAAGTAATTATACGGAATATTTTATTTTTGTCAATAGAAAACAGCCATATCATTTTTATGAATGGCTGCTACTAAACTTTTTATGTTGTATTTTCAAGTGAAAAAATTCAAATTTGCCTTTCTTTTGATTTCATATTATATACCAAAACTATGAATAATTCTATCCACCGTCTTTTTCGCCGAGAACAGTGATAAAGGCAATCTGTCACTGAATATAACAGTAAATAAAGATTGAAAGACCGCCTACACGATGTAAGCGGTCTTTGCTTATAAGACTTTGTTTAATAAACTCTAATAAACTGCTCTCTATCACAATCATTAAGAGGAATTAGTTGTATAATACAATTCATACTTTTGCCCACACAGATCCAATTTGTATCATTCTTTTGGTAAGTCAAAGTCTTCTTCAGTACATTTTCGGATTATATGCTTTGTCTTTTCCATCGGTAGCGGTACCTCTTCCATTGCATAATAATCTTTCTTCACCACCTCAACGACAGCTTCGTGGTTGTCTTTTCCGGCTGGAACAATCACAAAATCACCAACTTCGATTGAGTCGTCATCGGCTATGTAATAATAGCTCTTATATCCTTCGTCAAAGGTTACACTGCAATAGATGATGTCGTTGCCACACCGCCGCACCTTTCCGTAGACGGATGGGTTCATAATTTCGCCCCAACCGTAGAAAGTCATGAAATCAAACACCGACTCAATGAATTCAGCCCAATCATCCGGTAAACCTTTCTTATCGTAGGTTCCCCGAATGACTTTTTCAACTCCCTTTTTTGTGACCACCTTGATGGTGTAGTCTTTGCTTTCAAGTGGATTTTCAACTACATTAGGTGGATTTCCTTTAATATGTTCAAACAGAGTGTCTATATCCAAATCATCGAGCAGGCTCTCAATACCGCCTTCTACTTTGTACCTTCGAGTGACAGAACAACCTGTGCCGATATTCTGGATGTGTTCAATGCTTTCACTGTTTCTGTCTACGATCAAGGATTCTGTATAATCCCAAACGGCATATTCCGTATGCTCCAAGATCGGTTCCTTCGGTTTTATCTTTGTGATGCGGTGATAGAACATTTCGATCCGATTCACGATGTCTGGCTTGTTATTCCTATCAAAAACATACAAATCAGGCATATCCAAACTTTGACGGAGTAAATCTGAAAGATCAACCCCTTGAACTACAAACTTGGAACACAATGAACCACGAAATTTATAGGTTTTGCCCTCCGTATTTGTAAGCTCCATATTCCAGTCACCGATGTCTGTTGCAAATACCTCTGTATATTCATTGCTGAAATATGCTGAAAATGCGGACATAATTCTTTCTGCAACAGATATATCAACTTTTAGGTTTTGTGTTCTCGCCTTTTCATAATGCCCATCACGTCGCTGTCCGAACACATACGCTGAAAACCACACCCGTCCTTCCGAGTTGAGAGTAATGTGTTGTTCGACTTCTTCATCTGGTTCCGGGCATGGACCATAACCAAGGCGATTAGAAACAATACGAATTTTCTTCAACTCACCATTAAATATAAAAGGATTCTCGCCGGAAAGCACCGCCAGGCGGCTCAATGCCAAAATAAACCAGGAACGATTCTCGAACTCCAAAATGGAAGCGGCATCATAAGCCCAGTGGTTGAAGTATCGCCATTGTGAGTAGATTGCAGAGCCAAGCAAACTGATGTCTGTTATCTCGTCAATCACTTGATTCAATTCATTGTATTTGCTCGCAGCATTCCCGTACTTCTCCGAAAATGCGTGACCGCAATCCATTTGAAACCCAAGGGCTTCACAGTCATCAGCCATGTAGTGATCTACAAGCTCTATGTAGTTGATTTTTTGATCTCTGAATTTATCAACCCATTTTGTAGCGAAATCATGGACTTGCTTCAAATATTCCATTGTAGCCACCTCCTCAAAAGATTAAAATTCCTCCCAGATTCTGCCGTTTAGATCGGTTGCAATCTTTTCGGTATCAGGCATGGTCTTATACCCAAACATATCCGCAAGGTTGAAAAACTTGCTTTTCTGAATAGGATTTTTACTGCTTTTCCTAAAGTCAATCGGATAAAACTTCTCGACCATGAAGTATCTATGACTGATCGTGTGGAGGTTATAGCCGTAGTCCTCTGCACGGCGAATCGCTTCGTCAATGCGGAATATTTCATCCGATGTTGGCGCTTCGCCACTTTCTGCCTGATATGTCATTTTCCCATCAACTTCAACTGCAACAATGGTCTTTTTCAGCTTGCCAATCGCTCGAATGCTCTTATCTTTATAAAGTCCTACATAACCATGCTCTGAAAATTTTCTGGATTCCTGATCGTAGAACAAATTCAAATCCATGTTGTCCTGAAACGTTGTTCCGGCAACGATTGCTCGCATCCACTTATGACCATCCAGTATCAGTTTTTCATCAAAACAATACTTTTTGAAATCATCCAAGATAGAAATAATCTCCGTATCTCTGTCATCAATGATATCTTCCATCGCTTCCACAAGTTGCTCAAATGTCAAATTAACATGCTTGACCGGATGGATCAGGCGATCCCTATTCTCACTGTTATACTTTTTTAGTTCCGCAGTCATTTCGTCAAATAACTGCTGCTTCATCGGTCTGGGATCTATCGTAAGAAGGACCTTGATGTCCTCTGCACCAAACTGTTCCAGGTGATTTACAAGCTGTTGCTTATCGAATTGATTATAAAGCTTTGTCTCGACAACAATCTTAAAGCTTTTCTGGCTGATCACGGCATCCGGAACACTTTCGTCACCGGCAACCTGCAGGTCAAATGTAATTTCAGGGCTTTCATCCTCTCCAAGAATAAGGCTATTCAACATAGAGAAAAATTTGTCTGCATTGTAATTATATAAACGGGAAAGCATCAACATAGTGTTGGATGTATCCACGTTTTCTTTTGAATGGTATCGCTGAAAATAATGTATCTGCATAGCACACCTCCTGAAAACTATCTGCCTTTCTCGATTTTCTGCTTATGAGCTGATTCAACCCATTTTGTAAACTCCCAATCCAAAGGTACTTCATCAATCACTTCCATCAGAATTTCCTCATAATCAAGATAATCCTGATAGTTCGATATTCTGCTCCATGCGCAGGGCAGAGACGGGATGCCATACTGCTTCTTCGCAATGTCGATAATGTAGTTGTCCAGCGGAATATGTAAAAAACGGTAAAACGGTTCTACAACATCAGGAACCAGCACATACAAGTATTTCAATGTCATGTTGACCCATTTCTGGGCTTGTCCAATATAAAATTCGATTCCTTCTGATTCATACATCGCAACGATTTCTTCGCAAATGGAATGATGCCATTTTGTAAAATTCTCAGCATCATTCACGGAAACAAGCTCAGGGATTCTTTCTTCCAAAAGTGCATCTACCGCTTTTCTCAACATATCTCCATTCTTACCATTAAATCTAATCGTTCTGCACATATCTGTATATGCGCTCCTGCTGGCAGCTTCAAAGGGGTTATCCGTTACGCCAAAGTAGAGCATCTTCAAAAAGTCCAGAATCTTGCCATCGACAGAAACCATACTGGGCGGAGTGGAACATTCTTTTTTTGCAAGAATCCGTCTGCAAAACTCGTCCATCTTGTCCTTGCCATAGAAGGAGAAAGGATCGTCAATAGCGTTTCCGTCCACATCATTCCAAGGGTCAAAAATCACGGCTCCCTTGTGATAGAAGAAAACACACTCTTTCATAAGAAAATATCCATTGCTGTGAGCAATCCAATCAGACTGTTCCCAAGCGTATTGCTTTGCCTTTTCAATATCGTACATCTTATCCCTCTTTTCTCTATGCTTTATGATTGTCAATCTGTGCATTAAGGTTTTTAGCGGTTTCTTTGAACTATTGTATTACTTCGCCAAGAAATTACTCTGTATCTCCATTGGCATATGATACGCATGTCCACGTTTCATAAGGCTATACAGCTTGAAACTCATAAGATCCGGACTGACATTCAGATTGCTGCAGAACCCAAAGTAATCCAAATCTTCATTTTTCGACATTTCTGCCACATCGTCATCTTCTACGAGAAGATCTGCAGCAAACAAATTGGCTTCATACTCTGTTGAGTTGGTCATGGTATAGAGCACATCATCTTTCATGGGAGCCAGTTTTAGTTGTTTCCGGTGCAGGATGATATGCCCAAGTTCATGTGCTGCCACGATTCGCTTTTCTTCATCGGGAAGGAAACTGTTTATCATGACATAAATGGTCTGGCAACTCATAAAGCAGTAGCCTTTTAATTTCTTAAAATTCGATGTTTCCCCGACTACAATGTTCATGCAGTCGAGAAGTTCAAAAGGGTCTCTAGTCTTAAATCGTTTGATCAGTTTTCCCACTTCTGTATAAATATAATTATTTCCCAAATAAATCACCCCAAAAGATTAGTTATCTCAAGCAGCGGATAGTATCCCGCATCTATAATATACTCGAAAGGATGTACCATAATTAGGACACCTGTTATTCGTCCTTGAGATATTTCTTCGGTGTATATTTCTTTGCCCGCATTTTAGAATCCAGATAAAGCATCTGGATTTCGTCCATAAATGCAGTTTTATCTTCATCGGATAATTCTCCTCCGGCAAACATAGCTGCAGCCTGCTCTAAGATCTGCTGTGCCTGTTTTGCACCTCTGGATCCAAACTGCTCTGCCGCTTCTGTGATAAATGACTCTTCTTCTGACATGAGATAAGAAATATCACAGCCAAGTATATCTGAGAGTTTCTGATATAAATCATGTTTCTTAGGATAACGATTCTGGTTTTCCCATCCACTTACCGTTCTTAATGCTACACCTAGTTCCTGAGCCAGTTGGGCTTGACTCATATTTTTCGTTGTTCTTAAGGATTTCACCTTTTCACCGAATGTCATAACAATACCTCATTTCTAAGCGTTTTTAGGTGTCTCTCACTTATCCCGGAGCAAAAGCAGGAAAGTTATTTCCTAAAATACGCAACTTAACTATTGACAACAAGCAAGTTGTTGCATATAATGTGAATCACAACAGATGTGCAACTACTTGCCTATAATATAGCGAATCTTTCCTATAATGTCAATGGGAAATGCATGTAAATTGCATATAAGGACTTATATTTACTGGATTTGAGATATGAATCAGTAAAAAAATGTCTTGTATGACACGAGAAGATATTGTACATATAGGCAATTCAAAATTTGTATGGATATTTCCATATGGAAGAGGTGAAAAGAATGGAACGTCAGAAGTCATATATCTGTATCGATCTGAAATCCTTCTATGCCTCGGTGGAGTGTGTAGAAAGAGATCTGGATCCTTTTACAACGAATCTTGTTGTTGCCGATCCGACCAGATCACAGTCTACGATCTGCTTAGCAATAACACCCGCCATGAAAAAGCTTGGAGTAAAGAACAGATGCCGTATTCATGAGATTCCTGCAGGGATTGAATATATCACTGCCATGCCAAGGATGCAGTTATACATTGATTATTCTGCTAAAATCTACAGTATTTATCTCCGGTATCTGTCAAAAGAAGATATTCATGTATATAGCATTGATGAGTGTTTCATGGATGTGACGGACTATCTTTCTCTTTATGATATGTCAGCAAAAGAAATGGCTGTGGAGCTTATGGGTGCTGTGATGAAAGAAACCGGAATTACTGCGACTGCAGGAATCGGTACAAATCTTTATCTGGCAAAGGTCGCAATGGATATTGTTGCGAAGCATGTGGATGACCACATTGGTATTTTGGACGAGATATCTTACAGACAAAAACTTTGGGATCATCGTCCACTCAGCGATTTCTGGAGAATTGGTTCCAGAACCGAGAGAAAACTTGCCGGATATGGGATCCATACGATGGGCGATATTGCTTATGCATCTGTTACATCAGAGGACTGGCTCTATAAGATGTTTGGGATTGATGCTGAACTGCTGATCGACCATGCCTGGGGATTTGAATCCTGTGGTATGCATGATATTAAGAATTATCATACAGAAGAACACAGCTTATCAAACGGTCAGGTGCTTATGAGGAATTATTCTTATGAGGAAGCAGCGGTTGTTGTGAGGGAAATGACAGACGTTCTGGTGTTGGATCTGGTAGCAAAAGGTCTGATCACAAGTTCTGTTACGCTGTGGATCGCATATGATCACAGATATGAAAAACCCTCTTCCCACGGGACTGTGAAGTTGACATCGCCAACAAATAGCTCTAATTCTATCATGGATGAGGTGGAAAAACTGTTTCGTCAGATTACAGATCGGCATACCGGGATCCGTAGAATAGAAATATGTGCGAACCGAGTCACATCGGAAGGATATCTGCAGTACGATATATTCACAGATCCGATTGCGATTGAAAAGGAAAAGAGCTTACAGCGGGCAATCTTAGACGTAAAAAAGAGATATGGTAAAAATGCAATTATGAGGGGAGCGAATCTGCTTGAGTGTTCTACTTATCGAGAACGCAATAATCAGATTGGCGGACATCGAGCATAAGGAGGTGTTTCTATCATGTTGGCGAGTGCGTATGCAGAATTAATTTATATGCCAAGACCAGTTTCAAACCGAAGGAAGATGGAAGTTGGTCACAGGGCAAAACAGTTTGCCCCCTTTGCTGCACTCCGGGGATTTGAAGAAACGGTCAGAAAAAAAGAAATATTATATGAACCAAAAAAGGAGTTGTCTGAGGAAAAGAAAAATGAGCTGGATAGTAAATTGAGGATCCTTTCCAAAGGCATGAAAGTTCAGGCAGTTTATTTTGTAGAGAGTTCAGAATTCCCCGGAAAAGGAAAACACTGTAGCATAGAAGGAATGGTGGAATTCTTTGATCCTCAGATCTATCTTAGGATTGGGGATACAGAAATACCTGTTTCAGAGATTACAGAGTTATCTGGAAATGTCTTTGAAGCATTAGAACAATCTTGTTAATGAATAAAGTGGAAGTCTCTGGGAAACCAGCGGTGAGTGGTAGCCGATAGGAAACAGAGATGGAAACCCAGATTGTCAAAGCCAGTTTGGATATGTATATCATGATTGTTCGCGCAGCTTTGGCGCTTACGGAATGGACAGTCATGATGCTCATAAGGCGGATTTTTATTTCCCTTGGATCCGTTGAGTAATAAATGTTAGATCAATGTTATTGCTTAAGGAGGAAGCCTATGGGATCAGGTAATGTTAAGTGGCATGTTCACTGCTCTGTTTGTGGAGCATTTTTAGAAAAGAGTGCTCAAAGCGATTCGGAAGTGGATTGTAAAAAATGTAAAAGCACATTAGAAGTTTTAGTAAAAGATGATATTGTATCTGTTCGTCCTCTGGTCATCCGGGATGAAAAGCTGAGAGAAAGGATGGCTGTATATTCCAGAAAGCTGATGAACACTTCTGGAAAGAAAACAAAAAATGATGAATAAGAATGAGATACCCGGCAAGGCGGTGAATTTGGCTGGAACCATCAAGACTGCACCGGATATCAAGAGTTTGTCAAGGAGCTGAACCTGACTGGAATCACTAAGAGCCCGGCAAAACATTTGTATTTGATTCATGGAATCGTATTCGATTCTGTTGTGTCAAAAGCATTTGTTTTGTCGGGTTTTTTATTTTTTTCCAAAACCATGTTGTATAAGGGTCCTTGAAGATTTGGATAGGTATAGAGGGATTTATGATCTTTCTTACAGGTAGCTGAGGAGTCTCGCACTCCCGTTTAAAAAAAACGGGTTGGTTCGGGACTGTTTCTGCTACCAATTTTTATATTCCAAATAAGCAGGCTGGATCACCCGTAGCCGAAAGGCAGAAAGGTGGTCCATATGATGACATTAAAAGAATTAAAGAAACGAGTTCCTGTAGCAGATAAGAACGGTTCGGTTTTAGGGAAGACAGAACTATTGAATTCCGGAGCCAAGATTGTCGTAAAGGAAATGGTAGATACCGGTGTTGAAATCAGTGTGTTTGATAATGGTTATGTTTTATTTGAAGAGGATAAACATAAAACGATTTTCCGTTTACATTCATGCAAAGGATATGATTATGGCTTATTGGATGAAAAAGAAAATACTTTTGGAGAAGAATTTTTCGAAAATGAGAACTGGTATATCCTGCCTCTGATGATTGGAATGGATCGTGTGGAAGCAAGTAGAAAAAGAATTTTGTCGAATCACAACGTGATTTCCATCGATGCAGAGAATCATGATTTCTTTAGCCACAAAGCCCTTTGTATGCCTGAAATGACCGATGAGGTACTTTGGCATGAAATGCTTCGGGAATTTGCAGAGCTTCTAAATGAACGTCAGATGTATGCAGTAACTGCCTATTACTGTGAGGGCCTCTCACAGGCTGAAATTGCAGAGAATCTTGAAATCTCCCAGCAGGCAGCCAGTGGTCTGATCCAGAGAGCTCTGGTGGTTATCCGTAATTATTTGAACATCAATCCAAGTGATGTGAAAAGAAAAAGAAATAAAAAATAATTTCCAATCCGTGTTGTATAAGCAGCTTATGAAATTTGGATAGGTATAAGGGGATAAAACCTCTCGTACCTTGACAACTTCATAGCCTGCCCAGAATGATACCTGATCTGAATATGCATAGAGCGAAAAGCTGCATATCTTTTCAGAGAAAACGTTACGGAGTTAAGAGACTGTAACAGGAACGGGTCTGGGAAAGAAAACAGGAAAATGCTCAAAACTTAAATCAATAAAGATGTTGTCTGAATTCGATTTTGAAGGATGACAGCAGATGCCATGTGGCGGTGTTTGCTCTTCGGAACAGATACCGCCACATTTATGTGCTGTTATCAATCTATCCCACAGTACAAATTTAGGAAAGTGAGGAATAAGGAAATGAAAAAGACATAGGAACTCTTCTTTTGTAGCTGATAATCAAGTTTATGAAAGATGAGGATTTAAGAAATGAGAAAAGGAAACACAAAAAGAATCATGTCAGGATTTCTGGCAACTCTTACGGTACTGTCTACAATAATGCAGCCAGTAACAAGCTTTGCAGCAGAAGTACCGTCCGACGGAACAGTTCCGCTATATAAGGATGTTGCAGACATGCTTGATGCAGATGAAGTAGTTGTCGCTCATGATCACGAAGTCAGTGTAGGAAGCACATTTGATATTGAGGTGGACTTTTCCGGCATTGAGATTCCTGGCAACGATAAAGTCAAAGTAAAATTCCAGAAAGCGATGAATAATGAGGGTGAAAGCTTTACTACGGATCATGAAGATTCCTACGAAGCTGTCTATTATGTAGAACCTCAAAAAACAGATCATCCGACATATCAGATCAGCAGAATTATCACTGTTAAGGAAGAGAAAAAGGCAAGTTCTGAAACCGTAACTGAAGCTTCTTCCCAGACAACTACGGAAAATGATTCTGGTGGTGGAACTACAGAAGAAACCACGGAGGACGATGAATCAGACTCGGAAAGTAATGTTATCCCTGATGATGCAGAACAGATTACGGACGAAGCTTTTGATGTGGAAATCGAATCAACCGAAGATCAGGAAACTGTAGATCCGGAAACAGGTACTTCTCTTTCAGAAGTATTAGAGGAAGCTGTGGAACAGGATGTAAATCTTGCAGAATTAGAGGTAGGTGAAACCGTTACTTTTGAGATGCTAATGCTTTTTGCAGCAACAGGAAGCCAGAGTGTATCCATTACAAGAGGCAGCTGGTATCATTATGCAGACTATGGATTGGGTTCTTACATTACTGCTCCTTACTATGTGACATGGGGTGGAATCAAGGCTACTGCATATTGTGTACAACCAAGTAAGACTGGTCCGGATGATGGAACCTATTCTATTACAAAGCTGAGTGATGGAAAAACACTTGCAAAGGTTTGTTACTACGGAACAAAGGCAAGCGATGAGAATGGATTCTTCGATGAGAAGCATCCAGATTTTTCGACTGGTAAAAGGTTTATCATTACCCATATTGCGGCAGCATATGCCAATGGTTCTTCTGATTGGGATTCCGGAACAAATGCAACCGGAAGGAGTCTTGCAAAAGAACTTTACAACTACTGCGTAAACATGCCGGACATCCCGGATGTAGACATGAGCTTTTCTGATGATAATGTCAAAGCCTATGTGGAAGGAAATGTTCAGAGAACAAAGACCATTACTTTTAAGGCAGACATATTACAGACCATTACATTCAAGCTTCCTGCAGGAGTGAAGCTGGTAAATGTATCTACTGGAAAGACAAGTGCTGCAGGTGCAAGTGTAGAGATTAGTGGAGGAACACAGTTTTATCTGCAGGCACCTCTTACACAGGCAGAGGATGTGAAAGCGACCTTCTCTGCAACTATGAAAGGTTCCATTGACAAAGAATATTCTGCATATAAGATTTCCACTGGTTCCGGTACACAGGATCTCGCACTTGTGTTTGGAGAAGGTGTTGGAAATGAGAAATATGTGAATTTCAAAGTTACCTGGACAAAAGAGTGCTATGTTTCACTTACAAAGAAAGACAGTGAGACATCCAATGCTCTTGCCGGTGCAGTTTATGGTGTCTACAGTGATGAAGCCTGTACAAAGCTGATCACACAGATGCCTGCAACAGATAAAAACGGTTCTTCTAAAGTTACGATTGAAAAGACGCAGGAAGTGGTTTACCTGAAAGAAATTTCTGTTCCTGCTGGATATGTGATCGATACAAAATCCTATAATGTGGTACTGAATATCGGAAAGACAACTACAAAGAATGTAACCGATCATCGAGTAAGAGCAACCATCAAACTGACAAAACAGGATTCTGAAACAGGAGCTGTTCCACAGGGAGATGCTACATTAGAGAATGCAATCTATGGATTATATGCCCGTGAGGACATTGTTCATCCGGATGGAACTACCGGTGTGATTCATAAAGCCGGTACACTGATTACTTCCTTGAAAACAGATAAGAACGGAGAAGCCTCTGTTTCTGATCTTTATCTTGGAAAATACTATGTTAAGGAGCTGACACCTCCGATTGGATATCTGATCGATACTGCAGAACATGATATTGACTGCAGCTATGAAGGTGCAAACGTTCCGGTTATTGAGCGTCATACAACTTCAAAAGAAGATGTGATGAAACAGCCATTCCAGCTGATCAAAGCTGCCAACAACGGTAAGACCGATGCGGATCTCTTAAAGGGAGTTGGATTCTCTGCATACTTAAAGAGTTCTCTTAAGGTAAATGCTGATGGAAGCTATGATTTTACTTCTGCCAGACCAGTCGTGATCACTGCAGATGGAAAGACAGAGATGTTTACGGATGAGAAGGGATATGCTTGTTCCATTCCGCTTCCATACGGAACATACATTGTAAAAGAAACGACTTCTCTTCACAATTTTGATCCGGTGGATGATTTTGAGGTGGTTGTATCTGAGCACAAACCAAATACCCCACAGGTATGGAGAGTTCTCTTGGATAACGAATTCAAAGCAAAGCTTAAGATCGTAAAGAAAGATGATGAGACGAAAAAGACGGTGCTTCTTCCTAAGACAGAATTCAAAGTGTTTGATCTGACAAAGAATGCATATGTGGAACAGGTAACAACTTACCCTGTAACAAAGGTTCATAAGTCTTACTTTACGGATAAGGACGGATATCTTATTCTTCCAAACAGCTTAAGACCCGGAAATTATCGAATTGAGGAAGTGACTGCCCCAGAGGGCTATACTTTAAACACCAATTTTGTAACGGTTGCAGTTGATACAAATACAGCATTTCTTATGGATTCTGTCAGTGGTGATGCCATCATCACAGTGGAATATGAGAACCATCCGGTAAAAGGACAGCTGACCATTTACAAACAGGGAGAAATGCTCACATCTTACGATGGAGAGTTCCATTATGAGATGAAAGGGCTTGAAGGTGCTGAATTTGAAGTATATGCAGCTGAGGATATCTACACTGCAGATCACCAAGTGGATGAAAGCGGAAACAGATTACTCTATTTTGCAAAGGATGCATTGGTGGCAAATGTAGCTACGAATGAAGAAGGGAAAGCTGTGGTTAAGAATCTTCCGCTTGGAAAATACTATGTGAAAGAAACCAAGGCAACCGATGGTTTTGTATTAAACACTACGATTCAGGATTCTGAATTTGTTTATGCGAATCAGAATACCCCAGTCATTTTTGATGAAATGACTTATACCAACGAACGTCAGAAAGTGTCGATTACTGTTGAAAAGCAGGATGCAGAAACCGGTGATGTTGTCGAAGGTGCAGTATTTGGAATTTATAATGCTGAGGATATCAAAGACAGATCCGGAAATGTGCTTGTAGCTGCAGAAACACTTCTTCAGGAAATGACTACTGGTGAAGATGGACAGGCTGCTTGTACCTTAGATCTTCCACTTGGACAGTATTATGCGAAAGAGTTAAAAGCTCCACTTGGATATGTTTCTTCTGATGAAGTACTCACCTTTAATGCTTCCTATCAGGGAAAGGACGTACAGACAGTGGAATTAAAATCCGTTAAGAAAAATGAGCCTACCACAGTTGAGATCACAAAAGCCGATGCTACTACAGGTGTGGAGCTTTCCGGTGCTTATCTCACAGTTATTGACAGTGAAGGTAATGTTGTAGATAGTTGGACATCGGATAAGGATGCACCACATGTGATCAAAAGGCTCCATGTAGGTCAAACGTATACTCTCCGTGAAGAGTTTGCTCCATATGGATATCTGGTGGCAAATGAGATTCAGTTTACGATCGAGGATACTGCAGAGGTTCAAAAAGTAGAGATGATCGATGAAGTGCCGGTTGCAAAACTTATTGTAAATAAAAAGGGTGAATTCCTTGATAGTGTGACTTTGATTGATAAGATGAAAGGTTTTGTAGAGCACATTTTTAATTATGTGACAGGAAACCTTACGGATGTCACTTTTGAAGTATATGCCAAGGAAGACATCAAAGCCGCAGATGGTGTCAGCGATGATTACTACAAAGCAGATGAATTGGTGGCAACGATCACTACCGATGAGACCGGTGTTGCAACATTAGATAATCTTCCACTTGGCATCTACTATGTGAAGGAAGTTGAAACTGCTCATGGATACGTACTGGACAAAGAACCAGTGGTTGTGGACTTATCTTATCGAGATCAGAATACTCCGGTTGTCATCTATGATGAAGACTGGCAGAACCACAGACAGACGGTAAGCATCCATATCCTGAAAAAGGAAAAAGATACGGACCGTGTATTAGAAGGTGGTATCTTTGGATTGTTTGCAAAAGAGGATATTGTTTCTGCTTCTGGCAAAATTCTGATCGAGGCAGATGAGATCATCGAACTGAAAGCGACAGATGCAAATGGGGAGATCAACTTTATCGCAGATCTTCCAATCGATGCTTCTTATTATGTGAAAGAGCTTCATGCTCCGGATGGATTTGTCAATGCCGAAGAAGTACAGGAATTTACTTTCGAGTATGTCGGTGCAGATCAGGCTGTTGTAGAAGAAAACTTCACATTTGAAGATGAAGCTACCACAGTAGAATTTACAAAATCCGACATTACAACAGGGAAAGAGATTCCTGGGTGTGAGTTAAAGGTTGTAGATGAAGACGGAAATCTTGTGGACGAATGGATTTCCACAGAAGAAGCCCATGTGATCAAAGAACTTGTGGTCGGAAAGACCTATACACTCATCGAAACACAGCCTGCAGATGGATATGTTACTGCAGAAAGTATCGAGTTTACGATAGAGAATACTGCAGAGTTCCAGAAAGTGGAGATGAAGGATGATGTGACAAAGGTGGAGATTTCTAAGCAGGACATTGCCGGAAAAGAACTTCCGGGTGCCAAACTTACCATCCTTGATTCCGAAGGAAAGGTAGTGGAAAGCTGGACATCTACAAACGATCCACACTACATCGAGATGCTTCCAATTGGCAAATATACGCTCCGTGAGGAA
Organism: uncultured Blautia sp.; assembly: GCF_947654165.1. Taxonomy (GTDB): domain Bacteria; phylum Bacillota; class Clostridia; order Lachnospirales; family Lachnospiraceae; genus Blautia. The sequence goes on from NZ_CANTKB010000002.1 coordinate 74,225, forward strand.
ACTGCTCCGGAAGGATATCTGGTAGCAAATGATGTGCAGTTTGAAGTGAAGGATACTGCCGAAGTACAGCATGTAACAATGGTGGATGAGGCGAAACCTTCCAAACCATCTGCGGCTCCTTCTACTCCAAAAACAGGTGATGATAGAAACCCTGCTTTATGGTATGGACTTCTGGCACTTGGATTTGGTGGTCTTGGTGCTGTATATGCACTGAAAAGAAAGAAAAAACGCAACTAGGAAATATTTATGAATAGAAATAGTGATGGGTGTTTGTGATTTTAAGATTGAAATTGCAGGCATCCATTTTCTATTTCGGAAAGAGAGGACTATATGTGGAAAGCAATTGCAATTACAGGTGGTATCGTTGCTGTTGTTTGCAGCTTTACATTATGGTGTGCTGCTAAGGTAGGAAGTGATGACGATGATTTCTGGGGCATCGGAGATGAAAGAACAGAGGAATTTGTTCTAAGAGAGAGAACGCATGAAAAATGATAGAAACGATATCGTAGATCCAAAGGCTGCTATTACGGGAAGAAAATATCACCCAGAAAAACCATGGTCCTGCGTATATTGTCACTATTGGATCAGCAGAAAGAAAGGCTGCAAATTGAATGTATGTCATTATCTTCTGCCTAATAAAACAGAAATTCCAGAAGATGCAGGTAATTGTAAGAACTGCCCTTATGGCAGACATTCTCCCTGTATTGGTTATTGTATTTCAAAATTATTGATGGAGATCAGACAGAAGAAAGGCAGGTGAACTAGCAATGGATAGTATGATTCAGGTCCATACGGAAACAAATGAAATGACTGTATCTGCAAGGCAACTTCATGAAAGACTGGGTGTTCAGACAGAGTATCGTCATTGGTTTCCAAGGATGTGTAGTTATGGTTTTGAAGAGGGCATGGATTTCAAGGCGGTCAAAATTGACCGGGTTCAATTCGAGGGTAATCGAAAAATCTGCAGAGAAATTGTGGATCATGAGTTGTCCATCGACATGGCGAAGGAAATCTGCATGCTGGCTAGAACACCTGTCGGAAAAGTGATTCGCAAGTATTTCTTGGAAGTGGAAAAAGCATGGAATTCACCAGAACAGGTTATGGCAAGAGCACTGCAAATTGCAAATAAGTCCGTGGAGGAACTTAGAGATCAATGTTTGTTAATGCAGAATCAGGTAATGGAGCAACAGATGATGTTAGAAGAACTGACTCCAAAGGCAAAGTATCTGGAACAGATTCTTCAATCTCCGTCTCTGGTTCTGACCACACAGATTGCAAAAGATTATGGCATGAGTGCCATTCAATTTAACCGTCTTCTCCATGACATGAAAATTCAATATAAAGTGAATGATCAGTGGATATTATATGCCAACTATCAGGGACAAGGATACGTGCACAGCAGAACCATTACGATTCCGAGAGGGGATGGAACCTGTCTGGTGCGTATGCAGACGGAATGGACACAAAAAGGCAGACTGTTCTTATATGAAGAACTAAAAGAAAAAAGAGGTATCCTGCCTCTGATTGAAAGGGGGAGCTCATAGTGCAGGATGAAGTAAATGACAAAACATTGAATCTTTGCATTCAGGCTGGGCGCATCACAGCCAATACGTTAAAGGCAGCTATGCGAAAGTATTTGAATGACATGGAAAAACGAAAGAATCTAAAGATCCAGAAGAAAAACGTGTCGAAAAATGAAGAAATCAAAGTAAAGGCTAGAGATAAAGCAGAGAAAAAACTGGAAGCAAAAAAACCCAGAGGCAAGCAGACTATGAAACAGCTCATGAATCAGGGAGTTCAGCTTACCAATATTCCGATTACAGATGATAACATCAAATCATTTGAAAGGATTGCCCGAAAGTACGTTATTGATTACAGCTTGAAAAAAGATGTCAGTACAGATCCACCAAGATTTATGGTGTTTTTTAAGGCAAAAGATGTGGATGTAATGACTGCAGCTTTTAAAGAATATGCCGGAGTATCCATGAAGCAAAAAGTTAAAAAGCCTTCTGTGAAGAAAAAACTTGCAAAGACAGTGCAGCGTAAGGTAAAGCATCGTCAAAGAGTGAAACAGAAAAATAAGGATAGGGGTCAGGATCGATGAGTAGAAAGAAGATAATTATGTGGATACCCTACATCATCTTCTTCTATTTTGTGGATAAAGGTGCCTGGCTGTACAGACATTGTGTGGGAGGCACTGCAGTTCAAAGATTTGGTGTCATGATGATGAATTATAAGCTTGCTTTCACGAATGTTCTGCCAAGTTTTCATTTGTATGATCTGCTTGCAGGTATTACTGGAGCAGCACTTATCTGGGCAGTTGTATATTTCAAAGGAAAGAATGCAAAGAAATTTCGTCAGGGAGAAGAATATGGCTCTGCCAGATGGGGAACACCAAAAGACATCGAACCATTCATAGATCCGGTGTTTGAAAATAATGTCCTGCTGACCCAGACAGAAAGACTTACCATGAATTCCAGACCAAAACAGCCGAAATATGCAAGAAACAAGAATGTCATCATAATCGGTGGTTCCGGTTCTGGTAAGACACGGTTCTATGTAAAGCCAAATCTGATGCAGATGCCAAAGAACGTATCTTATGTGGTCACAGATCCGAAGGGTACGATTCTTGTGGAATGCGGAAAGATGCTTGCAAAGGAAGGATATCGCATCAAAGTACTAAATACGATCAATTTCAAAAAAAGTATGCATTACAATCCGTTCCATTATATCCGAAGTGAGAAAGATATCCTGAAACTGGTGAATACAATCATTGCAAACACCAAAGGAGAAGGAGAAAAATCCACCGAAGATTTCTGGGTCAAGGCAGAAAAACTCCTTTACAGTGCCCTGATTGGTTATATCTGGTATGAAGCTCCGCCGGAAGAACAGAGCTTCTCTACTCTGCTTGAATTTATCAATGCCAGTGAGACAAGGGAGGAAGATGAAGAATTTAAAAATGCAGTGGATGAATTGTTTGAGGAACTGGAAGCTGAAAATCCGGAACACTTTGCAGTGCGCCAGTACCGCAAATATAAGCTGGCAGCCGGGAAAACAGCAAAGTCTATCCTGATCAGCTGTGGTGCAAGGCTTGCTCCATTTGACATTCAGGAATTGAGAGATCTGATGGAATACGATGAGATGGAGCTTGATATGTTAGGAGATCAGAGAACAGCAATGTTTGTGATCATCTCAGATACTGATGATACTTTCAATTTTGTGGTAGCCATCATGTACACACAGTTATTTAACCTGTTATGTGATAAAGCGGATGATGAGCATGGAGGTCGGTTGCCGTATCATGTGAGAATTCTGGCTGATGAGTTTGCCAACATTGGTCAAATTCCAAAATTTGATAAATTGATCGCAACCATCCGAAGCCGAGAAATTTCTGCTTCTATTATTCTGCAGTCCAGATCACAGCTAAAGACCATCTATAAGGATGCTGCAGAAACAATTGAAGGAAACTGTGATACCATGCTGTTCCTGGGCGGCAAGGAAAGTTCTACTTTAAAAGAAATTTCGGAGATTCTTGGAAAGGAAACCATTGATCTATATAACACTTCCGATACAAGAGGAAGTAATCGTTCTTATGGATTGAACTATCAAAAGACAGGCAAGGAGCTGATGAGCAAGGATGAGCTTGCTGTCATGGATGGAAACAAATGTATCTTGCAGCTTCGGGGTGTGCGTCCGTTCTTAAGTGATAAGTTCGATATTACCAAACACAAACGATATAAGGAATTATCCGATTACGATAAGAAGAATGAATTTGACATCCAGAAGTATCTGGAACACAAATTGATTCTGAAAAAAGATATGGTCTTTGAAATGTATGAATGTAATGTTTCAGAGGAAGAGGTTGCAGCCATTGCTGCAGAAGATGAAATAGATGAGTAAACCATCCGCTTATGATAAGCGGTATTTTTTATGCCTTTTGGCAGGAGGTTCAGCAATGAATATTAGGATCCGAGCTCCCTGCTAAGGGGAGATCACACAATATATGGCTCAAAAATACTAAATTTGGAAAGGAGAGATTCTGTAGATAGAGCCTGAAAATCTACAGTTTCAATATCACATATGGCGTTTTTTAGTTCAGCGATCAATATTTTACAGACCCTTGTTGTAGCCATCGGAGCCGGACTTGGTGTATGGGGTGTAATCAATTTGATGGAAGGATATGGCAATGACAATCCGGGTGCAAAATCACAGGGAATCAAGCAACTCATGTCCGGTGGCGGAGTAATCCTTATCGGTACACAGCTGATTCCACTGCTTAGTGGATTGTTTGGTTAAAAGGAGGGAGTAATCCATGTTCGATGGCATTTTTGATGCAATTGAAGAGTGGATGCGAGAACTTCTAACGGGGATGATCCATTCCAATCTGGACAGGATGTTTACGGATGTCAATCAAAAGACCAGTGAGATCGCTGCCCAGGTTGGACAGACCCCACAGGGGTGGAACGGCAGTATTTTTAGCATGATACAAAATCTGTCGAATTCGGTCATCATGCCGATTGCAGGAATTATCATTACTTTCGTACTTTGTTATGAGCTGATTACGATGATCACAGAGCGAAACAATATGCACGACATCGATACATGGATGTTCTTCAAGTACTTTGTAAAAATGTGGATCGCAGTTTATCTTGTGAGCAACACATTTACCATTACTATGGCAGTATTTGATGTGGGACAACAGGTGGTCAATTCAGCCGCCGGTGTGATTACCGGAAATACGGCAATTGATATCTCGTCAGCGATTACGGATCTGGATACGACTCTGGAAGCAATGGAGATAGGGGAACTGGTCATCTTGGCACTGGAAACCTTGATCGTCAGCTTCTGCATGAAGATCATGTCGGTACTGATAACAGTCATCCTGTACGGAAGAATGATTGAAATATACATCTACACTTCGGTTGCACCGATTCCGTTCGCCACGATGTCTAACAGGGAGTGGGGACAGGTCGGAACAAACTATTTCAGAGGACTCATGGCTCTGGCATTCCAGGCATTTCTGATGATGATCTGCGTGGCTATCTATGCAGTACTGGTAGCTGGCATTCAGTATTCAGATAACTTAAGTTCCTCATTATTTGGCATTATGGCTTACACAGTTGTACTCTGTTTCAGCTTATTTAAGACTGGATCTTTGAGTAAACAGATCTTTGGAAGCCATTAATCTTTAGAAAGGAGACGATAGCTTATGGCTTATGTCAGTGTTCCAAAGGATTTGACAAAAGTGAAAAATAAATTGGCATTCAATCTGACCAGAAGACAGCTGATCTGTATCGGGATCGGAGCTGCAATAGGAATCCCATTCTATTTTCTGACCAGAAATGTCATTGGCATGTCAAACGCAGCAACGGTTATGGTGCTGTTAATGCTTCCGGCATTTATGTTTGCCATGTATGAAAAAGACGGGCAGCCACTTGAAGAAATCCTGATGAATATTATCAGGGTGAAGTTCTTACGACCGCCTGTCCGTAAATATGAAACTGAAAACTACTATGAGTCGGAATTGGAAAATGCTGACCATAGTAACAGCAATGAGAAAGGAGGCAAAAAGCGTGTCTAAGAAAAAAGAACCTGCCATTCAGAATCCAAAGAAGGACAAGAAGAAAAAGAAGTCATCTGCAGATAAGAAGAATGAAAAAAAGATTTCTGCCCAGAATACGATCCGATATAAGGAAATGGCAAAAGATGGTATCTGCCGGGTGCAGGGCAAAACCTATTCAAAGACAATCCGTTTTTATGATATCAACTATCAGCTGGCACAGAACGAAGACAAGAATGCAATCTTTGAGAACTGGTGTGATTTCTTAAATTACTTTGACAGCAGCATTCATTTTCAGCTCAGTTTTATCAATCATAAGAGCAATATGAAAGAATTTGAACGTGTGATTCGCATCCGTCCTCAAAATGATGCTTTTGATGATGTGCGAATGGAATATGCACAGATGCTTAAGAATCAGTTGGCAAAAGGAAATAATGGTCTGGTAAAGACAAAATACATTACTTTTTCTGTAGAAGCTGACAGCATCAAGCTTGCAAAACCGAAACTGGAACGTATTGAGTCTGATATTCTCAATAACTTTAAGATTCTGGGTGTTCCGGCTTATCCATTGAATGGTGTGGAGCGATTGCAGATCCTCTATGAGACCTTTAATCCGGATCAGACTGGATTCAACTTTGAATACAGTCAGCTGTTAAAAAGCGGTCTTGGAACCAAAGATTTTATTGCACCAACAAGCTTTGTGTTTAAGGATGGAAGCACCTTCCGTATGGGTGATACTCTGGGAAGTGTGTCATATCTGCAGATTCTGGCACCGGAGCTTACAGATAAAATGTTGGCAGAATTTCTGGATATTGATAAGGATTTAAGTGTCAATCTTCATGTACAGTCTGTGGATCAGATGAAAGCGATTAAGCTTGTAAAATCCAAAGTGACAGATATTAACCGAATGAAGATTGAGGAACAGAAAAAAGCAGTCAGAGCTGGTTACGACATGGATATCATTCCCTCCGATCTGAATACTTATGGTGGAGAAGCCAAACGACTATTGGACGATCTGCAATCCAGAAATGAGAGAATGTTCTTGGTAACAGTTCTCTTTTTAAATACGGCAAAGACAAAGCAGAATCTGGACAATGCAATTTTGCAGACTGCGGGTATTGCACAGAAATATAATTGTGTACTCCGTAAACTAGATTATTTACAGGAAGAGGGATTAATGAGCAGTGTACCATTAGGGGTCAATCATGTGCCGATCAAACGAGCACTGACCACAACAAGCACTGCTATTTTTGTGCCATTTACTACACAGGAGTTGTTCATGCCGGGCGAATCTCTTTACTACGGATTGAATGCTCTTAGCAGCAATATGATCATGGTAGACCGAAAGAAATTAAAGAACCCGAACGGACTGATCCTTGGTACACCGGGTTCCGGTAAATCTTTTGCAGCAAAAAGAGAAATTACCAATGCTTTCTTTGTAACCAACGATGACATCATCATAGGGGATCCGGAAGGCGAGTACTACCCTCTTGTACATGCTCTTGGGGGACAGGTCATCCATATTTCACCAACCAGTAAGGATTATATCAACCCGATGGATATCAATATGGATTATTCCGATGATGATAATCCTCTTGGTGTGAAATCAGACTTTGTACTCTCTCTGTGTGAATTGATCATGGGTAGTCGGGATGGTATCGAGGCAGAAGAAAAATCAGTCATTGACCGGTGTCTGCCACTGGTGTATCAGAACTACTTTGCAGATCCAAAACCAGAGAACATGCCGATACTCGGTGATCTGTATGAATGTTTGAGAAAACAGGAAGAACCACAGGCACAGCGTATTGCGACAGCTTTGGAAATCTATGTAAATGGATCTCTTCGTGTATTTAACCATCAGACCAATGTGGAGCTTAACAATCGAATCGTTTGTTTTGATATCAAGGATCTTGGAAAACAGCTCAAAAAACTTGGAATGTTGATTGTTCAGGATCAGGTTTGGAACCGAGTAACCATTAACCGTGGCTCTCACAAATCCACCCGGTATTACATTGATGAGTTCCATCTGCTCCTGAAAGAGGAACAGACTGCAGCGTATTCGGTTGAAATCTGGAAGCGATTCCGTAAATGGGGCGGAATCCCAACCGGTATCACACAGAATATCAAAGATCTTCTTGCCAGCCGTGAGATTGAAAATATCTTTGAAAACAGTGACTTTATCCTGATGCTCAATCAGGCTGCCGGGGACAGACAGATACTTGCAAAGCAGCTGAATATTTCTCCATACCAGTTATCTTATGTAACGAATTCCGGTGAGGGTGAGGGGCTTCTGTTCTATGGAAGCACCATCATTCCATTCAAGGATAAGTTTGATAAATCCTTGAAGTTATACAGTCTGATGACAACCAAGCCGGAGGAAGTGGAAGCCAGAAAAGAAAGGGAGGCTTCCCCAAAATCATGAGAAAGCTTTTTTCAGGAATCATGCTGCTACTCTCACTCTTCTGCATCTCTGTCAGTATCTACATGCTGGCAGGGATGAAACTGGAAGATCAGAAAAGTGATAACGCATTTGAACAAATCAGGGAAGTATTTGATCAGGAATACCCAGAGGATTCAAAAGATAAATCGAAGGATAAGTCGTATATCAATTCTGGGCTTCTGGAACTACATGAAAAGAATCCGGACTGTGTAGGGTGGATTCGAATTGAAGATACACACATTGATTATCCCGTCATGTATCATCCGGAAGAAAAGAATTACTACTTAAGAAAGAATTTCAATCAAGAATATGACATAAGTGGAACTCCTTTTATTTCTGAGATTTGTGATCCGGAGGATTTTGATAACCTGATTATTTACGGTCATCACATGAAAAGTGGTGCAATGTTTGCAGATCTTGATAAGTATAAGAGCGAATCTTTCTATCAGAAGCATAAAAGGATTATTTACAGCACTCTTCATGGTGATGAAATTTATGAAGTGATGGCTTGCTTTGCTGTTCCTGTCAATACGGGAAACGATTTTGCGTATTACGCATTTACTAAGGCAGAAACGCCTCAGGAATATAAAAGCTTTGTTGATACTTGTATAAAGAAGTCCTATTACAACACAGGAGTCATGGCTGAATATGGTGATCCGTTACTTACCCTGTCTACTTGTGAGTACAGTCATAAAAACGGTCGTATGGTTGTAGTTGGAAAGTTGATCAGAGAGGACGATTAAGAGATGAAAAAATATTTTGATTATTATGAACATGAACCATTGATGGTAGATCGAGAAAGCCTTCATAAGGGAATTCGCACGATGCTGGCAGAAGAAAATCTCCCAGAATGCCAGAGAGCTTATCTGCAGCTGATTGAGGATTTGCATACCAGTCTTGCTTCAATCTACGTTCTGTATAAACGAATGAAGGAAAAGGAGTTACTCATCAGCAAGGAAGAACTTGCGGAAATGGAAAACATCGCAAAGAAAAATGAGAAAACATTGGAGATATGGGAGCGGCATCTTCTCAGAAGTTCATTCTGCAGTGGAGAGAGCTGCTTTTAGTTTGCCTGTTTTTGAGAGGAGGTGAAAAGACAAATGGCAGGACAGGAATATACAGGAAAAGATAAAATCGTTCAGAAGATGTCCAGAGACGGGCTTACAGAAGAAAACCTGCATGAAGGTACGTCAATACGAAATAAAAAATATCAGAATACGAAAGATCTGATCCGGGAACCCCCGTCCAGAGCTGCTCCGTCAGAAGAACCTTTCACGGAAGAAGAAGCTGTGATCGAAAAAAAGAATTCCCGTAATAATTCTTCTTATCGAAAAAAGCTTCATGCTCACGAAAGTCTTCCCAAGGAAGAAAGCCTCGAAAGTAAAGAAGCGATTCAAAAGAAGAGACAGAGAAAAAGGCTCACTGAGGAACAAAAGAAAGTATCAAAGTTATCGTTTGACGATGAAGGTGGCATGATTGCCGGTGCCGGAACAGGTTTTGGAAAGAACGCTGCAGGAATTGGTGGTGCTGCAGTCGGCGCATATGTACATGAAAAGCTACATCATGCAGAGGATGACAATGCGGGATTAGAAGGTGCCCATGCCAGTGAAATTGCTGTGGAAGAAGCTACCAGAAGCCTTCGCAGTGCACAGATTAGAATGAATCGTACTTCTGGCAGACTGGCAAAGAAAGGGTATCGTGAAACAGAATCTCCAACAAGTGGACGTTTAACGTTTGAAGAGATGGAGAAGTCAGGCAGGGAATCCGCAAAAGAAACTGCAAAGAAAAAAGAGTGGAATCGATTCTGGCAAAGAAAAAGATATAAGGATTCTTATATTGCAGCCAAAAAAGGGAAAAAGGGGATGGATACTGTCAGTGGTGCTGCTACTGCTGTTACAGAATCCTTTACAGAGAAAGCAAAAAGAGCAACCGCAGAAATATTCCGTAAGAACAAGGCGATTTTTATTGGAATAGGTGTGTTTGCTCTTTTATTTATGCTCATCTCCACTTCTCTTACCAGCTGTTCAGCATCCATTCAGGGAGCTGGTTCATTGATTGGCATGACAACTTATCCCAGCACAGATGATGATATCCACTCTGCGGAAAATGCTTATAAAGCATTGGAGAATGCACTGAACCGGCAAGTCAACAACATCGAATCCAGATATCCTGACTATGACGAGTATCGCTACAACATTGATGAGATTTCCCATAACCCTTATCATCTAATCTCGTTTCTTACCGTGAAATATGGTGAGTTCAAATACTCAGATGTAGAAGATGTGATTCAGGAATTGTTTGAAGCACAGTATGGCATGGATGTGGAAGGCAAAACAGAGACAGTCACAGAGACCAGAACGGTACGGGTTGGTGAATCTCTGGGACAAGTTGTAACAAGTGGATATTGCAACTGCTCTATCTGCTGTGGCAGATGGTCTGGTGGTCCAACTGCCAGTGGAGTCATGCCAAGAGCCAATCATACTATTGCAGTAGATGCAACGAATCCTACCGTACCAATGGGAACTCGGATCGTCATGAACGGTGTGGAATACACTGTGGAGGATACCGGTGCTTTTGCGAGATATGGAGTGGATTTTGATGTTTATTATGATTCTCATACTGCAGCATCTGCCCATGGACATCAGACATGGGAAGCATTCCTTGCCGATGATAATGGAAGCCGGGAAGTCACAGTTACAAATACCACAACGAAGAAGATTCTTTCAGTGACTTTGACTAACAAAGGATTTGATGCCATTGCCAGAGCCAATCTGAATGAAGAAGAACTCATTCTCTATAACGCATTAAATACTACATATGGAAATAGAGATTATTTGTTTGATCTTCGGACGATTTCAGGTGGCAGTGGTGGCATGAGCTATGACATTCCACCAGAGGCATTGTCGGATCAAAGATTTGCGAACATGATCCGTGAAGCAGAGAAATATCTTGGTTATCCATATGTCTGGGGCGGGGCATCTCCATCTACGAGTTTTGACTGCTCTGGATTTGTATCCTGGGTAATTTATCACTGTGGCAATGGATGGAACTATGGTCGCAAGACTGCAGAAGGGCTTCGTGGAATTTGTACTTATGTACCGCCAAATCAGGCGAAACCGGGAGATCTGATCTTCTTTGAGAAAACTTATAACACATCAGGCGCCAGTCATGTAGGAATCTATGTTGGAAATGGAATGATGATCCATTGTGGAAATCCTATCCAGTATGCCAACATCAATTCTTCCTACTGGCAGCAACATTTTTTATGCTTCGGACGTCTGCCTTAAGGCGTTCCGAAGCTTTGAAGGAAGGTGAACAAATTGAACAGGCGAATCAAGCGATATCTTGAAGAGATTGATAAAACAGAGCGAAAGATTGCAGAGTTGCAGCAATATCTCAAAGGCGTTCAATCTGCACTAAAGCAGGAAGAAAATAATGAGATGATCAAAAGTATTCGTGGTATGAAACTGAGCAGCAAGGAACTCTTTAATCTGCTTAATGGTATTCAGGATGGAAGCGTTCGTTTTCAGGTAGATAGGGATTCTGAGGAGAACATCCCCGTAGAAGAATCATTCGATGAGATGAGAGAAAGAGAGGATAACAATTATGGTGAAGATCAAGAGGATGAATAAAATGCTGGCTGTTCTTTTTTTATCGGCAAGCATGATTTTTGCAACAGGTACTACTGCTTTTGCTTATGTGGATGAATCTGCAGAAGCAAGCAAAACAGAAACTGTGGAAACAGAGAAAACGGATAAAGATACTGTTGTGGAAGAAAACCAGATCAATACGGAGGAGCCATTCTCCGTTCCGGGAAATGCTCAGGTTCAGGATGATATCACAAACAGTAAGAATAAGGAATTTCTTACTATCACAACGAAGAATAATAATACCTTCTATGTGATCATTGACCGATCTGCAAATGTGGATAACGTGTATATGTTGTCTCAGATTGATGAAAATGATCTGAAGGAATTCTTAGAGGAAGATACTTCTGCATCTACTATCGTGGATGTAACACCAGAGGTTGTGATTGATGAGAATACACATACAGAGCAGACGGAACAACCTGTGACAGAGAGTCCGGAAAAAGAAGGGACTGCTTCTAATCTGGGAGCACTTGTAGCAATCTTCGCAGTAGCAATCCTTGGTGTAGGTGCTTATGGATATATAAAATTCATCAAGCCAAAAAAAGATGAGGATGATGGTGATGACGAAGGTATCGAGATGATTGGTGAATCCGATTCATTTGAAGAGGATCAGGAATCAGAAGATTTCGATAATTAAAATTGTGCCACTGAGGGGATAGACAGTGGCATTGATATAGATATTTTGGACCGGTTGCAGATTCTGTAGCCGGTCTTTTTGGAGGTAAGACATGTATTTAGTAATTGCAGAAAAACCGAGTGTGGCGAGAAGCATTGCACAGGTGATCGGTGCGAATGAACGAAAAGAGGGTTATCTGGAAGGGGATGACTGTATTGTGAGTTGGTGCTTAGGTCATCTTGCCGGATATGCTTATCCGGAACGATACGATGAACGCTACAAAAATTGGAACTTTGAGGATCTTCCCATTATTCCAACTTCCTGGAAGGTGGAAGTATCCAAAGATAAAAAGGACCAGTTTTATATTTTAAAACAGCTATTGAATCAGCCGGGAATGGACTATGTGGTAAATGCCTGCGATGCAGGTCGTGAAGGAGAACTTATCTTCAAGCATGTCTATGACTTGTCCAGAAGCAAACTGCCGGTAAAGCGTCTGTGGATCAGTTCTCTGGAAGATTCTGCTATTCTGGATGGATTTGAACACCTGAAAGATGGCGAAGAATATCGTAACTTGGCGAATGCCGCTGTGTGCAGAGCGCAAGCAGACTGGTTGATCGGTATGAACGCAACAAGAGCTTTCACTTCAAAATATTATAAGAGGCTTACTGTGGGGCGTGTGCAGACACCGACTTTAGCCATGCTGGTTGAGAGAGACAATCAGATTAAAAACTTTAAAAAACAGAAGTATTTCAACGTGGAACTGGACTGTGATGGCATGAAAGCAGTCAGAGAAAAAATCTTTGACGAACGAGAAGCGGATCAGTTGCTTTGTAAATGTGATGGGAAAGATGCATCGGTTGTATCCCTATCGGAGAAAGAAAAACGTGTCAAACCGCCAAAACTGTATGACCTTACTTCTCTCCAGAGAGATGCAAACCGTATCTATGGCATGACAGCAAAGCAGACACTGGATGCAGCCCAATCCCTTTATGAAGCAAAGCTGATTACTTATCCAAGAACAGACAGCCAGTATTTGACAGAGGATATGGAAAGCACAGGAAAAAGTGTGGTTCGTAGAATTCATGAAGTATATCAGGTTCTTGGTCCATTTGAGGAGCCGACAAAACCAGATATGAAGAAGGTCATGAATAATGCCAAGGTATCGGATCATCATGCCATTATTCCGACGATGGAACTGGATGGCAATGCGATTCGTGATTTGAAAGAATCTGACGAAAAGATTTTATTCATGGTAGCGATCCGGCTTTTAGCAGCTACGGATACAGAGCATATCTTTACGGAGATTCATGCTGATGTGATTTGTGAAGGCGAGCATTTTTCAGCCAGTGGTAAGAGAATCAAACAGCATGGCTGGAAGCTGTATGAAGAATGTTTTAAAAACAAAGATCGTCTTGCTATACAGGATATGGATGCTGTCGCAACAAAAGAATTTCCGAATGTGACAGAGGGCAAAACCTATTACAAGGTCACTGTAGAGAAAACAGAGCATTTTACTTCTCCGCCAAAAGCATTTAATGAGGATCTTTTGCTTCATGCGATGGAAACAGCTGGGAACAAAGAATTCGATGAAGATACCGAGAAAAAAGGACTTGGTACTCCTGCGACCCGTGCCGGAATCATCGAAAAACTTGTCTCTGATAAATACATCGAAAGAAAAGGAAAAACGCTCACTGTCACAGAGGATGGCAAGGCATTGATCAGTGTGATGCCGGAGTGTTTACAATCTGCCAGTATGACTGCAGAGTGGGAAAACCAGTTATTGCAAATGGAAAAAGGAAAGATAGATTCGGAGATGTTTCTTCGGGGAATCTGCAATTTGTTATCCATGATCTTAAATGGTCTGGAAGAACTTCCACCGGAAGAAACAACTCGATTTTCCAATCACAAGAGCATTGGAAACTGTCCAATCTGTGGCAGTCCTGTGTTTGAGGGAAAGAAGAACTTCTATTGCTCCAACCGGGAATGCAGATTCTCTCTCTGGAAGGAAAACCGGTATCTGGAAACGATGAAAAAGAGCATAGATACTGCAACAGCGGTGGCACTTCTGGCACATGGAAGAGCCCATATGAAGGACTTGTATTCCAGAAAAAAGGATATGTATTTTGAAGCAGATCTGTTGGTGGAGTTTAAGGATGGAAGGGCAAATTTCTCTTTGGAATTCCCAAAGAATAGTAACTCAAAAACAAAGAAATAAAAAGAAAGAACGAGGTAGTTTTATGGATTTTAAAGCTTTTACAGAATCAATTCAGGATATGATCAAGGAATTTCTTCCTAGTGATTTCAAAGATGCAACAGTGGAGCTTGTGCAGCATAAAAAGCTGAATGAACAGTATACAGGACTTACAGTACGGAAAGAAAATCAGGTGGCAGTGCCTACCATCAATCTGGAAGCACTCTATGAGGCTTACGATTCCGATCACATTTCTCTGGTTGAGGCGGTAGCACAGGCCGCAGCTATGGTTCAGATGCAGCCAGAAGGTTTTGAGGTGGATTCCTTACGCATCACTGATTATGATACTACAAAGCATAAGCTTTTCATCCGAGTAAGCAATGCAGAGAAAAATCAGGAAATGCTGCAGAATGCTCCACATATGCTTCGTGAGGATTTAGCGATTACATATCATATCGCTGTCAGTATGGACGATGACGCAGGCATTGCATCAACTATGGTCAACAATCATCTGATAAATATGTATGGTATTACACAGGAACAGCTTCATGAAGATGCGATGAAGAGTTCTCCGATTCTCTTTCCAGCTACGGTTGCTTCTATGGGCGAGGTCATGAAACGTATCATGATGGATGATATGAAAGAAGCTGGTATGGATCAGGAGACAATGGATGCTCTGATACAGGATATGCCAATGGTTGAAGACTCTATCATGACTGTAATCACAAACGTGCAGGGTATTAATGGTGCAGCAGCTCTCTTCTATCCGGATCAAATGGATAAAATTGCAGAAAGATTAGGTGGAGATTATTTTATTCTCCCATCATCTGTGCATGAAACTCTGGTTGTCCCGGATGATGGAAAGATGTCATTCCTTGAGCTTCGCAGTATGGTGACAGAAATCAATGCAACACAGGTACGCCCATCGGAACGTCTTACGGATGAGGTATATCATTATGATTCCAAAGACAAAGTATTCGAAAAAGCAGCCACCTTTGATGCTCGCCAGAAGGCAAAAACAAAACAGCAGGAAAAGGATGTTTCCAATAAGGATCAGAATCTTGGAAATGCTGTGAAAACACCTAAGAAACATAAGAGTAACGATATGTCACTCTAATACTTGTGCCTCCGTTTGGGTTTGTCCAGACGGAGGTTCTTTTTTTGGAGGAAAACAATGCAGGAAAGAAAAGATACAATTACTTTTGATGATTTAAAAGAAAAGATCAATGAAATGGAATCTGAAGAATTCATCATAGAAGTGCCACTTGGAGGTGATACGGATGGCAGAGAATAATACACCAAGGATTCACGATGAAAAGAGGGAAAATGTGCTGCCACAAGTAGCAATCCGAATGGTACAGGAAAGACCATTGATCAGCAACGAAAAGATGGATTCTCCAAAAGCAGCGATCCATGTCATGAGCGAGTTCCTAAGTCAAATGGACCGGGAACTTGTTTGTGTAGTAAATCTGCAAAGTGACATGAAACCAATCAATATGAATATCGTAAGCATGGGTGCTTTGAGTGAGTCATTGGTTCATCCAAGGGAAATGATGAAGTCAGCGATTTTATCTAATGCACATTCCTTTATGATGATCCATAATCATCCGTCAGGGAATCTGGTGCCTTCAAAAGAAGATATTGCCATGACAGATCGCATGCACCAGGTTGGAGAGCTTTTGGGAATTCAAATGGTGGATCACATCATAACCGGTAGAGGCAATGAGTATTATTCGTTTCATGAGAAAGATACAATTCCTATTTCCCGGAATCATTTTACGAGCGATATAGATCAACTGCAGATTGGAAATAAAGTAGCTGAGGAACAGACTGGATATTCAACAGAATCCAACCCGGTCAAAAATGACCATGTTCAAACAGCCGCCCTGCCGGTTCAGGGAAAAGATATGAATAGCATCATGCAGTCATTAGAGATGGGTGTGCAGAATTTCTTAGAAGGTGATCAGGAACGGTACAAGGAATTTCTTAAGGTCATGACAAAGTTCCACAATTACTCCGTAAACAATACACTTCTCATTGCTATGCAGAGACCAGATGCTACACTCTGTAATTCATATAAACGATGGCAGTCTCTTGGCAGGCAGGTAAAACGAGGGGAAAAAGGAATCACGATCATTGCTCCGGCACCCGTGAAAACAAAACAGACAAGAGAACGAAAGGACCAGTATCAGCAACCGGTGATTGGTGAAGATGGACATCCGGAACTGGAAGAGGTGGAGGTTGTTATTCCAAGATTCAGACCAACTACTGTATTTGCTTATGAGCAAACAGAGGGAGAACCACTGCCCTTTCTTGTGCCAGAGGAGCTGACAGCCAGTGTTGAGAATTACGAAATATTCATGGAAGCAATCACCAGAGTATCCACAGTACCGATTCGATTCGATGAGATTACGAATGGAGCAAAGGGATATTACAGCAATGCGACAAAAGAAATTGTTATCAATAAAGGCATGAGCGAGAGCCAGACCATGAAAACTGCAGTTCATGAGTGTGCCCACAGTCTTCTTCATGATGAAGACATTATGATGTCGAATCATGTCGAAATTGACCGTATGACAAAAGAAATTGAAGCCGAAAGCTGTGCTTTTTGTGTTTGTGCTGCTTTCAATCTGGATACAGGTGATTATTCGTTTCCCTATATTTCCGGATGGAGCAAGGAGCATGACATGAAAGAGCTAAAAGGCTCTCTGGATTTGATTCGTAAAACGTCTGGGGAATTCATTGATAAGGTAACACAGGAAATGCAGGCAATTATCGAAGAACGAACAAAGGCTGCGGAAGTTCAGATGGAAGGAACGATTTCCTTTTATGTAGCAGAATGTATGGAATTTCCGGTAATGGGTGAATTTCATGACGGATTATCTTTGGATGAGGCAATCAAGGTATATGAATCCATTCCATCGGATCGTATGCATGGGATAAAAGGAATCGGTTTTGATCTGCAGGATGACAGTATCTACTCCGGACAATATGAACTGTTTAGCGGAGATAAAGTCTTGTATGATGCCATTGATTTAGTAGACCACTATAAGAAGAATCCAATCATTCAGGATGCCATGAAGAAATTGGAAACCTATGCAGCGGAGAAAAAGCAAAAGAATCAATCTGTTTCAAATACCCAGGAAAAGAAACAGGAGCAGGTGGCAGACAAACCACCTAAGAAGAAGGAGGCAATGTCACTATGAGAAAAATAGTATTTGAGATCTCTGAGTTAGAGCTCATTGCAATTTATGAGAGACCAACCAGAATTGAAACCATTCAGTATATTTGGGAAGCAATGAAAATCATTCGCATTGAAAAAGAGGAAGATCTTGAGCTTGTTAAGCTGATGATCAGTGCTGTTTATAAGCTTGCTTTTATCAGTAATGAGATATTTCAGGAATTAAATGTAAGCTCTTATTTGCAAGATCAGGAGGATGATTTCCATGAAGCTTAATCAATATGCAGTCTACCGGGTGGATCAAACCTCATCCGGTAAGGCTCTTTGGAGATTGCCCTATGATATGGTCCAGAAGAAAAAGCTGCAGATTCGTATGGAATTCTACCGGCAGCAGCGTATCGAAAAAGTATCTGCAGATGATACAGCAATGACCATTTGGAATCGTAGGAAAGATTCCTTTGAGGTAAGCGATGTTCTGGTTCTTAATAAAGAGGGAGAACTGACCACTTATTACATCAGTGAGGATTATCTGACATCGATTGAAGGCTTTATTCGCATGAACAGCTCCGGTGCATTGATTTCTATGGATACTGTCGATTATCATTTGGAAAATCGCAAAGGAAGCTGGATGGCAACGGATTATATCATCATTGATGGCAAGCAGTTTTTCTTATTGGAGCATACCGAATATCGTGATAAGGTTCCGGCAGTTGTTTTAGATGCTTATGGAAAAATCATGGCAGAAAACGTGAGAAATGGTTTTGACGATGCTGTAAAGCAACAGATCCGGAATCAGATCCGACCACAAGAACAGACAAAGCCAACGCCACAGAAGCAACAGTTGCAACGGCTGGAAATCTGGCAGAAATATTATCAAAATGGCGAATGGCTCAGGCAGGCGGAATCCGGTGGAGAAGCTAACTATGATATGGTGGATGGTCGTGTGAATAATCTTCCAAAGCAGCCAGAAAAAACCAAAGCAAAGAAACGTAAGAAGAAAGAATCAGTAATCGGAAAGCTTCATAAAAAGCAGATTGAGATTGCGATTCGATCAGGAAAGCCAATCCCGAAATACTTGGAACAAAACAGAGAATTGAATAGACGTTAAGGTGAAG
Organism: uncultured Blautia sp.; assembly: GCF_947654165.1. Lineage (GTDB taxonomy): Bacteria > Bacillota > Clostridia > Lachnospirales > Lachnospiraceae > Blautia. Next base: position 92,978 of record NZ_CANTKB010000002.1, read on the forward strand.
CCTTTCATTACCGTATCTGGTAGTGAAGGGCTTTTCTTTTTGAAAGGAGAAACAACATGAGTACAAAGCGAATTAAGAGTATAGAATCCAATATTTACCATAGACCAACTTGTAAATACATAGGCTTTATGAAGTCGGGGAACAGAGAAACCTTGCTTTGGGAAGATGTCAAGCATCGTGGCTATTGCGCCTGTAGATACTGCAATAACATGAGCTTTCTCTGCAGTACTGAAAAGAAAACCATTGAATGGAATAAAAATACTCGGAACATGGAGTTCAAATACATAAAAGGAATCTTGTATGTGAAGACAGATATGGGATGCTGGAAACTGGTCTATTCCAGAGGTATGGAACAGATTGCCTTGTATCATCGAAATTCCAGACAGACTCCGTTAGATTTCAAGCATCCGGAAATGGGAAGATACCATCAGCAAAAAGATCAGCTCTACTTTAGGAATATTGCCTTGGCACTAAATTATATTTATGATCACGACAAGTACAAGGCTGCTGTAAAACGTGGAGATAAAAGAATTGTGTATAAGAACAAGAAATATGAGAAACAGGCAAAGAAACGAGAACAACGAGCTGCCCTGCGAAGGGTAGATCGGTTGTTTGAGATGATTGAGAAAGAGCGAAAAGAAAAGGAAAATGTGGCTGTGGGATAATGGATAGCACCCTGGTGGTCGAAATGGACTGTCAGGGTGCTTTTTTTATGCAAATTACTCTTTATTTAGTGTAAAAATGACGCAAAAACAGTATTTTCGAATAGGAATCCTTGATGTATCAGATTTTGAAAGATATAATAAAAACAGCAAATTAATTATATAGATACTTATTCGAGGTGATGATATGGAGTTGAGTTACAACAATCTTTGGAAAACGCTTATCGATAGAAAAATGAAGAAAGGCACATTATGCCAAGAAGCAGAAATAAGTACTAGTACAATGTCAAAAATGAAAAGAAACGAACCCGTTTCATTAGCTATAATTTTGAAGATATGCGAGGCATTGAATTGTAATATTGATGATGTAGTTACAATTGAGTCTTCTGAGCAGAGAGGTGCGTAATGGGAAACTGTAGATTTGTAGATGAATTGAATAGATTAAGAAAGTCCTCAAGTGATTCTATAGATGGAATAGGTAAATTTGACGATTTTAAGAAATACATGCATGTTTCAAGAAGTGCTGAAGAAGACATAATTGAAATATTGCATAAGATAGAAACTTCTGGTAAGAAAAGTCTTGTTTTGCTATGCGGTAGTGCTGGTGATGGAAAATCACATCTTTTATCGTATTTAAAGAATGATTTAAGACTTCTGGATAACTATGTTGTATACAATGACGCAACTGAAAGTAGTGCACCTTCTAAAACTGCAATAGAAACATTATATGAAGCTTTGCAAGGATTCTCTGATGAAAACTTGGATCTGCCCGGTGATAATTTTATTTTGGCTATTAATCTCGGTGTTTTGAGTAATTTTGTTGAATCCTCTTATGGAGATTCATTCAAGCAATTACATGAGTACGTTATAAACAGTAATATTCTAACCAATCAATTAAATGAAAAAGGTTATGAAGAAAATAGTGCATTTCAGCATGTTAGTTTTTCAGATTATCATATGTATAATCTTACGGCACAGGGAATTAAACCGGAATACCTAGAAAAAATATTGGAAAAAATTTTTATCATGGATGAAGAGAATCCATTTTACATCGTTTACAATAATAATTGCCGGGGGTGTCCGCTTTCGGAGAAGTGTCCAGTTAAACATAATTTTGAATTTCTTGCTAACGAAAAAAATAGAAACTATGTTGCAAATGCCCTTGTTGAGGTAACAATAAAAGATAAGGAAATTCTTACTACACGTGAAATTTTGAACTACATTTATGATATTGTGGTTGCTCAAAGTTTCAATTACAAGAAAATGGCACGGTCATCAACAAACGAAGTATCATTTCTAAAAGAATATATTAGTGATACAACGTTATCATTGATGTATGAATATACGGACAAATCTTTGCTGTTAAATCAACTGCGAAAATATGATCCATTACTGGAACGTTCGGAGCAAGACGATGAGGATGCTATTTCCTATTATGTTTCGTCAGATGTATCAAAAGAGATAACAACCATTATAGGACAAGAATCTTACTCAAAAGTATTGTGTCAAACATCTGCTATCGAAAAAATTAATAGTGACAAAATCTTGAAGGCGCAGTTGTTTAATGTGTTAGAGCGATTGAAGAAAATTCAAGTTGGAAAGAAAGCTGATGATGCTTATTCCTCATTTTTAAGCACCTTATATTATTTTAATACAGGCACAACAAAAAAGTATGGTGAATTATATGGCCTTGTTGAAGAAGCAATTATTCAATGGTGCGGAAACGAAGATCGAGATAATATCTGTTTCGATGATTTACATGACGGAATTGCTTTGTATGAGCATATCGAATTTGAACCTTATTTAGATGATTCTACAAGTATTCAGAAGACTGATGAACTTCAACGATTCTTGCCGTTTATTTCTGTGAAATATGAAAATAAAAAAACAGGAGAAGTTATACCTCTGGATATAGATTATTCCCTGTATGAGTTGATATATAAACTTGCTGCTGGATATATTCAAACCGCAGAAGACAGAAATAATCATGCTGATTTTATTAGCTTTATTCAAAAAATATTAAAAACAGGATCTGCAGATAAAGAAGTCTCTCTGGTAACAGATGATAATAGAAAAGCAATTATCGAGAAGACCAAATTTGGAGTCTATAAATTTAAGGTGGTGAGATGATGGAATATCAATTTGATTATGCAACATTTTGCAAAACATTCAATGTAAAAGATGATAAAGCAATCGACTCCTTGCGTCTTACACATACACAAGATATTAATTTTAAATTATTTCCATATAAGGCTAGTGGAAAGGCTCAAGCGCCGATTATTACAGAATTGGAAGAAGTTGTAAGTGATTTTTTTAGAAGATCATTGAAAATGGAAACAGAACCGGTAAAATACGATACTTTATGTGATGATATTATCTCTGATATGGATATTGCGGATGAAGATATTGATCTTTTCAAAGAAATGATACAATCCTTATTTTTTGAGGGCGATGACTTTGTAGCTAAAAACTTAGGTCTTTATCCATATCAAACAAAAGTAAACAACAAAAGTGCAGATAGACTTGCCGGATTCTTGCTCGATGTGTTTGGTGTGAATGGGAATGATTGTGACATTATAGAAGAAGCTATGAAAAAGCATCCTTATAATGTTGTTGAAAAAATGGTTGTAGATGCAATTCAATCTTCAAAAGCAGGGCTGACGGATAATGGCAAATCGTATTTTCCTATTATCATTGACGTTCAAGAAAAATTTAAGAAGGATTTTCATTTTATGTTAAATACAGGAATGACTTCATTGGATGATTTATCGAATCTTTTATCTATTTATTATTTTTATTATATGTCTCAAACATGCGTAACTCTTGATAATTTTGGATCGGGAAAAAGGAATTGTCCAGTACACTTGTATTATGCATTGGATTGGGAAAAAGTCAGCAAAAATAGAAAGTGTTGTGTAGAAGGTTGGGAAAGAATTCAGGCAAATGCTAATCATATGTTTAGTCACGCGCTAACATTAGAAATACTTAATCAACACGCTCTCCCAGGTGTAATGTTGGATTATATTGCATTGCAAGAATATGTTACTGAACATCCAGATCAAGATGAAGTTATTACCTCGGAAATTGAAAAAGCCGAGAAGGCATACACATCTTGCGTTGGAGATTATAAAAAGTTTGAGCAGATTCCGTATTCTTCAGGAGGAACAAAAACGGATATTGCTATCCGTCATCTGTATAGGTGCGTGGAAGAACAATTTTTAAATACAGATAGAAAAAGAGCAAACCAGTTCTATAATGAAAAATTTACTGAGTTTTGTAAAACAAGGTGGGTAAAAAACAGAAGAAAATCGGGCTTGGTTTTGAATCTAACAGAAAGAGATATTATATTTTTGACGAAAATCTCTATTAAGGACAAAGATAAAATACGTCTAATTGATTTATATAAAGAGTATGAATATAGAGGTATTTTTCTTGATAATACATCAAAAGATTTTTTGCAGGAGTTTTTTACCAAACTGAACCTTATTGACAAAAAAAGTGATAGTGGAGATGCACAGTATGTTAAAAGAATTTTATGATTTTATTGCAAAGAGAATAAACCGCTATTTCTTAGAACTATCAGCAGAAGGAGCATTGCAAAGAGGAGAAAGCTTTTGCTTAAAATTAGATGACACTGAAACTGTTCAAGCTGTATCCGATGCAATAAAAGAATTAGCAACAAAAGAAAATAATTGTGGAGAATATGAATATCAATGTATGGATGGTTCCATGTACAGGACTTTCACCTTACAAGTTATTGATGACGAAATAATAATAGCAGCACAAATCAATGGTATGACGGAGGACTTTCTCTGTGCAACATTGAGAAATGCAGCCAATGTTGCTGGAAAGCCGCTTTTGATGATTTCATCAAATCTAATTGATAGTGCTAAAAGTGGATCCATTGATATGGCTGCAAATGGTATGCCGTTTTATGCTGATAATTTAATGACAGAGATAAGAAAAATGGCTGAGGAAAGCACTCAGTTGTCAATTCTCGAAAAAAGAATTCTAGATTTTGAATTGAAAAGAAGAGACAATGATGTTTTTAGTGACAAGGCTTCATTGTACGAGTACCGAGATCTTCTCTCCATTATGAGTAGCGGAAGTATTAAAGAAGAGAATTATCCTGGTTTTAGATTGTTCCCTGTAGATGGAAAAAAAGACTATCAGAATGAAGGAAAGGCTCAAATTGATAAAAAGATTAAAGAAAATCATGATCTTTTCGAAAAGATAGATCGAAGCATTCGATTTGGAAACGTAGAAGCTGATTTGGCAGAAGAATTTGAAGAAGGATTTTTGATTCGCATTGAAAAAAGTCGTAAAGATGATCCTGAACATTGGAGTATGCTTTTTACATATGCAGAAATGTTAGCTGCTAGGGAAAAGAAACAGGCGAAGAAAGATAATCCTCTTAATATCGATTTAAAAGATATTTCTATTTACGGAAATATGCCACTGAATGTTCTACCAATAGACGAAAAGGTTCTTATCAGAAACGAAGGTTCCATGAAAACTAAGAAAAGAACTAGAAGTATTATGGTTTTCAATGCAGAGAAATATCCGGAAATACATATGCGACTGGAGTGTAATGCTCGTGTTTTGAATAACGATATTTCTGCAGATGATGCTTCATATGTTCGTGATGGTAAAAGCCTGATCTTCTGCTTTGAAAGAGACGGGGTTTCATTTCATAAGATAGAAGTTAATGATGCTGTAAATAATATTACATATGTATTTAAATTGTGTATTATTGATGTTTCATTTGAATACTTAAGTAGTATAAAACGAAATTTCGTTATCGACTACAAAAAGACAAAGAAGAACTGTAAGGTAAAATTAGTTGGCATAGGGACAGACCTTGTTTTTAATTCTAATGGTGCGACTAATGTTTCAGAAAAATTGAATGATAATACGGAGTATAAATGTAAGTATGATGAACGCTTACATTTATATACAACAGAGGAAGAACTGTCTGATTTCGGTAGCGGAATTTATATAGAAATTAACTTTTCGGGTATTGTGCTTCCACTTATACTCTTCCCTGATGAGGTGAAAAGTGTTGAAATGATCGGACGTAAAATTCTTCGAGAAAAGTTTTCTATGGAGAAGAGCTTTGAGATTGAGGAAGATGGAGATCATTTTTATAGAGGCTCCCAAGAATATCATGCTAAGACAAATTTACTAAAGGAATTACGAATTGAGAAAAAGATTATTAATGAAAGAATTCTATATGGTAAATGCAAACATATACATGGGACGGATGATTTAGAAATCGACGCTAAAGAATTAGCATTGCCTTTAACCTTAAAACAGGCCTATTATGATTTACTTCAAGCATATAAAAAATGTAATACAATTCCTACTTTAGCGTATTTATCTGGAGAGTTAAAAGATGCTGCAGAAAACTATTTAAAGGAATTTAATTTGTTATATGCAACGCTTAAAGAAGGTAGTAACTTAAGTCCAGAACAAGAAAATGGACTGTTGTTGGGAACTCTGTTCGTTGGAAGAAATGATGAAGAATTATTGTTTACCCCATTCCATCCTCTAAACATTGCCTACCAACTTCAATTATGTGAAGAAACAAAATTTGAGAATGCTAGTGATATTGTGATTGACCGTCTTAATTCCATTTATCTGTTGCCATATACAAAACATAATAAGAAAATCTATAAGGTATCAGACCAAATGTTCTCTATGGAATGGAAATATTATGCGCCAGTAGAGAACAGAAAATATCGTGGTAGCAGACGGTACGTTCCAAAATTGATTGAAGAAAAAATCACCGAGTTTGTCTCCCACTTTAAATATATTTTCTCGGATATCAATAACAAAACAATACGAGTTAATCTTATTAATATGGGAGACTGTAGTGATGTTTTTAATGGTATAGCGCAATATTATATTCATGCTATTGGGAAAACACCAGATGTTGATCAGCTTATGAAATTTGAGTTGCATATCTACTCTGATGGTAAAAAGACAAATGTATTTGAGAATATAAAAGAATATTCTCGTTTAAAGAGCTATTTAACAGCGTCAAAACTCTCTTTTGCAAATGGTGTGGCGATGAATAGCTTGGAGGGGGTTCTATCTAAAAATATTGAGTGTTACTTCCACAAGGATACTGGAAAGCAATATGAATATGCCCATATATCATTTTATGAAATGGAGTCAGAAATCACATCAGAGTCCGCTACAATGGATCAAATTGAAACAGGTATTTCCTTAGGTGGTATTGTCTCAGGGGTTCCTTCTAGCAAATACGGACAAAAGTATAGAACTGGTTTTGGTACAAAATACGCAAGTAAAACACCCGTAATAGAGCTTGCTACAAAATACAATTCACTTGTTCAGGTAGGAAACACTGGTAACCCATATCATTCAGGAACAAGTATTTCAACCCAGATTGATAAATTGGCTGAAGATAAAATGGAGGGTATTTATAATGCATCCAATTGGGTTGTTTTTGTTGATCCAAAGGTAGATCTCGATTTCTTTAGTGAAAAAGAAGCCAATAGTGATTTGTTGATTATCCATTATAGTGATCAATATACCTCAAGTAGTGGTTATGATGCCATCACTGTAACTCATAAGTCGAAGCAATATTCTAAGGTAATTCAAGAATATCTTAAAGAAAAAGGGGTATCAGCAGAATTAGAAGACGTTGCTAAAATTATTAATTTGTTTAATGCAATTAATGGTGATTGGCTGCTACGTTTAGTGTCTTCAAAAAAAATGATTGGAGCAAACAAGGAATCAACATTCTCTCGTGAAAAAATAAGTATCGTTGCTGCAATTAAGTTTATGCTTGCTTTTTTAAGACATCCTGATATCGTTTGGGTACCTATTTCACTGGAAGAAATGCTTCGTGTATCAGGAGGTGCGGGATTGTCTAGTGCCGATGGAATATTATCTTACAAAAACCTTGGATTTGAAAAGGGACCGACCAGTGATGACTTACTATTTATTGGCTTAAATCATGTAACGGATCAAATCAAAATTTACTTGTATCCTACAGAAGTAAAAACTGGGATAAACGCCAATGATGTTATAAAGAAAGCATTCCAACAGGTTTCCGCAACGGCAACAGGTTTGCAGGAGGCAATGAATCCTGAAGATGATATCGCTAGTACTATCATGTATAAAGTGAATAGAAATTTTTTGATGCAACTTTTAGTTACAAGTTGTAAAAAAATGAAAGTTTATCATGTTGATGATTCACAGAATTGGGATTTGATTTTAGATAAATACAGATCTGCAATTTTGAATGAGGATTATATTATTTCCACCGACATTCAAGAAATACTCGGACGTGGTTCGGTCTTATCCTTCAGACAATCATTGACTTCAAGAAAGACATCTTTTAAAGAAGATACAATTAACTTTATCGAAATGCCTGAAAAGGATGAGTTTGATCTTATTTTGAGTAGCGTTGATGAAATTCATGAGGATATTCAAAATACCCGAAATAATGATCTTTTATTATTCGAGGAGTGTAAAGTTGAGAATCTAACAGGCGATATTACTGGAATAACTTCTACGGAGTTGGGAGAATCATCTTCTGAAGGAATTAAAGATAATCCGGCTGAAGATGAAATGGATAATCATCAAGACACTTCTTCGAAAAATAAGCAGGATGATGAGGAACAAGCTCACGAAAATAAGGAAAATGAAGATGTTCCAGAATCAAAGTCTGAGGGTATGAAAGTTCTGTTTGGACTCAACCAGCAGGATGGTTCAGATGTGATTTGGGAGCCAAATAATACGGATATATTATTCCATACAAATACAGGTATCATTGGAACCATGGGAACTGGAAAAACTCAGTTCACAAAGTCCTTAATTACTCAGTTGTATCTGGAACGCGAGAAAAATATTGGAGAAGAAAACCTGGGAATACTGATCTTCGATTATAAGGGAGACTACAATGAGAGTAAACAAGATTTTGTAGATGCAACAAATGCAACAATTCTTAAGCCGTATCAATTACCATTTAATCCATTGGCATTGATAAAATCAAAAGTATTTAAGCCTTTGCTTCCGATTCATACTGCAAATGCGTTTAAAGATACTATTTCAAAGGTTTATGGATTAGGGCCAAAGCAACAAGATACTTTATTCCAGTGTATTATCGAAACTTACGGTGTATGTGGAATAAGAGCTGCAGATCCTTCTAGTTGGGACAATGAAGCTCCAACATTTGAGCAAGTATATCAGCGATATGCAAATGATGAGGAAATTAAGAAGAATGATTCACTTGCAGCTGCTATGAATAAATTGCATCAATTCCAAGTGTTTGAAAACAATCCTAGTCAAACAAAATCATTATTCGAATTGTTAAATGGAGTAGTTGTAATTGATTTATCAGGCTACGATTCAGATATACAAAGCTTAATTGTTGCTATTACTCTTGATTTATTTTATGTTCAGATGCAAGCTACTGGCTCAAGTAAGTTAGAGGGAAAATATAGACAGTTGACAAAACTTATCTTGGTTGACGAGGCTGACAATTTCATGTCTGAAGGATTTCCTTCGTTAAAGAAAATATTAAAAGAAGGTCGAGAATTTGGTGTGGGTACAATCCTATCTACTCAGTTCCTAAAGCACTTTGGATCCGGCGATGATGATTATGCCAAATATATATTAACGTGGATTGTACATAATGTTGCCGATCTTAAAACCAGTGATGTGGACTTTGTTTTCAAAACAGATAGTAAAAGTGTAGAAAGTCAAAGGCTATTTAGTGATATTAAGAAATTAGAAAAACATCACAGTATTGTTAAAATCAGTTCTGAAAAACCAAAATATATCAAAGATCTTGCATTTTGGGAATTGTATAAACAGCTGAAATCAAATTGACGCAAAAAGATCAAAGTGATATACTTAAGTAGTATACTTAAGTATATCACTTTTTTCGTGGAGGTCAAGATGGATTTTGCATATAAATTTCCTGTGGTGAGGGGAATCCAAGCAGGACGAGAATATTACATTGCTATGATTCCTATGCGAATGCTAGGAAGGCTGTTTCCGAATGAGGACGAATATGTTTTACCGGAATATCGTGCACAGAGAAAGCTGAATGAAAGTCGAATACCCGTGATTAGTAAATATATCACTGAAAACAGAGACTCATATGTATTTTCTGCCTTGGCTGCTTCTATTGATGGTGATTTCAAATTTTTATCAAGTAATGACGGTTCTGATATTGGAATATTGGAAGTATCAATGGATGCAAGATTTTTAATAAATGATGGACAACATAGAAAAGCGGCTATTCTTGATGCTCTTAACGAAGAGCCTGATTTAGGGAATGAGACAATTTCTGTTGTTTTGTATGAAGATAGGGGATTATCACGTAGTCAACAAATATTTACCGACTTAAACAAACATGCTGTGAAGACATCTAATTCGATAGCAGAATTGTACGATTCACGGGATGATATTGCAGTGATTACGAGGAATGTTGTTTCAGACGTTCCTTTTTTAAATGAATACACAGACAAAGAAAAAGATAATTTAGGAAAGTACTCTTCAAATCTATTTACATTAAATACCTTTTATAGCTCTATCAAAAGAACGATAAAAGGTAAAGAACCCAATGATGAGATACAGGTTTTTCTAAGTAAATATTGGAATTGTGTTTCATCCAATATTGTCCATTGGAATGAGTTGAACAAGAAAGAAATCTCGAAAGTGGATTTACGAGAAAACTACATTGTCACTCAGGGTGTTGTTATTCAAGCTTTGGGGCAAGTTGGCTCATATTTTCTTAATAGTCCTGAAGCAGATATGTATGAAATACTAAAAAAACTAAAAAAAATCGACTGGAGAAGAAGTGCGTCTATTTGGAAACATAGAGTTATAAGAGCAGATGGAAAAATATTAACGAGCAATAAAGCAATTCTTCTCTCATCTAATCAAATAAAAAAAGAACTTGGTATCCCACTTCTGCCAGACGAAGAACTGAAAGAGAAGAGATATCTCGAAAGTTTAAATGTTTAGGAGAAAAATATTATGGCAGATAATAATATGACTTGTGAATTGAATAGAAAGAGTCCGACTATTACCAAGGATACCATTGAAGGTTTAAAAGATACGATTAGAAATCTGTATTTGGCTGACGATATTCCATGGGTTATAGGTTATTCTGGCGGAAAAGATAGTACTGCTGCATTACAGCTTGTATGGCTAGCAATCGAGGAATTACCTGCAGAACACTTAAAAAATGCGAAGAAGATACATGTTATAAATACAGATACTATGGTAGAATCTCCTGTAATTTCAAAGTGGGTTAAGGATTCTCTTGAGATTATGGATATACGTTCAGAACAATCTGGTCTCCCATTTGTAACGCATAGATTAACTCCAGATACGGATAATACTTTTTGGGTAAATCTTTTGGGAAGAGGATACCCATTTCCAAGAAAAAAATTACGTTGGTGTACAGATCGTTTAAAAATACAACCTGTTAACAAATTTGTTAAAGAACAGATAGCCGAACACGGAGAAATCATATTAGTTATTGGTACTCGTAAAGCAGAAAGTGCTCGAAGAGCAAAGACAATGACATATTATGAGAAAAAACGAGTAAGAGAGTTACTGAGTCCGAGTTCAACAATGGCAAATGAATTGGTATTCTCACCGCTGGAAGATTGGACAGATGATGATGTGTGGATCTTTCTTATGCAGTATAGAAATCCTTGGGGTTATTCTAATACTGATCTTTTGACACTATACAGAGGTGCAACGGCCGATAATGAATGTCCGTTAATGGTCGAGAAAGGACTTCCTAGTTGTGGAAAAAGCCGTTTTGGATGTTGGGTTTGTACAATGGTAGAAAAAGATAAATCCATGGAGGCAATGATTGCTAATGATGATGAAAAAGCATGGATGACACCATTGTTAGAGTTTAGAAATCACTTTGGAGATGAGGCTAATGACAGAGAGAGAAGAAGTTTTAGAAAAATGCAAGGTCATCTCCAAGGGACATATAAACAATTACATCATGGTCCTTATCTGAAGTATTGGCGTGAAAAATGGCTTGAGGAATTATTAGAAATTCAAAAAGACATAAATGAAAATGGACCAGAAGAATTTGCAGATTTAGAACTGATAACTATCCCCGAACTTAGATGTATTCGAAGAATATGGGTGTTTGACAAACATGAATTCGAAGATTCATTACCTAGAATTTATGAGAAAGTTACTGGTAACAAATTTGATGATCCAGAATGGGTAGGTTCAGAGGCTTTTCGGAAAGAAGAATGGGACATCTTAGAAGAAGTCGTAAATGAAGTTGTAAATGATCTCTATCCTGGAGAAGAGATGGCTTTTGAAATGGCTTATAGTTTGATTGATATTGAAAATCAGGCTACAAGCTTAAACAAACGAAAAGGGATTACCGAATCCTTAGAAAACTGTATTCGTAAAACATTTTATAAAAATGAAGAGGATGCAACTCAATATTATATGGATCGTGTAATTCGAAAGAAAGATTTGGGTGGAAAGTATAACCCATTAGCATTAGATGGTCGATACGATTATCTAAATGAAGAAAATGAAGATGAAGACGAGGACTCTATAGAATGATTTTAAAAAAATTGATTATGCATAATTTTGGTGTATATGCATCAACCAATCAATTTGAATTTAACGGCACAAATCCGGTAGTGCTTATAGGCGGAATGAACGGTAGGGGTAAGACAACTTTTCTTGAAGCCGTTCTTTTGGGCTTATATGGTTCAAATTCTTTTGCATATAGAGAAAGTAAATATAAAACGTATGGTCAATATTTAAAATCATACGTTAACAAGGCTGACGGAACTAAGAACACATATGTGGAATTAGAATTCTCTCTTGATGGTTCTGACGAAGAAATATATTTGGTCCATCGAGAATGGGACGGGAATACACAACGTGTCAGAGAAAAAATATGGGTAAAAAAGAACGGTGAAGATAATTCGTTTTTAACTGAAAACTGGCCGATGTTCGTAGAAAATATTTTACCTAGTGCTCTATCAAACTTTTTCTTCTTTGATGGTGAAAAGATTGCCGAATTAGCAGTGGAAAATACAAATGACCAAATGAAAGAGTCTATAAAAGCACTGTTGGGAATATCTATACTGGATCAATTGAACAATGATATTGGTAGAATTATTTCACGTTTGAGCTCTGCATCGAACGAAGATCAAGATCTCCAGTACTTGGAGCAATTAAGAAAAAAAAGAGATCTTGCAGATAATGATTTAAAAGATATTGATGATGAAATTCAACGATCACATGAAAAAATACAGGATTTGAATATTGAATTAGAAAAAAAGAATTCTGAATATGCAATAAAAGGTGGGGATATCGTAGAACAACGTCATGATCTTATGAAACAAAGAGCTCACCAATTAGCTTTGCTCGATCGCTATGAGGATGATTTCTTAGAGCAGGTAGCTGGTGCAATGCCATTTATGCTTGTTAAAGATCTTCTTTCTGATATTGAGGAACAGGGTCGTTTGGAACAAGCATACAAAACATCTGTCATGGCTACAAAAAAGGTCCAAAATCTTTATGCCGATTTTGTTAGTAAACATCCAGATACAAAAGACGCATTAAATAAATTTGTTGAGTTTGTTCAAGAGGATAATGAATCTCAGAAAAAAGAAGAATTGTATGGTCTTACAGATAATACTTTATTTCAGCTAAATAGATTAAATACATATGAATTGGATCAATGTGCAAGACATGTAGAGACTCAGTTGAATCGCAGAGATGAAAGCAAGCGTAAAATAGATGAAATAGATAACTATCTTTCCGTTGACATTGATGAGAAAGCTTTAAATAGGATATTCAAACGAATTAAGGAATTAGAAAAAGAAATAATGACTGAAGAAGTGAATCTCTCTTCCTTACAACAAAAGCGTACTACATTGCATGGCGCTGCGATGTTTGCAGAATCAGAATTTAGTAAAGCAGCGGAACAAGTATTATCATCACTTGAATCAGACGATGATAATAAAAGAACCGTAAAATATGCACACATGGCAATAGAGATAATTAAGCGATATCGAATCAGACTTCAGCAAAGAAAGACTGATATCTTAGCAAAAACAATGACCGATTGTTATAGAAAACTTGCATACAAAAAACATTTGATTGAGGAAATACAAATGGATCCAGTAACGCTGGATATTCACTATCTTAATGGAGTAGGTGAGGAAGTCGAAAAGAAAAAACTATCTGCAGGAGAGAAGCAGCTTACGGTTATCTCTTTGCTGTGGGCCTTGGCAATCTGTTCCAAGAAAAAACTTCCTGTGATTATAGATACTCCATTATCACGATTGGATTCCATCCACAGAGAAGCTTTGATATCAACATATTTTCCTAATGCAAGTGATCAGACTATCATCTTATCTACAGATTCAGAAATTGATCAGAAATATTATGAACTGATGAAACCACACATTGGAGATGAATTTACATTGGTATATGATGACGAACTGATGAAAACAACAATAAAAGAAGGATATTTATTCGAAGGAAAATAATCATGATAGTAAAACAAATAAGATTATCAAGTCAGTCAAAAGACAGGCTTGGCAGATTAAAGGGTAAAACAGGAATAAAAAACTGGAATGTTCTATGTAGGTGGGCACTTTGTTATTCGTTAGGTGAATATTCTATGCCAACTGACATACCAATTGTCGCAGACAGCAATGTTGAAATGTCATGGTTTACTTTTGCGGGAGAATATAGTGATTTGTATGATGCACTCATGAAAGCATGGTGTATAAAAATGGGACTTCCAACGGATGAAGAAACACTTTCAAAGTATTTCAAATTACATTTGGAAAGAGGTATAGCACATTTATCTGGGACAAATTATATTAAGAACTTAGACGATTTAATGAACCTGGCAATAAAGGAGAACTAATGGGAATATATCTTGATAATAATGCTTCATCACCGATTGACGAACGAGTTCTTGCCGTTATGGTGGATACGTATTTAAATTCATATGGCAATGCAGACAGTAGAACCCATAACCATGGTGAGCAGGCAAGAATTACGGTGGAATATGCACGTAAACAAGTGGCATCCTTATTAGGAATCAATTCCTCGGAAGTATTTTTTACGAGTGGTTCCACTGAAAGTAATAATATCGCAATACAGGGATTAGAAGAATATGCGTTAGAAACAAATAAGAAACATATCATCACATCTGCAGTCGAGCATAAGTCAGTACTTGAAACTGTTAAGATGATGAAAAAGAAAGGCTTTGAAATAGAACTTGTGAAACCTGATTTATCCGGACAAGTAAATATGCAAGAAATATTGGATAAAGTTAGAGATGATACTCTTTTAGTTTCGATTATGCATGTAAATAATGAAACTGGAATTATTCAACCTGTAGCAGAACTCGGATCAGAGTTAGAAAAGCGTAATGTACTGTTTCATGTTGATGCAACACAAAGTTGTGGAAAATTAGTAGATGAAATAAGAAATCTCAAATATAACATGCTTTCCTTCAGTGCTCATAAGCTGAAAGGACCACAAGGTGTCGGAGTTCTAGTTCTGAAAAAAAAGAGATATAAATTGCCTCCAGTAAAGAATATTATGTATGGAGGACAACAAGAGCACGGAATACGTCCAGGGACAATACCAGTAGCTCTGGTAGCTGGTTGTGGAAAAGCATGCGAAATAGCAGAAATTGAATATAAAGAGAACTCTCATAAACTTAGAAAGTTAAAAAGCACATTGGAAGAACTATTGAATGATTCTGGTTTGGATTACCATTATAATGGTGATCAAAATTACTGTGTTGATTCATCTGCAAATATCTGTTTCAAAGGAGTAATGTCAGAAGCATTGATGCTCTCATGTAAGCAATATTGTAGTGTTTCGAACGGTTCTGCATGTACGTCAAAAAGCTATTCACCAAGTTATGTACTTGAAGCTATGGGTATACCAATAGAGGACATTGAAAGTTCGGTTAGAATTAGTTGGGGACCTGAAACCGATGAAATTGAGTTTCGGGAAAATCTCGGAAAAATGATAGCAATAGCCAAAAGCCTTGCTGTTTAATTTTTTTAACATCATAGAGAATGCATATATTTTGAACTCGGTCAGGCGGCCGAGTTCATTTCATTTGGATTAGGATAATTCCTCCTCGTGCCGCTTGCTGGTCTGCCGGCTAGTATCAACGCCAATAATCTCATCAACATTTGTAGTTACGGTTCGGAGATCCCTTTCATAATCCCGATAATATTCATAATTGCTCTGGAGCGTTTTTTTTCGATTTTCCAGAGCTTCTTTTTTTATTTGTAGCTCCTTAACAGTAGGAAACGGTCCATCTGGGAATTGTCCTTCCAGCCACTCTTTGGATTCTTTATAAACTGCCAGTTCTTTGGCATGTTCTTGCCGGAATTTCTTTTTGTTTAATGTTTTTGTCATTTGGTTATGAATTCGCCGGTTCGCATAGTAACTTCCAAGGTGTTTTAGCTGCATGTTCGTAACATTTAATTCTGCAGATACTGCGTCAAGTGCAGATTTTGCCCTTTGCCCTTTGGAAAGAATTTCTATGTATTGGTTCTGCAGATCATCTCTCGTATCGTAGCCATGTTCTTGTACATAGACGATGGTTTCTGCCATTTGTTTCAGATTTGTTAGTTTTACCTTATGTGCATAAGCTTGGCTTTGCTGTGCTTTCACACAAGTCTGCAAATCTGTAACCAGACGAAGATTTGACCGGATGTAAAGAATGGCAATTGGATCTGCTTGATAATCATAGGTTGGATCATACTCTTTTATAGGTGACATTTCAGGTGTGATGGATTTTGTCTTGGTTCCATAAATGGATGATAAGTATTCTTTGCCATAATGAGTGCCAAGAGAACGTTCGCTGATATTCTTTTCTCTTTCCGGAAGATGATAACTGTATCGTCCTCTTTTCTCGATGACAGTAATTTTGTGTTTTTCAAAAAGTTGCGATTGGAAATCTTCGAAGGATTTTGAAACTGCAGCAAGTTCATCCACAGCATCTCTTATCTTCTGCTTCTGCGTCTGGAAATTTGTCTGGGTTGGCATATATCCGTCTTCGATAATTCGTTTATTTATCTCATCCAGATGCTTCTGTCCCCTGCGTTGTGCCCAATATTCTTCCTGTGTAATTTTCGATGCGGAAGGCGATAGCAAATCAATCTGATGAAGTTTTTCTCGCTCGCATAGTTCCATTAAAGACTTCTGCAAATGAGTGAGAAATGCTCTTGTCTGATGATGTTTGTAACCGGCTTTATGATCACAGGGTCGCTCCATAAAATCCTTTTCTGCTACCGTTTCTTTCCGAACACTGTTTAGAACAATATGCACATGGATGTTACCGGAATGATTGTGCCCATCGGTATGAGTTACTACTAGCATCTGATGACCAGGAAAGTTTTTTCTGGCAAATTCCAAACCTAGCTTTTGTGCTCTTTCTCCGGTTAGTCCACGTTCGGTTTTATCAGAAGGATCAAAACTTAAGACATAGTGGTGACTTTTGATTTCATCGTATCGATAGTTCTTGTGATATTTCTTATTTACCATTTCACATTCTTTTTCAAAAAACATAGGTTCGCAGTTTATGCCATCGATGTAATATTCATCTCTAAGCTGTTTCCGACCTTGTTCATCCAAGATTGGTTTCATCGTGTACTCATCATGTTGAAAGAGCAGATAGTCCAGTGCATCCCCGTAGTTCATATTCTTATTTGTCTTGTGTTTCAATATCGCCATAATAATCACCTGCCAATTCCATTACCTGTCGCCTTAAATCAAAAAGTTTGTCAATACACTCATGAACTCTATCCTGCAGAATCATAGACCGAACACCACCTTGATTCAGATGCTTTGCAATCTGATTCAAATTGGAACCAATCTTGCCAATCTCTGCGTTCAATTTTTTAAGCTGCTCATTATCCGCAACGACTTCATATTTGTAAATCATTGGCTTTTCCAAAATGAGATTTCGAAGATATTCCGATCTGGTGATATGTAAAGATTCAGCAGATTGATCTAAATAAGCTAATTCAATATCGGTTAGTCTTAAAGAAATGATATTGTTGTGATCTAAGGCTTTTTCTTTTGATGGTCTTCCCATTATAGTGCCTCCATTTGTAACAGCCATTACTGCCCTTTTCATTGCGTATGCAATCCACTTTGATTTCGCCGATTTTTCTGCAAAATCAAAAGTGCTGCAACCTCAGTTGCCAATCATCCGGATGAAAAAAGTATTGTAATCCGGTGATTCTCCGTGGGTATGGGGAACGGAATCCCTATCAAGTATGCCGGTAAATGTATACGGAAAGTCCATGAAATGGAGTTTCTGTAATACATAGGCGTATCTTGCTTTAGAAAAATATCCCCTTATATATACGGAAAGATAGAAAGCATTATACAACATAGGAATAGAAAAACTAAGAAGTGGAAGAAAAATGAATTCCTTGGTATAATTGAATGGAATGATTATTTATTCAATAATAAGGTGAGGAGGGATTGTTTTGGCAAAGTTTAATTGGGTTGTAATTACCAGAGAAGATGTTATTCGCGCAATTGAAAGATTTCTTGTCAATAATCCAGAGTACCCTGAGCCTCGTTCGACATTTCTTCTTTATGATGGAAAAAAACTTCCTGCAAAACATATTCGTGGAATGGCTTATCAAGAGCATTTTGGTGTGGAAATCAGAAAAAGTGATTTTGGTGGAGGAATGGAAACGGTAAGATTTTTTGAAAGACTGGGTTTTGAAACGGATTATCGTGGAAGTTCAAAGGGTAATATAAAGACTAAAGAAATAAAGAAAGATATTCATCCTAAAAAGAAAATAATTGAGCCAAAAGTGCAAATTAAAAATGCTAACACTGGAAAGAAACAAACTCAGATTAGTGAAGATAAAATGGATTCAGAAAAGATTGTTATTCCAGCAAAGCAAGTAATTGAACAGAAAAATGCATTGCAATTAATTCTTAATAGAATGTTTAATGGGGATATTGTATGTGAAAAAACTTATCCTTGGTTAAAGACACCAGAAAAGATTGATGGAATATATAAAAATCTTTATGACGCACTATCTTCATATCGTGGAGACACTTCATTTGCAAAGAAGAATGTTACATTGCGCTGTGATTTTGTGTGTGAAAGTCAGAAACTGATTATCGAATATGATGAACGTCAGCATTTTTCTGAGGCACGGAGAATTTCTTTGGAAGCATATAAGGAAATTGATGTTCTTTATGATCGTTCATTATGGATGAAGGCATGCTGTGATGTGAAAGCAAAAGATAACTCTCCGGTAAACAGGGATGAGATACGAGCATATTATGACAGTACAAGAGATATTGCTTGTTATGAAAATGGATATAAATTGGTGCGTATCATGCATGGACAAATTGATTTTGAAGCTACTGATGCGGAAGAAAAATTAAAAGATATTCTAAATATGGCTTTTCATCCTGTAATTGAAAATCATGAAAATAAAGAAACAGAGGAAATAAATACAAAAGAGAAAGCATTATCTATTAAGGTTGCTATGTATTTGCAAACAAATGAGCTAAAGAATAAAAATGCATTTGAAAAAATATTGCCAGTTATGAAAAAGGCAGATGCAGATATCATCGTCTTCCCTGAATATTGTTATGTTCCGTTTGAAGGTAAAATGACGAGTAAGGACATAGCTTTGATTGAAGATCAGGATGATATTTTTGCTTACTGTTTAGAGTTGAGTAAAGAAATTGGCAAGGCAGTCATAGTAAGTAGCCACGATAAGTATGATACCATTTTCAGTGTGTTTGCAAATGCAAATCCTTTACCGGGTGAAACAGATTTGAATTTGTACATCAAGCACACGATGTGTGGTAGTTCATGTTTGGAGTTTGAACAGTATCCAGAAATGGCTGGAGATATTTTTAATCCTATTTTGTATAAGGGTTATTTGATTGGAATGACTATTTGTTATGATTGTAATCATGCATTATTTAGTAGAATGTACGGCATATATGGAATAGATTTAATCATTAACAGCACAGGAGGCAATGTTATCTATGATAAATGGTTTAAGTATAATAAAGTAAGAGCCATTGAGAATAACTGTTATACTCTTGTGACTATGGGTGGTGACGGGGAGGAGCCAAATAGCAATAATTATGTTTTTGGATTTAATAAGAATGGTGGACAATTGAGTCCAATCAATCTTTGTGGTGATTCGTCAAAACACAATATTTCTGGTGGACTATATGTATATGAGATTACAAATGATGCAGGAAAACCGGAAATTGACAACAGCAACAAAGTTGAAACAGAAAATAAAAAGTGGCAGCTCAGCTACAGGATTGGAAATAGTGTAGCATTGTGTCAAGAGGCTGAAAAAATTTCCGACCGGATTTTTCGTAAGAAAGTTGGCGAGTATAATGTGTTTTTCTTCATGGTCGAAGGAATGGATATTCTAAAACCGGAGAAAGTACAGACACTTTTATATTCAAGAAAAATCAAAAAGTACGGAAATCGGAAATATGTAATCATCAATAGGCATGATAACGTAGATGAAAAGTTTTTTCTTGAAAAATTATCAATTGTTTTAAAAGTACGTGCGATGGAAAATTACTGTGCAGTCATACTTGAATCGAATAACATCAATAAGTGTTATCAGTGTGGGAAAAATAGAACTGCACAAGTTGTCAAGCCATTCGATGGAGTATGGGGAATCGATCTTGAACGTACTACCGGACCAGAATCTATTTGGAGAAATAAACAAGGTATGCGAGAGTCTTGGAGAAAGAATTATGAGTGGTTAGTAGAAAACTCTGACATGCTTTATGAAGAAAACTAACTGTGGTTAAACAATAATATAAGTAAACGAGTGTAACCTTCGTATGATTCAGTTCATGCGGAGGTTTTCTTTTTGCCCTCTTCCCATTTTAACAAATATTTACTAAGACATGTTGTATAAGCTTCTTTCCAGATTGGGATATATAGAGGAGTAAGTAATCTCCTTCTATATGAATGAAAGAAAGAGGTAATGAACGATGTCAGAAAAAAGATGTTATACAGTGAAAGATTTACAGGAGATTTTAGGAGTGAGCAGACCGTCTGTTTATGAATATTAAATGTAACCATTGAAATTACAACAAGCTTTTGGTATGATTTACATGAAGTGAGGTGTAAGAATATGCAGATATCAAGCAGATTTACAATGGCAATCCATATGTTTGCCTGTATAGATACATTTGCAGAACAGAAGATGACAAGTGATTTCATGGCGGGGAGCATAGGGACCAATCCAGTTATTATCAGAAAGCTTCTTCAGCAACTGAAAGCGGCAGGGCTTATTGAGGTATCAAGGGGAACTGGTGGAGTAACAATTACAAGACCACTTGAAGAGATAACATTCCTTGATGTGTATAAAGCAGTAGAGTGTTCGCCGGATGAGGAACTATTCCATTTTCATGAGAATCCAAATAAGAAATGCCCAGTTGGTAGAAATATCCATCATGTTCTTGATCACAAACTTTTGCAAATTCAGAAGGCAATGGAAAATGAGCTGTCAAAAAGTACACTTGCAGATGTAAAAAATGATGTTGCAGAATGGATTGCAAAAGAACAGTAGTAAATAAGCTTCGGGCATTAGTGTCTGAAGCTTTTATTTGCACCAGAATTGATGTAACTAAAAAAGTTACAATTATTGCGATGTAACTATTGACATTACAACGCGCAAATGATATAGTACCAATCAAAGATGTAACCATAAATATTACAACAATGATTTAGGAGGTATTATTCATGCAGAAAGTAGTAGATTTTTTACAGGAGAATCCAGTTCAGTATTTAGCAACAGTAGGTAGAGATGGAAAGGCAAAGTGTCGTCCATTTATGTTCTGTTTTGAGAAGGGTGGAAAGCTTTGGTTCTGTACCAATAACACAAAGGATGTATATAAGGATATGCTTGAAAATCCGGAGATTGAAGTATCAGTTTCATCACCTTCTTATGCATGGATCAGACTTGCTGGTAAGGCAGTATTTGAGAATGATATGGAAGTGAAAGAAGCATGCATGGCTAATCCAATTGTAAAGGGCCAGTATGGAGAAGCAACGAATCCTATTTTTGAAGTGTTCTATCTTGAGAACCCACATGGCGTAATTGCTGATTTTTCAGGTAATCCACCTTATGAGTTCTAAGGACTAATTTTGAATGAATCTTCTGACTGCCGAGTGATTATGCACCCGGCAGTCTGTGCATATGGAGGAGAGGAATTATGTTGGGATATGAATATATAAAAGTTTTAGTTGAAGATATTCATTCTGCAACGATTGCAACAATCGGAGCGGATGGGCATCCTCAGACAAGAATCATTGACATGATGCATTACGATGAGGAAGGAGTATACTTCCTTACGGCAAAAGGAAAAGCGTTTTATGAACAGCTGATGGCTCAAGGTTATATCGCTGTATCTGCAACAAAGAATAAAAGCGCAGTGTCGCTTAGGGGAAAGATTAAAAATATCGGAAAGAAGAATCTGGATATTATGTTTAAAAAAAATCCGTACATGAAAGACATTTATCCTGATGATACGAAAGATGCTCTTGAGGTTTTTTGTATATATGATGCACAGGGCGAATTTTTCGATATAAGCAATCCTTCGAGTATTGTTAGGGAAAGTATTGCTATAGGAAATGAAGAGGCAGTCCAAACAGGGTACTATGTTAAAGAGGGATGTATCGGATGTAAGATGTGTTATTCAGTATGCCCACAAAAGTGTATTGATATTTCAGTAGTGCCGGTAGTAATACATCAAAATCATTGTCTGCATTGCGGAAGATGTTTAGAAAGCTGCCCTAAACAGTGTATCAGGAAAAGAGGATAGTCAGATGATTAAGAAGATAAAAAAGAATCATGTGGACTGGCAACAGTTCTTATGTGGAACGCCTGCCAGAGATTATATATTTCAAAAAGATGCCTATGAAAGTCAGATTCATGCTGCGGCAGAACTGATTAAGAATGCCGATGCAGTTATTATAGGAGCAGGGGCTGGTGCATCTACGGCGGCTGGTTTATCGTATAGTGGTAAAAGATTTACTGACAACTTTAGTGAATTCATAGAAAAATATGGTAAGGCATATATGACGGATATGTATGCAGCTGGATTTTATCCTTTTTCTTCAGAGGAAGCAAAGTGGGGATACTGGTCAAAACATGCACTTATGAATAGGTTCACAACACCACCTTTTCCACTTTATAAGGAACTATATGATATTGTGAAGGACAAAGAATATTTTGTATTGACAACCAATGTGGATCATCAGTTCCTAAAATCTGGTTTTTCTGATTCAAGGATATTTGCAACTCAGGGCGATTATGGAGAAATTCAATGCCAGAGAGGATGCCATCAGAAGGTGTACGATGCAGAAGAATTATTTATTCAAATGGATGAGGCGAGAAAAGATTGTTTGATTCCATCAGGGCTGGTGCCAAAGTGTCCGGTATGTGGTGGGAATATGGCCATGCACCTTAGATGCGATAATTATTTTGTAGAGGATGAGGCATGGCACGAATCCGCAGACAGATATGCTGATTTCCTTGCAGATATCAAGGGGAAAAAGGTAGCTCTTCTTGAACTTGGAGTCGGATTCAATACACCGATTATTATCAGGTTCCCATTTGAAAAGCTGGTTCGAGAGAATGAAACTTACAGTTTGATCAGATTAAATATGGATGAGGCAGTTGTGCCGGAAAACTTTGGGAGTAGAGCAATTGGAATTGGTGGAGACATGGCTAAGGCAATCTCAGATTTGAAAGGAAGGATAAAATGACACAGGATGAAAGAAGAGAATATTTAATAGAATATCTTCTTAATGAAGAAATTAGATTTCGAAAACAACCGATTCCTTCTGATGTGCAGGAACAAAGAGATTTGCTTCGTTCTCTTATGAATGTCAGAATGCCGAAACCGGTGAGTGAAGATTTCTTAAAAGTCCAAGATGAATATTTACAGCAAAGAAATCATGAGCGTGGCATTACAAATGTAGATGACCTTGAACCGGTGAAGTCGGACGACAGACTATATATATGGCAGGGTGATATTACTACGCTTAGATGTGATGCTATTGTTAATGCCTGCAATTCACAAATGCTGGGATGTTTCTCGCCAATGCATGCTTGCATTGATAATTTTATTCATACATATGCTGGCATTGAACTTCGTATTAAAATGAATGAGATTATGACCAAGCAGGGGCATGAAGAAGAAACAGGAAAGGCTAAGATCACTTCAGGATACAATCTTCCTGCTAAATATATACTTCATACAGTTGGCCCAATTATTCAGTGGGCTGTAACAAAAGAGGATGAAAAGCTACTGGCAAGCAGTTATAGAGAATGCCTGAAACTGGCTGCAGATAAAGGAGTAAAGTCAATTGCTTTCTGCTGCTTATCTACAGGGGTGTTCAGATTTCCACAACAAAGAGCAGCTGAGATTGCTACAGCTACAGTAAAAAAATTTCTTGAACATGACAATAGAATCAAGAAAATCATTTTTAACGTTTTCAAGAAAGAAGACTTGGATATATATACTAACATTTTGAAGAAGAAAGATTAAATGAAACTTGACATTTTATCTATTTTAAATATTTAGGGGAATTCTAGTTCTTCGAGATCATAGGATCAAAATAAGATTTTTGGTAACACCTTCGTATGATTCAGTTCATGCGGAGGTTTTCTTTTTGCCATTTTCTTATTTTGACAAATATTTACTAAGACATGTTGTATAAGCTTCTTTCCAGATTGGGATATATAGAGGAGTGAGTAATCTCCTTCTATATGAAAGAAAGAGGTAATGAAGAATGTCAGAAAAAAGATGTTATACAGTAAAAGATTTACAGGAAATTTTAGGAGTGAGCAGACCATCTGTTTATGATCTTTTGAAGAAGAATGAATTTCGTTGGATCTTAGTCGGGGGCAAATACAGAATTTCCAAGAAAAGCTTTGATGCCTGGCTTGATGAAAATGAAGAATCTGAGTAAAGCTCTCTTTGTGGTCGAAATGATTTTACCATCATTGACAGACTAAAATTATTTCACAAAATGCGTTATATTACATGAAACAGAAAGGGGGATATGGCTTGTGATCAGTGAACAGATAGATGCAGAATTTCATGAAGTCGCAAATGAGATTGCAAAGAATAGTCCTTATCAAAGAAAAGAATCAGAAGAACGAACAATGATGACGGTCCATGAAATGGGTGATTTGCTTGGAATAAAGAAGACGGATCGCTACTGGCTGCTTCATAAAGGATTTTTCAAAACAAAAGTTGTATTGGGAAAGACTTGGATTGATATTGCCAGCTTTGAAAAATGGTATGCCAATCAGGTGAAATACAAAAAAGTAAATGGCGAAGAACCGGGGAAAGAATTGAAAGCATGGTCTTATTCCCCACAGGAGTTAGCACAGGAACTTGGTGTCACAGACAGTGTCTTATATGACATCTTAAAACGTGAAAATATACAAACTGTTACGGTGGACTATTGGAAGCGTATTCCCAAAGAAGCATTTGATAAATGGTATGCCAGCCAGTCACGTTACCGAACCAGAGCTGATCGTGAAAAAGATTTGGCTGCAGAAGCTGCAACAATTACGATGCCGGAAATGGCACGATTACTTGGGACTACACGAAGTACCGTTTATTCCATTTTGAATAATCCCAATTATAAAGAGTTCTTTGATTTTGTGATAATTGCGGATAAGAAAAGAATTACGAAAGAAAGCTTTCAGAGATTTTTAGACGGACAGGATCGATATCACTTAGATGCCCGCAATGAATATACAGAAGTTGCTGCAGAAGATAATATGGCACTGGCAGATTTCAGAAGAAAGAAACTCTTCAAGTCTGGTGTTCGTAGAGGAAATGGGAATAAAAACTATTTGACCAGAGCAGAGGCTGCCATGCTCGCGAAAGTGTCAAAGCCGACCATTGATTATTGGGCAAATAAAGGGCATTACACTATTTTAAAAATTGGAGAGTTGGTCCGAATACCTAGAGCAGAATTTGAAGATTGGTTAAATTACAGAGAGAATATGGAGGCGAAATAATACATGGCATCAATAAAAAAAAGAGGTAATAAGTTTTGCGTGATCTACCATTACAATGACAGTGAGGGGAAACGCAGACAGAAATGGGAAACATATGACACAAAGGCAGAGGCAAAGAAAAGAGCGAAAGAGATTGAATATCGAGCTGAGATTGGAATCATTTCTGTTCCAAAATGCAAGCTGCTCAAAGAACTGATTGAAGAGTATGTCGTATTATATGGAAAAGATAAGTGGGCACTATCTACATATGAAGGTAATGTAGGTCTGATTCGGAATTATATTATCCCTATTATTGGAGATACTAAACTGTCAGAGATCAATACACGATTCATGGAGAAATATTACCAAACACTGCTGAAAACACCTGCAGTAATCAATCCGATCTTTGGAAAAAGATTAAATGAAACGGTAGGCACAAGTACTATTCGAGATATCCATAAGCTTCTTCGCAGTGCTTTTGATCAAGCTGTAAAATGGGAGCTTATGGAAAAGAATCCTTGTATCCATGCGACAGTTCCAAAGCATAAAGCAAAGAAAAGAGAAATCTGGACAGCAGAACAATTAATGTACGCAATCGAAGTATGCGATGATGAATTTACAAAACTTGCATTAAATTTGGCATTTGCCGGATCACTCCGTATTGGTGAACTGCTGGGTCTTACATGGGATTGTGTAGACATTTCTCCGGAAGCGATTCAAGAAGGCAGAGCCTACATATATGTGAATAAGGAGTTGCAGCGTGTCTCAAAAGAAGCTGTTAAGGAATTAGATGGAAAAGATGTATTATTGATCTTTCCGGAAGAAAGCAAACGTTGCAAAACCGTTCGTATCTTAAAAACTCCAAAAACTGATAGTAGCGTAAGAAAAATCTTCTTACCAAAGAGTGTGGCAATGATGCTCATAGACTGGCAAAACTCTCAGAAGGAAATCAAAGAAGTTCTGGGGGAAGAATATCAGGATTATGGACTGATCATGGCTACTTCTTATGGACTTCCTGTCAGTGGATCTTTTGTGAGAAAGGGATTAAAAAAGCTGATTGAAGAACACGATCTTCCCCCTGTTGTGTTTCACAGTATAAGACATACCAGTGTTACTTACAAATTAAAACTCAATGGCGGAGATATCAAAGCTGTTCAGGGGGATTCCGGTCATGCCCAGGTCAATATGATTACAGATGTTTACTCTCATATCATAGATGATGACAGAAGAAGAAATGCGGAATTGTTTGAAGATGCTTTCTATAATAAAAAGAACTTAGATCCGCAGCTCCATGAAGCAACGGCAAGTAATACAGTGCAGGTACCGGAAGGGGTGGATGCAGAGCTGCTTTCAAAAGTATTATCTAATCCTGAAATGGCTGCTCTTCTATCCTCTCTTGCAAAAACATTAAAATAATTGAGTACAAACTATTATTTTGTTATAATTATTTGGCGAGACAATTGAAATATTAAAAGAATCATGTTTAAAATGAGGGAAGGTTATTGTTATGAAATCAGTATTATTAGTTGGTCAATCTAATATGGCCGGACGTGGATATATCAGTGAAACAAAGCCAATCATTAACGAGAGGATATGGATGCTTCGAAATGGCAGATGGCAGATGATGGCAGAACCGATTCATTTTGACCGTTCTGTTTCAGGAGTGGGACCGGCAGCTTCCTTTGCAGAGAAATGGTGTATAGATCATCCAAAAGAACAGATAGGCTTGATTCCTTGTGCAGAGGGAGGAAGTTCCCTTGATGAATGGAAGATAGATGGCACATTGTTCCGCCATGCAGTAAGTGAAGCAAAATTTGCTTTGGAAAACAGTGAATTGATTGCTGTTCTGTGGCATCAGGGCGAAAACGACAGTTCTGCGGGAAAATATAAAGATTATTATCAAAAGTTGGAAATTATCGTTGAGGAATTCAGAAATACTCTGGGACAGGTACCTTTTATTATTGGTGGTCTGGGAGATTATTTGGGAAAAACTGCATTTGGTGCTCATTGCACAGAGTATGAGCTTGTTAACCGCGAATTATACAAATTTGCAACAGAAAAGAAAGAGTGCTATTTTGTTACGGGAAGCAACCTGTATTCTAATCCAGATGGTATCCACATTAACGCTGAATCGCAAAGAAGATTCGGACTAAGATATTATGAAGCTTTTGATAAAAAGATACATATTACCACCCCTTTGCCGGATGAATTTCAACAAGTGGATGAATTATTAAGTCGAGAACATACCAGTTCTGAAAAGCAGTATATTGCACTGGAGAAATTTACATTAGGAAAGATATCATTGGAAGAGGTTATGGAAACATTAAAATAGATAATGAATTATTAGGTTAGATTTAGTACTGGATGAGTTGTGGACGAAAGTTCTTAACAAATTGGTATTCTTGTAGTATAATAAATCTGTAAAAAGAATGATTCGAAAAATTGAATATTGTTTCACCATTTCCGTTTTGTTAGAGGTTTTCGGTGATCGATATTTATGCCTTCGAACTTTCTCGTGAACATTCCCCAAATGGTGGCAAATGCCAATGGTTTGCTAACAAAAAGGGGTGTACAGCTAATAACAAAGAATAACAAGGATTGTCTCGGACGGGATTCGGAACCGAAAAAAGCCTTGATTTTACTTGACTTAGGAGCACTTCGCTTAACTGTGTTTGACACCGTAGCGTGGTGCTCCTAAGCGCTAGCTGTGGGTTCGATTCCCGCAGGGGACGGTTGCAAACAAAGCGGTAATGATTAGCAGAAAATGCTATGTCATGAACCGCTTTTTTGTTTTCAATGAGATGAAAAAAAGCAGGACGGGAATGAATTTCCAGCTAATTTGAAGTGATTTTCGTTAGCTGACAGCTAATCCAAAATACTGTTTTGCAAACAGGAAAAAATACGATTCCTGCTAACATCGGGGTTCGGTCTTATTAAAACCTCAGATTGGGGATGTAAAACAGTGTAAAAAGGAGTAAAATCCTTTATGGAATAAACACTCTGCTAATTTTGGTTAGCTGAAACAATAGATTATTTCATTAGCTACAGCTAAGTCAAAGAAACCTCCACTGGAGCTTCCTTTGACATGCTAAGGCATGGCAAGCGAGATGCTCGTTTGGATCAGATTCAATAAAAAAGAATCTAATCTGAACGGGCTTTTTAGTACCATAAAAGTGTAGTAGTTAGAGAGTAATTAACTCTG
This sequence comes from uncultured Blautia sp., assembly GCF_947654165.1. Lineage (GTDB taxonomy): Bacteria > Bacillota > Clostridia > Lachnospirales > Lachnospiraceae > Blautia. The sequence goes on from NZ_CANTKB010000002.1 coordinate 121,927, forward strand.
ACATCTGCACTTATTTTATTATAATAGGGAAAGCAGTTGGTATGGCATGGGCTTTTTTGGATTTTTAACATCCGTCAATAAAACCGTCAACCAACCCCTTATTATAAATATTCGCTTAGGCAGGTTGATACTCTATGAGAGCTTTCGTGTAACGAACTAAACTGAATCGTAATAAGTGTGGATGGTTTTACTGATTGCTAATAAAAATGTACCAAGGTAGTAGGAGGTTATTATGATCAGTGTAGGAATTGATGTGGCAAAAGGGAAAAGTACGGTATGCATACTGAAACCTTATGGGGAAATTGTCAGCAAGCCGTTCGACATCTCCCATGTAGAAAAGGATTTGGGGGAACTCGCGGCTATGCTTCTAAGGTTTGACGATGAAGTAAAGGTTGTTATGGAGGCAACTGGCATCTATCATCTTCCAGTCCTTACCTATTTACAGGAAAAAGGACTGTTTGTAGCTGTTATTAATCCATACTTGATGAAGGTATACCGTAGCGGAGATCTTAGAAAAGCAAAGACAGACAAAATCGATTCCAGGATTATTGCTAATTATGGCATTGAACACTGGTTTACAATGGCAGAGTTCAAAGCATCGGATGATGTGTATGGGGAACTGAAGATGCTGGGACAGCAATACAGACACTATATGAAACTGCATATCATGTCTCTGCATGAATTGACGCATTTGCTGGATTATACAATGCCTGGAATCAAGGGTATGCTTGCAAGTTGGAATGAAGGAAACCGAAAGGATAAACTGAGTGATTTTGTTGAAAGGTTTTGGCACTATGATACTATCACATGTCTTAGTGAAACAGAATTTATAAAGCAGTACATGTCCTGGGCAAAAGAAAAGAAATACCATCAGAGCCAGGACAAGGCGCAAGCCATATATGCCCTGGCCCGTGAAGGCATTCCTACCTTATCTTCAGAAACCCCATCCGTCAAAATGCTGGTAACTGAAGCGGTCCGAGTGCTCAAAGAAGTTGATGCAACTCTAAGCATAATCTTATCACGAATGCAGGAATTAGCAAAGAGCCTGCCGGAATATTCCATTGTGAGGGGGATGGGAGGCGTGGGAGAAGTTCTGGCACCAAAGCTAATTGCAGAAATTGGTGATGTTAGAAGGTTCCATAGCGGAAAGGCTTTAATAGCATATGCGGGAATTGATATTCCGCCTTATGAATCAGGGCAATTTGTTGGTTCTAATCGAAAGATAACTAAACGTGGATTGGCGGCTCTGCGTAAAGTCGGCTATGAAACCATGAGATGTATAAAAACGCACCCAAGACCAGATGATCCAGTTTACCAGTATATAGTCAAAAAAGAAGCTGAAGGCAAGGCAAAAAAAGCTGCTAAAATAGCAGGGCTGAATAAGTTTCTCAGAATATATTACGCACGAGTTAAAGAAATCTATACGGATATAAAATAAATATCAAAATGAAAGACTGCAAAAAGGCTGCCTAAATGACAGTCTATTTGTTGTACCTAATTTTATGAAAGAAAAATATTTTAAAAACCTGCAAAAAACTATTGACTTTTCTTAGCAGGTTTTGTTGCCAAGCATGCGATAAAAACAGTCCAGTGGACTGTTTTGCAAACAGGGAAAAATATGATTCCTGCTAACATCGGGGTTCGGTCTTGTTATAACTTTGGATTGGGGATGTAAAACAACGTAAAAATGGTGGATTCCAATTTTCAAAGGGAACGGATCAGGAAAGAAGCAGAAATTAAAAGATATAGTATATTGTGAATGCCGATTGTAATGAAAGGCAATGAAATCCCCATTATAAGAATTGATGCGAGAAATAACAATCACAAGTCTGATGACGGGGGAAAATAGCCCTGCACAAAAGGATAGTTTGAAGAATGGAAATAAGTTTTTTCTTGAATTTATTCAAACTACACTTTTGTGTGGGGTGTACTAATTTGGAATATGATAGACTGTTGTAAATGAGAATACTAAAGGAATGGAGGATGGATATGAGGGTTCCGTTAATAAGAACATTGGATGCAAATGAAAATGCATCAGGATATAAGTTATTTCCTTCAACAGATGGTTTGGCAAAAATAAAAATGGAGGAAGATGATGGAACAGAAATTAAAGAGTTTTCGGTTGACCGAGTAGAATGTCGTAGTTTTGGTGCAAAGTCTGAAATAGATTTCTGCATGGATGGTGTTGGAACAAAAAGCTGGACAGTGTCGGTGACAAAAAAGAGAATCATTGTATGGAACGCGGCATCTAAAGGATTGTTTGGAAAACCAAAAGAAAAGAGTGGAAAAGCTACAGGCGGACATCTTTTGTTTGAATCACTTGGATGGCTTAGTACATTTTGCGGACCACAAGGGAAAAAAATTCTTTTGTGTGTTTGTCTGCGGAAGGATCAGTGTAAAAGTGCGTTGGCGATTAGTGGAGATGAAGCAAGTATGAAGAAATTACTTATAGCACTTCACGGAATGGCAGATACATGGATAACAGAACATAATATGAAACTGAGACAGGAAGGAGCAGATGAAAAACAGAACAAGGCATTGGAGGCGTGGGAAAATTTTGTTGACAACGCCTGGAGCAATGCTACAGAAGAAGAGTCAGTAATGCTACCGGTAAAAAGTATGAAATTTGTGGCAAATAGTCAAATGGATGAGAGGAGATAAAAATAATGGCACGTATTAAAACAGATTCAACGGAGTTAGTTACAGATAAAAGTTTACAGCAGATTGCAAATGGAATTAGAGAGGCTGCATCAGTATTGAATGCACAGGTAGATGAACTGAATGATGATCCACTTGGAAAGTTTGGAGACAAGTGTGATATTGAGGTTGTATTATCAGGAAACGTTGGATTGTTCTCCGGATTAAAACATTTTAGACCGGGCGGGGCAAATAATATTTGGGGAGTTCAGGTGTTTGTTTCAGATTTAGGAGATAAACGTCATATCGAATTGATTGCTTTAGGAGAAGGTGTGTTTGCCGGCGGGTTATTTAGTAATGGTGCCGGTATCTTGAATTTGGGAGTAAGTAAGGATAAACGTGACAAAATCATTTCTTATCTGATTTAAAAATTGGAGAGAAGAGGAAAAAGAAATGCTGGATTTTTATCATGAAATTGCTGGTCTGGAATCCGAAATGACATTAAATGAATTAAAGCAGGAGCTTTTGAAACAGGAAAAAGTGTGGACGAAGCGTCAGGTAAATACGCCGGAAAAAGCTACAAAAATGCTTTCTATTATATTTGATGCAAAAAAAGCTTTTGAAACAGAATCGTCACGAAAGAAATATGATCGTGAACTGGAATTGAGTAAGAAGGAAAAGACAATTGACCCAGATGAGCAGCGAAAAGCAAGACTGAAAGAATGGACAGATAAGGCGAGAACTTTTTATGAAGATCATCAGTTTGAGCTTGCAGGTAATGCTTATGAAAAAGCAAGGGTATCGGAAAGTCCGGATGGAGAAAATGCAGATTTTTATAACCTGGGATATAATATTTTTTGTGAATTAGGGAATTTTTATAAAGCACTGGAGTGTACAGATAAAGAAGTGATTGCGGAGCCGGATAATTGTCGCTCTTATTTTGATAGGGAATATGTGCTGAGGCAGATGGCAATTCAGGAAGCACAGAACAGCCGGGTGGTTGGCAGTGCAAATCCGTATTATGACAAAGCACTAAATGCGAACCAGAAGTTATGTGATATGGCTCAGAAATATGGCATGACGGAACTTTATGCAAATGCCCTTGGACAAAGGGCAAGCATTCTCTATTCGTGTGGAGAGTATACGGAAGATAATTGTGAAGAAGTTCAGGAATATGCAAACAAATCTATTAGTTTGGGAGCGACAAATGGCGTTGCAAATGAAGTATTGGAGGCAATGAAGCCGGAACTGGAAGAATATAAAGAACGTAACAACTACATAAGGCAGTTAGAAGAGCAGACGGCAAATTATAAAAAGCGTCAACAGGAAGTAAGAGGATCTTCTAAAATGGGAGTGCTTGTTTTTGTTGTATCTGTGGTACTGGCATATTTGACCAGCGGTGTTGTATTTCCAATCTCTACGCTGATAGCAGCAGCCGGAATTGCCTATGGATGTTATAAATCTGCACAGGGAAGAAGTTCACTTGTATTGGTTTGTAGTGTAATTTGGTTATTCGCTTACAGCATAATGCGATCTACAAAACTTTATACGGTACTGGGATATGGAGCGGCTAGCGCGGCTGTAGTTCAGAAAAAATTTATATGTAATATTGTGTTCCTGATTGTGATTGCTGTGGCGGCCAATATTGTTGGAAAAATGAAAAAAAAATAATCTGTAAAGCCGACAGTAATTTTGATGTCGGCTTTTTTTGAAAGGGAGAAACTGTGGAAAATTTGTTAAAGATATGTGAGAAATTGTATATAGGAAATCCGCCGACAGTAATGGCTGATTTTATAGGGAAAGGAAATATTTGGATCAGCAATACATATGAGGATGGAGTGACGGATCTGGCAAAGATTGTCCTATATAAGGCAATTATGGAGACAGCGCCAGGACAGTTATCTATTATAGGGTATGATAGTGACTTGTCCGGAATATTTGCACCGTTTTCCTCACTTTCTTCTGGCGGACAAAAAATCATGGAATTTATTCAGGATGAAGATGAATTAAAAGAACGATTTTTCTATCTGCGGCAACAGATTCAGTCGGTACAAAATGCAGTTCAGGGAAGAGCTGAGTCCCTTACTGAATTCAGAAGAATGGCAAATCGCCCGATAGAAGGCTATACGTTGGTTGTATTGGCGATGGACATGGGAACGATTGACTCGAAAATTTTGTCTTCGATGGCTACTCTTATGAGAAGCGGACCGGAATGGGGGTGTTCATTTCTTATAATTTCGACAACTTATCTCTGTATTCAGGGAGCAGATGGAAAAGAAACAGAATTTCATGTTGAATCCATTGCACCGAATATTTCAATTCTAGAAAACAATCAGGAACGAGTGAGGCTGTTGAATACGGATCAGTCTGCCATACCAGAAGTTTTAAAAGCAGAAACGATTATTCGAGATTGTGATTTGTTTATGGATAGGGTCAGAAATGTGGCGCTTCCTACTATAAAGTTTGAAGAATTACATGATTTTCATTCTGTGTGGAACAAAAGTTCAGTAGATGGACTACAGTTTTCGATAGGAAAATGGGGCATTAATGATGTACATATTATCATAGGAGATGAGATTAATCAAAGGCATAATGCGATTATAACAGGTGCAGTCGGGCAGGGAAAATCAAATCTGATTTCTGTGATTATACATAGTTTATGTCTTCAGTATTCACCACGGGAATTGCGCTTGTATCTTTTGGATTTTAAAGAAGGAGTTACGTTTAAGTCATTCTCCAATATCGGAAAGGAGGAGTATCTGCCACATGCAGAAGCACTTGGTCTGGAAAGCGATGTGAATTTTGGGTTGGCAGTTCTGCATGCTCTTTATCAGGAATATCAACGAAGAATGAAGATTCTAAAAGAAAAAGAGTATAAAAGTATTCGTGAACTCCGAAAGAAGGAACCGCAGACGAAAATGCCAAGAATCGTAGTTATTATTGATGAATTTCAGATGATGTTTGGCGATGATATTCAAACAGGAGAAAAGATTGTAGAAATATTAGAAAAATCGGTAAGACTTTTCCGGGCAGCGGGGATTCATTTTATTTTGGCATCGCAGACACTTGGCGGAAATCTTGTTTTGGCACAGAAAAGGGATGCAATTTTCGGACAGGTTCCAATTAGGATCGCATTAAAAAACACCTTATCCGAGTCTATGCAGACGTTGGCTGTAAACAATCCCGCAGCAGCATTTCTGCGTCCGAGAGAAGCCATTGTGAACTTGGATTATGGAGAAGTTTCACAGAATAAAAAATGTGTAGTGGCATTTGCTGATGAATCGGTTTTGACTCCGCTGCGATATCAGTGGTGGGAAAAAGCCAAAGGAGAATATCGAGCGCCTTACGTATTTGAAGGAGAAAAGAGAATTATGATTTCTGATAGCATTTCGAATGTGATAAAGAAAAAATGTGAGAATTCGACTCCTTCGGCATTTTTCGGTGAACGAATTTCTATCAGAGGAGAAGCAATCGGAATTCCGATGCTCATGGAACCAGGAAGAAATATTGCAGTAATTGGAGCTCCGGACGGAGAATGTAATCAGGCAGTCGGTATGATGGAGAGCATGGCAATTTCATTGGCGGTTCAACATACAAAGGGAGATGCAAGATTTTTGTTCTGCAATTTTACAAATACAAAAATTATTTTCTCAAAACAATATCCACATTTTTCAAAATTGATGGAGCAATGTGGATATTATCTGGAAGATATTCCGTGTAGACAGTTTGAAGAGACACTACGAAATTTGATGGAGGAAAAAACGGAAAATGAGACTGTTTATATGTTTGGAATAGGAATGGATAAATGGGGTTATGAACCAGATCCATATGGACAGGGAACAGTTTTAAAAGAGTTTGTAGAGAAGGGACCATCTGAAGGACTTCATTTTTTTGGATGGTGGGTGAAAGCATCTTCTTATACAGCACAGGTTGCTGGATTTGGAAACTCGGATGCATTTAATACCAAGATTTTTCTAAGGGTAGATGAGAGAGCGGTACAGTCTTTGACTTCACCTTTTGTACGATGGAAATCTCAGAATAACCGAGGGCTTTTATCAGATTCTGTTGAACTGGAGGAAGAGCTGGTATTTATTCCTTACGCACCTGTTACATCAGATGATGTGCTGAAAATAAAGGCGTACTTATATGAAGCAAATTAGAAAATAAAAAGAATTACGGGAGGTAACTATGTCACAAATTCAGCAGCTTGCTGCAGCAATAAACGTATCTGTTAGACAGATAGACGAACAGATAGCGAAGCTTGGAAACTATCAATCTAAATTGGAGGAAATGGCTCAGCGTGTGGATTCTGCATTGGGAAATGAAGATTCTGGAGGACGGGAGATGTTGAATCAGATTTCCATGACAAAACAACAATTGGATGAAACGATAAATCAGCTTCGGGTCGCAGGGGAAAAACTCCGTCAGATTCGTTTGGTTTAACTGAAACATGTATAGTAAGGAGAAGATAAAAAAATGTCAGTAGAAGAAATTATAAAGGAAGTAGTAACTATTAAAAATGTATCAAACGAGCTTTCGGGTATGACGGCTTCAAGTGCACAGACACTGCTTCAGAATAATAACCAGGTCATGGCTTTGGTTAAGGGGAGCAGAACCGGACAAGATGCTGTTTCAGCAGTTTCTGTAGCAGCGAGATCCCTCCAAAATGCAGCAGCTGTCATTAAGATACTGGGAACAAAGTGTGACAATTGTATTGCTGATTTGTCAAAATAACAGTGAAACAGATGGAAAGAAACAATAAAAATAAAATCAGGTTGAAAAATAGTCTACATTATGAGCTGGAAAGTAATATTTCTAATCTCAGCCGAGAAATAACAGAAATTCAGAATACAATTGTACTACTTGATGAGTTGATTGCAGGAGAGAGTTCTTTTGAAAGAGGACATATCACAGATAATTGTATCCACGCATCAGAATGTCTGCAAAGAGCAATACGGATGCTGCGGAAAGGTCAGGAATATGTTCGTCAATTGGATACAGGAGATGATGAAAGATGAACAGTATAGAACAGATTGTTCGCCAACTGACAGGAATAGATTCAAGATCAGACGGACATATTAGCAGGATGGAAAGAGAGAGAAGTTATATTCTGGAAAATATGGATAAGATTCAGAGTGTATTCGGAAATCAGCCGGCAGGACAGGAACTTGTGAAACAGTTATATGGAGTAATTAATGAGGTGGTCATGGCTGACAGTGCGATGAATGAATTGAAATCAGAGATTCGCCGGCTGTGCTGCAGATTTCAAAGATAGGAGTAATTATGTTGGAGAAAGTATATGGAATTGACTTAGGTACTACGAACTCCGCAATTGCAATTTTTGAGCGGGGAGAAGCGAAGATATTGAAGAATATGGATGATGACGAGGTGACACCTTCTGTTGTAGTATTTACAGGTGTGTCATCAGATGGAAAGGATGAATTCCTCGTAGGTGAACAGGCAAAGAATATGGCAGCAGCATGCCCGGAGCAGGTGGTTCAGTTTGTGAAGAGGAATATGGGGAACCATGGTGAGATATATAATTTTACAGCACCAAGTGGTAAAGATTATACGCCAGAGATGATTTCTTCGTTGATTTTAAGAAAAATATGTAAAGATGCGGAGCAGTATGATGGAGAGAATCTGGTGAAAGATGTAGTGATTACGGTTCCGGCGTATTTTGATGATGCGAAACGAATTGCTACAAAGCAAGCAGGTGAAATCGCAGGTCTTCATGTGTTGAGAGTGATAAATGAACCTACGGCAGCAGCAATAGCATTTGGGCTGGATCATTCCTATCAGGGAAGAATTCTGGTATATGATCTTGGCGGCGGAACATTTGACGTAACAGTGATGGATGTAAAAGACGGATTTTTTGATGTGATTGCGACAGGCGGAGATCCGCAGCTAGGAGGCATTAATTTTGACCAGAAATTAGTAGAATTGATTCGTGAACAGCTGGAAGAAAAAGGATGCACTGTGGATGACGAAGATGATGCAATTATGGCTGACATACGCGAAAAAGCAGAAAAAACAAAAATCCAGCTTTCAGGAGTAGAACATTCCAGACCGTTTTTTACTATTCAGGGAAAGACCTATCGTTTGGATATTTCCAGAGAGAGTTTTGAAGCAGCATCCAAACCGTTGATAGAACGTACCCAATTCATATTAGATGATGTAATGTGCGAAAAAGGAGTTATCTGGGAAGAAATTGACCAAGTACTTATGGTAGGAGGTTCGACAAAAATGCCCATGGTAAAAAGGTGGTTGGAACAGATATCTGGTAAAGAAGTGGCGTATAAAGTAGATCCGGATACGGCAGTTGCCAAAGGAGCGGCAATATTTGCAAGCACGCTAAAGGAAGAAAGTGGCTCTAAATCATCGGTGATTCCGATGGGGCTGAAGAGCGGAGAAGATAAGGAAGAAGGAATCGCAAAACTGGTAATTTCGGATGTTACATCCCAGTCGTTGGGAGCGGTATCATGGGATACCGTGTTAAAAAAAGAGGTAAATACGGTCATTATTCCGAACAATACAAAGATTCCGGCAAAATGCTCGCAGGAATTTATGACATTGGAAGATAACCAGACTTCACTTAAATTACAGGTGACAGAAGGGAATGATTCCGAATTGGAATATGTGAAAATTATCGGTGAAAGTCTTTTGCGGATCCCACCATATCCAGCGGGCTCTGGTGTAAAAGTTATTTACGCTTATGACCCGGATCAGACTGTTTTTATTGAAGTTATTGATATGGTTACCAATAAAAGTCTGGGTACTTTTGAAGTCGAGAGAACATCGAATCTTTCAAATGAAGAAATGGTTCACGCAACGGACATTGTCTGTAAAACAAATGTGGAATAGAAAATGGAAGGTGGATATATGTCTGAACAAGAATATGAAAAAATCCTATGTGAAATGAAAGAAGAATTAGTGGGAATGAAGGATTTGTTTGTACGCAGGCTTTATGAGGATAAGCAAAAAACAGAATTAATCCGGATTTTAACGGAGCAGATTCATTTTACGGTGTTGGAACCATTTATTTCAGATCTGATTTTGGTGTTAGATCGTCTGGAAAGTTCAGAAGATGAATTTTCCTGTTCTGTGCATGATGAGATATATGATATTCTCCACCGAAGAGGAGTAGAAGAAATAGATACGAGAAAAGAATTTGATCCTTCTGTAATTAAAATTGTGCGTGTGGAAGAAAAAAATGGAGTCGATAAAATGGAGATTGAAAAGGTTATTCGTAAAGGATATCGAACTGTGGGAAAAGTATTACGGTCTGCAGAAGTGGCAGTTTTAGTTCCAGCACGGGAAATAGACAGTTCTAAACAGGAGAAACTGTAATTTGCATAAGTTGTAGCATGATGATGGAATACTAGCATTTCAATCTATTTCCCAAAGGAGAGTCATCATTATAAATAAAAATGCTATAATGAACGGAGAACTTTTTATATCTGGAGGGAGTTTATGAATGAACAGAACTGTAGAATTTTAAATTTAATAGGTGCCACTATATTATTGTTAGCGGTTTCTGCATATCGTCAGCTTAGTATAAGATATTTACAGGGAGATTTTGTACGACCATATATTGTTTATGCAGTATATATATTTCTTCTTTTGAACTGGCAGTATTTTATCAGCACAAAGATTACACAGAAGATGATGAGTTTCCATCTTACTGCACAAAATATTGTCTGTATCTTTTATATCACTGTTCGCTTTGTACAGGATGCATTTCTCTATGTAGACGTTCAGCTAATGCGTTTTACTGGATACTTCATTCATATATTAGTGGTACTGGGGCCTTTGTTTGGCTTGTATGGTGCATTTTATCTTGGCAAATCTGAGGATTATCGTATTAACAGGAAATGGTATATGTTGTTGATTCCTGCTTTTGGTTTGATTGCGATGGCTCTGACAAACGAATACCACCATTTTTTATTTTATGTAGTACCGGAAGAACCGCAGCCGAACCTATATTTTCATCCATACATCGGAACATATCTTACATATTTATGGGGATTGGGGATAGTTTGTTATCAAGTGTATGTAATCTATAAACGTAACGAAGCAATTAAAACGGACCCGCTCTATAAAAAGCTGATTCCGTTTTATGAACCAATATTACTTCTTGTGTTTAGTATTCCGTATGCAGCGACTGCTTACGTAATACGGTTTGAAATCGTCGAATTATCAGCCGGACTTATTTTTATAGCAGTCTTATGTTGGAATTTATACATATTCATTGGGCTTATACCGGTGAATACTTGTTATGGTAAGGTGTTTCGAAAATCAACAGTGGCAATGCAGATTCTTTCGTCGGATGGTACGCCGATTGTTATTTCTGAAAATGCATCCAATATTACACCGCAAGTGTTGGAAATTTTAAAACGGAAGAAACGCATCCTTACCAGTGAGGATATAGAAATGAATATTCATAATATTTCAAATGGCTACATGATTTGGCAGAATGATTTGTCTGAAATAAATCAGGTTTTTCGTAAGTTACAGAATTTAAATATAGAACTAGAACAAAAACAAGATCTGTTGGCTCAGGAAATTCGCATTAAATCTAATGAAGCAAACATTCAGGTTAGAAATGATATCTATGATCAGCTTACCACTGAATTGTCCAAACAGCTTTGCTTATTAGAAAAATTGTTGCCAGAGGAAGAACACCCGGGAAAATGGGATAAAATTAGTTTGATAGGGACATATATTAAGCGGTTTTGCAATTTGCAGCTTACTTATCAGGAGAATCAGATGATTCCAAACAATGACTTACGAATTAGTTTGGAAGACATGGCAAAATGTATGAGAAATATCGGCCTAGATGTAAGACTTATCTTTTGTCCGACAAAGCAATTGGAGCCGCAATGTATTTTGTACGCTATGAAGAGGTTAGAAGAAATATTAGAAGAATCTGATTTTCGATTATCGGCAATTTCTATCTGTGTAAGTGACGACGTTTATTTTGAGAAGAAGGAGTAATGCTGTGATTATGAAAAAGCAAACGGTTAAAATGATTAAGCAGGCAATTGATTCTTATCCCGGAGGAATTTGTTTTGCAACATTAGACGGACGGGTGATTCTCGTGAATGAGAAAATGAATGAACTTGTGAACGAACTCCTCGGTCATACGATTTTGAATGCAAAAGTCATATGGGAGAAATTGGAACAGTGCACAGATTCGCCTACAAGTAAGAGATTAAATAAGCCGTGGTTCACACAATCTTTGGATGAAACGACAGACAATGATCATCGCCGTATATTTTTTCAATTTGCAGACAAAAGTGTTTGGCGTTTTGAATGGCAGCTTATTGATAAAAATACTGTTCAGATAGAAGCGGCAGAGATTACCAGGCTTTACCAATTAAGTGAAGAACTGCATGAAAATAATGTACGTCTGCATGAAATGCAGGAACGTCAAAAATCTTTATTAGATAATATAGTACAGATTAATCAGAACAAAGAAATTTTAGCGATTAAAATGCGTATTCATGACGAGTTTGGAAATTGCCTGCTTGCGACCCAAAAAGCAATTAGTGAACAAAATTTGCCTGAAAACGTAGAAGAGCTTAGAGAAAACTGGAGTAACACAATCCGCAATTTTTCGAATATTCCTATGATATGGTCTGTTCCAGACGCGGCGCTTCAATCTGAACTCTTACAAGTTGCTGAACTTATAGGATGTAAGGTGAATTTTATTGGAGACCAGCCTGCTGAACGATTGGCACTTAGGCTGGTTTATGCATCTGTGCGTGAAGCTTTGACAAATGCAGTACGTCATGCAGATGCTACGGAACTTACGGTGCAGATAGATAAATCCGTATCTGGTTATCATATAGAAATATCTAGTAATGGAGCTGCTGTGAATTCTGAAATCAAAGAGGGAAATGGTCTTAGTGGATTAAGGAGACGTTTAGAGCAAGAAGGAGCTATACTTAAAATTCTATACAATCCGGGAGTTACACTTGTTGTAGATGTTCCAACAGATGTTATCAAACCACAGAAAGGAGAAAATAAATGATTCAAGTCTTAATTGTGGAAGATTCTCAGATATTCCGTAAAGTTATAGAGAATCAGATTGCTCGGTCAGAACAATATGCACTATATGCTTCCATAGAAAATGCTGCGAATGCGGAGATTGCATGTTTGCGAGGTAAAGTTGATCTTATTCTTATGGATGTATGTACTGCCGATGATGAATCGGGTTTGAAAGCGGCAGCGAAAATCAAGCAATATAATTCAAAAATCAAAATTATTATTATGACATCTATGCCGGAGCACTCTTTCATTCAAAAAGCAAAAAAATATGGTTGCGACGGATTTTGGTATAAAGAATATGAGGATAATTCTCTCATAGAAATTTGCGATCGCGTTCTAAATGGTGAAAAAGTATATCCTGAAAATACGCCAATCATACGAATCGGCTGTGCAGACAATCGTGAATTTACAAATCGTGAATTTCAGATTATTAGAGAACTTACCAAGGGCAGAAAATATGAAGACATAGCGGTAGAACTTGATATTTCTCTAAATACAGTTAAGTATCATATTAAAAATATTTTACAGAAAACAGGTTTTCAAAATACTTTGCAGGTAGTCGCCGAAGTTGTGGAAAGGCGTCTGATTCTTCCTAAGTATTAAAAGGTGAGATACATCGTGTAGATGAAAAACAGATTCCTTGTAACAGGATTAATTGTTTCTGTATGTATTCAGATTATACGCCGCTTACTTTAGATGAGTGGATTGAATTTGACAGAAAACGAAGAGCCGGGAATACGAGGTAGATATTATATCAAAAGATCATTTTATTGTCCCTCGAGATGTCCCTCAGATGTCACCTAAGATGGATCAAATACTCAGATTGTAAATCTGATCCGGAAGAATAGTAAAATGAGTATGGCTATAATGGATATTGGAAATCCATTGAATAAAACCGTAATCTTTTTATCCTGGAGTGATTTTTTTTTTTAGATATGATATACTGAATTATCAGATGTAAGAAGATATGTAAAGAATATTTGAAAAGGTATTAAGAAGAATGGAGAGACGGAATGCTTACAATAATTTATGGCGATACTTCGAACAGCATTTATAATACAAGCGTTTATTTTAAAAACACATATGAACCTGAATGGCTTGAAACAGATCTTGCTAAAAAAATGATTATGGATGTTGATCATTCCGAAGTTTTGAGTGGGGAATGTATTAACAGTCCGGTTCTTGGACAAATTCCACCGGAACGTTTATCGGGTGGAGTGAAAACATTATTATTGATGTTAAACGAACCGGACAAAATATTTAATGCGTCTACCTGTGGAGATAATTGCGCAAAATGGATACTGGAGATTGGTAAACAGCAGGATCTTACAATCAATTTACGCCATATGATGAGTTTTGGAAAAGATACTAAATTTGATATCCAGATAAAAAATGGGGGAGAATTCGTTCATACTATGCGGGAATTAATTCCATTTGCAAGTAAATACTTGAATGAGATGCAATAGGGGTAGCGGATATGAAAGGTTCACATAGAGTAATTATAGAAGCGAAAAGAGTAAAATATGATTTTACCCTGACAAGAAATATCACGATTTTAACAGGAGATAGTGCTTCTGGGAAAACGGTGTTAATTGATTACATTCGTGATTATAGAAGGTATGGTTCTGAAAGTGGCGTAATGGTTTCCTGTGACCGTGAATGCCGAACACTCGATAATGAAGACTGGGAAATGCAGCTAAAAAGAATAACAAACAGTATTATTTTTATTGATGAAGGAAATAGATTTGTCACTTCAAAAGAGTTTGCAAAGCTTGCGCTTGAGTCAGACAATTATTTTGTTCTTGCAACGCGGGAAAAAATGCCTATGCTCCCATATAGTGTACAGGAAATCTACGGATTCCGCGAATCTGGGAAATATCATGAAGCAAAGCAGAAATATAATGAAATGTATCACCTTTATGGTGAGATTTCAGCGCAGAGTTCTATAGAGCCTGAATTAGTAATTACCGAGGACTCAAATTCCGGATATGATTTTTTCGCAAAATTGTCCGAACAGAAAAATGTCAATTGTATTTCTGCAAATGGGAAATCTAATATCATCAAATGCTTGCAGGACAGTGAAAAAACGCAAGGTACACGTTTGATTATAGTGGATGGAGCAGCATTTGGTTCTGAAATGAAAGAGGTATATGAATATTTGAACACAGTTGGTAATGTTGTGCTTTATGCACCAGAATCATTTGAATGGTTATTGCTTTCGTCCAATACTATTCCAAATGCAAATGTTACAGAGATTCTGCAGGAACCGGAGAATTACATAGACAGCAAAAAATATGCAAGTTGGGAAAGATTCTTTACAGCTTTGCTAATAGACATGACCAAAGGTGATCCGGTCTGGTCATATTCTAAGAAAAAAATATCGAGTGTTTATGTATCTTCAAAAGTGATAACTGCTGTGAAAAAAATGATGAAATTAGTTATATGGGATTAGTGTAAAATTGCACAATCCTGTAGTCGACCCCCATAGACAAATCGACAATAACGTTGTATAGTAATAATAGAAATCTGGTCAATTGAATATGTTTATCATTCCTGCTTGTAAGGGGATGGTAGCCGGAACATGATATCTGTTAGTAACAACAGAGCTTTCCCCGGATGTTAGCAGTTGCAAAGAATCTGCTAATTTTCAGGGCTTATCTGGACTTAACAGAAAGGATATTCAGATTACCAGAATTTGGTTTGAAAGTGAAAAAAGTCCTTGATAATAAAGGGCTAAACATATCAGTTCTTGACAGGGATTAACAGAACCACAGAGCTCTCCTAAGCGAAGGGTCGGAGGTTCAAATCCTCTTGTCGACGGTGGACATCGGAATGATTAGCAGAAATTGCGAAATCATTCCGATTTGTCTTTGTAACGGTGTAAAAACGCTCCGTTTTACCCTCGGAATTGCAAACGAAATAGGAACCTGGGCAAAGAAATTTTCCCAACAAAAAAGTACCTATTTCCAAAACATGAAAATGAATTCTTCTAAGGAATTATGGCGACGATGCTGTTTTCGCCAGTATGGTTAGCGTTAAGTATTGTTAAAATCAGTACTTTCTTAGCAAAAATTCATTGAATGACAACTCTATATAAGTTATCGAATGACAATGCTCATTCACAGATCTGTAAATGGTCTCGTGAATGGGCATTTTTCTTTGCATTTAAATAGCCAAAAAAGGAGGGAATTCTAATGAATTGCAAAAAGAATGCGAACAGCAATCCGCACGAAGAAAAGCAACTGTTTCATACTGAGAGTGAGAAGGTCGTAGAAATCGGACTGGAGAGATTAAGGCCATTTAAAAATCATCCATTTAAAGTCAAAGAAGATGAGGCCATGGCACAGCTTATGGAAAGTATTGAGCGATATGGAATTATGAATCCGTTGATCGTGATGCCGACAAGAGAAGGAGTATATCAGATCGTTTCCGGACATCGAAGAAAGTATTGTGCAGAGAAACTTGGATATACCCAGGTACCGGTGATCATTCGATACATGAAGGAGGATGATTCAATTATCTCCATGGTGGACTCCAATCTTCACCGGGATAAGATCCTGTTCAGTGAGAAGGCCTTTGCTTACTACATGAAAAATGAAGCAATGAAACGTAAGACAGGAAAACGAAGAAGAACTCAGGAAGGACAGCTGGAATCCATCAAAGGAACCAAGACAATTCAGCTGATAGGAAAGGAAACAGGAGAAAGTCCAAGGCAGGTATTCAGGTATATTCGTCTGACATTACTGGTTCCTGAGTTACTGGATATGCTGGATGAGGGAAAAATCTCCTTTAATCCGGCGGTGGAACTCTCCTTTTTATCTGAAGTCGAGCAGAAATGGGTACTGAATGGTATGGATTACGCGCAGGCAGCTCCTTCCGTATCTCAGGCTAAGCGGATTAAGGCTTTGAGCCAGGAAAAGAAGCTGACCCAGCAGAAAATCAACGAGATCCTGAGTGAAATCAAGAAGTCAGATATGAGCAGAGTTATCTTCAAGAACTCTCAGATGTATAAGTACTTCCCACGGTATTACAGTGCCGAGCAAATGAAGGAAGAGATTATCGCACTTTTAGAGAAAGATTACAAACGCAAAGAACGCCAGAGAAAGAAGGAGGAAAAGAAAAATGTGTAAGGTTATTTCTATTGCAAACCAGAAAGGTGGAGTCGGCAAGACTACCACAGCAGTAAATTTAGGCATTGGATTAGCAAAGGAAGGTAAGAAAGTGCTCCTGATTGATGCGGATCCGCAGGGTTCTTTAAGTGCCAGTCTTGGTATCGGGGAGCCGGATGAGATTAAGACAACACTGGCAACGATTCTTATGAATATCGTAAATGAGAAGAATATCGATCCGGAAGAAGGTATTTATCACCACGAGGAAGGTGTGGATCTGCTTCCAGGTAATATTGAATTGTCCGTTATGGAACTGACTCTGGCCAATGTGATGAGCAGAGAGATGATCATGCGGGAATACATCGAAATACAGAGAGAGCAATACGACTATATCATTATTGACTGCATGCCCTCCCTTGGAACCATGACAATCAATGCGTTGGTTGCTTCGGATTCTGTATTAATTCCGGTCCAGGCTGCATACCTGCCGGTCAAGGGTCTTCAGCGGCTGATCAAAACTATCTCCATGGTAAAGAGGCGATTGAACAGACGACTGATTATTGAAGGAATCCTTCTTACCATGGTAGATTACAGAACCAATTATGCGAAGGATGTTTCTACTAAAGTTAGTGAAACCTATGGAACCAACATTCTAATCTTTGAAAGTGTAATTCCGATATCGGTAAAGGCTGCAGAAGCCAGTGCGGAAGGAATCAGCATCTATGGGCACTGTGTAAACTGTAAGGTAGCTACTGCTTATAAAGAATTGACGCAGGAGGTGTTGAACGATGGCAAGTAAGATGAGCGAGAGATTAAATTTCAAGAGTGTAGAGGAACTGCTTGGTGTAGTAAATGAAGAAGCAGCTATGGATATCGAAATTTATAAGATTTCTGGATTTAAGGGTCATCCCTTCAAAGTTGTTGATGATGAGAAGATGCAGGAACTGGTGGAAAGTATAAAGATAAATGGGGTATTATCACCGGTTCTGATCCGGCCAACAGGTATGGATACATATGAAATGATCTCCGGTCATAGAAGACTGCATGCTGCACAGCTGGCAGGACTTACTGCAATCCCTTCTATTATCAGAGAGATGACAGATGATGAAGCAGTAATCGCGATGGTGGATGCGAATATCCAGAGGGAAGAGTTACTACCAAGTGAAAAAGCCTTTGCTTACAAAATGAAGATGGAGGCAATTAAGAATCAAGGGAAGCGTAGTGATTTAACTTCGTCTCAAAATGAGACGAAGTTAAGGGCAGACGAGAAACTGGCTCAGGAGGCAGGAGAAAGTAGAGCTCAAATTCAACGATTTATTAGATTAACAGAGTTGATTCCTGAGTTGTTAGAGTATGTAGATAAAAAAAGAATAAGCTTCACTATTGGGGTTGATATCTCTCATTTAGATAAAGAAATCCAGAAGTGGCTGTTTGAGTACATCAGAGACAATGGCCTTGTGAAACCGAAGCAGATTGCATTACTGAGAGAAGCGTGCAAGACCGGAATCATGACAGAAGGTAAGCTAATCGCTATCCTTAATGACAGCCAGCCAGGCAGAATTCCAAGCACGAAGAATCTCATTTCAGAGAAGAAACTGAGAAAGTATTTTCCGGCTGATTATACGGAAGAAGATATGAGAAGTGTCATTGTGGATCTTCTGGAGCAATGGAGTCAGGGAAAGGAGTCTGAGTAATATGGAATTTGATTATTACTATGGATCCCAGGCGGACCAATTCAGTTTCATACGGATACCAAGGATGCTGCTGACGGAAGAAACATTTTCCTCATTAACACTGCAGTCCAAGATGCTGTATTCGGTACTTCTGGACCGCATGTCCTTATCCATGAAGAATGACTGGTTCGATGAAGAAAACAGGGTGTACATCATTTATCAGATATCAGAGATCCAATCGGATCTGGGTTTTTCAAAAAGAAAAGCTATGGATTATCTGGCTGAATTAGAAACATTTGGATTGGTTCAAAAGAAAAAGAGAGGATTCAGCCTACCAAGTATCATCTATGTAAAGAGTTTTCTGATTCAAAAAGATTATTCCGGAAGTGTCGAAAGCGGAACTTCTGAAGGAAAACAGATACTTTCCAGAAGTACGGATTTTCGCACCTCTGATGCTATAAAATGCACCTCAAGAGGTAGCGGTTCCGGCACCTCAGAGGTTATCAAATCGACACCTCTGGAAGTGCAGGAATCAGCATCTCTAAATAATAAGACTAATACAAAACATATTTACCAGAGTGATATTAAATCGAATCATATCTTATCTGCGGATGCCGATGAGATGCGATGCGATCCGGATCAGGCAGATATCATCAAAGCTTATGAGAAAATCATCAAGGACAACATCGAGTACGATGCATTGCTTCAGGAAAATAAGTTTGATGAAGAACTGGTACAGGGAATCTTTGAACTGATTCTGGAAATAGTGGTAAGTCAGAACGAGACAATTCTGATTGCCAGTGAAAAATATCCGGCCGCTCTGGTAAAGAGTAAATTCCTGAAGTTGAATTACATGCATATCGATTATGTGATCAGCTGCATGAAGAAGAACACGACGAGAGTTAAAAACATCAAGAAGTATTTACTGGCAACTCTGTTTAATGCACCGGCGACCATGGAGGGGTACTACAGAGCTGAAGTAAATGCAGATATGCCACAGTTTGCTGGCTGAAAGGAGAAGTTATGAGAGTGATTTTATTTATCTTAAAACTCATTGGAAGAATTTTACTTATTCCGGTATGGCTTATCCTTGCTTTTATTGGAGTATGTGTCAGCGCAGTAGTTCATCTCTACTGCGTAGCAAAGGGACTTGTGGGTCTGCTTCTTGGAGCAATGCTTGTGTGTACCTTCATCTGGTACCGCACCCAGTTCATGAACTATATCCTTTTGGGAGTTGCTGAATTCATGCTGGTAGGAGTATTGGCTGCAGGAGCATTTATCCTGGCACTTGTAACAGAAGCAAGAGACGGTGTAGGAAGATTTATTATCGGAGGTTGAGTAGATGAGAAAAGAAAAATATATTCAGTTGCCGCCAATTCCGGAAGAACTGGATGGAAATGTTGTTCGTATGATTTGGGAATATACAAAACTTCCTGAGAAGGAACAGCAGTTTGTTTATGAACAGTATAAAGTTTTAAGCGATGATTCCAGTAGTGAAAGTGATTTTAACGCTGTTTTAATTAAGCCAGATCATCCGGAAAAAATAGAGGAATTCGGAAATAATATGAAGGCTGTCATTGCAGAATTATTCCGAGAAGCGGTAGGATTAGCTCAATATGTTTACGAGGAATGTTTTGTAAAGAAGCATTTGATGAGTGGTACAGGAATCAGAATCGGTTCCGCAATGCCGAGGATCGTGAGAAGGTTCGTGACATTGTGGAAGGTTCTATGCGAATGCCGGAAATGGCCAGAATGTTGGGTGTTTCAAGAAGCGTAGTTTATAACATTATTGCTTGCTCGGATATTCTGAAAACCATTGAGTTTGATGGTCGAAGACGAGTGACCAAGAAAAGTTTTTATGAGTGGTATGCCAGTCAGGATCGATATCATATCGTATCGGAGCAGGCACCGGAAACGGTGAAGGAAGAAGATAATCGCAGTATTGAAACATATAGAAGAGCGGTTCAGGATCGTGATGGCCATACCAAAAATATCGGAAATAATGCGTATCTGACGGTAAAGGAAGCTGCGCTTCTGGCAGGAATAAATCCGGCAACCGTACATAAGTGGATTAAAAAAGGAAAAATAGAAGCAGTTCAAAGCAGCAAGACGGTTCGTATTCCAAGACAGGCGTTTGAAAATTGGCTGCAGAGCAGAAAGAAGGAGGATCAGTATGGCATCAATTGTTGAGAGAAGAGGCAGATTTTGTGTCGTATATAGTTATAAGGATAAGAACGGTAAGCGCAGACAGAAATGGGAAATCTATAAGACCATGTCAGAAGCAAAGAAGCGCAAGAAGGAAATCGAGTATCGTGCGGATATCGGACAAATGATCGTGCCTCATTGTAAGACAGTGAAGGAGCTGCTGGAGGAGTATGTTAATTTGTATGGGAAAGAGGCCTGGGCTCTGTCTACATACTCTTCTAATGTGAGTATGATCAATAACTATATCAACCCGATTATTGGCGGAGATAAGCTGGAGAATGTTAATACCAGATTTATCGAAAAATATTACCAGAGACTTCTCCGAACTCCGGCGGTGATCAATCCGGCAACCGGAAAGCGTCAGTCAGAGTATGTAACTCCGGCAACGATCCGGGATATTCACAAACTTCTTCGTAATTGTTTTCAACAGGCAGTAAAATGGGAGCTGATGGCAAAGAATCCGGTGATCTATGCAACAGTTCCAAAGTATAAGAGCGCAAAACGTGAAATCTGGACGGCAGAGACTTTGATGCATGCACTGGAAGTCTGTGAGGATGATCATCTGAAGCTGGCTCTTAATCTGGCATTTTCATGTTCCCTTCGTATGGGAGAGATGCTTGGACTTACCTGGGACTGTGTGGATATATCAGAGGAAGCCATTGCGGAGGGCCGAGCTTTTATTTATGTTGATAAGGAAGTGCAGCGAGTAGACAAAGCAGCCATTCAGGAACTTCGAGGAAAAGATGTGATTCTGGTATTTCCGGAGGAGAGTAAGAAAAACAAGACCGTTCGTGTGTTGAAATTACCAAAGACAGAGAGCAGTATCCGTAAAGTTTTTCTCCCAAAATCTGTGGCAGAGATGCTTGTGGAATGGAAGAAGGGACAGGATAAGATCAAGGAAACTCTGGGAGATGAGTACATGGATTATAATCTGGTGATGGCAACACCTTTTGGGCTTCCGATTGGTACTTCTTCTATTCGTAAGGCTTTAAATGACCTGATCAGGGAACATGATCTTCCTCCGGTAGTATTCCATAGCCTTCGTCATACCAGTGTTACCTACAAGCTGAAGTTAAATGGCGGTGACATCAAGGCGGTACAGGGCGACTCCGGTCATTCCCAGATCAATATGGTCACCGATGTATACTCTCATATCATTGATGATGATCGCAGAAAAAATGCGGAACTCTTTGAGCAGGCCTTTTACGAGAAGAAGAATCTGGATCCGAGCATGCATGCCAACGTGGCCGGAAAGACAGTAGAACTTCCGACAAATGTGGATGCAGAGCTCCTGGCGAAAGTCCTTTCCAATCCGGAGATGGCAGCACTTTTATCTACTTTGGCCAAGTCACTGGAGAGTAAATAAAGGGAAAAGCACTCTCTTTTCATTTGCGTCGAAATGGTAGCCAAGATGGCGACCAATAAATATGAGTCTCTTCGGAGGCTCTTTTCATTATACCCATTATACCCACACATATTAAAAATGAGTGGGTATAATGGGTATAACAAATGCAAGGAACCGGACATTCACTCAGAAACGCAGAAGGGAAATAGCGGAAATTTAACGGAAATACATTGCTGAAATTTCTGATATATGTTATGATATTTCCGAAAGGGGCGATGATATGACCGATATCAGATATATTTCAACAAAAGAAGCCGCCGGGATCATGGGCTTATCAACCAGAAGAGTAGT
The DNA here is from genome assembly GCF_947654165.1 of uncultured Blautia sp. Lineage (GTDB taxonomy): Bacteria > Bacillota > Clostridia > Lachnospirales > Lachnospiraceae > Blautia. The sequence continues at coordinate 144,300 of NZ_CANTKB010000002.1, forward strand.
TGGATTATGCAATGCAGGAAAACTGGAAGGTGCTTTAAGAAAAGGTCGCAATTGGATGGTTCAGGAAGAGACGGTATATGCATACCTGGGTACCGAAAAACCTAAAGAAGGAAATGGAGGGATCCTTTCTTGTGCAGTCGGGAATACATCTTACATGGATGTAGTAAAGAACAGTTATTATGTAGATAAAACGCTTCTGATTCGTGATTTGATTGATGATCAGGTTCCGGTCATTCTGTTTACCAGACCACGAAGATTCGGCAAAACACTTGCTCTTGATATGCTTAAAACCTTTTTTGAAAAAACGAAAGAGGATACATCTATTTACTTTAAAGATAAACAGATTTGGGCATGCGGTGAAAAATATCAGAAGATGCAAGGTGCATTTCCGGTGATTTCCATCACTTTCAAAGATGCAAAGTTTTCGGATTGGGCCAGTACTTATGCGGCAATTAAAAATGTGATTCGTGATGAATTTATGCGGCACGATGAGCTTTTTACAAGCGACAGCCTTAATCCGGTGGAACAGGATTATTTGTCCAGAATGCAGACGGATGAGCTGAGTGATGTGGAGTATACCAGATCACTCCTGAATCTGGGACGCATGCTGGAAAAACATCACCAGTCTAAGGTAGTCATTCTCATTGACGAGTATGACACTCCGATCCAACAGGGACATTCCAGAAGTTTCTATAATGAAGTGATTACATTTATGCGTAATTTTATGTCCGGTGGTCTTAAGGATAACTCTTCTCTTGCTTTTGGCGTTCTTACCGGTATTCTGCGTGTGTCAAAGGAGAACCTGTTTAGTGGACTTAATAATCCAATCGTAAATTCTGTACTTGATGAGAAATACAGCAAATACTTTGGATTTACCGTGGATGAAGTGAACACCATGGCAGCATACTACGGACAGGAGGCAAAACTGGAAGAACTTCGCGAGTGGTACGATGGATATCGTTTCGGAAGTACAGAAATCTATAATCCCTGGTCTGTTGCTAATTATTTCTATAATAACTGTCAGGCGAAACCATATTGGACCAATACCAGTGATAATGAGATCATCCGGGAGATCATGATATCTCTTACACCGGATATTGCAGAAAACCTTTTTGCACTGTTGCAGGGGCAGACCGTTCAGGCATCGTTAAATATGGATGTCATCTATCCGAGGATAACGGATGGAACAGATACCATCTTCAGTTTCTTATTACTTGCAGGATATTTAAAACCTGTAAGCGATGCAGTTGAAACAGAATTTGGGACATTTATGGAGCTGGCGTTACCGAATAAGGAGATTCGCAGAGTTTACAATACAGAGATTTTATCCTGGCTCAGGGGGACAGTAGATGGCAATGTCATGGCTGGACTTGAAAAAGCACTGTATCTGAATGATGGGAAGAAACTTCAGGAATTCCTCCGGAAATATATGATCACCTGCATCAGTTGTTTTGATGGAGCGGCAGAAGGGCGCACAAGGTCCGGGGGACCTTGGCTTTGCGCCGACCGGAGTGGAACGGAGACATTTTACCATGGCATGATGTTGGGACTGGCAGCAGGTATGTCCTCAAGATATTACATCAGATCAAACAGGGAATCCGGAGAGGGAAGATTCGATCTTGTGTTGGAGCCTAAGGTACATTCTTTGCCAGGCGTTATCATGGAATTCAAAGCGACAAAGGATGATGCAGGTTTATCTGCATCTGCCGCTGAGGCTCTGAAGCAGATTGAGGATAAGCACTATGATACAGATATGAAGGACCGTGGAATCAAGGAAATTGTGAAATATGGCATTGCCTTTGCAGGTAAAAATGTAGAGATTGCAAAAGGCTGAAAAGATAAGTCCACCCCTTCGCCAATTCGCCCAGACTTGCAGTTTTCTTTGCATAAAACCATGCTCTGGCTAATGGTAGCCAAGTTGGCGACCATTAAAAATCGAAACTCTTCTATGTACATTGTTGCATGATATGGTAAGGCATGATATAGGTATCCTACCAATACCAGGTGAAGTTGCGGGACGGGGGAAAGTTTTGACCACCGGAGCAGTCCTTCTGAGAGCCGGCTGATAAATCCCCAAGAAATAGCAATGCAGCGAATCCACTGACAAATACGCACCCCATCGCTCAACTCAGGTGCCCACGATAGCTAAAGAATCCCGTAGATCAAGGCTTTTCAAGAACTTCATAAGACAGCGATAAACTAGGAGCAAGGTACGATATGCCTTGCTCCTAAGCGGAGGGGTGGGCGGAGGTTCAAATCCTCTTATAGACGGGCTACCAAAGCGTTCGATGGTTTGCAAAAATGCAAATTGTGGGGGCGCTTTTTTGATATTTTAACAGTATTGCAAATATTTAGGTTCGCACCTGTTGTTACCTCTGATTTAGGAATGAAAGGAGAAAGAAATATGAAAGCAAAACAAGCAGTACATGGAGTTGCATCTGTCAGAGCATATCTGGAACAAGGTTTAAAAGTTGGACTTGGAAGTGACGTGGCCGGTGGCACAACGGAAAATATGTTTAAAGCAATAACACATGCAATTCAAGCATCAAAACTTCGTTGGAGATTATTGGATGATTTTTTGAAGCCATTAACTGTTCAGCAGAGATTGGAACGAATGATTTATTGTTCTGATGATCGACAGATTTACGCCAAATATGTTGCAGGAAAAAAATTGTTTGCAATCCCTTATTTTGAGGGTATTATATATTTAAGGGGTAATAGTGTGAAAGAATATAATCGAATTAACAATGAAAGATTTACAAAGAGACATGTGTCAATCTTCAAAAGACAATGATTAAGGAGCATAAAACGATGCAGACAAAAGTAAAGAAACAAGAAAAAGAAGTTAATAAGCATTATGAACTGCGACAGGTTTCTCTAAATGATGCAGAAGAAGCCACAGCGGTTGAAGCAGTTTGTTTTCCGCCAAGCGAGGCTTGCACGCTTCCCATTATGAAAGAGAGGATTGCCCGGGCATCAGATGCCTTTCTGACTGCGATTGACAGAGAAACCGGTAAGATGGTTGGCTTTGTAAACGGTCTTTGTACCAATGAAAGCTCTTTGAGGGATGAATTGTTTACAGATACCAGCCTTCATGATCCAGATGGAGAAAATGTTATGATTTGCAGTGTAGCCGTACTTCCGGAGTATCGCAGGCAGGGAATCGCAAGGAAAATGATGAGGGAGTTTCTTCGTAGGCAGCAGGAGTTGGGAAAAAAGCAGGCAATACTGACCTGCGTTCCGGGTAAAGTCAGCATGTACGAGAAATTCGGCTTTACAGACCGTGGAAAATCAGAATCTGCCTGGGGCGGAGAAGTATGGCATGAAATGTGGTGCACATTAAATTTTTAGAATAAAAAAGTGAGGATGGAGAGGTTGTTATGGCTTCAGAAATAACAGAGCAGCTATATCAAGTGCTGCTCAGTAAGGGATATCCTAAGGAGCTTTGTGCAGAAATAGCTTATAAGAACATGAATACAGATTATACGGCGACCAGAATGTTAGGCTATTTATATCGTTACAGTGAGCCCAGGATAGAAGACGTAATCGATGAAATGATAGCAATTCTAAGTGACAGAGAGGAAATTATAAAGAAAAAAGAACTTGAGCATGCTCAGACTGTGATAAATGATATATACAGAAATGGATTGTAGAAGAGTTAAGAGAGTAATACCATGATATTAGAAAGGACATAGCCAAACATGTTTCGTATTTTAATTGTCGAGGATGACAGGGCGTTGAGTGACGGAATCTGTCTTGCACTTCAGGATAAGGAGCATGACCTTGTTCAGGCGGAGGATTTAAAACAGGCGGATCAGATATTATTTCGGGAGAATGGAATAAATGGAGTTGTCGGAGACATTGATCTTGTGATTCTTGATTTGAATCTGCCGGACGGAAATGGTCTTGAACTATTAAAAAAACTTCGGAAATATTCAAAACTGCCCGTTATTATTCTGACTGCAAATGATATGGAAGTGGATATTGTGACAGGGCTGGAAAGCGGTGCTGACGATTATATCACAAAACCCTTCAGCCTTATGGTTCTAAGGGCAAGAGTGAATGCCAGGCTGCGGAATATCGTTACGGAAGCCCAGACAATCTCCAGGGTGGATTTGGGACCATTCCGGTTTTCTTTTGAAGAGATGGAGTATTTCAGGGATGGAGAGGAAATTATCCTCAGCCGTACAGAACAGAAATTGCTTCGGATACTGGTATGCAACTGCGGAAAAGCAGTATCAAAAGAACGGCTTTTAGATGCGATCTGGACGGATAACGGGGAATTTGTAGATGCCAATGCCCTTCCGGTTGCGGTAAAAAGACTTCGTGAAAAAATAGAAACGAATCCTTCGGAACCGGAATATATCAAAAATGTGTATGGAATCGGGTATATGTGGAATGTCTAAGTTACTTATCATTACAATTGGAAGTCTCATAGGTTCATTTATACTTCTTGTTTTACTTCTTGTGTGCAGGATGCGGGAACAAAGGACTATGGAACGGCTTCGTGAAATGCTGGAAGCTGCATTGGAAGGAACGTTTTCACAGAAAAACTATGACGAGACGTATCTATCTGCGTTAGAGACCCAGATGGTGCAATATTTGAGCAGAACAGAAAGTGCGGTCAAGAAGATGAATCAGCACCAGGAAAAAATCAGCACGCTGATTTCAGATATTTCCCATCAGACGAAAACACCTCTTTCCAATGTTTCTCTGTATACAGAATTGCTGTTGGAAAAAGAGTTGCCGGAGGATGCAATAACCTGTGCAGAACAGGTACGTGCACAGGCTGAAAAATTACAGTTTTTGATCGGTGCATTGGTACAGACCTCCCGTCTGGAAAACGGAATTATTAAGCTGCATCCCACAGAACAGCCGGTAAGTCAGATGATCCAAAATGCAGTGGCTCAGACAGAGATGAAAACAAAGAGAAAACGGATCGTTGTGGAACAGTCAGAGGGCTGGGCAGTTTTTGATGAACATTGGACGCAGGAGGCGTTATATAATATATTAGATAATGCAGTGAAATATACGGTAGAAGAAGACTGTATTGAAATTCATACGATTTCTTATGAAATGTTTTTAAGGATCGATGTGACAGACCATGGGGCAGGAATTGCCGAAGATGAGCAGGCAAAAATATTCGGTCGGTTTTATCGTGGTGAGAATGCCAGAAATAAAGAAGGGCTGGGAATCGGTCTGTATCTGGCAAACCAGATCTTAAACGGGGAAGGTGGTTACATCAAAGTAAAGAGCAGGATTGGAGAAGGAACCACGTTCTCCGTGTTTTTGCCGAGAAAATAGGGAAAATGAAAATCTGTCAAAACTGTTAGATTTTGGAAAGTACCAGGAAAGAAGTGTGTGCTATAGTGTATGTAGAAAGAAAAATCTGCATGCACTATTTTTTTGACATAAAAACAACAAATCAAGAATGTTTTGTGACTATGAAAGGGGAGAGCGATATGGCAGTTTTAGAAACCAGGGATTTAAAGAAATATTATGGTTCAGGAGAGACCATGGTGCGGGCTCTTGACGGTGTAAACCTGTCAGTTGAGGCTGGAACATTTACGGCAATTGTGGGAACATCAGGTTCCGGCAAGAGTACTTTGCTGCATATGCTGGGAGGTCTTGACCGACCGACATCGGGAGAAGTTTTTGTGGATGGAGAGAAGATCTTCAGATTAAAGGAAGAGGCATTGACGATTTTCCGCAGACGGAAAATCGGGTTTGTTTTTCAGAATTATAATCTGGTTCCTGTGCTGAATGTATATGAAAATATTGTATTACCCATTGAATTGGATGGACGGAAACCGGATAAAAAGTATATCAAACAGATTATAGAAACACTGGGATTGGAAGACAAGATACAAAACTTACCGAACACTCTGTCAGGAGGACAGCAGCAGCGAGTTGCCATTGCACGGGCACTTGCTGCCAAACCTGCGATTTTGCTGTGTGACGAACCCACAGGAAATCTTGATTCCAAGACCAGTCTGGATGTGATTGGTTTGTTGAAGGTGACAAGCCGGCAGTTTGAACAGACCATTGTGATGATCACACATAATGAGGAGATTGCGCAGATGGCAGATGAGATTATCAGGATTGAAGACGGAAAGATCATGAACACAGGAAGGTGATTGGAATGAAAGTAAGAAACAGAAAGACCATCAGGCAGTTATCCTGGAAAATATTCCTTGCCAACCGTACAAGGAATATCGTTGCAGCCGTTGCCATTGCATTGACGGCTATGATGTTCAGTGCATTATTTACCATCGCCCTTACTATGAACTATACTTCTCAGCAGCAGACCATGCGTCAGGTGGGAGGATATTCTCATGGGGGATTTAAACGTCTTACAAGAGAGCAGACAGAGGCATTGCGAAAGGATGACCTGATCAAAGAGAGCGGTGCAACGTTTCTGTTCAGTACGCCAAAGGAAAGCCCCTTTGACAAAATATGGGCGGAAATGCGGTATGCAGAAGAAAATTATGCCAGGTTTTGCTGGTCGCTTCCAACAAAAGGGAAAATGCCTGAGAAAGAAAAAGAAATAGCCATGGATACCATGTTGCTTGAATCATTAAAAATACCGGAAAAATTGGGAGAGAAGATAACCCTGACATTTCCACTTGGAGAAGAAACCGTTACGGATACGTTCACCTTATGCGGATATTGGGAGGCAGACCCGGCACTTCCGGCTCATATGATCTGGCTGGATCAGGATTATGTTGTTTCGGAAATGGGAAAAGTTCCTCAGGAAATACAGGACATGCAAGGAGTAGGAGACTGGTATCTGGATATCGTTTTTGCGGACAGTCAGAATATCAAAGATAAGCTAGAACAGATTGCCGGAAATCATGGATATACCCTGGGAAACGAAACGAGAGGAACAGAGCTGGCTGTGGGCATTAACTGGGCCTATACCTCTTCCAGAACAGAAAACATGGATATTCAGTCCGTGGCATCTGTGATTGGTGCTTTGGTGCTCATGCTTTTGACAGGATATTTGATTATCTATAATGTATTTCAGATCAGTGTGGGAGGAGATATCAGGTTTTATGGATTGCTGAAAACCATTGGAACTACGGGGCGTCAGATAAGAAGGATTGTCCGCTTTCAGGCATTGCTTTTATCCGGGATAGGGATTCCCATAGGCTTACTTTTGGGATATGGAGCCGGAAATCTACTGCTCCCGTTAATGATGAAAAATATGGAAAACAGCAGAGTTTATTACACGGCAAATCCATGGATTTTTGCCGGAGCAGGATTTTTTGCACTGGTGACAGTGTTTATAAGCTGTTTTCTTCCGGCAAGACATGCAGCGAAAGTCTCCCCTATAGAAGCAGTGCGTTATACAGAGCATAGTAAAACAGGAAAGAAGAAGAAAAAGAACAGACAGGGAAACAGGATCCTCAAAATGGCGTGGGCAAATCTCATGCGGAACAAATTAAAAACCGTACTGGTGATATTGTCTCTGACGCTAAGTATCGTGATGCTGAATGGAGTTTATGGATTTACTAAGGGCTTCAGTATGGATGGATTTTTAAAAAAATTTGTGGTATCTGATTTCCTTGTGGCAGATGCAGATTATTTTCATTACGGTAATTGGGATGAAGTATCAAAGAATCTGGCAGAGAATCTTGCAAGCCAGGAAGGATTTGAAGACGGGGGATATGTCAGGATGCTTCAGACCTATGCTGTGGCGGAAACACTGAAGAACAAATGGATGTATTGGATGAAAAAATTTCAGCGCATGTCAGAGGATGAGATTTCACCGGAAATTACAGATATGCCTGAGGATTCTTTCATAGAGATGGATAATGAAATCTATGTACTGGATGAGTATACTCGGAGTCATCTGGAAGTGCTGGAAGGCAGTCTGGAGAACTGGGATGAGCCGGGCAGTGTAGTGCAGTTAATTGGATATGACGATTATGGAAAGGTGGATATGGATGAGAAAATCTTTGATACGGGTGAGAACTATACACAGATTTTTTCAGATGATTATACAGTGTCAGAGAACGGTTCAGAAGTAACCATGAACACAAAACAAGAGGAAGAATACACCGTGATCGCCACTGCTGCGATTCCAGGCATAATGACAAGCCGTGGGTTCGGATTGAGTAAATTTGCAATCACAGAAAAGAATGTACCGGAATCCATGAGGAGTTATTTGAAAGATATGATTTATATGGCTGACTTTACCGAGGAGGGAGCCAGAAAGGCAGAAAATTTCATGGAGTCCTATACAGAACAAATAGAACCGGAAATGTCTTATGAATCAAAAGGTAAATATGCAGGATATTATCATCAGTTCCAGACTGTTTTCTGGGTAGTGGGAGGTTCTCTCAGTTTTATTATCGGTCTGGTGGGAATTTTAAATTTTATGAACGGAGAGGTAACCAGCATTTTGTCCAGAAAACGGGAAATGGCAATTTTGCAAAGTATTGGAATGACAGGAAAGCAGATGAAGCAGATGTTGATTCTGGAAGGAGTTTTGACGATCTGTATTGCTGTGCTCCTGGCGGTTCTGTTAAATCTTGGAGTATATGAAGGGCTGATGCCTGTGATTGAAGAGCTTTTCTGGTATTTTAAAAGGAACTTTACACTGGCGATGATTTTTGCGTCAGTTCCTGTGCTGTTAATATTTGGAATAGGGATTCCGGTGCTGGAGTATAAGAAGATGACAGAAAAGAGTGTGGTGGAAAGACTAAGAGATAGTGAGATGTAAGCTCCTTATTGATGAAAATAATCTGGCATAATTAAATTTATTGTGCCAGATTATTTTTATGGGAGAAATAAAATTAGTTAATTTCACGTTCGCATTGTATTTTTCGTATATAAGCAGAAGGTGTCATACCAGTACATTTTTTAAAAATCTTAGAAAAATAATAAGGATTATTTCCACATCCTACTAATTCCGCAACGTTCTGGATTTTATCCGGATTTTGTTCAGATAAGATTTCTTTTGCTTTTTGTATTCTGAGGTTCATCAGATATGTAGAAAATTTCTGATGTGTCTCGTTGACAAAACAGCGACTTACATAATTAACGTTCATATAGAGATGATTCTCTGCAATCCACTTTAACGTAAGATTTGAATCAGCCATATGGGTTTCTAAATATCGAAGCAATTCTTCTATAAAGGGGCTATATGAAGCAGAAGAACGTTGTGAAACGGTTGTCAGTTCGTCCAGTTTTTTCATCACACAATCAATGATATCAGGAAGTTCTGTTTTGGTTTGAATTTCTGATAAAAATTCAATTATAGAGGCAGCATTTCCAGAAGAGAGTTCTGTACTTATCGTTAAAAGAACTTGCGTGGAAATCTGAAACAGAAAGTCTCTGCTGGATACTGCCTGGAAAAGATTCAGTATTTGCTGACGACTCTGTTTTTGCACAGCATTTTCAGAAGAAAGCAGGTATGGACATAATTCTTTTGCTTGAGCAATCATATGTTCATAATTAAAATTTGCTAAAAGTCGATGTTCTGCTACAAAATAGAACATATCAAAGCGTTTTAATTTACTGATTAAATATTTTAACAAAGAGGTCAAATCAGGATATATGGTACGGTCATAATCTATGGAAGTTTTTTGTGTTGGAAAAGATAATGCAGAAAAGAAACTGTCCATAGAGCGATAATTTGAAGTAAAATTCGGAAAAAATAAAAGCAAAACATTAGAAACATACACCTTATAGACAACCAGATGGGGTGCCTGCTTTTCAAAGTATGCGTCTACCATATGAAGAGCATCCTTTAAATGCCTTTTTTCAAGATAAAAAATTCGGCAAAGCTGATAAGGTGTTTCTGTAAAATCCAGATATTTTTCATAAGAAGACCAGGAAATAGTTTCTTCATTCTGTAAAGCAATTCCTTCATCAATGATGTTTTGAATTAAAGTATAGTGAAGATTTTTCAGTAGTTGATTGTCAGAAAGGGAGTATTCGTTTTGTGCATATAACTCTTGACAATCATTTATGACAGCTTTGAGGCAATCAATAATTTGCTGATTATCACAAGGTTTTAGAAGATAGTGTCGAACTCCACATTTCATAGCACGCTTTGCATATTCGAATTCACCGTATCCGGAAAGAATAATAAATTGAGTATTCAAATTCGTATTGGAAATACGTTCGATTAATTCTAAGCCGGAAATTCCGGGCATACGGATATCTGTCATCACAATATCCGGGGATTCGTCTAAGATAGTGTGGTAAGCGTCAACCCCGTCCAGACAGGTTCCTATAAGTGTAATACCTAAATCTTCCCAGGGAATTACTTTTGCAATAGTATTACAAATAATTTCTTCATCATCTACAATTAATAGTTTAAGCATGTTATTCCTCCAGTAGAGTTTTTCTGTTTATACTGTTTTTATTTTCCTGTGAAACAGCGGGCAAAGAAATTTGTACAATAGCATATTCTTCTCCGGATAAATCGTCCTCATGATTTATCAATTTAAGCCCATATTCTTTTCCATAAGAAAGAACAATTCTTTTATGAATATTTAAAAGTCCGATACCAAAACCATGCGGTTGAACTTCCTGGGTTTCTAACTTTTCCAGAAGATGATCTTCAAAGGAAGAACCGTTATTTTTTACTTTGATGATAAGAACATGGTTTTCTACAACAGCGCAAATGGAAATATGACAGATTTCTGACATTTCTTCCAATCCGTAGCGAATAGCGTTTTCCAGAATAGGTTGTATAGTAAATTTTGGAATTAATAAACAGTTATATTCTTTAGGAATATTAAGTGTATATTCTAATCGTTGTGGATAGCGAAGCTTTTGGATAATCATATAATTTTCCAGTAATTTTATTTCTTCTGCAAGAGTAAAAGGTGTTTTTGTATTGCTGAGAGATATTCGAAGTAGATTTCCAAGTGCCGTGGTAATTTGGACAATATCTTCAGAACCCAGAGATTTGGCTCTCCAATTAATAGAATCCAGCGTGTTGTAAAGAAAATGAGGATCCATCTGGCTTTCCAATGCTTTAAGCTGAGCTTCTTTTTTTAAAAGTTCATTTGTGTAATTTTCTGTTATTAAAGTATCCAGTTTATGTGCCATGGAATCGAAATGGGTGTGAAGCTGACCAATTTCGTCTTTTCTGTTTCCGTAATCTTCAGATGTTTTTGTAAAGTTATAAATACCGTCTCCGACCAGATGCATTTTTTTAATTAAAATTTCGAAATGTCTGGTTAAAGCGTGAAGAATTTTTGAAGAAAACAAAAATACAGTAAACAAAGAAAGGAGCATTGCAAAAATACAGACCATGGATGTAACGGTAATTGTTTGTGCTATAGAATCATAGGAAACCATTGCAATGAAATCCCATTTATAAAGGGGAATTTGTCCCTTTACGGCAAAAAAAGGAATATGACCAATATTTTTGATACAGTAATCTTTTGTTTTAAAAGAAGAATACAAATTTTCCACATCGTTTTCTTGAAACTCCTGGGAAGAATATATATTTTTGTCATCATTATATAAAAGAAAAGAAGGAGCTTCATAGGATGAGTGAAAAATAGTTGTTTGTTTCAGGAGTGTGCTGAGGTTTAAATTAATGATCAGCGTGCCAATCGGGCGCAGAGAAAAAGGGGTAGATTCCCGTAGTTCTTTTACAAGAAAACAACCGTATTCCTGGGTATAGTCCGTAATCCAGATTGTGGCACCTTCCGCTTCTTTTCCCGTTTGAATCAATCGGTCTCTGATTTCTGCAGGTATTTTGTTAATACGGATGGAATGTGTGCTGATAATGCTACTATCCTGTACAATCGATATATAAGAAATATATTGATTGGTTGAATTAAATAGATAATTTGCAAGAATATTGTAGACATCATCTTTGGCTCGTTGTTTTTCTCTTGCAGAATCGGCATCTTCGATGGCAGATAGTTCTAGCTGTACAGTTTTATTTGAAAGAATCATATTAGCTAATTCCTCCACTGCCTGGAGATTGGTACATATTTCCGATGCAGAGTAGGACAAATTAGAAGCAACAGTTTGATATAACACTTTTTTATGTTCTTTAGAAATAAAGTGAAAACTTAAAAAGGCAACGGTAGAAGTAAAAAGAACGCAGCTTACGATGATCAATTCTATCTTAGATTTCAAAGGCATGTCACGAAAATTTTTTGTTATCATAGAAAATACTCCTAACTGACTTTTGGTGTTTGAACTGATTATACAAAATTATGAAAATGAAATAAACAGATTCTTTTATAAAGTATGTTTTTTGCTAAAAAATGAGTTTTTTACAAAAGAGAGTAAGGAAATTATGGCTTAAAGTTGGTTTTTTTGATTTTCTGAAAACCTGCAAAACTATATAATATAGACAGTAGTTCAAAAGAACAAAAAGTAAGAAGCTTCTTAGATTTAAGAAATGGGAGGAAAAAGAATTGAACGCTGGAAAATTGAAGAAAATATTAGCATGTGTGTTAATGGGAACAATGTGTGTTTCTGCTTTCGGTGCGTGTGGTTCAGGAAAAGATGCAGAAGACAAAGGAAAAAAAGAAAGTGCTGATTCTGACAAATTAGTAATGGCATGGTGGGGAAACCAGGTAAGAAATGAAAAAACACAGGCAGCACTGGACCAATATCATGAGATGAATGAGAAGATTACGGTAGAAGGTCAGTTTTATCAGTGGAATGATTACTGGAGTAAAATGGCAACAGCCGCTGCAGGAAAGAGTATGCCGGATTTAATCCAGATGGACTACTCTTATATTGATCAGTATGTAGAAAAAGGACAACTTTTAGATTTAACACCATACATTGAGAGTGGAGCATTAGATACTTCTAATATTCCCGAGAATGTTTTAGAGATGGGAAGGGTCAATGACGGTATTTATGGTGTCGCAGGTGGAGTAAGCGGTAACTGTATGTTTTATAACAAGACCGTTACAGATGATCTTGGAATCACGATGGAAGACAATATGACACTGGAAGAGTTTATCGACATTGCAAAAGAAGTGAGTGAAAAAACAGGCTATCGTGCCAAAATGATTCAGGATGTAAACTACATGGGAGAATGGGCAAGAGCAAAGGGTATTCCAATCGTAGAAGCAAAAATGCCTGTAGACAGTGCAGAAGAGTATGAACCATTTTTCCAGATATTGGCAGATGGTATTAAAGATGGATGGTGTATTACTCCTGAGAATATAGATCCTACAGGAGTAGAAACAGATCCTTTGGTATATGGTTCCAGTCCGGAAACCATGGCATGGATTACAATGAACGGTACTTCTAATCAGTTGACAGCATTTCAGTCTGCAGCACCGGAAGGAACAGAAATTGCTGTTACAACAATCCCAACAAGTGATACAAAGGTATCTAATTTTTTGAAACCTGCATTATATTTTTCAATTAGTGCAGATACCAAAAATCCGGATGAAGCAGTTGCTCTTTTGAATTATCTTATCAATTCGGAAGAAGCAAATGAGATTCTTTTAGGTGAGAGAGGTGTTCCGGCATCTACAAAGATAGCAGAGCATATTACCGAATTAATCAGTGAAACCGAACAGAAATCCTTTAAATATGTGACAGAGGTAATCACACCGAACTGTTCTCCGATCAATCCACCAGATCCAACAGGAATGAGTGAGTTGAATGATACACTTAAAAAAATTGTAGAAAAAGTAAGTTATGGAGAATGTACTCCGGAAGAGGCAGCACAGGAATATTACGATAAGGGAATTGAACTGTGGGGAGAATAAAATGAAGAAGAGGCTGTCGCATATCTGTATCAACAGAAAAGCGGCAGCCTTTTTATCTGGCTGAACGGATTCATGTAAATGTGAAAGGAGAAGTTATGAAATCGGGCAGTAAATTATATAAATTTCTAAACAAGGAAAAGAATGCAGGAATAATTTTTTGCATGCCTTTTATCATTGGATTTATCGTATTCTTAGTGGTTCCTATGGGACTTTCTTTATATTACTCATTTTGTGATTATGATATCTTATCTCCTCCAGAATTTATCGGATTAGATAATTATATTAAAATGTTTACAGGAGATTCTGTTTTTTGGAAGTCATTTAAAGCAACCGTGTATTTTGCACTGGTATCGGTTCCATTAAGGTTGATTTTTGCTTTGATCGTTGCAATGATTCTTGTAAAACCAACAAAACTTACTGGATTTTACCGTGCAGCATATTATCTGCCTTCCATTATTGGTGGATCTGTTGCAGTTGCTGTTTTGTGGAAAAGAATGTTTGCACCGGATGGAGTTATTAATGTACTTTTAGGACTAATAGGAATTAAAACTAACTTCGCCTGGCTTGGAAGTACAAAAACAGCTATTTGGACCTTGATTTTATTAGCAGTTTGGCAGTTTGGATCCTCTATGTTGATCTTTCTCTCTGCGTTAAAGCAGATACCAAAAGATTTATATGAAGCAGCAGAAGTAGATGGTGCAAATAAAGTAACAAAATTTTTTAAAGTGACACTACCTCTTTTGACACCGACAATATTTTTTAATCTGGTTATGCAGATGATCAATGGATTTTTAGCATTCACACAGAGTTTAATTATCACACAGGGAAAACCAATGGACAGTACTTTGTTTTATGCAGTTTATATGTATCAACAATCTTTTAATTATAACAGTGCCGGCTATGCATCTGCAATGGCCTGGACAATGTTGTTATTTATTGGTTTACTGACCCTTATATTGTTTAAAACAAAAAAATTCTGGGTTTATGAACAGGGGTGAAAAAATGAAGACAAAGAAGAAAATTAAAAATGGAATTTACCATATTTTGGTATTTGGATTTGGATTAGTAATGCTGTATCCATTATTCTGGATGTTTATGAGTTCTTTTAAAGAGAGCAGCACTATTTTTACAACAGCCGGTCAGTTAATACCTAAAAAATTTATGATTACCAATTATATAAATGGCTGGAAAGGGTTTGCGGGAATTTCTTTTAGTACATTTTTTAAGAACTCTCTGTTCATTTCCATATTGGCAACGATCGGTACCTTGATTTCTTCAGCATTGGTCGCATATGGATTTTCCAGATGTAATTTCAGAGGGAAAAAAATATTATTTGGAGCTATGCTGGCATCCATGATGTTGCCTGGACAGATTCTTATGGTTCCTCAGTATCTATGGTATCAAAAACTTGGATGGGTAGGTAATTTCGTTCCGCTGATTGTTCCATTTTGTTTTGCTATACAAGGATTTTTTGTATATTTAATGATGAATTTTATTAATGGAATTCCAAGAGATTTGGATGAGGCAGCAAAAATTGATGGATGTTCTTATTACGGAATCTTTGGAAGAATTATTCTGCCTCTTATGACACCTGCAATCATTACAGGAGGGATTTTTTCCTTTATGTGGAGGTGGGATGACTTTATGTCTGCGTTGCTGTATATTAATGATGCAGAAAAATATCCGGTTTCCTTGGCATTGAAATTATTTGCAGATCCAGGTTCTTCTTCTGATTACGGTGCAATGTTTGCTATGGCTACACTTTCGTTGGTTCCTATTGTTATTATTTTCTTTGTGTTCCAGAGATATCTGGTAGATGGAATTGCAACTTCCGGATTAAAAGGATAAAAAGGAGAAAAGTATGATCCGAGTAGGTATTGTAGGGTGTGGAAATATAGGAAAAGTCCACGCAGAAGTTTTAAAGAACATGGAGGAAGTACAGATTGAAGCATTTGTAGATAAAAATTTAATCAATGCTTCAAGATATTCAAAATTGTATGGAACAGAAAAAACGTGTTCGTATACATCTCTTTCGCAAATGTTTGATGAGGAAAAGATAGATGTATTACATATTTGTACACCGCATTCCCTCCATGTTCCTATGGCAAAAGAGGCACTGAAGAGGAATGTTCATGTTTTTATGGAAAAGCCGCCTGCTATTTCAGAAAAAGATTTTCTAAGCTTAAAAAATGCAAAAAAAAATTCAGAAAAAGAAGTCGGAATATGCTTTCAAAATCGATATAATGAAACTACAGAAAAAGTCTATGATATTTTAAAGAAGAAGAAACTCGGTAATGTGCTTGGAGCTCGTGCTTTTGTGACATGGAAACGTCAGAGAGAATATTATGAGAGCAGTGGATGGCGAGGAAAATGGGATACAGAGGGCGGCGGACTTTTAATCAACCAAGCAATTCATACGTTAGATTTGTTGACTTATTTTTTTGGTGAAGTAAAAGGTGTAGAAGTTTCTATGCATAATCATCATTTGAAAGATGTAATAGAAGTTGAAGATACAGTCGAAGCTTATATGACCTTTCAGTTTGGAACAGTTTGTTTTTATGCAACAAGTGCTTATGCGGAAGATTCCCCGGTATTATTGGATATTGTATGCGAAGAAGGACATATTCGCATGGAAGGTGACCGGCTGAATATCTGGAATAGAAACGGAAATAAAATCACATACAATTTTGCAGGGCATGGAGTCTGTATGGGGAAAAAATATTGGGGCAATTCTCATGGTGCATGTATACAGGATTTTTATGACTGTATAGAAACTCACAGGGCCTATAGAAATGATTTAGAATCTGTAGAGAATACGATGAGTGTAATGTTCAAGATGTATAATTCTATAAAACGATAGGAGAGAATGAGATATGAAGCAAGTGAAACTTGGGATTATCGGTGTAGGAAATATGGGAACATCTCATGCAAAAAATGTTTTGGAAGGTAAGGTTCCTGGATTGGAACTGGCGGCAGTTGCAGATCGTCAGAAGAGCAGACGTGCATGGTGCAGAGAAAATTTACCGCAGTCGGTAATGATCTTTGAAGAAGGAACACAGCTTTTAGAGAGTGGATGTTGTGATGCGGTATTGATTGCTGTGCCGCACTATCAGCATCCGGTATTGGCTCAGGAAGCTTTTGAAAAGGGCTTACATGTTTTATGTGAAAAACCGGCAGGAGTATATACGAAACAGGTAATGGAAATGAATCAGGCAGCAGATAAGTATAATGTTGTTTTTGCAATGATGTTTAATCAGCGGACAAACTGTATCTATCGAAAAATGCATGAAATGGTAAAAAGCGGAGAACTGGGAGAAATCAGACGTGTCAATTGGATCATTACAGATTGGTACCGTACGCAAAGCTATTATGATTCCGGCAGTTGGCGTGCAACTTGGGAAGGAGAAGGCGGTGGAGTATTGTTAAATCAGTGTCCTCATAATTTAGATCTGATACAATGGATTTGTGGAATGCCTGCAAAAGTAAGAGGATTTTGTAAAGAAGGATTGTGGCACGATATCGAAGTAGAAGATGATGTAACGGCATATCTTGAATATCCAAACGGTGCTACCGGAGTATTTATTACCTCAACCGGAGATGCACCGGGGACTAATCGTTTTGAGATTACCGGAGAATTAGGAAAATTAGTATGTGAGAACGAAGAATTGACATTCTATAAATTAAATGAAAATCTGGCACATCATTGCGCTTCCTGCCAGGGAGGTTTTGATAAACCACAGTGGGAAGTTTTAAAAGTAGAAACAGATGGACAGAACGAGCAGCATGTAGGAGTTATGAAAGCTTTTGTGGGTGCTATTTTAGAAGGAACTTCTTTGGTTGCAGATGGAAGAGAAGGGATCAGAGGATTAGAGCTTTCTAATGCAATTCATCTTTCTAGCTGGCTCGGAAGAACAGTAGAACTTCCGATTGACGAAGAGTTGTTTTTGGATGAATTAAATAAAAGAAGAGCGCATTCCAGGAGAAAAGCTGAGGTGGAAAGTGTAGTGTTTGATACAGAAAATTCTTATGGAAGCGGAAAAGGAGAAACGAAATGAAAGACAGAATTGAAATCAGCGGATTTGCAGATGAAATAGCGGAAGATTTAAGAACTCAGATTGAGGTAATTAAGAAACTGGGAATTTCTTATATCGAAATGCGTGGAGTTAACGGAAAGCCTTTAGTAGAACATACACTTGAAGAGGTAAAAGAAATTAAGCGACAGTTAGACGAACAGGAGATAAAATTATCTTCAATAGGTTCACCTATTGGAAAAATACAGATTACAGATCCGTTTGATGAGCATTTTGAGTTATACAAAAAGACAGTTGAGATTGCTAAAATCATGGAAACGCCTTATATCAGAATGTTTAGTTTCTTTATTCCTTCTGGAGAAGTTCCGGAAACATATCATGATCAAGTATTTGAAAGGTTGCAGAAGTTTGTAGATTATGCGAAGCAGGAAGATATTATTTTGCTTCATGAGAACGAAAAGGAAATCTATGGAGATAATGCAAAACGATGCCTGGAGATTATGAAAGAATTTTATGGGGAACATTTTAAGGCAGTATTTGATTTTGCTAATTTTGTTCAGTGCCATCAAGATACAAAAGAGGCTTTTGAATTGTTAAAACCTTATATTGCTTATATTCATATCAAGGATGCAAAAGAGGAATCAGGTATGGTAGTTCCTGCCGGATATGGAGACGGACATGTGAAATCAATTCTGTCAGAATTATTAGAAGAGGGCTATCAAGGTTTTTTATCATTAGAACCTCATCTGGCAGATTTTACAGGTTTTGATGCGCTGGAACAAAACGGAGAAAGGAAAGAGAAAATGTCAGGAGAAGAGGCTTATACAACGGCTTATCAAGCACTGAAGGAAATTCTTCAATCTCTGTAATTTGGAGTGTAGGCATCTAACACATTTGTTACTCAGAGAAACCAGAATAGTTATTCTTTATGCAAATCTATTTAATATTAAAAACCCTGTCCGCAAATGACAGGGTTTTTATAGTTAGTTATAGATTTCAGGAAAGAAATAAACAGGTGGAAACCAGGTTCTGATTGTGTTATGGTAGGAGAAAGAAAATACAGAAGAGAAAGGTGATCTGGGTGCTCCATCTGGTTTTATTTATCATTTATATTTTGTTGATTCTGATGGTTATTTTTGTAGAACGAAAACGTCCGACAGAAGCACTTTTGTGGGTTGTGATTATGATTTTTCTCCCTTATTTCGGCACAATCCTGTATCTTGTTTTTGGAAGTACGGTGGCAATAAAACTGACAGCTGTTATCCGCAAGAAAAAGTTAAAGACACAGCCGTATAATGTGGAACTGCTGCCATCCGTTTCTGTTGATGAGGGTCAGTTATCAGAAGCAGATCTCCAGGTTGTCCGGTTTAATACGGTTTATAATGCCAGTGTGCTTACCTGCTGTAATAAGGCGGAGTTTTATACCAACGGGAAAAGTCATTATACACAGCTTTTCAAAGATATCAGAGATGCAAAAACATGTATTTTCATAGAATTTTATACCATTCATCACGATATGGTCGGAGAAAAACTGGCAGAGCTTCTTGCACAGAAGGCAAAAGAAGGTGTGGAAGTCTGGGTAATGTGTGATTTTATTGCCAATCTTTCTACGCCGAAGAAGATGTTTCAGCCTCTTGTGGATGCAGGAGGAAAGGTTGTGCGTGTGAAACCTTATTTTACGCATTACCGGAGCCACAGAAAGATTGTATCTATTGACCAGAAGATTGCTTATATAGGCGGAATGAATATCGGAAAACAGTATGCCAATATGGATGCAGTAAAGAATCCGTGGAGGGACACACAGATTCGTCTGGAGGGAGCCTGCACGTCTGTTTTGAATACATATTTTTTGAAGGACTGGTTATGCTCTATCAGAAGATGTGACTGGCAGCATGCAATCGGATATATCAATGGGATGAAAGCAGAGAATTATGACAGGACGTCTTCTTTGTGCCAGTTTATCGTGGGTGGAGCAGATACGGATAAGGAAGCCGTCAAAATGTGCTATCTGAGCATGATCCGGAGTGCGAAAACACGCATCCGTATTCAGTCCCCTTATTTTATACCGGATGCTTCTGTTCTGGATGCACTGAAGACAGCAGCAGCCTCAGGTGTAGAGATTGAACTGATGATTTCAGGAATCAAGGCAAGTTTTTTCCTGGATCCTGTCACGAATTATTATAGTGGGCAATTATTGGAATATGGCACCAAGGTTTACAAATACAAGGGATATATCCATGCAAAGACCATGATCATTGATGATGAATTGTGTTGTGTGGGTTCTGTAAATATGGATATGAGAAGTCTTATGGTGGATGATGAAGTGTGCGGAGTTTTTTATGAGAATAAACTGGTGCAGGAATATAGTCAGATCTATGATAAAGATATTTCCGAATGTATCCTGTATACCTGGGAACAATTTCAGTGCCGCAGCAGGAAGGAACGGGCAATGGAGAGTATTTTCCTGCCGTTTGCACCACTGATGTAAGATATATAGAATTTTCCTGACTTGCTATTTAAAAATGCGGATGATAAAATATAAGAATAAAGAAGAATGTTAGGAAAATAGGGCATGGAGGCCTTTACAATGAAGAAGAGTTTAAGAACCGTGTTAGATCAACTGCAGACCAATATTTACATAACAGATGTCAACACATATGAAATCATATTTATGAATGATAAAATGAAAAAGGATTATGGTATCCAAGATCCGGAAGGACAGATTTGCTGGAAGTTGCTGCAACAGGGGCAGGAAGGCCCCTGTTCTTTTTGTAAGATAAACAGGCTTTTAAATGGGGAACAGAGCACCATCCGGTGGCAGGAGGCCAATAGTAAGGTACATAGGTTTTTTGATAATTATGACAGCCTTTTGGAATTAGATGAACAGAAGGTGCATATGCAGCAGTCTTTTGATATCACAGAATACATAGAGCTTTACGAACAGAAAGAAAAAGATGACCTGTGTGATATCTGGAATCGGAAAAAGGGAAAGAGCATGCTGGAAGAGTGCCTTATGACTATGAAAAACAGCAATCATTCTTATCTGGTCATTCTTTTTGATGTGGATGATCTGAAGAGCGTGAATGAGAAGTACGGTTACAATGAAGGGGATTTTATGTTGAAGCAGACGGCTGAGACATTAAAAGAATATATCCGGGAACCGGATTTTCTCTTTCGTCTGAGTGGGGACGAACTGGTGGCTGTTCTGCAGGATGTGAAGGAAGAGGATGGAATCAACAGAATCCACAGATGGAGAAAAGAGCTGGAGGAAAGAAGTAAGATGTTCCAAAAGCCTTATCTGATCACGTTTTCCTATGGAACCAGTTATGTAGTGCCTTCCTGCAGTCTTCAGGTAAATGACATTCTGGCCATTGCAGATGAAAAAATGTTTGAAGAGAAGCTGAGAAAAAGGAAGGATTCTTTTTTGAGAGAAAATCCTTCACAGTTTGCTCCGGTACAGGATCGCAGAATGCAGTACAGGGCAGAGTTTTTATACGAAGCCCTGATTAACAGTACAGACGATTTTATCTATATCTGTGATATGAAGACTGGCTTGTTTCGTTATTCTCCTGCTCAGGTTGAATTATTCGGGTTTCCGGGAGAAATCGTGGAGAATCCCCTTCCCTATTGGAAAGAAATCATTCATCCGGATGATTGGGAAAGATTTTATAAAAGTAATATGGAGATTGGCGAGAATCGGGCGGATTATCATTCTGTAGAGTTCCGGGCAAGAAAGCGTGACGGGGAATATGCGTGGCTTCGTTGTCGGGGACAGCTTATCAGAGATGAAGAAGGCGAACCATGTCTGTTTGCCGGTATTATAAAACTGCTGGGACAGCAAAATAAGATTGACCCTCTTACTCAATTGCTCAATCATGTAGAATTCACAAAGCAATTAGAGAAAAATGTGAAAGAAGATATAGTGGAACAGATGGCAGTCATGCTCTTGGATATTGATGATTTTCATCAGATCAATGAACTGTATGAACGTTCATTGGGAGACCATATCCTGAAGACTCTGGGTCAGGAAATTCAGTCTGTTCTTCCGGATAATGCCAGATTGTATCGTCTGGAAAAAGACTGTATGGGGATCATTATGGAGCACGGAACAAAAGCGCAGGCAGAAAAACTTTATTTTACCATCCGAGAGAATATCATGAAGCTTCAGGAATGGAAAAAGCAGAATATCAGCATTGAATTGTCTGCAGGATGTTCTATGTATCCCAAAGATGGAAAAGCAGCAGAGGAATTATATAAATGTGCGTTGTTTACTCTTCAGCATGTAAAAAAGACGGGCAAAAATCAGATTCTTTTCTATTCCGAAAATATCATGAAAACAAAGTCAAGAACCATTGAACTTGTCCGTCAGCTAAGGGAGGATATCTCCGGAGGTTACAGGGGATTTTATCTGAATTATCAGCCTCAGGTAGATGCAGAAACCAGGAAGATCACAGGTGTAGAAGCTCTGATGCGTTGGAAAGATCAGGAGGGAAGACCGGTCTCTCCGGGTGAATTTATTCCGGTCATGGAGCAAAATGCATTGATTTATGATGCAGGACTTTGGATGGTGAGGAATGCCCTCCATGCATGTAAAGGGTGGATCAGGAGGATGCCTGAATTTACGATCAGTGTGAATATCTCCGCCGTACAGTTGTTGGAAGCACGTTTTCTGGATGATTTTTATAAGGTGATCCAGGAAGAAGGATTCCCATATGAAAATTTGATCGTGGAATTAACAGAGAGTTATGCAGTAAAAAATATGGATTTCTTCTGGGACAAGTTCAGAGGTCTGAGAAGTCATGGAATCAGGATTGCCATGGATGATTTCGGAACCGGTTATTCTTCTCTGGAAGTTCTGAAGACAGCACCCATCGACATTGTGAAGATCGACCGGGCTTTTTTGGAAGATATCTTACATAGCAGATTTGATGCGACATTTATCAGCTTTGTGGTGGCAATCTGTCATGAGGTAGAGATACGTGTATGCCAGGAAGGGGTAGAAACAGAAGATGAATACAATTTCCTGAAAAAGATGAATTTAGACCGTATTCAAGGGTATTATTTCGGAAAACCGGTGACAGAACAGGAGATAACGGCTCTGATGGATGAATCACTCGGGGAGGTGATGCATTGAGGAATATACTAGAGAATCATCGGGAAAATTTCCAGAGTGTTGGATAGAAAACCGGATAATACATCCGCATTTTGCAGAGGTAGATGTGGAAAGCGGGTATCTTATGGAGGCCGGTGGACTGTGGGAGTCATATGTAACGGAAATTCGAAGCAGGACAGGTTTTTTCGAATATATGGTACAAAAAAATCTGGATGATGTTATCTGGCAGGAAGACAGGGAGGAGTACAGAAAATCCCTGAATCTTGACAGTATGAAAGAGGTATTTATCAAGGATGTCCATAGCAGAGAGATATTGAATCATAGAATGGAGCAGATCTATGCTGCACTGAAGGAGTCAGAAGAAATTCCCCTCTCCTGCAGTGCAGGGATCAGCTTTGTAGATAAACAGAATTATTCTTATGAAACGGTGATCAAACAGGCGGATGAAGCACTTTACAGGAGCAAGCAAAAAGGGAAAAATCAATTCTGTTATTATGAGCCGGAAATCTGAGGCTTAGTTGAAATCTTTTGGCAGAGAGCATACGTACGCACTGAAATCTTTCATCTGGCTGGTCATTGGATGTATAGAGTTATAGCACAGGTAGAAGAAGCGTTCAGAGTCAATTTCCGGAATCGGACACTGAAATAACTGTCCGGCAGCAATTTTTCCGATGGCACAGCGTTCAGAAACAAAGCCAAGACCGAGATTTCTGGAGACAGCATCCAAAATAGCAGGAGTGCTGTTGCTTTCCCACTTGATTTCATAGGGAACATGCTGTGCAGCCATGAAAGCTTCAAAGATAGCTCTTGTGCCGCTGCCTTTTTCCCGCAGGATAAAGTTCTGATTTTTCAGATCTGTGACATGTAGATAAGGACGGCCGGCAAAAGGATGGTCTTTGCTGCAGATAATACAGAGTTTATCGATAAATACCGGTTGTGCAACCAGCTCTTTCGGAGTTACGATGCCTTCCACAATGGCGATATCCAGTTCGTTGTAAAGCAGCATATGTTCAATCTGATGTGTGTTGGATACATTGACAAAAACATCAATATCCGGGTATTCTTCCGTAATCTGTGCAATGATTTTGCCTATGATATTTGCACCTACGGTAACCGTGGCACCTACGCGAAGAGGACGGATACGATTCATGGTCTTCATGTTTTGCTTCAGGTTTTGTTCAATGGAAATGATTTCCCGTGCACTTTTCAGGAGCAGGGAGCCTGCCGGAGTGATGCGTAATTCTTTTGCCTGACGCTCAAAGAGTTTCGTATCGTATTCTTTTTCCAGCTCAGAGATGATTTGGCTGATGGTGGGCTGCGATATATATAAATGTTTGGCTGCCTCACTCATTTTTCTGAATTCAGCGGTTGCGATAAAGGCTTCTAATTGTCTGAGTGTAGCCATATAACAAACCTCCTTTTTTGCTATAGGAAAAAACCTATACCTTACATTAAATATTACTATTTTACATATAAAAAGACAAGTGTTAACATGTGTTTAGAACAAAAAAGATGTAAGGAAAACAGGAGGGACAGACATGAAGGTACTTGTGTTGGGTGGTGTTGCTGCCGGAACCAAAATCGCTGCAAAACTTATGAGAGAAGACAGGGCAAATGAAGTGATCGTGTTAAACAAAGGGAAGAACATTTCATATGCCGGATGTGGATTGCCTTACTATGTAGGACATGTGATCGAAAACAAGGAAGAACTGATTGTGAATACACCGCTGAAATATGAAAAACTTACCGGTGTAAAAGTACTTACAGAAGTGGAAGCAGTGAATGTGGAACCTGAGAGAAAGAAAGTGACTGCGGTTGATTTAAAGACGCAGGAAACCAGGGAGTTCACCTATGATAAACTGGTGATCGCAGTAGGTGCAAGTCCTGTGAAACCTCCTATAGAAGGCTGTGATCTGGAGAATGTATTCTTTATGAGAACTCCTGAAGATGCCATTCGTCTCCGTGAAACCATTGACGCAGGAGGGATTAAGAAAGCGGTAGTTGTGGGTGCCGGTTATATTGGTCTTGAGATTGCCGAAAACCTGAAAACCATGGGGGTACGGCCATTTGTGCTGGATATGGCACCACAGATCCTGGCACCTGGATTTGACAAGGAAATGGCAGACTATGCGGAAGGAAAATTATCCGAGAGTGGGATTCCTGTTGTGACAGGTGTAGCCGTTACTGCAATCCAAGGAAACGGCAAGGTGGAGAAAGTAGTTACCAGTAAGAAAGCTTATAAGGCTGACCTGGTAGTGCTCAGTGCAGGTATCCGTCCTAACACGGCATTTTTAAATGATACAGGTCTGGAAATGTTTAAGGGGACCATCCTTACCAATGAATACGGTGAAACAAATCTTCCTGACATCTATGCAGCAGGTGACTGTGCCATGGTTCACAATGCCATTACCGGAAAGGCAGCATGGTCTCCTATGGGTTCTACGGCAAATATCGCAGGTCGTGTGATTGCTCAGAACATGATGGGAGCAAAGATTTCTTACAGAGGAACCCTTGGAACCGCAGTATGTAAGCTGCCGGGCATCAATGTAGGAAGAACAGGACTTACAGAAGTACAGGCAAAGGAAGAGGGATTTGATCCGGTAAGTGTGGTAACCATTGTGGATGAAAAAGCACATTACTATCCTGGAGCCGGTCTGCTGGCAGTGAAGATGATCGCAGACAGAGAGACAGAGCGTCTGCTCGGTGTCCAGGTAATTGGAGACGGTGCTGTCGATAAGGTGGTAGACATTGCTGTAACAGGCATTATGCTGAAAGGTACTCTGACACAGCTTTCAGATCTTGATTTTGCCTATGCACCTCCGTTCTCAACAGCCATTCATCCGTTTGCACATACCTTGAATGTACTGAAAAATAAATTGCAGGGAAAATTTGAAACCTTCACACCGGCTGAATATGCCGCAGGGGAAGCGGAAGGTTACCGTATGATCGATGTGTCCATTCAGCCTGCAACAGAGGGTGCACCTTATGTGGAATTGACAGATGTAAATGGATTGATGGAAGGCTTCGACCCGGAAGAAAAGCTTCTTCTGGTATGCAATAAGGGAAAACGTGCGTATCTGCTTCAGAATCGCATGAAATTTTACGGTTATAAGAATACGAAAGCACTGGAAGGCGGAAACTTCTTTTCAGATGTAGAAGCACAGTAATTGAAATAAAAAAGGAGAGATGAGATTATGGCATGTACAATCAGCGCAGAGGAGATTAAGAGAGTAAAAGCATTGGGATTTCTCAATAACAAAGGAACAGATTTGTTTAACGGTCGTGTGATCACAGTAAACGGAAAAATTACAGCAGCACAGGCAAAAGTAATCGCAGAGGCAGCAGAAAAATTCGGTAATGGGGATGTGGAATTTACTACCCGTCTTACTGTAGAAGTAAGAGGTATCCACTTCAATGATATTGAAGCATTCAGAGAATATATTGCACAGGCAGGACTTCAGACCGGCGGTACCGGCTCTGTAGTACGTCCGGTGGTTTCCTGTAAAGGAACTACATGCCAGTATGGTCTGTATGATACCTTTGCATTATCAGAGAAGATCCATGAGAGATTTTATCTGGGATATCGTACGGTAAAACTTCCTCACAAATTTAAAATTGCTACAGGCGGATGTCCAAACAATTGTGTAAAACCTGATTTAAATGATTTAGGTATTGTAGGTCAGTTAGTGCCGAATTTTGACGAAGATATGTGCAATGGCTGTAAGAAATGTAAGATTGAAAAAACATGTCCAATGAAAGCTGCAAAAGTGGAGGATGGCGTTCTGGAGATTGATAAGGATATCTGCAACAACTGCGGTCGTTGTGTAGGAAACTGCCCATTTGATGCCATTGAAGAAGGTACACCTGGCTACAAGATCTACATCGGCGGAAGATGGGGCAAGAAAGTTGCCCAGGGACAGGCACTTTCTAAAATCTTTACCTCCGAAGAGGAAGTTCTGGATGTTGTGGAAAAAGCAATTCTTCTCTTCCGTGAACAGGGAAACACAGGAGAACGTTTTGCAGATACCATTGCAAGAATCGGATTTGAAAATGTAGAAAAACAGCTTCTCTCCAATGAGATTCTGGAAAGAAAACAGGAGATCCTGGATGCAAAACTCCATCTGGCAGGAGGAGCAAGCTGCTAAGAAAAATTTGTGCCGGCATCGGTAGAAAGTATTTATAATTTTCCCAATCCCACCTACTTTTTGTGACTCAAGTAGGTGGGATTGCATTTTTTTCTCATATAAGCCTACTTTGATTTACTAAAACCCACCTATTTGTGCATAAAAAAGGTAGGCTAGAAATCAACAAAACAAGATTTTCAACTGAAAAAGCATTGGAACAGGGGTGTATCCACTGCCACAATGCTTTTTTCTAAATGGACATTCTGTATGGTTTTCTTTATAATGAAATCATATATGGAAAAAGGATGTGACAATCATGGATAGAACAAAAACTCTGAAAGCATTTGCCTCTTATGTGGGGCAGTATGACAGTGGGGATCCCAAAATCAGCCTGAAGATAAAACATACCTATAAAGTGGCAGAGCTTTGTGAGAAAATCGGTGCGGCGATCGGTCTTGAAGGAGATGATCTGGACGCTGCGTGGCTGTGCGGTATGCTGCATGATATCGGAAGATTTGAACAGATCCGGCAGTACAATACTTTTATGGACTGGAAATCTGTAGACCATGCAAAGCTCAGCACAGTGGTATTATTTGGTCCGAAAAGAGATGCAGATAAGATTTTAGAAGCACTTCCATTGCCTTGTCAGCTTGCTGATTTTCGGGAATTTACGGATTTAAAAGGGTATGATGATATTGTCTATACATCTGTTTATTATCATAGTGCCCTGCAAGTTCCGGAAGAATTGGAAGAGCGTAAAAAGATGTATTGCAACATATTAAGAGATGCGGATAAACTGGATATTTTCAGAGCAAATCTGGAGACTTCTCTGGAAGATATTTATAATGTTACAACGGAGGAAATCTATAACAGCGAGATAACACCAGAGGTTTTTCAAGTGTTCGGGGAACATCGAGCAGTACCGAAACTGTTAAAAAAAGCACCTGTGGATCATTTGGTAGGACATATCTGCCTGACGTTTGAGCTTGTGTATCCTGTGAGCAGGAAGTTGGTGAAGGAGCAGGGGTATCTGAAACGTATCATGGCATTTGAATCAAACAATCCAAAGACCAGGAAACAGTTTGAATATATGAGACAGGAAATGGAAAAATTTTTGTAATTTATGCTTGATTTTTTTCTCTGAAAGAATAAAATAGAAAATTGTGAAAAATTGGTTTTATTTCATAGAAAGAGGAGAAAAACATGACAAATGATATGACATCCGGAAATCCGGTGAAATTGATTATCAGGTTTATGATTCCCATGTGTCTGGGAAATATCTTCCAGCAGTTTTACAATATCGCAGATTCGATTATTGCAGGACAGTTTCTGGGGGTTAATGCCCTGGCGGCTATTGGAAGTACAGGTTCCCTGATTTTTTTGGTTGTAGGATGGTTAAACGGGCTTACCAGTGGTTTTTCTATCTGGGTCGCTCAGTGGTTCGGAGCAAAGAAACTGGATAGAATGCGGCATTTTATTGCCATGTCTATTTATATCTGTATGGCATTCGTCATTGTTATGACAGCAGGGCTTCTGGTGGCAAATAAGCCCATTTTAAGGCTGATGAATGCACCGGAAAATCTCATGGGAGATATCAGCAGTTATATGGCAATTATTTATGCCGGACTGATCGTTACCTGTGCGTATAATGCCCTTTCAGCAGTCCTGAGGGCTTTGGGTGACAGCAAATCCCCTTTATATTTTCTGATTATCTCTGCAATCATTAATATTGTGCTGGATATTGTATTTATTGTGGTATTCCATATGGGAGTAGAAGGCTGTGGGTACGCAACGGTGATTGCACAGGGAATTTCAGCTTTATTGTGCTTAGTTTACATAATTAAAAAATTTGAGGTCCTGAAGCTGAAAGGAGAAGATTTTCGATTTTCTTTTAATACGATTAAAAAACTTATGGCCTTGGGAGTACCGATGGGGCTGCAGTTTTCCATTACTGCTCTTGGTGTGATTATTGTACAAGGTGCCATCAATGTTTATGGGGCTGTGCATATGGCAGGATTTTCGGCAGCAGGAAAAATCCAGAACATGATTTGTACGGTGTTTGTGTCTTTTGGTGCAACCATTGCCACTTATGTAGGGCAGAACAGGGGAGCCGGAAGAATGGACCGGGTGAAAAAAGGGGTATATCTTACACAGGTTATGATTCTGGTGTGCAGTGCTGTGATCATGGCGGTGATTTTACTTTTTGGAAAATATATGATTCTGATTTTTATAGACCCTTCAGAGACAGAGGTGCTGAAAGTAGCCCAGATGTATTTCAAAGCAGTTGCCTGGGCTTATCCCTTCCTTGGAAGTATTTATCTGTACCGGAATGCTTTACAGGGCATGGGATATGGTTTTGTCCCAATGATGGGCGGTGTTTTTGAACTGGTTGCAAGAGCCGGAATCGTATTTGCAATTGCAGGAAACGGGAACTTTTTCCAGGTGTGTTTATCAGACCCTGCAGCATGGATTGCAGCGTTGATACCGCTGATTCCTTATTATTTTTGGGTGATGAAGAAAGTGGAGAAAGATAAAAGATACATTGTTTGAAGTGCCTTTTCTTGAAAAAACCAGTACTTTTATCTTAAAAAATGTTTTGGTATCAGCAGAAAACATTTACAGGGCTCAGAATTTTTCATCCAGACCCCCAATAGGCTAAAATTCATGTTTTTATTGTTCTAACCTACCTTTTTATAGTCGAAATAGGTGGAATTGCATATTTTTTTCATATAAGCCTACTTTTTTGCAACCCGAATAGGCTAAATTTCAAGATTTGTAGTTTTCAACTTATTTTTCTGGAAGAGAAGGTAGGCTAAATATAGAGAATCTTGATTAGTAGCCTATTTGCCTTCAAAATAAGTAGGTGTAATTTCAGAATTTATTGAAACCAACCTATTCGTGCAAAAAAAGGTAGGCTAAAAATTGCAAAATAGCATTTTCAACTGAAAAAAGCATCGGAGTACGGTTCGGCGACTGTCAGAGCACTATTTTGTGAGCTAAAGCATTGATTTTTCAATGTGCAAGCCCCTTTTTTATGTGGGAAGTTTGAGATATTTATTTTATACCAGAGTTTTCAAACCTCTAGAATTTAAAAGTATCTTTCAGTGGTGCCCATTTCTGGTCTTTATCGCTTAAATTCAGAGGAGTTCCGTCCTCCAGAGTATATCCTTCGGCAGAAGCATTTCCCTGATATTCTCCGGTAAGCTGCGGCCATTCAATACCGATTTCCGGATCATTCCATGCCAGACCGCCTTCATCTCCTGGATGATAGAAGTCTGTACATTTATAGCAGAATTCTGCCACATCACTGAGAACTAAGAAGCCGTGTGCGAATCCTTCCGGAATATAAAACTGTTTCTTGTTTTCTTCGGTCAGTTCAATCCCAAACCATTTTCCATAGGTTTCGCTGTCACTTCTTAAATCTACTGCTACGTCAAATACACTTCCTTTGATCACACGGACTAATTTTCCCTGTGGGAACTGTTTCTGGAAATGCAGACCTCTTAAAACACCTTTGGTGGAACAAGACTGGTTGTCCTGTACAAAATTCATGGTAAGACCTGCTTCTTCCATATCTCTCTGGTTGTAGGTTTCCATGAAATAGCCTCTTGCATCTCCGTGTACTGCCGGTTCAATGACATACAGCCCTTCAATCGGGCATTTACTTACTTTAATCTGTCCCATTATGTCAACTCCTAATCTGTTTAAAATTCAATTTCCTGTAGGTAGCGTTTGACTGCATCCTGCCAGGTAGGAAGCGGCTGAAAACCGTTTTCAACCAGTTTGCTTTTATCCAGACGGCTGTTAAACGGACGTTTGGCTTTGGATGCACCATATTCTGCTGTGGTCACGGGTTTTACGGTGACCTTGGCATACTCTTCATGTCCGGCTTCGATAGCCTGACGGAAAATTTCTTTTGTGAAGTCATACCAACTGATATAACCGCCTTCATTGGTCGCATGGTAATAGCCATATTTGTCTGTCTCGATCATATCTACCAGCAGCTTTGCCAGATCCAGAGTGTAAGTAGGAGTACCAATCTGGTCACTGACCACAGTCAGGGTGTCATGGGTCTTACCAAGGTTCAGCATGGTTTTAATAAAGTTCTTTCCGTTTTTGCCAAATACCCAGGCAATACGGACAATAAAATATTTTTCAAGATTTTCGGACACAGCCAGTTCCCCTGCTAATTTGGTTTCTCCATAAACATTGAGTGGTTTGTAATCTTTGCAGTCTGGAAGCCATGGTTCTGTTCCCTGACCGTCAAACACATAGTCTGTGCTGATATAAACCAGCTTACAATCTAATTCTTTACATACCAGGGCAATGTTTTCGGTTCCTGTTGCATTGACAGCTTTTACGATTGGTTTTTTGTCCTCATCCTCAGCTAAATCAACGGCAGTCCAGGCTGCACAGTGAACAACCACATCTGCACCAACAGATTTTAATACGGATTCTACAGAGGCTTTGTCTGTGATGTCCATAGGTACATAAGGCATGGTAGTAACAGCAGTACCATCCTGGATACCACTGTACACTTCTTTGATATCGGAGCCGATACCTTCATATCCTCTTTTGGCCAGTTCGTTCATGACGTCATGGCCTAATTGTCCGGCAACACCGGTAACTAAAACTTTCATTGCATAAACCTCCTTGTGAGACATCATTGATCAGCGGTTTGCATACATTTTTTCATAGTAATTCTGATATTCTCCGGAGATGATGGTTTCCCACCATTCTTTGTTATCTAAATACCACTGGATTGTCTTTTTGATACCATCGGCAAATTTTGTCTCAGGCAGCCATCCAAGTTCATTGTGAATCTTAGTCGGGTCGATGGCATAACGCATATCATGGCCTTTTCTGTCTGTTACATAAGTGATGAGGCTTTCTGGTTTGCCAAGTTCCTTGCAGATGATTTTTACAATATCAATGTTTTTCATTTCGTTGTGGCCGCCGATGTTATAAACTTCTCCCACACGGCCGTTGTGGATGATCAGGTCAATGGCTTTGCAGTGATCTTCAACATACAGCCAGTCACGGACATTTTCGCCTTTTCCATATACTGGAAGTGGTTTGTCATTTAATGCATTGGCAATCATCAGCGGAATCAGTTTTTCCGGGAAATGATAAGGTCCGTAGTTGTTAGAGCAGCGGCTGATAGTCACAGGCAGGCCGTAGGTACGGTGGTAAGCCAGAACCAGGAGGTCAGCACCTGCTTTTGAGGAGCTGTATGGGCTGCTGGTGTGGATCGGTGTTTCTTCTGTGAAGAATAAGTCAGGACGATCCAGAGGCAGGTCACCATAAACTTCATCGGTAGAAACCTGATGATATCTCTGAATACCATATTTACGGCATGCATCCATGAGTACAGCAGTTCCCTTGATGTTGGTATCCAGGAATACTTCTGGATTTTCAATAGAACGGTCTACATGGCTTTCCGCAGCAAAGTTTACTACCATATCCGGATGTTCTTCTTCGAATAATTTATAAACAGCTTCTCTGTCTGTAATGCTTTCTTTTACAAAACGGAAATTCGGGTTGTCCATCACAGGTGCAAGCGTAGACAGATTTCCTGCATAGGTCAGGCAGTCCAGACATACGATGCGGTAGTCAGGGTACTTGTCTAACATGTGAAAAATAAAGTTGCTTCCAATAAATCCGGCTCCGCCGGTTACAATGATTGTCATAATAAAAATCTCCTGTTCTTAAAATAAAATATATGCATCTAAATAAAAAATATGATTTAGTGAAGGGTGTCCAGATATTTCCCGTCTAAGACATCTTTCAAATACTGTCCGTACTGGTTTTTCTTTAATACTTCATAGACTTCCAGGACGTCTTCTTTGGAAATCCATCCATTTAAGTAAGCGATTTCTTCCAGGCAGGCAATTTTACGATGCTGATGATCTTCCACGGTCTTTACAAAGTTGGTTGCTTCTACCAGACTTTCGTGAGTACCGGTATCCAGCCAGGTAAATCCCTGTCCTAAAAGCTCTACATTTAAGTTGCCCTGTTCCAGATAGATGCGGTTTAAGTCTGTGATTTCCAATTCTCCTCTGGCACTTGGCTGCAGATTTTTTGCGTAGTCCACAACTTTATTGTCATAGAAATAAAGTCCGGTCACGCAGTAGTTGCTTTTTGGTTTTTCCGGTTTTTCTTCAATGGAGATTGCTTTTCCCTGCTCATTGAATTCTACGATACCAAAACGTTCAGGGTCATCTACATAGTAACCGAATACGGTTGCACCTTTCCCTGTTTCGGCATTTTGAACGGCTGCTTTTAACCGTTTTTTCAGACCATGACCTGCAAAAATATTGTCACCGAGAACCATGGCAACACAGTCATCGCCAATAAATTCCTCACCGATGATAAATGCCTGAGCCAATCCGTCCGGGCTTGGCTGTACGGCATAAGAAAGCTGTACACCAAACTGGTGTCCGTCTCCTAAGAGCTCCTGGAATCTCGGGGTATCCTGTGGGGTAGAGATGATTAAGATTTCACGGATTCCTGCGTTCATCAATACAGACAGAGGATAATAAATCATAGGCTTGTCATAAATCGGTAAAAGTTGTTTTGAAGTTACCATAGTCAGCGGATAAAGGCGGGTTCCGGAACCGCCTGCTAAAATAATGCCTTTCATAGGGTTCTCCTTTTTCTTTGTTCATTCGGTTTATAAGTATCCATGTTTGTATTATATAAGGTGACGTTACGTCACTTGCAAGAGGTTTTTCCAAAATTTCACATAATTTTTAGAATCACGGGCATTTACAGAGAAAAACACCGGCTTCTTTTGTGATGTGAAA
Organism: uncultured Blautia sp.; assembly: GCF_947654165.1. Lineage (GTDB taxonomy): Bacteria > Bacillota > Clostridia > Lachnospirales > Lachnospiraceae > Blautia. The sequence goes on from NZ_CANTKB010000002.1 coordinate 178,092, forward strand.
GGATGTTTTGGTTTTTTTTGCAACAAAGCTGCGAAACTCTTTGTATCGATCCAGAAGATATTGATTCTGATTCCCGTGGCAGGAGAGAATATATTCTATTAATGGTTCCGGTGTGTTTACTTCAAGGCTGTCTTCATATATTTGCCAGGTGATATGAGAGAAATAAGGGGTCAGAAGCCGTTCTCCATTTTCTTTCCCGAATTTCTCATAAAGTTTTTCTCCGGAGAGAATGATCCGGCTGTCAAATTCCTGAACAAGATTGCTGATTTCTTCCATATGTGCAGAACCATAGGCACTGCAGAGGAAAGTTCCCCCGGGTTTCAAGACCCGCTGAACTTCCTGACATACTTTTGGGATATCGCAGTAAAAGAGCACATGGTTGGCAATGACCAGATCAAAACAAGCGTCAGGGTAAGGAATCTGGTGACAGTCAAAGGAATGGAAAGAAAAACGCATATCCTGACTGCCGATTTCTCGTTTTGCATCCCGGAGCATTCCTTCGGAAATATCATTGAGGGTTATGGAGATTGCCTTTGGGATTTCTGCTTTATTTTCTGTCCAGAGAGCACCGCTTCCACATCCGATTTCCAGAATCTTCATATTATCCTTTATACGGCACTGTTCGAAAAGCCAGGGAAACCATCCTTGTTTGTTTTCAGAGTACAGGCTGTGCAGGCGGATCCTGGCGGAAATATTGGAGGAATTCTGATACTGGGTCTTCAGACTTTTTTCCATGTTGGTCAGGTGAATCAGGTTCAGCATGCGGCTCCAGTTAATACTTTGTTGTGTGCTGATCTCCTGGGTTGTATCTTCGATGGCTTTCTCCACCATTTGAAGCTGTTCAATACGATCCCGGATGAGTTTTTGCTGCATCTTCAGTGAATTGAGCATGAAGTGAAAGTCCGTATCATCAATGGTCATTTCCTTGATATCATCCAGTGAGAATCCCAGATATTTCAGAAGAAGAATCTGCTGAAGCCGGGCAAAATCCTGATCTGTATAAAAACGGGAGCCGGAAGGGGATACATAGGATGGCTTCAGGATATTTTGTTTGTCATAAAAACGCACGGTACGGACGGAAATATTTGCCATGCGGGCAAATTGTCCTGAGGTGTAATAGCCTGGAAGGTTCATGGGAATCCTCCTTTCTGTAAAAATAGTGGTTAGGATTATTATAACCCAGGGGAGAGGGGAGTGTATAGGACTTCTTTTCAAATGAATCATAACCAGCGGGCAGAAAGTAAGATATACCATGACAAGCCCAGGTGTTCGTGATAGAATGAAAACAACAGTAATAAGGTGGGAGGCATGTACATGGGTAGTTATTTGAATATAGGGAGCGGAGAATTTCAGGAATGTGTATCTTCGGAAATATATGTAGATAAAAGCATGATCATTCAGATGTGTAATGCCTGTATTGGAACTATGCAGAAATATATATGTGTAAGCAGACCGAGAAGATTTGGGAAGTCTATGGTTTTGAAAATGCTGGCAGCTTATTATGGAAAGAGTGAAGATTCCTCTCACTTATTTCGTGGATTAAAAATAACAGATACAGAATCTTATCGAAAACATTTGAATAAATACGATGTAATTGTATTGAATATGCAAGAATTTCTCAGCCGTTCTGGTTCTATAGATGAGATGCTCTCAAAAATTCAAAGGTTTCTTATGATAGAATTGAAAAGGGAGTACCCTGGAATTTTATTTTTGGATGATAATGATCTGATTCAAGTGATGAAGGATATTTATGTATCAGAAGGCAGAAGATTTATTATTTTGATTGATGAATGGGATTGTCTTTTCAGAGAATATCAACAGGATAGTGGTTCTCAAAAAAGATATCTGGATTTTTTAAGAGTATGGTTAAAAGACCAGGCTTACGTTGCAATGGCTTATATGACAGGCATTCTTCCCATAAAAAAGTATGGTACTCATTCTGCTCTCAATATGTTTCGGGAATATTCCATGACGAATCCAGGAGAGTTAGCAGAGTTTTTCGGATTTACTGCGGATGAAGTAGAAGAGTTGTGTAAAAAATATGATATGGATTATGAAGAAACCAGGAATTGGTATGATGGATATTGTTTTAATATTCAAGGAGAAGAACAGATCTCAGTATATAATCCCAAATCTGTTGTGGAGGCTATGTTAAATAGAAGTTTTCAAAATTATTGGAATAAAACAGAAACCTATGAGGCATTGAAAACCTATATTGAAATGAATTATGATGGGTTGAAAGAAGATATTTTGAGAATGCTGGCGGGAGCAGGTACGAAGATTGAAACAGGGACATTTTCCAATGATATGACAACTTTTACAAGTAAACATGACGTGCTTACTTTATTAGTACACCTGGGTTATTTGAGATATGATTTGAATACAGGTATGGTGTCCATACCTAATAAAGAAGTCAGCCAGGAATATATTAATGCCATTACTGGAATTGGGTGGAAGGAAGTTGTGGAGTCTGTGGAAAACTCCAGGGGATTATTGCAGGCTTTGTGGAAAAAAGATGCGGAGAAAGTGGCAGAGGGAATAGAAAAAGTTCATAGAGAGGTATCCATTCTCCAATATAATGATGAGAATGCATTAAGTTATACGGTGAGTTTGGCTTTTTATTCTGCCAGAGAATATTATACGATTGTCAGAGAACTTCCTACAGGGGAAGGGTTTGCGGATATTTGTTTTATACCCAGAAAACGTTATATAGATAAACCTGCTGTAGTAATAGAACTAAAATATAATAAGTCAGCAGGGGGAGCTATTGCACAGATTAAAAATAAAAAATATGTGGAAACGTTAGATGAGTATAAAGGGAATTTGCTGTTAGTCGGTATTAATTATGACAAAGCAACGAAAAAGCATCAATGTCTGATAGAGGAGTGGAGTAAATAGCAGGAGGCTGCTGCACTGAAAAAGTGTAGCAGCTTCCTCATTTTATTAATATTCCTAAGTTGTTTGTGTACCCTTTGTTTCCCTATACACAGAAGGTGACATGCCCAATTTTTTCTTAAAGCTGTTGCTGAAATAATATTGATTTGCATAGCCGCATTTCATACTGATTTCTTTTAAGGAAAGATTTGTAGATTCCAGATAATGGCAGGCACTTTCTATTCGGAGAGCGGTAATGGTATCACTGATGCTTTGCCCGGAAACTTTTTTAAATAAAGAACTCAGGTATGCAGGGCTGATGTTTGTATGTCTTGCAATATCATTCAGGCACAGGGAACTGCTTTCAAAGTTTTCTTTAATATATCCATAAGCTATCGTATATACCTGATTGTGATAATTCTGTAAAGAAGAATCTAGTTTTTCACACACTAAAGTACACAGATGTGTAAGCCATCTTACAAACTGCTCATAGGTACGAAAGGAGTCAAACCGGGTATAAACCTGGATGATTTCCTTTTCCAAATCTTCTGTATCCAGATTCATTTCGTATAGAAATTTTAAAATCCGTCCCAAAAGGGAGTAAATTCGAATGAAAACCAGATTCTTGTCCTGCATTCTTTCTAGTAGATTTTGAAAATAACAAGTAAGCCATTGTTCAATTGCGTTTAAGTCTTTGGAACAAATAAGGCGTATCAGTTCTTCTTCGGTATTTTCCGAAAAAGACAGGAGGCTGAATTCTTTACCGAGGGCTTCTCTTGCATCAAAAATATTTTTGTGAGGGAAGAAAAAACGGTATTTTAGTGCGTGGGAAGCGCTGGCAAAGGATATAGGAAGTTTCCAAATGTTATCAGCGATACTTCCAATTCCTATGTTCAGTGAAAGAACGTTGTTTTTACATAATTCAACCATGGAAGAGGCTACTTTATGTACAGACTGGAGAAAGTGTTGGGGATGTTTTGTATTTTGTCCTATGATACAAATAATCCCACTGAATTCCTTCAAATAAAAAACATGGTTAAAAATCTGCATTTGTTCTTTTACTAAATCCAAGATATTCAAAAGTTGAATCTGGTACTGAGTAAAATCTAATTCTGGTTTAGAGGAGTTGCATTCTGTTTCAATGATGAGTACATGGAAATAGTCATAATCAAAATTCAAATCTAAATATTCCAGATACTGGCTCAAATGTGCGGCTGGATTTTCGCCAGGATAATGTAACAGGTCATGGAAGAATTTTTCTGTCATAACAGGACGGCTGGCTTTCACTAACTCGGTATTTTTTTGTGTGCGGTCTATTTCTATAAAAGCGTTTTTAATTTTTTCAGTTAGATAATCATAATCCAGAGGTTTTTCAATGTAATCATATACTCCCATACGAATAGCACGTTTGGCATATTCGAATTTGTCATATGCACTTACAAGAATTACTTTTATAAAAGGCTGGATTTCCTGGGCTTCCTGACTCATGGAAATACCATCTAAATCTGGCATTTCTATATCTGAAATAATTAAATCTACATGAGAACTTTTTAGAGTATCTAAAGCAGAAAGACTATTATATTTTACAGCAATCACATTTGCATCCAGGGATTCCCAATTAATATTTTTTTCGATACCTTCTGCTGTCAGACAGTTATCATCTACAATCATTACTTTCTTCATCGTTTTCCTCCATTTGGTCAAATTCAATGGTAATTGAGGTGCCTTCAAATAAATGGCTCTCAATGGAAATTCTGCCATTTCCAAAATAAGGATTAGAAATTCGTTTATTTACATTTCCAATACCAAAATGTTTTTCATAATTTACAATGTTCTCCCGCAGAGTTTTTCGCAATTCCTGAAGTTGTTCTTCTTTCATTCCAATGCCGTTGTCAGTAATAGAAATGATAACTGTATCATCCCCATAAAAAAGATTGATAGAAATATGAATTTCTGGTGTGCTCTGGGATATACCATGTAAAATACTGTTTTCCAGAAATGGCTGGAGTGTAAATTTACATATCAAAAAGTTATCGATACCATCTTCCAGATTGATTTCCCAGGTAAGATTGTCATTATGACATAATTTCTCGATTTCTAAATAAAGTTTCGCAATGGTTAGTTCATCCCGAATTGTGATTAAATCTTTTGATTTTCTAAGGGTCATGCGGTAAAAATGCGTGAGATTCGTCAGCATCTGATTGGCAATATCTAACTTCCCAAGTGATTGACAAGTTTGTATGGAACCCAGAATATTATAAAGAAAATGAGGATTAATCTGGGATTGGAGAAGCTGATATTTTAACCGTTCTTCCGTTAGTGACAGCTCCAGAATAGATTGGAGATTATTGTTTAAGGAACGCTGCATTTTTTGAAAGGTTACTCCTAATTTATCAATCTCATCAAAAGTTTCCGGATTACGGTCTTGGGGCACTAAATCTTGAATTTTGTTATTATAAGCATCTAATTGCAATGTTTCCATAGCCTTCGACAATGCTTTGATTCTTCTGGTAAGGTTTTTTGAAAACATAATCACTACCAGAATTGTCAAAGGAAGAGAAATTAAAATGGTTAAGAAGATACTGTTAATTAATATGCGGGTATTCTGCTTGATATAGGAATCAGGAATTTCTGTTACATGAAGCCAGCCGTTTTGTAGTTGTGTGGTATGGTAGGTAATGTGGGATTCCTTAGTAATAGAATTCTTATTTTTTATTAAGAAATCAATTTTTTCCTTTTCCAGGGAAGTGGAATGTAGATTTTCATCATTGCTGGCAATTATTGTTCCACCATCCGTTGTGATATAGCTTGCTATATTTTTATCTTGAAAACTTTCCTGTAATGCAGAAGAAAATTCTGAAGTATTAAGATGTAGAATGTAAGCATAGTCAATAATACCTGTATCAGGATGTTTTAAAATTCGGCAACAGGCAATAGTATCAGAAATCTTATAGTCATTGGATACAAGAAATGGAAGGGACAGCCTATTTTGATAAAACCAAATAGAGGAAGACCCAGGATTTTCCAGAGCTTTTTCAGGAATTTGAAAGTCTGAAAGCTTAGAGAGAGGGAAAAAATATAGATTTTCTTGGGAACCTATGTGTTCTTCTGCAAGAAATACACTGATATATGCTAAATTAAAAGAAGACTTAAACATGGATAGATTGTTTCTTGTTTCAGATAAAGAGGAAAGTGTATCCATAGGTGTTTCTGCCCGCATCAAATGATACATATCATACTGAAGAGAATCTGCTACATTTTCCATTTGAAGCAAACGATTATAAAATTGCATGTGAAGTTGTTCATCAGATGAAATAGAAGCATTTAAAATCTTATCTTCTGCAATGTCATAGGAAACAGTATAAGAAATTCCCCCTATAATGCAAAGCGGAATTAACGTACATAATAAAAAAGCACATAAAAGTTTGGTTTGAAAATGAGAAAAATAAAGTCGAGAGTTCTTTATGAATTTTTTCATGTAACATTCTCCTTTGTGTTTGTTTATCGCTAATACTATTATAAAAGATAGAAAACTCTCTTTCAACAGGGATAAAAATAATATAAACGAATCGAAAAATATTGTATTTTGAAAAACAGGACTCTTTGTTATTCTTAGTTCATCAAAGAAAAGGGCAGGAAGCCCGGACAGGAGGATTTAAAAATGAGAAAGAAGATTGTGAGCGTGTTACTGGCAGGGACCATGGCAATGGGAATGTTAGCAGGATGTGGTAGTTCTAAAGGAAGTGAAGGTGAAGACAGTACGGTGAAATCAGAAGAAAGTGGGAAAAAAGATGGAGAGTATGATTTGACGCTGTATAGCATTAATACCACAGATCCTGATTTTGATGGATGGCTGAAGAATGTAGAGGAAGCCACTGGACTTAACATTAATGTAATCGCAGCACCAACAGATTCTGATACACGTCAGCAGAAGGTGACGACTATTTTATCTACAGGAGATGATTCTGTTGATATAATTGAAATTAATGACGAAATGAGTGCCGCATTTAAAAATTCAGGATGGCTGGAAGGATTGAACGATACAGTTATGACCGAAGATATCCGTGATCAATTTGCTAAGGGCTATGTAGAAAATATGATTACCGATAAAGATGGAAACATTGTTGGAGTTCCGGGATATGCCGGTTATCTTGCTTTTTGGGTAAATCAGGAGATTATGGATGAAGTCGGAATCACAGAAATTAATACAAAAGAAGATTTCATGAAATATATGGAAGCTGTTTCTGCTGATGGAAGATATGGATACGGTGGTTCATGGGAAAAAACATATGTATTTAATGAGATTGCACAGTTTGTAAATATGTTTGGCGGAGATTATTTTGACTGGACTAAAGCTGAAAACAAAGAAGCTATCCAGTTTTTAAAAGATATGGTGGACAACAGCCAGACACCGATTGACCAGATTGCAGACAAATATGAGCAGATGAATCCAAAGGCTAATGACGGAAAATACGGAAGCTGGTTTATGTGGGGACTTGGAACCGATTATGAAAAGGCAGGTATGTTGGGAGAAGATAAGATTCATATGGCTATGGTTCCGGATTTCAGTGGAAACGGAGAGAGAGCTATTTTTACAGATTCCTGGAGTTATGTGCTGAATACTGCCTCTGAGAATAAAGAAGCAGCAATTAAATTCCTTCAATATATGGCAGATGAAGGAGGAATGGCAGCGTCATACGAAGCATTTGATAGGTACCCTGCAAGAGCAGATGTGGCTGAAAAAGTGGTTCCGGATACAGACCCTGCAAAAGAAATGTATTCCCGTTACGCTTCTGAATGTAATGTTTCGGGACGTCCAATGCTTCCACAGACTATGGAATTTATCACAGATATGGGTACTATCTTCCAGTCCTGCATGAAAGATGAAATTTCTGTAGATGAATTTTGTGAAAAAGCACAGGAATTAGTGGAAAAATATAGCAAATAAATAATGTAACAACTTGAAAAGGAGAACACACCGCAGGAATTGAAACCTGCGGTGTATTTCCTCAAATGATAGGAGGAGAAAAAAGTGACAATTAGTAAAAAATCTATGAAATGGATTCCTTGGATTTTGATTCTTCCAGTTGTACTTATTCGTGGTTTTACTACCTTATATCCGATTTTAATTACTTTGAAAAATAGTTTATTTGATATAAAAGTTTTGTCTGGTGTTAATGAGTTTGTTGGTCTGGCGAATTATGTGAATGTGTTTAAAGATACCAAAGTACAAACATCCATATCGTTTACTGTGATGTTCGTGGTTGTCTCTATGGTGTTTCATGTGATTCTCGGAGTGGCACTGGCTTTAATTTTGAACATGAAGTTTAAAGGCAGAAGATTTTTACGAACAATTGTCTTGATTCCCTGGGCTATGCCGGCAGTTGTTATTGGTATGGCAGCAAAGTGGGGATTTAATAATGATTATGGACTGGTAAATGATTTTATACGGCGTTTTGTAGAAGATTTCCAGTATAACTGGTTAATTAATACAGGTTCTGCCAGAGCAGCGGTTATTGCTATGGATTTATGGAAAGATCTTCCGTTTTTTGCAATTTTAGTGCTTTCAGGACTTCAGTTTATATCAGGAGATATTTATGAGGCTGCAAAGGTGGATGGAGCAAATGGAGTTCAAAGCTTTTTCCGTATTACTTTACCGTTAATTACAAAGAATGTAATTACCTTATGTATTCCGTTTACACTTTGGAGACTGACGACATTTGATCTTGTATATGCTATGACTTCAGGAGGGCCTGGAGAGGATACCTCATTAATTGCTTACAGGATTACTACAGAAGCATTTACAAATCTGAATGTGGGATATGCAGCTACGTTAGCGGTTATGTTATTCCTGGTGATGGCAATCTTTAGTTTTATTAATATTAAGTTTATCAATAAGCTGGCAGATTAGGAGGTAATGTCATGAAGGATAGTAATAAATATAAAGTATATAGAGCCTTTACTGCTGTAGGCAGATGGATATTATTTGCAATCGTTGCCTTTTTGATATTATTCCCTGTTCTATGGATTTTTATATCATCTATTACACCGCCAGGGGAATTGTTTAAAATGCCTATTGATTATATCCCAGATCATCCTACACTGGACAGTTACAAATTTCTTATAGAAAATGTAGGGCTTTTAGAAAAAATTGGGAATACCGTTTTAATTGTAGGGATTACCATTGTGGTCAGTACGGTTTTGTGTGCTATGGCGGCATACGGATTTTCCAGATTTAATACAAAAGGTGTAAGTATTGCCTTTGCATTTATTATTGCAACCATGCTGATTCCTGAAGTTGTAACAGCAAGACCACTGTATGAGTTTATGAGAGCAGTGGGATTGTATGATACATATCAGGGCTTAATTATTCTTTATATCAGTGCAGTTATTCCATTTACTGTATTAATTTTAAAGAATTTTGCAGCGGAGATTCCGGTATCATTGGAAGAGGCAGCAGCCATAGACGGAGCAAATTTTGTACAAAGATTGTTCAGAGTTGTGTTGCCGCTAATGAAACCTGCGATTGCCACAGTTTGTATTATTAATTTTATTACCTGTTTGAACAACTTTTTTACACCGCTGTATTATTCTAATGATATACAGGTGTTATCTGTTGCGATCGTGCAGCTACCGCTCAGAGATAATATGTATGGTGTGCCTTGGGATTTGGTAAGTGCTATGGGATGGATTATTTTGTTACCTATTATTATTTTTGTAGCAATCTTTGAGAAACAGATTATGGATGGTATAATGGCAGGAGGAGTAAAAGCTTGATTCTGCTAAGAGCTTAAAAAGGAGGATATGATGATGTACTACGATTTTGGAGGAAGTTTAGGAAATTTACCATTGGCGAAACATAGGAAAAGCCGTGCAATTAATGCAGAAAACCCAAAAGGAGAAAAAGGGAAAGGTGGTATGGCATCCAGTGATTTAGGACCTTCCAGAAAAGGAAGCCCATGCCTTAGGGATATTTTAAGTGGTCAGACAGTGACACTTGCAGAGATAGATGGGCCAGGTACAATTAATCATATTTGGATTACCGTAGATTCAAAAACTACAGAGGCAGATTGCTTTGTGTTAAGAGATTTGGTGTTACGTATGTATTGGGATGATGAAGAAGAACCATCAGTAGAAAGTCCTCTGGGAGACTTTTTCTGCTGTGGATTTGGAAGAGAATGCAATGTAAACTCCATGCCAATTGCCGTGGTGCCAAGCAGAGGATTGAACTGCTATTTCCAGATGCCTTTTCGGAAAAAAGCAAAAATTACATTGGAAAACCAACATGCAAATCCGATTCCTGCATTTTTTTATCAGGTGGATTATTGCCTGCATGATGAGGAACTGCCAGAGGACATTGCTTATTTTCATGCTCAATGGAGAAGAGAAAAAATTACACAGTTACAAAAGGATTATGTGATTCTTGATAATGTAAAAGGAAAGGGTCATTATGTAGGGACATATATGGCACTGACCACACTGGAACGTTACTGGTGGGGAGAAGGAGAGATTAAATTTTATATTGATGGAGATGTAGAATATCCAACAATCTGTGGAACTGGGACAGAAGATTATTTTGGAGGTTCCTGGAGTTTTGCAAAGCAGGTAAACGGTAAAACAGTAGAACAGAATTATTGTACACCGTATTTGGGATATCCATATTATTCTTCTCATGATGACACAATTCATAATTTATACCATAATGATGATTGTATGCCTATGCGAGGATTTTATCGTTGGCATATTCAGGATCCTATTTGCTTTGAGGAGGATTTGAAAGTGACGATTCAGCAGATTGGTGTAGGATATAGGGGATTATTTGAACGACAGGATGATGTGGCAAGTGTGGCATACTGGTATCAGGCAGAACCTCATAATCATTTCCCAGAACTGCCTGGCAAAGAAGAACGATGGCCCAGATAGGAGCAAAATTTGAAAAAATATGTATTGGGTGTTTTAATTGGTTTTATGTTGATGGTATCTGGATGCAAAGATGGGCAAAAAGAAGTCAATATACAAGATATGCAGGGAGGAGAGGTTACATCTCGGAAAGAGAAGATAACAATCATGCATACTGACGCAGAAGTTCCAGGATTTCAAGAGTTCATCAAGCAGGCAGAGAAAGAGTTGGATTTGGAGATACGGGTGATTTCCTGCCCTGCAAATGCAGATACCCGGCAGGCCAAAATATCTACGATTTTAGCGGCAGGGGAGGCTTCGGTGGATATTTTTTCTGTAAATGATGAGATGGTCAGTGAGTTTAAGTATAAAGGATATCTGGAGCCATTGAACGATAAGGTAATGACAAAAGAATTGCTCTCTAAGTATCCGGAAAGCTATATGCAGAATATTACTATGAAAGATGGTGAGGTTTACTCAGTTCCATACTTTATGGATATTATGGTGTTCTGGGTAAACCGGGAAGTGACAGGAGACAGGGAAATCCAGACTAAGGAAGATTTTCTTTCGCTGCTGAAAACGGAGTGGGGCCATGATATCTATGGATATGGCAGTGCATGGGACAGTACTTATGTTTATAATGAACTTTCAGAATTTATTAATCTTTTTGGAGGAGATTATTATAACTGGGATAATAAAAACACAAGAGAAGCACTTACATTTCTTCATGATATGGCGGCAAATGGACAAATTCCTATTTCACAGATGACAGATCAGTATGAACAACTGGAACAGAAATTTCTGGATGGAAAGTATGCCAGTATTTTTATGTACAGTGGTGCTATGGATGTATTTGAAAGAGCAGGAGTTTATGACAAAAATGAAATTCAAGCGGTAACATTGCCGCAATTTGAAAAAAATATTACAAATATCGCTACATGGCAATATGTATTAAACAAGGCTTCTGAGCATAAAGAAGGAGCAGTAAAATTTTTAAAATATGCAGCAAGCAGAGAGGGAAATATTTCTTATGCAGAGTGCATGAATCGTCTACCGGCCAGATTAGATATTGTTCGTGAAGAAGAACTTGATATTCCGGGATTTGATATATTACAGGATTATGTTGAACATGTCGAACTGAAAGAACGTCCATTTTCCCAAAATACTATGGAAGATATCTCTACAATAGGTACATTATTTCAGAAATATATCATGGATGAAATTTCGCAGGATGAATTCTGCCGGAAAGCCCAGGCCATAGCAGATGGGTTTTAGTGCACGACATTAAGTGGACAAAGTTTCACTGTATTAAAGAAAATATTATACAAAAGAAAAAAATTCTGTTATACTAAAGCGTGGTAAAAATCAGAGGAGTCTGTTTTTACTGCGCTTATATTATGTTAACTATTATCAGACAAAGACATCAGGAGGAATAGTATGTGTGGAATTGTTGGATATGTAGGAACTGAAAACGCAGCCCCCATCTTAATCGACGGTCTTTCAAAATTAGAGTACAGAGGCTATGATTCCGCCGGAATCGCAGTTTCGGGAGATGAGAGGAAAAACGGAGAGATTGAGATTATTAAGGCAAAAGGAAGGCTTCAGGTCTTAAGAGAAATGACGGATAACGGAAGAACTGTGAGAGGAAACTGTGGGATTGGCCATACGCGCTGGGCAACACACGGAGAGCCGTCTATTGTGAATGCACACCCTCATTTTTCAAAAGACAGGAAAATTGCCGTGGTTCACAACGGTATTATCGAGAATTATAAAGAGTTAAAAGAACATCTCCAGAAAAAAGGATATACCTTTGTGTCCGAAACAGATACAGAAGTGATTGCTCATTTGTTGGATTATTATTATAAAGGGGATCCGTTGAAGGCTATTTCAAAGGTTCTCGGAAGGGTAAGAGGTTCCTACGCATTGGGAATCTTATTTCAGGAGGTTCCGGGTACGTTATATGCTGTAAGAAAAGACAGCCCGCTGATCATCGGTAAGTCAGAGCAGGGTAATTTTATTGCATCTGATGTTCCGGCTATTCTGAAATATACTAAGACAGTATGTTATATTGATGATAAGGAAATTGCAGAAATCACAGCAGACCATATTGCTTTTTATGATATTGACCAGGAAGAACTGGAACGGGAATTTAAGGTTGTAGAATGGGATGCCAAGGCAGCAGAAAAAGAAGGATTTGAGCATTTTATGCTGAAAGAAATCTATGAACAGCCAAAAGCAGTAGCAGATACCATTAGTCCACGAATCCAGGATGGCAAGATTGTTATTGAAGAATTAGAAATGTCAGATGAAGATATCCGGAATATTTCACGTATTCAGATTGTAGCCTGCGGTTCGGCATATCATGTGGGGATGTGTGCAAAATATGTGCTGGAGCATCTGGCGAAGATTCCGGTGGATGTGGATCTGGCATCAGAATTCCGGTACAGAAATCCTCTGATGACGGAGAATACTCTGGTTGTGGTAATCAGTCAGTCAGGAGAGACAGCAGATTCACTGGCAGCTCTTCGAGAGGCACAGAAGCGGGGATTTAAAGTTTTAGGAATTGTCAATGTGGTGGGAAGTTCCATTGCCAGAGAGGCAGATAGCGTATTTTATACCTGGGCGGGTCCGGAAATCTCGGTTGCCACAACAAAGGCTTACAGCACACAGTTGGCGGCTATATATTTGATTGGACTGTTTTTCGGACAGGTGCGTGGTGTGCTGGAAGAGAAAGAATATCAGGAATATGTAAAAGAACTGGGACGGCTTCCGGAGAAAATCCAGCGGGTTCTGGATGAAAAGGAACGGATTCAGTGGCTTGCCAATAAATATTCCCACACCAAGGATGTGTTTTTTATAGGGAGAGGACTGGACTATGCCATTTCCCTGGAAGGCTCTTTGAAATTAAAGGAAATTTCTTATATTCATTCTGAAGCTTATGCAGCAGGAGAGTTAAAACATGGAACAATTTCTCTGATAGAAGACGGGGTATTGGTAGTAGGAGTTGCCACCCAGCCGGAATTGTTTGAAAAGGAAATCAGCAATCTGGTGGAGGTGAGAAGCCGTGGTGCATCGGTATTAGGTCTGACTTCGTATGGTAATTATACGATGGAAGATATTGCAGATTTTACTGTTTATGTGCCGAAAACAAAGGATTACTTTGCTACCAGCCTGGCTGTAGTTCCTCTGCAGCTTTTGGCATATTATATATCAGTTGCAAAAGGACTGGACGTGGATAAGCCAAGGAATCTGGCAAAAAGCGTGACTGTAGAATAAGAAAAGTCCATGGCAGGCACAGTGTTCTGCCATGGGCTTTTTCTTATTCAGATACCAGCACATCTCTTAGGGAATTATCCCCGAGGAAGGTATTTACATTATAAAGAAATAAGATATCAGTGATTTCATTGTCAGAAATCAGGCTTTCAATATCATCATAAAAATATCTTGGGTCAATGACAATAATATTTCTATAGTAAGGAATCAAAAATGGAATAAAACAATTGGCATAAGAATCTTTAAACAGTAGGAGATTCTTCTTTTCTTCCATGGGAGTAGAAATATCCACCCGGGCATGATTTCCTCCAAAGAAAACTTCGTATTTGTCTTTGTTTTTTAACGCAGCACTGTCATACACAGAGACTGTCTTTTTTCCTTCATCAATAAAATTTACCACGCACTCAGTATTAACACCTTGAGGAACGTAGATTTCAATGGTATCCAGAGCTTTGTCATATCCGCTTTTGGATGCAAGTGTGCCCTGAAAACTGTGGGTTACAGGATAAATGTTGTATTCCTGTGTAGATCCTTCAATACCAAGAGCAGTGGAAAGTGCATCAAAAGCATATCGGGCACCCAGAGTGGTCCAGTGATGGTCAGTCTTATAATAGATTTCCTCTTCTTTATGTGAAGACATGGTCTTTGTCAGATCTACAAAATTTAAGGAGGTGCTTACGGCATTCATCACATATTTAATATCTTTTTCCTGATCCCGCACAGGTGCGTTTTTGGGAAGGAACTGGTCATAAATATAAGCAGCATTAGGAACCAGGCTCATAACCGTGTTAATATCAGGATGGCTGGCAGAAAAATTGCTGATTGCATCCAGGTTATTGTCCAGAGCCTTTTGGTTAGGAGCTGTGGGAATTTCCATGAGATGATCCTTTTTTCCGATATAAACACCATTGGATTCTCTTTTTCCAAGAGCCAGATCTTCCAAAACTTTTAAGTTAATCCATTTATCACGGATAAAAAACTGGTCTGTGACATAATCCTCCATATCTTTCATGTATTTTCCACTGGTCAGATTTGCGACAGAAAATTCCGGCTTTTGAGCTAACATCCGGTTTTCTGATTCGGAATATTCTTTATCTTTGCTAAACAGATTAAAAGCAAAAGCCACAGTGAGAAATACTAGAAAGATTCCGGCCATCTTTATATAAATCTTGGAACTTCTATGATAAAATAATTTTTGTTTCCGGATTCGCCGTTCTTCCGGTGTCATTTCTCTTTTTCTTTGATGTCTTTGGTTTTCCATAAATTAAAACTGCCTCCTGTCAGAATCGGAAATATAAGAATGGGTTATAAGTGGCATTTACCAGGTAAGCAATAGAAAAAACAAAAATTGCTGTATAAATCACGGCTGCAGTGATAGAAGGATAGTTTCCGCTTTTCAGAGTGAAATGGTGGAATTTTTTCCAAAGCCATGGGGTGGAACACAGACCGCAGAGGATCAGGAGAATCAGATTACTGGTAAGGTAATAGATTCCTGTAGAATCAATAAAGCCGCCGCCTCCGATTCCAAACATATTTCCTAAATAGATAAAGGCATCCTTCAGGGTTGGTGAGAAGAAAAGTACCCATCCGAAAAGTACCAGAATAAAACAATAAGCCTGCTGTATTTTTTCAGGAAGTTTTTGCAGTTTAGGAGCAAGGAACAGTTTTTCTGCAAGAAGCAGAAGCCCGTAGTAGAGCCCCCAAAGCATAAAATTCCATGCAGCACCATGCCAGAAACCGGTAAGCATCCACACGATCAGAATATTCCGGATATGTTTTTTCCTGGAGACCCGGTTTCCTCCGAGAGGGATATACACATATTCACGGAACCAGGTGCCAAGTGAAATATGCCATCTTCTCCAAAATTCTGTAATGCTTTTGGAAATATAAGGATAATCAAAGTTTTTGATAAATTCAAATCCAAACATTTTACCAAGTCCAATGGCCATGTCAGAATAACCGCCAAAGTCAAAATAAATCTGCATAGCGTAAGCAATACAGCCAATCCATGCAGTAAGTACAGAACGTTCTGACGGAAGGATGGCAGCAATTGCATCATAAGTCATACCAATATTATTTGCCAGCAGTACTTTTTTTCCAAGACCACGTAAGAACCAGGAAACACCCTGTCCGAATTTGTAAACAGATAAGGTACGTTTGGTTAGCTGAGAATCCACATCTGTGTACCGGACGATCGGTCCTGCGATTAACTGTGGAAACATGGTTACATAGGCACCAAAGGAAATAAAGTTTTTCTGCACGGGAACCACACCCTTGTATACATCAATAATGTATGAAAGGGTCTGGAATGTGTAGAAAGAAATACCAATGGGCAGAGCTAATTCTCTGTATGGGATTTCAAAGGGCAATATGGCATTTAAGTTGTGAATCAGGAATCCGTAGTATTTAAAGAATCCAAGAATTGCCAGATTTACAATAACCGTAGACCAGAAACTGAAACGGAGCATTTTCGTATTTTCCGTTTCCCGGTATTCATTGATCTCAATACCGCTTAAATAGTTAAATACAATGCTGAAAAGCATCAAAAGTACATATACTGGTTCTCCCCACGCATAGAAGACAAGGCTGCACAAGAGCAGCATCAGGTTTTTCAGCTTCCATGGAACAATATAGTAGAGCAGGAGTGTTATGGGAAGAAATACAAACAGAAAGAAAATACTGCTGAAAATCATATTCTTTTATCCTTTCATATATGATAGTAGATTTTTTTATAAACTGCTGCGGAATGCCTGATCGGCTTTTGTTGCATCTGGGTGTACAATATAAAGAATAAAGTTTCCCTGTACATCCAGGATGTGGTTTTCCAGCAGGTCAAACTGTTCAATCCCGTAACCTTCAAAACTTGATTTCTGAGTCTCTAATCGGCTGTTGATTGCTTCTGTGACGGATTCAGCCTGGGAACGGTCCTTTAGCTTGATGATTAGGAGTTCCTCGGCATTCATATTTGTGACAGGTGCATAAAGTGTAACGCCTTCGTAGTCACTGGCATTCAGACCATAAAATTTTTTGAACATACGGTTGCTGCTTTCTTCCATGCCTTCTACTTTAATTGCTTTTATCACAGAATCCGTAACAGCATTTAATGTAGAGTTGCTGTTCTTGTTGCCAACCTGGAGAAGAATAATAAATACCAGAAGTATTACCACCATTCCAATACGGATGGGGGTCAAAATAGAAATTTTTTTATTCATTTTCCGTTACCTCCGTGATGATGGCGATTGCCCAATATGGGTAAAATTCTTTTTTAACATGAATTCCATCAATATCATAAAGATCCTTGTGTTCTTCCATTACATCTGAGACGTCAATGTAAGGAATTTTTTCTTCTTCACAATGAGTTTTCACGTCTTTATTCCAATCAGGGATATCTCTCCATTTTTCGGATTGCTTAAACGCAGGATCAATAGCCGGGATTGTAGAATTAACAAAGACAGTTGCATCTGGCAGTTTCTTGTGAAGAAGAGCCAGCATTTCATCAAGTTCTTCTATATATTCTTCAGAGGTATCCCAATATCCAATGCTGATATCATTTAGACCAAAACATAATATGATAGAAGATGGATTTATTTTTTTTACTTCGTCTACATAATCAGAAATATTACGGATAGTGGCACCGCCTTCTGCGAACACTCTGTTTTCCGGTACAAATCCGTGATATTCAAAACCAACAGCTCTGGAGTCACCAAGAATTACAGAATCATTAAAATATTTCCATACATCTTGTTCACCACTTTCTAAGGCTGCTTTTCGTTCTGTCCTTTTAATTTCTTTAATTTTTTGTTCTGTTTCGGAAATGTCTGTTTTTTCCAATGTTTTAATATAATCAATACCCTTTTTTAAGTCATCTGAGGAAATTTTTTTGTCAGATACAATAAGTGATATGATAAGTGATACACCGGCAACGACCGCAATGATTTCCAGAAGCAGCCGTTTCCGGGGATTTCGTAATTGTCTTTTTATCTGCCGCAGGATAGAAGAATTGCGGCCGGTCTTATTTTGCATTTTATAAGGAATCCCCCTTCCATTTATTTAGAAAAATAAATTTCATAATCTATAATATATCGGATCTCGCAATAGTGCAATATTAGACAGCACATGACAGGAAATGTTTTTAAAAAAAGTGAGCACATAAAAATGTACCCACTTAAAAAACTATCATGTTTTATTCAGTACTCTGGTTTTTCTCACCAAGAAGATTATAATCCACACCGTTTTCTAAGGTAATACCTTTTTCTTCAGCCATCTGTCGAATCGTTACTAATCGGAAGCCCTTATTTATCAGGTCAGGGATAAGACGAAGACAGGCTTCTACGGAACTTTCATGAATATCATGCATAAGGACGATAGAACCGTCTTCTACGTTATCTATAGTAACGTTATAGGTATTATCTGCATTTCTAGTGGCCCAATCTCGGGTATCAACACTCCATGTGATAATAGGTAATCCAACAAGGCCGGCTACTGTTTCGTTATAACTTCCGCCGGGAGGACGCATAACATCTGCAGGTACACCACAGGCATCTTCAATGGAATCGTTAGTCTTTTGCATCTGCTGTAAAACCCCATCTTTTGTGGTGGAAGTCAAAATCGTATGATCATAGGAATGATTTCCAAGCTCCATGCCGCTGTCATGCATACGTTTTACAACATCAGGGAACCTTTCCACGTTCTCACCCAGCATAAAGAAAGTGGCTTTTGCATTATTTTCTTCCAGACAGTCCAGAAGTTTGTCCGTGAATTTGCCTGGACCATCGTCGAAAGTTAACGCTACCATGGGACGGTGTTTGGTACTGTCATATTTGCCGTTTTCATCAAAGAAATATTCTTTTCCATCAAGCTCCAGCCAGCCGGTTGTCATGTAGCCGTCTTTGCCAAAGTAGTATTTTGCTTCGTCGATTTCTTTCCAGTCACTTTTACAGAAGCGGCCATCAGATTCCTGGTACCTGGTACCGTTTTTATCTTCGTATAAACCTGCTTTTGCAGTTTGTGTGGCTTCTTCTTTCTGTTTTTTTGAAGATTTTGATGAAGAGAAAATGCCCGGTATCAGGACAAATGTAAAGATGATAACGAAAATCAATAGAACGGATCCTGCCAAAAGCTGAATCTTGTGTTCTCGTATCAGACGGCGGCGTCTTTCCTGCTGCCACTTTTCCTGCTGCCGCTTCCGGATGATCTCAGCTCGTCTGCGGTGTTGGAGTTCTTCGGGAGAGAGGTTTTCAGCTTCATCTGTGGTTGGTGTATGTGAAGATGCATTTGATGCATGGGAATGTGTATGATTGCGGTTATGTAAGTTTTTTTGAGCAGCCTTATGTGGTGGATGGCTGTGACTGGGTTCTCTGTAGGCCATGGCGGGTCTCCTTTCTTAATATTTATGTTATATAATTCATGATTTATTAATAATCTTAATTTATTTTGTCCAGATTCCATTATACATAATAATACGACATTTGAAAAGACAAAACCAGAGAAAATCACTGTTTTTTTTTGCATGATTGTGCTATAGTAGACAATACTGAGAAAAAAGAAAAGTGGAGTAAAAGGAAATGAAAGGAAATCTAAAAGAAAAATTAATCGGCGACAAAAAATTTTATAAAATGGTTCTTCTGATTGCCGTCCCTATTATGATACAGAATGGTATCACGAATTTTGTAAGCCTTTTGGATAATATCATGGTGGGGCAGGTTGGAACAGAGCAGATGACGGGGGTCGCTATTGTAAACCAGCTTATTTTTGTGTATAATCTCTGCATTTTCGGCGGAGTATCCGGTGCGGGAATTTTCACAGCTCAGTTCTTTGGGCAAAAGGATGATGAAGGGGTGGCAAATACCTTCCGGTTTAAACTTTGGATGGCAGCCATTTTGACAGGTGTTACGATCTTTCTCCTCACAATGTTTGGGGAGCCTCTGATTCAGATGTATCTCAATGGAAATCAGGATGGGGGAGACGTGGCGGCGGCTCTTCATCATGGAAAACAATACCTCTGGATCATGCTGGCAGGTCTTCCGGCTTTTATGGTGGTACAGGTTTATGCCAGTACCCTGAGAGAATGTGGAAGTACGATCACACCGATGAAGGCAGGGATCACAGCCGTTATTGTGAATCTGGTATTTAATTACTTGCTGATCTACGGTAAATTTGGGTTCCCGGAATTAGGCGTAGCGGGAGCTGCCGTGGCAACCGTATTGTCAAGATATGTTGAAGCCATAATTGTGGTGAGCTGGACCCATGCACATAAAGAACAGAATACTTACATCAAAGGTCTGTACAGGACCATGAAGATACCGGTATATCTGGTGAAAAGAATTTTGATCAAGGGAACACCGCTTCTTTTGAATGAAACCATGTGGGCAGCAGGTATGGCTCTGCTCCTTCAGTGTTATTCTGTGAGAGGTATGAATGTGGTTGCGGGAATGAATATTTCCAATACAATTTCCAATTTGTTCAATGTCGTGTTTATTGCACTTGGAGATTCCGTTGCTATTGTGGTGGGACAGCTTCTTGGTGCAGGTAAGATGGAAGAAGCAAAAGATACGGACAGGAAGATGATTGCATTTTCTGTGATGTGCTGTACCGCTGTGGCAATGGTCATGCTGGTAATCGCACCGCTCTTTCCGCAGCTTTACAATACCAATCCTGAGTCCAGGGAGTTCGCAAAATACTTTATTATGGTGACAGCGGTATTTATGCCGCAGCAGGCATTCCTTCATGCAGCCTACTTTACCCTTCGCTCCGGAGGAAAGACCATTGTCACATTTTTCTTTGACAGTGTGTTTATCTGCTGTGTCAGTGTTCCGATCGCTTATATTTTAGGGCGTTTTACAGAGTTGTATGTGGTGT
The DNA here is from genome assembly GCF_947654165.1 of uncultured Blautia sp. Lineage (GTDB taxonomy): Bacteria > Bacillota > Clostridia > Lachnospirales > Lachnospiraceae > Blautia. Next base: position 198,996 of record NZ_CANTKB010000002.1, read on the forward strand.
ACATTTTTATTGCGGTACAGATGGCAGATATTATAAAATGTATCATTGGATTTATACTGGTGAAAAAAGGTGTCTGGCTGCAAAATATCGTAGAATAGAATAAAATGCATGGCAATCAATCAAAAAAGGAGGCAGAAATGCTATGACTAAAATTTTTGCCCACAGAGGTGCAAGTGCCTACGCACCGGAGAATACTGTGGAGGCATTTGCTCTGGCTATGGAGCAGGGAGCAGACGGCATTGAACTGGATGTGCAGATGACAAAAGATGGTCAGGTGGTAGTCATTCACGATGAAACTATTGACCGGGTAAGTGACGGAACAGGTGCGGTTCGGGATTATTCCCTGGAGGAACTGCGAAAGTTTCGGTTTGCCAACCATATGAAAAATTATGAAAATGCGATGATTCCTACACTCAAAGAAGTACTGGATTTGATAAAGCCCAGTAATATGCTGTTGAACATTGAATTAAAGACAGGAATTTACTGGTATCCAAGTCTGGAAGAGAAGACCATGGAGCTGGTCAAAGAAGCCGGAATGGAAGACAGGGTGATCTATTCCTCTTTCAATCACTACAGTATCAAAAAGATTCTGGAACTGGATTCTTGTGCGGAATGTGCATTTCTCTACAGTGATGTTATCTTAAATGTGGATAAGTATGCAAAAAATGCCGGAGTATGTGGACTGCATCCTGCAGTATATCATTTGAAAATGGCAGAATTTTTAAAAGAATACCAGGAAAGCGGATTGAAAGTTCGTGTGTGGACTGTCAATAAAAAAGAAGAGATGGAAAGGTTCATCAAAGCAGATCTGGAAGCAGTAATCACGAATTATCCGGACAGGGCTCTGGAAATACGGAAGTCTTTACAAAAGTAGTTTGGTTGAAATATAAAACAGGCTGTGGCTAAAAGCTGTAAAATGTACAGTTTTTGTCACAACCTGTTTTTTTATGCGTGTTTTCTGCAGCGTCTGCGGATCTTCATATAAAAGGAAGTTTTTTGTTCCGGCGGAGAAAACTGTGAAAGATCATCAAAGTCTTCCTTTGGAAACCGGTGCATGGTCGTATAGTAGGCAGCAGCCAGAGGAATACACGCACCGATCCATGCAAGTGGATTGGAAGCACAGGCACCTGCAAATCCAAACCATCCGGTGAGCAGCAGTGCACCTACAGCCCGCATAATTAATTCCATTACACCGGCTACGGTTGGAAACAGGCTTTTACCAAGTCCCTGCAGAGTGAAACGGTAAATAAATAAGAGGGCAAGCACAGGATACATACATCCGTTGATAATAAGATAAGTTCTGGCAAGCTCCAAGACGGCTGTTTCACCGGAACCCACGAACAAGCTGGTAAGCTGGCTTCCTGCAAGGATATTTATAATTCCCATTAGGATACTAAAACTTCCGGACATCAGAATACACTGGAAAACTCCCTTGCGAATCCTGTTAAATTTTCCGGAACCATAATTTTGTGCGGCATAAGTTGCCATGGCTGTTCCGAAAGAATTCATAGGGAAGGTAGCAATGCTGTCGATTTTCTGAGCCGCTGTATAAGCAGCCACAGAGACTGAGCCAAGTCCATTCAGGGCAAACTGCAGCATCAGAGAGCCGATGGCGATAATCGACATTTGAAAGGCCATTGGCAAGGCAACTGCCAGGTGGGAAGAGATGATTTTGGGATGAATGTGAAAGTCATCTTTTTTGACCCACAGCATAGGGACTTTTTTTACAATAAAAAAAACACAGAGGACACCGGATAAAAGCTGTGCCAGTATGGTGGCCAGTCCTGCTCCTGCCACACCCATATGAAGGTTCAGGATAAAAACAAAGTCAAGGACAATGTTTACCAGACAGGCAAAAATCAGAAAATATAAAGGTGTCCTGCTGTCGCCCAAAGCCCTTACAATATTGGATAATAAATTAAACAGTATGGTAGCAGGTATGCCCATAAAAACAATTACCAGATATTGGTAAGCGTCATCAAGGATCTCTTCTGGTGTCTGCAGCAGTTCCAAAAGCGGACGGGCCAAAAAAACTGCCAGAATAGTAAAGACAATTGCGGTAGCAATACTGATAAGAATACCTGCCGCAAAGCTTTTCCGGACAGCGTTTTCATTTCCGGAACCAAATTTCTGAGCAGTGATAATGGAAAGTCCGGAGGTCAGGCCGTTTACAAATCCAATGATAAAGAAAGTGATGCTTCCCGTACAGCCTACGGCAGCCAGGGCATTGACACCTATGGTACGGCCCACAATTAAGGTATCTGCCATGCTGTAGAATTGCTGGAAGATATTTCCGATGATCAGCGGCATGGCAAAGAAGAAAATAAGTTTCGCAGGATTTCCCTGAGTCAGGGTTTTTGTCATAATACAATTCCCCTTTCGAATGATGTTGTCTGCTGATTGCTATTATAGGAAAACAGGGAGAAAGTAGAATGTAATTTCTTGTATTTTGGATGGAGTATGTTGTATAGTTAAATCAAGATACGAAAGGGGAGAAAACTGTATGTGTGCAGAGGGATATGAATTTACAGAGGGAGACCTGAATCCAAGATTTTTATTTACCTGTTTTGAGGAAAGAACAGAGGCTGAGCAGAATTATCATGCACATGATTTTATAGAAATTGCTGTGATCTTAAAAGGAAAAGGCAGATTTTTCATTGACGGGGAGGAACTTGATGTGGAACAGGGAACCATGATCATCCTGAATCCAGGTACGTATCACAGAAGTCTGGGCGGCAGCGGACAGGGAACCGCAGAATTTTATATGGCTTTTTCCGGGGCAGAATTTAAAAACTGCAAATCAGGATGTATGCCCTTGTTTCCCGGAGAAAAAATTCTTTCAAAAATGCCGGAAAAAATGAAACGTGATATTTTTAAACTTTGTACATCCATGAAGAAAGAGTGGGAGTCTGCGAATCCAGGACGGTATTTCATGCTGAAGGCTTACTTGATCCAGGTAATCTGTCTGGTCATCAGGGAGATTTTGGAGGAGAAAAAGGGAAAAGCAGGAGAAGGATGCGTATTTCAGTCCACAGGAAAAAAATATGTGGTTGAGCAGATCATGAAATACATGGAAGAACATTACCCGGAAAAGATTTCGCTGGAACATATTGCAACCAATATGTATCTCAGTTCTTATTATATTTCAAAAATATTTAAAAGCGAAACAGGAGATACTCCTATTAATTATTTGATCAGCCTTCGGATGGAAAAAGCCAGGGAGATATTAGACAAAAATCCGGAAGAAACGGTTCAGAAAGTAGCCGCCGCAGTAGGATACGACGATGCCTATCATTTCAGCAAGGTATTTAAGAAGTATTATGGGATTTCACCGTTGTATTATAAGGGGAGGGCAAAGATCTAAAAACAGGAAGCTGCTGCATAGAAAAGGACGGTTAGAAATTTTTATGCAGCAGCTTCCTGTTTAAAGTTTATTCTTTCCAATATTTTTCTATAGAAGATTGAGCTTTTTCCTCTGACAGAGAAAACTTATCTATAATGCGTATTAAGGTTTCTTTCTTAGAAAGATTAAATTCCTTGCAGGTTTCTATGAGGGACTGAATACCCTTTTCTAATCCCCGTTCAATTCCATCTTCTAAAATCATCTGTCCTAATTTGGTCATGGCAATCACCTCCCTGATTTCATTCATTTCCGCAGTGTTTAAAAGTTTATTTGCAAAGGCATAGAGCACAGCCTGCATTTTCTGTATTTCATCATTTGTAAATTGACTTTGCCCATCTTGAATCAGTTTTAAACCTGATAAAATTCTGTTTTTTACAGATATGTTTCCACTCATAAAAGGACTGAATAAAAGAGGAATCACATCTTTTTTTCGTATTTTTTGTTTTTTTAGCAGCTTTTTAAAGAGTTTATCGGCATTTTTTCCTTTTAGTGAAATTATTTTTACCCGGTAGGTATTAATACCTTCGGTATATTCACTTAGGGTACTTTTGGATTTGCTAGAACAAATCACACAGGTAACAACAGGTACTTGAAAGACCCGGCTAGTAGCTGCTTCATATTCCCGGAAGCGTTTTAAATCTTTTATAGTTAGTGCATCACTTTCAAATTCAAAGTGATACCAGCATCCATTTGTGGTTTCATAGTTGAAATCCTGATATAAAGCTCTGGCTTCCAGATGAATGATTTCTGTTGGCATAACCTGCTTTAAATTTTCGTGAATACCAGCCCAATGAAGCATTTCTTCACCAAAAAATTGAGCAGCAGATTTCATAGCTTTATCTTCCAGATGGGTATAGTCGTCTGAAAGTATGTAGGTAGATGGTTTCGGCATATGCCTCCTTTCAGGCAATGCAGAACTAATCTATACAGATCTATTATACACAATCAGTGACAGGTTTGCCTATGTTTTTTTATATATTTAATAAGGATAAATGAGTTTGGAAAGTGTTTAAGAAAATAATGTTGAATTGATAAAAGATAAAAAAGAACTGTATGAGTAGAACTGATTTCTGTCTGTCACTGTTTATAGAAAGTATAGTACGAAACTTGAAGGAATACAATACATAAAATTAATTTTAGAAGTTATGCCTGACTTATGCAGACAGCCCCTTGCCATACATTCCCGGTAAGGGGCTGTTTCTGTCTCAATATTTTACAAATCTAATTTCAGATCGTTTTCTTTGATCCATCCCTTTTTTCGCAGAGGAATGGCAATAAGCCAGGATAATACGGCTGGGAGGATAAAGCAGATCAGCACCAGTCCAATCCAGTCCATTGCAGTGATCGCTGTTTTTGTTCCGGCTGCAATATCATTTACCCATCCGGTGTACACTCCGATCTGTCCCACGAATCCGCAGGTTCCCATACCGGAGGCCACAGCAGCACCGTTCATTTTTAGCTGGAACAGACAGGTTGCAATAGGACCGGTAATGGCGGAAGCCAATATAGGCGGAATCCAGATCTTAGGATTTTTTACAATATTGCCCATCTGAAGCATGGAGGTTCCGATGCCCTGGGCGAATAATCCGCCCCATTTGTTTTCTTTAAAACTCATAACCGCAAATCCAACCATCTGGGCACAGCAGCCTGCCACGGCAGCTCCTCCGGCCAGACCGGTAAGAGAAAGTGCTGCACAGATAGCTGCACTGCTGATAGGAAGTGTCAGGGCAATACCTACGATTACGGATACCAGGATTCCCATAAAGAAAGGCTGAAGTTCGGTTGCCCACATAATCGCATTTCCAACAGTGCTGGCAGCATATCCGATGGCAGGAGCCCACCAGAGGGAAAGCAGAATACCGACGGTTATGGTTACAAAAGGAGTAACAATAATATCGATTTTTGTTTCTTTTGAAACCAGTTTGCCGAACTCAGCGGCAAAGATGCTGACGATCAATACAGCCAAAGGCCCCCCGGCGGCACCAAGTTCATTGGCTGCCATACCTACGGCTGTAAGAGAAAATAATACAAGAGGCGGACATTGAAGTGCATAGCCGATGGAAATAGCCATGGCAGCTCCTGTAGCACCTTTCGCATAAGTACCTACAGTTACCAGAATCTGGATTCCGAGCTGTTCGCCCAGCGTACTGATGATAGTACCGATTAAAAGGGAAGCAAAAAGTCCCTGAGCCATGGCACCTAAGGCGTCAATGCCGTATCTTTTTGCAGAAAAGATAATGTTTTTCTTTTTCAAAAATTCTTTCATGACGTTCTCCTTACAATATTGTTATATCATGTGTCTTGTCACATAGTTTTTATTATCCACATTTTCTGAGATTCGTCAATATAAAAGATTTGTCAGTTACGCACGGATTTTCGGTACTCTCTGGGAGTCATATGACTGTTTTTTTTGAAACTCTGGGCAAAATAGCTTTGGGAGGAGAAACCGGAAAGTCTTGAGATTTCTGCAATGCTGTGATCCGTGTTCTCCAGAAGATCTTTGCTGACCTGAATTCTTTTTTCATTCAGATAATTTATGGGAGAGAACCCATAGGTTTTGGTAAAGATATGAACAAAGTAGTATTTATTTAAATGAGCCATATTTGCAAGATGCTCCAGAGTAAGGTTTTCCTGATAATTCGAATCTATATAGCGTTTGATACGTGCACACTCCCGGTTCGGTCTTTGGGAAACCATGATCTCAAAGGCAGAGTTGGTGATTCGCTTCAGATGAATGGTCAGGATGTTCAGCATGGAAACGCAGATTTCCTGATAGCCGTTCTGCTTTTCTTCTACTTCAGAAAGCATGGTACGAAAATAAAAAAGCAGATTATTCTTTTGTTTCGCACAATTAAAGATGCGGTATTCTTTCTGGTCTTTAAAAGAAAAACTGAGACCATCCACTCCAAGGATAATATAATTTAAAGGGGTATCATCCAGGGAAATTTCTGTGTGTGATACATTTGGATTTACGATGATGAGATCATCTTTTTTAATAGGATAAGACTGGTCTTCGATCAGAAAGCTGCCGCTGCCGCTGCATACATAAAAAAGTTCCGTAAAATTGTGGGAATGAAGATAGCTGGGCCAGTTTCCCTCATAACTGGAAGATGTGATATACAGCAGTTTGATCAAGTCTTGTTTTTCGGTAGCCATATCAAATTGGTAGGTGATATTGCTCATAAAAAGTCCCCTTTCCGGTTGGTGTTTTTGCATCATAGCACTATTTTTTTGAAAAAGCAATATATCTAAAAATATAAGCAAGATAGCTGTTGAAAAAACAGGTTTAAACAGGTAATGTAGAGGTATCAGCAGCAAAAACTAAAACAAGATTCTTAAAAGAAATGTATGCAGGAGGATTTTTTTATGGAGCAGAAAAGAGGACGTGTAACCATTCCTACAGACTTAGATGTAATTCCGCAGACTTTAGAGATCATGGAAAAATGGGGAGCAGATGCGATTCGTGACTGTGATGGTACAGATTTTCCGGCGGAGTTAAGAGATGTGGACGCAAAAGTATATTCCACCTACTATACAACAAGAAAAGATAATGAGTGGGCGAAGGCAAATCCTGACGAGATTCAGCAGATGTATATTATGACATCCTTCCACACAGCAGTGGATACAGAATTATCCATTCATTTAATGGATCATTTATATCCGGATATGTTGAAAGTAAATGCTCATGATGATATTCAGAGATGGTGGGAAGTGATCGACCGTACAACAGGAGAAGTCGTTCCTGTTACAGAATGGGATTACAGCGAAGAGACAGGAGATGTGGCCATTCACAATGCAAAGGCTTTTCACGATTACACCGTAAGTTTTCTTGCATATATCATGTGGGATCCGGTGCATATGTACAATGCGGTGGTAAATGACTGGCAGGGGGTTGAGAAGCAGATTACCTTTGATGTGCGTCAGCCAAAAACAAGAGAATTTACCATGAGACGTCTTCGCAAATATATTGAAGACAATCCACACATTGACGTGATTCGTTATACAACATTTTTCCATCAGTTTACCTTGATTTTTGATGAACTGGCAAGAGAAAAATATGTAGACTGGTACGGATATTCTGCATCTGTGAGCCCTTATATTCTGGAACAGTTTGAGCAGGAAGTAGGATACAAATTCCGACCGGAATTTATCATTGACCAGGGATATATGAACAACCAGTACCGTATTCCTTCTAAGGAATTCCGTGATTTCCAGGCATTCCAGAGAAGAGAAGTTGCGAAACTTGCAAAAGAAATGGTTGACCTGACCCATGAACTTGGAAAAGAAGCCATGATGTTCCTGGGAGACCATTGGATCGGAACAGAACCGTTCATGGAAGAATTTAAACAGATTGGACTGGATGCGGTGGTAGGAAGTGTAGGAAATGGTTCCACCTTACGTCTGATCAGTGACATTCCAAATGTAAAATATACAGAAGGACGATTCCTTCCTTATTTCTTCCCGGATACCTTCCATGAAGGCGGCGACCCGGTCAAAGAGGCAAAAGTAAACTGGGTGACAGCAAGACGTGCGATTTTAAGAAAACCAATTGACAGAATCGGATATGGCGGATACTTAAAATTGGCATTAGAATTCCCGGAATTTATTGATTATGTGGAAAGCGTATGCGACGAGTTCCGTACACTGTATGAAAATATCAAAGGAACAACACCTTATTGCGTAAAGACCGTAGCAGTCCTGAATAGCTGGGGTAAAATGAGAGCTTGGGGAAATCACATGGTTCATCATGCACTGTATCAGAAACAGAATTATTCCTATGCGGGAATTATTGAGACCCTTTCCGGTGCTCCGTTTGATGTGCGTTTCATCAGCTTTGACGATATCCGGGAGAATCCGGCAGTTTTGGATGATATTGATGTTATCATCAATGTCGGTGGTGCTTACACTGCTCATAGCGGTGGTGCAAACTGGATTGATGAAACCGTTGTGACAGCAGTGAAGAAGTTTATCTACAATGGCGGTGGATTTATCGGTGTAGGCGAGCCGACTGCTTATCAGTGGGAAGGCCGTTACTTCCAGCTTGCCAACGCACTGGGTGTAGAGAAAGAAAACGGCTTTAACTTAAATACAGATAAGTATAACTGGGAAGAGCATGACCACTTTATCAAAGAAGACTGCACAAAAGAGATTGATTTCGGAGAAGGACAGAAGAACATCTTTGCATTGGACGGAACTACCATTTTAAGACAGGTGGATAAAGAAGTACAGATGGCAGTAAATGAATTCGGAAAAGGACGCTGCGTTTATATCAGCGGGCTGCCATACAGCTTTGAGAACAGCAGACTGTTATACCGTTCTATTATCTGGTCTTCTCATGATGAACAAAACTTATATAAATGGTACAGCACAAACTTCAATGTGGAAGTTCATGCCTATGTGGCAAATGGAAAATACTGTGTGGTAAACAATACTTATGAACCACAGGAAACTACTGTATATCGTGGAGATGGCTCCAGCTTTGATCTGAAGATGGATGCAAACGAAATCATCTGGTACGAAATTTAAGAATTGAGTTAAAATATGACTGCCGCTTTAATAGAATTTCTGTTAAAGCGGCAGTTTTTGTGGTATCATAAGAAAAACTATGTTTGAGAGGAGCAGAAAACCATGAGCAGAAAGATATATAAAAGCGTAGCAGAATTGATTGGAAATACACCTCTTCTGGAAGTTACAGGGTTAGAAAAAGAACTGAAATTAGAAGCCACCGTACTGGTTAAATTGGAATATCTGAATCCAACAGGAAGCGTGAAGGACAGAACTGCAAAAAACATGATCGCAGATGCAGAGGAGAGAGGGCTTTTGGAGCCGGGAGCAACCATCATTGAGCCGACTTCCGGAAATACAGGAATCGGTCTGGCGGCCATTGCTGCCTCCAGAGGATATTCTCTCATTCTTACCATGCCGGAAACCATGAGCGTAGAGAGGCGGAATATACTGAAGGCTTACGGTGCACAGATTGTATTGACAGAAGGTGCAAAAGGAATGGCAGGAGCGATCGCGAAAGCAGAAGAACTGGCAAAGGAGATACCGGGAAGTTTTCTTGCAGGACAGTTTGATAATCCTGCGAATCCAAAGGCACATATCCTGAGCACAGGACCGGAAATCTGGGAAGATACAGAGGGAGAAGTAGATATCCTGGTTGCATCCGTGGGAACCGGAGGAACCATCACAGGAACCGGAGAATATCTGAAATCCAAAAATCAGAAGATTCAGGTGATTGCTGTAGAGCCATCAGACTCACCGGTTCTTTCAGGCGGAAAACCGGGTCCGCATGCCATTCAGGGAATTGGTGCAGGATTTGTTCCGAAAGTGCTCAATACAGAAGTCTATGATGAGGTTGTGGCAGTAGAAAGCCAGTCAGCTTTTGATACAGCAAAATTATTTGCCCATAAAGAGGGAATTTTAGTGGGGATTTCAGCAGGAGCAGCCCTGTATGCGGCTTTGGAAGCAGCAAAAAAAGCAGAAAACAAAGGAAAGACCATTGTTGTTCTGCTTCCGGACAGTGGAGACCGCTATTATTCCACACCATTGTTTCAGGAATAAGAAAACAGAGAACGGAGAGAATGTATGAATATTCAGGAGTTTCAGGATAAACTAAAAGAAATACAGACCCTTGCCATGCAGAATGGCAAACAGGTACAGGCAGAGCTGGTAGAAAAGTTCTTTGGAGAGGATGGAATGGATCGGGACAAATTGCAGAAAGTCTATGACTTTCTGGAAATCCAGGGCATTGCTGTTCACGGATATGAGAAAGAAAAAAGGCAGGCAGGGAACCAGGGAGAAATACACCGGGAAGAAGATACGCAGACAGCAGTACAGCAGATTCCCCTTACACAGGAGGAAGAGGAGTATCTGGAAGAATATCTGGAGACCTTTGGGGATACCGAAGGGTATGACAGAGCACAGCTTTTTCAGGAGCTTCGCCAAGGTGCAGATGTGAAAGAGCATATTTTAAAAAGTTACCAGAAAGAAGTGGTGCAGATTGCCAGGGAGCTTCATTCCGGAGAAGTTTTCTTCGGAGATCTGCTTCAGGAAGGAAATATGGGACTTCTCATGGCACTGGAAAGGGCAGCAGAACAGGAAGAAATCCATACCTGGCTGGTGAATGAGATCAGAAGTACGATTCGCCTGTTTCTGGAAGAACAGAATCAACAGAAAAAGGAAGATGATATTCTGGTGGAGAAAGTCCGGAATCTGGAAGCAAGGGTAAAAGAGCTGACAGAAGATGAGGATGTGAAATACAGTGTAGAAGAACTGGCGGTATTTCTGGATATGGATGTGGAAGAAATGGAGTCTGTTCTTCGCCTTACCGGAGATGATAAGTAGGTTTATGCTTTTTTAATAGAATTGCTATGTTTTCTTCATTGCATAATTAGGAAAGAAGAAGTATAGTTTTTAATATGGCAAACTGCCATACCTATGCAAAAATGTTGTATGGGCGAACAATGATTATGGAGGATTTTATATGGATATTAAAGAAAACAAGACACCTCAGCCTCCTAAAAGACCAACGATGATTTTTTATGGAATTGTTCTTTTGATTTTAGTGGCAATGAACTTTATTGTATTGCCGTCTCTGGCGGAGAGAAGTGTAAAAGAGGTCAGCTATGATGAATTTATCAGCGACCTGGAAAAAGGTAAGATTAAAGAAGTTAAGCTGGGAGAGGGAATCATTTATTTCTCTGAAGAGAAAGAAGGGAAGAATGATAAAGTTCAGCTCTATAAGACCGGTTATGTCAAGGATGAGAAACTGATTGAAAGACTGGATGAATCGGGTGTTACCTATGGTTCGGAGATGCCGGAAAAGGTAAATCCATTCCTGAACTTTATTTTTACCTGGATTCTGCCGCTTGTGGTAATCTGGACCATAGGTGGCTGGTTTATGCGCCGTATGATGAAGAATATAGGCGGTTCCGGCGGTCCGGGGGCTATGTCCTTTGGCAAGAGCAATGCCAAGATTTACGTGAAGTCTGCTACAGGAATTAAGTTTTCCGATGTGGCAGGAGAGGATGAAGCGAAAGAACTCCTTTCTGAGATCGTGGATTATCTCCATTATCCTGATAAATATACAGAAATCGGTGCGTCTATGCCAAAGGGAGCACTTTTGGTAGGACCTCCGGGAACCGGTAAGACCCTTCTGGCAAAAGCAGTAGCCGGTGAGGCAAATGTACCATTCTTCTCTATTTCCGGCTCAGAGTTTGTAGAGATGTTTGTAGGTATGGGTGCGGCAAAAGTAAGAGATCTGTTTAAGCAGGCCAATGAAAAAGCACCTTGTATTGTGTTTATTGATGAGATTGATACCATTGGTAAAAAGCGTGACGGTGCTAATCTGGGAGGAAATGATGAGCGTGAACAGACTTTGAATCAGCTCCTCACAGAGATGGACGGCTTTGACGGCTCCAAAGGTGTAGTAATTCTGGCAGCTACCAACCGCCCGGATTCTCTTGACCCGGCACTTCTTCGTCCCGGCCGTTTCGACAGAAGGATCCCGGTAGAACTTCCTGACCTGAAGGGAAGAGAAGAGATTCTCAAGGTACATGCAAGAAAGATCAAAATTTCGGATAATGTGGATTTCCATGAAATTGCAAAGGCTGCGTCCGGTGCGTCCGGTGCAGAACTGGCAAATATTGTCAATGAAGCTGCTCTTAGAGCAGTACGTGACAGAAGAAAATTTGCTACCCAGGCAGATATGGAAGAGAGTATCGAAGTGGTTATTGCTGGTTACCAGAAGAAGAGCAGAGTTTTGTCCGAGAAGGAAAAACTGATCGTTTCTTATCATGAAGTAGGTCATGCACTGGTGGCAGCTTTGCAGACCAATTCTGCTCCGGTACACAAGATCACCATTATTCCGAGAACTTCCGGTGCCCTTGGTTACACCATGCAGGTGGATGAAGGCGAGCATTTCCTTATGTCCAAGGAAGAACTGGAGAATAAGATTGCCACCTTTACCGGAGGACGTGCGGCAGAGGAATTGATCTTCCATTCTGTGACCACAGGTGCTTCCAATGATATTGAGCAGGCAACCAAGATTGCCAGAGGAATGATTTCCAGATTCGGTATGAGTGATGAGTTTGATATGGTTGCCATGGAGAGCATGTCCAATCAGTATCTGGGTGGCGACAGCTCCCTGTCCTGCTCCTTCGAGACACAGACATTGATTGATAAAAAAGTCATTGAGCTGGTAAAAAAACAGCATGATAAAGCATACAAGATTCTGGAAGATAACATTGCGAAGCTTCATGAACTGGCAAAATTCCTGTATGAAAATGAAACAATCACAGGAGAAGAATTTATGCGGATTCTCAATACAAAACCACGTATTGGGATGAATGAAGAGACAGAAAACAGCACAGAACTAAATACAGAAGCCAATGAAGAAATGAATCAGTGATGATAAAAATGCAAAGAGGCTATCGTAAACGTAAGTTTGCGGCAGTCTCTTTTGATTTTCTGCCCTGTGCATTGACTTGTAAAACATATTTTGCTAGAATTGTTAAGTCTAAAAAGGGATTGAGAAAGAAAGGTGCTGACATGAATTATATTGTTTTTGATTTGGAATGGAATCAATGCCCTTACGGAAAAGAAAGGGAGAATAAGAGACTTCCCTTTGAGATTCTTGAAATAGGAGCTGTAAAATTAGATGAAAACAAAACAATGGTAGATTCTTTTCAGGAAGTTATAAGACCTGCTGTTTATAAGAAGCTTCATTTCCGCACCAGAGAGATACTGGATCTGGATAGGGCAGCACTGAATCACGGACTTCCTTTCCCGAAAGCGGTAAAGAAATTTTTGAACTGGTGTGGAGAAGATGCAAAATTCTGTACCTGGGGAACTGCAGATCTGGTAGAACTTCAGAGGAATCTGAAGTATTATAAATTGCTGTATCTGTTAAAAGGACCGATTTTCTTCTACGATATCCAAAAATTGTTTGGACTTGTTTATGAGGGAGAAAAAACATCCAGATCGTTGGAGTATGCCATTGATTTTCTGGAAGAAGGTAAGGAAGGGCAGTTTCACAGAGCGTTAAACGATGCGTATTATACGGCAGAGATTTTCAGGAAACTTCCTAAAGACTTTGTGGAGGAGCACAGTTCGATTGACTGTTATCAGAATCCAAAGTCAAGAAGTGAAGAAATCCATATGGTCTACCCGGGGTATTATAAATATATTTCCAGAGAATTTCCTACGAAAGAAGAGGCGATGAAGGACAGAGGAGTAACGAAGACAAAATGTTATCTCTGTGGTGAGACAGCTCGGAAAAAAGTACGGTGGTTTTCTGTAAATCCTAAGTCACACATGTGTCTGGCACTGTGCCCGAAACATGGTTATTTTAAGGGGAAAATCCGGTTAAAGAAAACCGATGAAGGAAGATATTATGTGATTAAGACTCTGAAACAGGCAGATGAACAAGAGGCTGCATTGATACGGGAGAAAAAGGAACAGCTCAGAAAAAAAAGACGCATGAAACGTCATCAGGAAAAACAAGAAAAAAATTGCACCTTTTGAGAATTAAGGTTATAATAAGACATATTTCAATTGTGTGTATCAAGTTAAAATGAATTATATAAAAGGAGAGGCGAACAATGAAACAGGATATGATTGTTGTTCTGGATTTAGGAAGCACAGAAAATACCGTGCTTGCCAGAGAAATCCGTGATTTAGGAGTGTACAGCGAGATTCAGCCACATGATATTACCGTGGAAGAACTGAAGAAACTTGACAATGTAAAAGGTATTATCTTAAACGGCGGTGAGAACCGTGTGGTAGATGGAGAAGAAGTTCAGGTAAGACCAGAACTGTATGACCTGGGTTACCCAATGATGTCTGTAGATTACCCACAGTCCAAATGTGAAAAACAGCTTCAGACACTTCCGGATCAGGAAACTTTAAAACATTTTGTATTTGACGAATGTAAAGCAGAAGCAAACTGGAATATGAAGAACTTCATTGCAGACCAGGTTGAATTAATCCGTAAACAGGTAGGAGACAGAAAAGTTCTTCTGGCTCTGTCCGGCGGTGTAGATTCTTCTGTTGTTGCTGCTATGCTGATCAAAGCAATCGGACAGCAGTTAGTCTGCGTTCACGTAAACCATGGTCTGATGCGTAAAAATGAGTCTGAAGGTGTCGTGAAAGTGTTCCGTGACGAACTTCATGCAAATCTGGTTTATGTAGACGCGACAGAACGTTTCCTTGGAAAACTGGAAAATGTAGCTGATCCGGAAGAAAAGAGAAAGATCATCGGTGGCGAATTCATTCGTGTATTCGAAGAAGAAGCAAGAAAACTGGAAGGAATCGACTTCCTGGGACAGGGAACCATTTATCCGGATATTATCGAGAGTGGTACAAAAACAGCAAAATGCGTAAAATCCCACCACAATGTAGGCGGACTTCCTGAAGATTTACAGTTTGAACTGGTAGAACCACTGAAACAGTTGTTCAAAGACGAAGTTCGTGCCTGCGGTCTGGAACTTGGTCTTCCATACGAAATGGTTTACCGTCAACCATTCCCAGGTCCGGGACTTGGTGTAAGATGCCTTGGAGCGATTACCAGAGACAGACTGGAAGCACTTCGTGAATCCGATGCGATTCTTCGTGAGGAATTTGCAAAAGCAGGTCTGGATAAGAAAGTATGGCAGTATTTTACTGTAGTACCGGATTTCAAGGCTGTTGGTGTCAGAGATAACGCAAGAAGCATGGGATATATGGTGGTAATCCGTGCAGTCAATACTATTGATGCCATGACGGCAACCATTGAAAGAATCGATTATGATATCCTGGAAAGAATCTGTGCCCGAATTACAGCAGAGGTTCCAAGCGTCAGCAGAGTGTGCTATGAGATCACACCGAAGCCGGTGGCTACGATAGAGTTTGAATAAATTGAGAATCCGAAAAAGCCTAGTGTTTATGCGGGTTTGCGGCATTTCAAGAGGCCTTTTGATAACAAATTGATAACAGTCATATAAATGCGATTATTCTCACTATCAAGTGGTTTGCAGGTAGCGGAATGATTTTCAAGCGGCTTGTATGACTGGTGTTCAGAGCCATACTCTGAATAAATCCATATTATTTATAACGCCCTTAGCTGTGGGTAGTAACTCATAGCTAAGGGCGTTTTGTTGTCTTTATCTTTATTTGTCGGATTGGAGGTGGTCTTTGAAAGCGTCAACAAGAGCGTCGCTAAGTTCCTGCGAGGGAACTTTCGCCCAAAGTTGCGTGGTGTCATATTTCGGGTAGTAATAACGCCATCGGTCATATTCTTCTCTGCTGATTTCCTCGGAAGATAACTTGTCCGCCTGTTCTTTCCAAGCACAGAGCATTTTCAGTAGCTCGGCGGCGTCCTTGTTGACTTTTAAGCAGACCTCTCCGTCTGCTTCGCTGACGGTCAGACCGTAAATATCTTCAAGGGTAAATAAGGTGTGCATAAGTCCGATGTAGCTGTCAATGTCGGGAACAGAGAGAGCCTGTGGGGAAACATCAAGCACCTGCGCCAATGCCGCCGTTAAGTCTGCTTTCGGTGTGCGTGTGCCTGTTTCGTACTGAGCCAAACGCACATCAGCGGACTTTTCGGGAAAACCGACAGCCGTACCGAGATATTTCTGCGTCATACCACGCAGAAGCCTAAAAAAATGTATTCTTTCGCCAATAGCCATAGTGTTTCACTCCTTGCCTTATGTATCTGCAAGTAGTATAGCATATAAGTTTAGGAATTGTCAAGAGAAAATGAAACAAAAAAGTTTAATATTTTCTTGAAAGCCACTTGACAAAAGCAAATATGCTTAGTATAATTAAAGGGCATTAAGCAAATGCGCTTAATAAATGCAACTGAATGACCGTCTGAATGGGATATGTCTTTGCAAGGACTTTCCGAAAAGGAAACGAGCGAAGCAACGCCGCTGAAATGGGGCAGGCACAGAAAAACGACATTCGGGTAAAACGGCAACTTGAAAATTTAATGAAAGGACTGATGATATGGAAAACAAATTCATTCGTGCCGATGATGTGGCACAGGAACTAAGCGTATCAAAGCCCTATGCCTATAAGCTCATCAGAAAGCTGAACGAGGAACTGAAAGCACAGGGATTTATTACGATTGCAGGGCGTGTAAACCGCCAGTATTTTTATGAAAGGCTCTACGGAGCAGGAAAGGAGAGTAAATAATGCCAGTATTCAAAAATGAGGACAACGGCACTTGGTATGTAATGGCGAGATATGTGAACTGGAAAGGCGAACGCAAGCAGAAATGCAAGCGGGGTTTCGCCACAAAGAAAGAAGCGCAGGAATGGGAGCGAATGTTTCAGTTACAAAACTCGTCTGACCTTGATATGAGTTTTGAAGCCTTTACGGAACTGTATATTAACGATGTGAAAAACCGTCTGAAGGAAAATACTTGGCTGACAAAGGAGCATATCATTCGCACGAAGATACTGCCCTACTTTGGCAAACTGAAAATCAGCGAGATTTCCACAAAAGAGATTATCACTTGGCAGAATGAAATGCTTGCTTACCGTGACGAGAAGAAAAAACCGTATTCACAAACCTATCTGAAAACGCTGCACAATCAGTTGTCAGCCATATTCAATCACGCTGTACGCTATTATGAATTGCGGTCAAATCCTGCGGCAAAGGTGGGAAATATGGGAAGCGAGGAACACAAGGAAATGCTGTTCTGGACGAGAGAAGAATATAAGAAATTTGCCGATGAGATGATGGATAAGCCAGTTTCCTTTTACGCCTTTGAAATGCTGTATTGGTGCGGTATCCGTGAAGGCGAATTATTAGCCTTGACCGCCTCCGATTTTGATTTTGACAAGGGAACGGTAACGATTAGTAAATCCTATCAGCGTTTACACGGAGAAGATGTGATTACTACACCGAAAACAAAAAAGAGCAACCGAATAATCAAAATGCCGCAGTTTCTCTGTGAGGAAATACAGGAATATATCGGTATGCTTTACGGTCTGAAAAAGAAAGACCGCATTTTCACGGTAACAAAAAGCTATCTTCATCACGAGATGGACAGAGGGGCGAAAGCCGCAGGCGTGAAGCGTATCCGCATTCACGACTTGAGACACAGCCATATCAGTTTACTGATTGATATGGGATTTTCGGCGGTGGCGATTGCAGACCGTGTAGGACATGAAAGTATTGAAATCACTTATCAGTACGCCCACCTGTTCCCGTCCAAACAGACGGAAATGGCAGAGCGATTAGACGATTTAGGGAAAGGAGATTTTTAATATGTCAGCGAAAAACAGGGACAACAAAAACCGTTGGAGAAATATCACGGTAGGGTTTCGGGTATCGCCCGAAGAAAGCGAGCAGATAGACAGGGCAGTACGACTTTCGGGGCTTACCAAGCAGGACTATATCACAAGACGGCTCTTATGCCAAGATGTGGTTGTGCAGGGCAATCCGAGAGTGTATAAGGCACTCCGTAATGAGCTTGCTGCCGTCCTTGCGGAATTACAGAGGATTGAAGCAGGAAACGGTATTGATGATGAATTGCTTGACACAATCGAATTGATTGCCGTTATTCTCGGCGGGCTGAAAGGAGAAGATGGGAATGGAGAATAAAAAAGAAATGACTGCCCTTGATGTATCTGCGGCAACAGATACGGAGCAGCCAATTTCAAAATGTACTGACAATAGTATATCCGAAAAAGCAGGAAAAATCAACGACCTTGAAACAATTTCTATGACAGAGCTTTACGACACCGTATATCCAAGCAAGCCGCCGCTGATTGACGGCTTGCTCTATACTGGCACTTATCTCTTTGTCGGTGCGCCGAAGCTCGGCAAAAGTTACCTGATGGCGCAGCTTGCCTATCATATCAGCACAGGCACACCGCTATGGGATTATACCGTCCGAAAAGGAACGGTGCTGTATCTTGCTCTTGAAGATGATTACCGACGCTTGCAGGAACGGCTATACCGAATGTTCGGAACAGACAGCACAGACAATCTTTTCTTCTCTGTTTCAGCCGACAGTCTCGGTAATGGATTGGACGCTCAGTTACAGCGGTTTATGCAGGAACACACCGATACAAGCCTGATTATCATTGACACGCTCCAAAAGGTCAGAGAAGTCGGCGGGGATAATTACAGCTACGCAAACGATTATGAAATCATCACACGGCTGAAACAGTTTGCCGATAAGTACGGCATTTGTATTCTGCTTGTTCATCACACGAGGAAGCAAACAGCGGATGATAAATTTAATATGATTTCGGGAACGACAGGCTTGCTCGGTGCGGCGGATGGGGCGTTTCTTCTGCAAAAAGAGAAACGCACAAGCAACGCCGCCACGCTTGAAGTATCGGGCAGAGATCAGCAAGACCAAAAGCTGTACCTCAATCGCAATACCGAAACTTTGCTGTGGGAGCTGGAACGGACAGAAACGGAGCTTTGGAAAGAACCGCCCGAACCTTTGCTTGAAAAGATAGCGCAATTGCTTTCTTCGGGCAGTAATGAATGGACGGGGACGCCTACGGAGCTTTGCTCTATTCTTCAGCTTGATATTCAGCCTAACGCTCTCACACGAAAGCTGAATATCAATGCGGGGCGTTTGCTAAATGAGTATAAGATTTTCTATGAGAACAGCCGCAGTCGAAGTGAGCGAAAAGTAAAGCTATCCCGATTGGAGCAGGCGTGACGATATGTGACGGTGTGACGATGATTTTAGGGGCGGGTGCGGTATCAAAAATACCGTCACCATCGTCACACACCGTCACAAAAGTTTAGACGGGGTTGTAAGGGTGTCCTTTTCAAAGGACAGCCCTTACCTCTCGGAGAGCGCAAAACCTGCTTGCAGGTTGCATTTTTGTTGGCGAAGCTGACAAAAGTGCTTTTGCGTTACTCTTGGCAAGAGTAACAGAACCACTAACCGAAAAGAAAGGGCGTGATAAAATGCAAAGAACAATTAGTGCAATGGTCGGAAAGGGCTCGATCAATCACAACAGCCGAAAGTTTACAGCAGAGAATGTTGCTCCAGAGCGCACCCACTTGAATATAGATTATTGCAATGAGAACATCGAAAAAGTATATCACAAACTATTTGATGAAGCTCTGAAACGATACAATGATAAGCAGACAAGGGCAGACCGAAAGATAGAAAACTATTACGACAAAATCCGTACAGGCAAACAGGAAAAGCCGTTTCACGAACTGATTTTACAGATTGGCGATAAAGATAATATGAGTGCAGAAAGCGAAAACGGACAGCTTGCAAAGCAGATTTTGGATGAGTATTACAAGGGTTTTCGAGAGAGAAATCCAAACTTATATGTGTTCTCTGTTCATCTGCATATGGATGAAGCAACACCGCATATTCACATTGACTTTGTACCGTTTACAACAGGTAGCAAGCGAGGTTTAGATACAAGAGTGTCGCTAAAACAGGCTCTTGTGGCGCAGGGATTTAAGGGCGGTACTCGTGGCGATACGGAATGGTCGCAATGGGTACTTTCTGAAAAAGAACAGCTTGCCGCCGTTATGGAACGGTACGGAATTGAGTGGGAGCAGAAAGGCACACACGATAAGCATTTGTCCGTTCTTGATTACAAAAAGCAGGAACGGGAAAAAGAAATATCGGCTCTTGACAGTCAGATTGCCGAGAAAACCGATGTGGTGAAATCTCTTTCAGACCGAGTGCAGAATTTTGATGACGGTATTGAGCGATTGCAGGCAATAAGCGATAGCTTAGATACTGCACCTGAATATAATCTACCCGAACCATCGGGGTTAATGACAGCCAAAACCTATAAAACAAAGTTCGCCGAGCCGCTTATCAAGAGGTTAAAATCGCTTATTAAAACCGTATTTGCCCGATGTTTTGAAGCGTGGGACAGTTATCACAGGCTGAACGCAACAAACGCAAGTCTGTATCGTGAAAACCAAGTGTTGAGCAGAAAAAACAGCAGTCTTAACGCTGAAAATGCTGAACTGAAGGAGCAAAACAGGGATTATAAACTACTCCGTAAGGTATTCGGCAGCAAGCAAATTGATGGACTTTTAGAGCAAGCCAAACAGTCTAAACAGCATGATAAACGCTTTAGAGATAATCAAAATGAAAGGTAGGAATACACAATGACAAAGACGATTTTTGAAGAAATGGGCGGCACTTATATACGGGTTGGAGATTATTTTCTCCCCGATTTGAAACTACCCGAAACAGAAACACAATCTATCGGCATATGGGGACAGCGGCATAAACGCTACTTGAAAGAGCATAAACGGCTGTTTTATTCTAATTTGTTGACAAGCGGAAAACTGAACAGTTACCTTGCTGATATTGACCGACAGGCAGAGGAAATGTTTTCTCGGCTGGTAAAACAGATGGCAGAATGTGAGGGTGTGACAGAACAGCTAAAGGCAGAAAATCAGCTTGAATGGGTCGGGAAAATGAATAATATTCGTAGCAGAGCAGTAGAGATTATAGATGTAGAATTGATTTGTGTTTAGGAGGACAAAGCGGCAGATATAATGTTAAAAGTAGTTGCGTGCGCACGCATATTGATGTATAATACGTTCTGATTGGAGGTATATATCTATGCAACTATTAAAATGGCTTTCCGTAACAGACCGATTTTACAAAATCTATTTGGACAAGCAACTTGCCCCTTATGGAATCAACAACAGTCAATATATGTTCTTAATCAAAATCTGTCGTTCGCCCGGTATTCTACAAGATTCTTTGTTGAATATGTTCTATGTTCATCCAAGCAATATTGTACGGACAGTTGCGACATTGGAAAAGCAGGGAATGATTACACGTTCTCCCAATGATAAGGATAAGCGGACATGTAAATTGTATCCTACAGAAAGAGCATTGTCTATTATTGACGAGATACAGATGATATGCGAAAAGACAGAAGCTCTTTTATTGCAGGGTATGAGCGAATCCGAGCAGAACCTTTTTATGGATTTCTTAATACAGGCGGGCAGAAATATCACATCGGAACTCCATATAGAGAGAAAGGGGGAGGAGTTCAATGACTGAAAATCCTCTGGGCTATGAAAAAATTTCAAAGCTGTTGAAAAATTTTGCTGTTCCCAGTATTGTGGCGTCTCTTGTCGGTTCAATCTACAATATTGTGGATCAGATTTTTATTGGTCAAGGGGTCGGTTATTTGGGAAATGCAGCAACCAATGTTGCCTACCCGTTTTCTACCATCTGCCTTGCCATTGCACTACTGGTCGGAATTGGCAGTTCTTCCCGTGTTTCCCTCTGTCTTGGATGCAAAGAGCCGAAAGCTGCCGCCAAAGCAGCGGGAAATGGTATTGTTCTGATGGGAATTTTCGGAATTATTTATTTGCTGGTTGGAGAAACTTTTCTGCCTTTGCTCCTAAAGGCATTTGGGGCAACGACAGCTGTATTTCCATATGCAAAGCAGTATGCCAGCATAACATTGATTGGAATGCCGTTTCTCATTGTAACGAATGGTATGAGCAATTTGATTCGAGCAGATGGAAAACCAAAGTATTCAATGGCCTGCATGGTTGTGGGAGCTATTATCAATACCATTCTTGACCCCATTTTTATTTTTGTTTGCGATTGGGGAATTGCCGGCGGAGCTTGGGCAACGGTTATTGGGCAAATTTTTTCTTTCACACTCGCACTCCGTTATCTATGGCGTTTCCAAACAATCCATTTTGAAAAAAAGTCGTTTTTATTTGACATTAAAGAAAGCCTGAAAATTTGCAGCATGGGGATAAGCAGCTGCTCAAATCAGATTGCAATTACCGTGATTCAAATCATTCAGTACAATTCGTTGACTTATTACGGCGCATTAACAAAATATGGAACGGATATTCCCTTGGCAGCTTGCGGAATTGTTATGAAAACAAATGCCATAATCCTTGCGATTGTTACAGGAATCTCGCAAGGGATGCAGCCGATTATCGGTTTCAACTATGGAGCAAGGCAATATCATCGGGTACGGGAGGCTTACATGCTTGCAATAAAGTGGAATCTTGTTGTTTCCACTATTGCTTTTATCGCATTTCAATTTTTCCCGCGATCTATCATTTCACTATTCGGAGACGGGGACGAGCTGTATTTTGAATTTGCTGTTTTGTTCATGCGTACCTATATTTTCATGGTGTTGGTAAATGGTGTGCAGTTGCTTTCTTCCGACTTTTTTACCGCAATAGGAAAAGCGTTAAAAGGTGCTCTGTTGGCATTAACAAGGCAGACCTTTTTCTTGATTCCGCTTACCCTGCTGCTCCCGCTTCGTTTCGGAATTATGGGAGTATTGCTAGCGGGGCCTGTTGCTGATTTTTCAGCGTTTGTGCTATCTGTTGTACTGGTCGGTATAGAATTTAAAAAACAAAAAAAACTCGCTTATAATTTAAGCCATAGCATATAACTATTATCCACAGCTACTGAGCAAGTGTTATCAATACCGATAACAAAATGATAACATTAGCTTATATAGGCAGGATAATATGGATATATCAAATAATCAAAGGATTTACATACTCGGCAGAGAATAAATTCTAAACAAAATCAGTTAGGAAAAGTCGAGTTTGAGTGATGAAATGGACTTGAAAAAGCCTTTATTTATGTGGGATGCAAGCAAATTTATTTAAGTGTTGGCAACGATTTGGCAACATTTCGGGTATCACTCACTGAATAACAGAATACTTCAATAACAGAAAAACCTTGCTGATTTTCAGATATGAAGCTGAAAGTCGGCAAGGTCTTTTTATGCTTATTTCTGCTTTTTCTTTTTAGACGCTTTCTTTTCTTCTTTCTCGATTTTCTGAAATTCTTTGACAAGCATATCACTGACCGCCTGCGAGGGAACACTCACCCAATGTCCAGAGGTGTCAAGTTCTGGGTACTTGTATCGCCACTGGTCGTATTCTTCTCTGCTAATCTCGCCCCGCTCCAGCTTGACAGATTGTTCCTGCCATGCGTGGAACATTTTGAACATGGAGGAATAGGTGGAATAGTCGGACTTGTCAAGGCACAGGCAGATTTCCCCGTCAATCTCTTCGATTTTCAGTCCATACATATCTTCCAATGCAAAAAGCGTGTGCATAAGCCCGATATAGCTGTCAATCTCCGGGACTGTGATTGCTCGTGGGCTTACATCAAAGATATGTGCCATTTCTTTTACAAGGTCTTGCTTCGGCGTTCTGGCTTCTGATTCATACTGCGCCATACGGACATCAGAGGTCTTTCCGAGAAAACCGAGGATTTCGCCTAACTGCTTTTGCGTCATGCCTTTCCGATTACGGAAAAAGCGGATTCGTTTGCCGATTGCCATAATAAAACCTCCGTTGTAGTTATAGAGCAGTCTCGGAAACTCTATAAAGCCCGAATTACCGCTGTTTTTCTTTCCTT
>NZ_CANTKB010000003.1 GCF_947654165.1 uncultured Blautia sp.
AAAGGAAAGAAAAACAGCGGTAATTCGGGCTTTATAGAGTTTCCGAGACTGCTCTGTATTGTATCAGGAGGTATTTATATGGGGAATCATGAAGTGACAACGCAGCAAATGCTGTTAAAAGAAGACGGCAGCCTGCGAGAACCGGGATGGTCTAAAAGTCCGGTGCAGCAGTATGAGCGGAGTATGATTAAGGCACCGAAGTTCCGCATTAAGGAATGGGATTATTATCTGGTTCTGAATGAAGAGTTTGCAGGGGCTTTTACTTTATCAGATGATGGTTATATTGGATTACAGTCTGTTTCTCTTCTGAATTTTAAAGAAGGATGGGAACATACGGAAACGATTTTGAATCCATTTCCAATGGGAAAATTTAAACTGCCAAATACTTCGGAAGAGGGAGACATTATTTATAAAGACAAGCGACTGCATATGGCTTTTCAGATTCGGAATGGAAAGAGAAGAATCCGCTGTTATTTCAAGAATTTTTACCAGGGAAAGGCGTTTTCCTGTGATATCTGGCTGGAACAGCCGGACATGGATACTATGGTAATTGCTACACCATTTAAGGAGAAGAAAACAGCTTTTTATTATAATCAGAAGATTAATTGTATGCCGGCTTGTGGCCAGATGAAATTTGATGGCAAGACGTATACCTTCTCCAAGGAGAAAGACTTTGGAACCCTGGACTGGGGAAGGGGAGTGTGGACTTATGATAACTGCTGGTACTGGGGTTCAGGAAACACCAGAATCGGAGGTGTGCCTTTTGGGTTTAATATCGGATATGGGTTTGGAGATACTTCCGCTGCTACAGAAAATATGCTTTTCTATAATGGGAAAGCTCACAAATTAGACCGGGTAACTTTCCATATTCCGGAGGATAGTTATCTGAAACCATGGAAATTCACCTCCAATGACGGCAGGTTTGAGATGGATTTCCAGCCGGTGCTTGACAGGGCGGCCAGGACTTCGGCACTGATTATTGAAACAGACCAGCATCAGGTTTTTGGAAAAATGAGTGGAAAAGCAGTGCTGGATGATGGAAAAGAGATTCTTGTAAAAGATATGATGTGCTTTGCGGAGAAAGTGCATAACCGGTATTAGGGGGAGAAATTGTTATGAATAAAAAAAATCAATATCCGAGACCCCAATTTGTCAGGTCGCAATGGGAGAACTTAAATGGCTTTTGGGAATTTGCTTTTGATGATGCAGACAGAGGAATTTATGAAAAATGGTATACACCGGGGAAACATTTGGATAGGGAAATCCAGGTTCCTTTTGTATATCAGTGTGAACTTAGTGGAATCAATGACCAGACACCTCATGATATTATCTGGTATAAAAAGAGGTTTTCTGTGGAAAACCAGCAAGAGGGCAAAGAACTGCTTCTTCATTTTGAGGCAGTGGATTATGAAGCAGTAGTGTATGTGAACGGTCAGCAGGTTGGGAGACACACAGGAGGGTATACGCCTTTTGCTGTAAATATGACACCGTATCTGGTTCAGGGAGAGCAGGAAGTCACAGTCCGGGTGCAGGATTCTCATACAGATGAACTTCTTCCCAGAGGAAAGCAGTTCTGGGACGGTGCCTCCAGAGGTATCTGGTACACCAACAGTACAGGTATCTGGCAGAGTGTATGGATGGAATGGGTGTCTGAAAAACGTTTGGAAAATGTACGATTTACTTCTTTATATGATCAGGGAAAGGTTCAGATACAGTGCGAGGGTGCCGGTATCTGTGGAGGAGATTCTCTGTATTATCAAGTTCGGTTAAAAGATAAGGTTCTGGCAGAAGGAACTCAGGTGTGGCTGCGGGATACCCTGGATTTTGCTGTGGATATCATAAATGGTAAAATTTTTAATATGAATTATCATGAACCGGGGATTTCCTGGACACCGGAGCATCCGGTTTTGCTGGATGTAGAACTGGAAATACGAAAAAGTGACGGAGTGTGTACAGACAGGGTACAGTCATATTTTGGATTCCGGAAAGTACATACTGAGCACGGGATGGTGTATCTGAATAACCGCCCGTATTATCAGAAACTGGTGCTTGATCAGGGATACTGGCCCCAGGGACTTTTGACAGCACCGGATGATGAGGCATTGGTAAAGGACATTGAGCTTGCCAAGGCTATGGGGTTCAATGGATGCAGAAAGCATCAGAAAGTGGAAGAAGCCAGATTTCTGTATTGGGCAGATAAGCTGGGATTTCTGGTATGGGGAGAATGTGCAGCTCCTACAATGTATGACAGAAAGTCTGTGAACCGTACTTTAAAGGATTGGTCAGAAATTGTAGAACGTGATTACAATCACCCCTGTATCATAACCTGGGTACCAATCAATGAAAGCTGGGGCGTTCCGGATATCCAGAGAAATCAGATGCAGCAGAATTTTTCTGAAACCATGTATCATTATCTGCATGCAGTAGATGATACACGCCTTGTAATCTCTAATGATGGCTGGAACATGACCGTAACCGATATTTGTGCGATCCATAATTATAGTCACGGGGAAAAAGAAGAAACAGAAAAATACGAAGAATATAAAGAAATGCTGTCCACAAAAGAAAATCTTGTTGGACAACCGCCTGCCTGCTGGGATATTTATGCAAAAGGCTACAGGCACCAGGGAGAGCCTATTCTGCTCACAGAATTTGGCGGAATTGGTTTTGAAGTATCAGCACAGAAAGGGTGGGGATATTCTTCCGTAAATTCAGAGAAAGAATTTTTGGAAGAATACGGAAGAATCATGAATGCAGTCTATGCTTCAGAAGGTCTGTGGGGGTATTGTTATACGCAGCTGACCGATGTGGAGCAGGAAATCAACGGTCTGTTGACTTATGACAGAGAACCAAAATGCGATTTGGCAGAAATAAAGAAAATAAATGACAAGTATCATAGGAACAGGATTGGGTAAGGAATTTTCTGCAAAAAAACAAGTAGCGTTACAACCGTACAAGTATGTATAATAGTAGATAGATAAATACGTAAAACATGTAAGATCAAGGAGGCTACATACATGAGTTTAGAAGCGAATAAAAGTACGGTAGTAAATGGAAAAGCAGTGCTTGGTATCGAACTGGGTTCTACCAGAATCAAAGCAGTTCTGGTAAATGAACAGAACCAGCCCATTGCATCAGGAAGTCATGAATGGGAAAATCAATTGGTGAACAACATCTGGACTTACAGTGAGGAAGCAATCTGGGCAGGTATTCAGGACAGTTACCGTGATATGGTAAGAGATGTAAAAGAAAAATACGGTGTTCCGGTAAAGAAACTGGCTGCGATTGGATTCAGTGCCATGATGCATGGTTATATGCCGTTTAATGCAGACGGAGAGCTGCTGGTGCCTTTCCGTACCTGGAGAAATACTATGACGGAAAAAGCAAGTGAAGAACTGACAGATCTGTTTCAGTACCATATTCCCCAGAGATGGAGCATTGCCCATTTGTATCAGGCTATGCTGAATCAGGAACCACATGTGAAAGATATTACGTTTATGACAACACTTGAGGGATATGTGCACTGGAAACTGACAGGCGAGAAAGTCCTTGGAGTAGGTGAAGGTTCCGGTATGTTCCCGATTGATATGGAGATCAAAAATTATGACAGAACATGTCTGGAAGCTTTTGACAAGCTGGCTGCACCTTACGGATTCCCGTGGAAACTGGAAGAGATTCTTCCCAAAGTACTTCTGGCAGGAGAAGAGGCAGGAAGGCTGACAGAAGAAGGTGCAAAACTGCTGGATACAACAGGAGAATTGGAGGCAGGGATTCCGTTCTGTCCTCCGGAAGGTGATGCGGGAACCGGCATGGTAGCCACCAACAGCATTGCAAAACGTACAGGAAATGTGTCGGCAGGCACTTCTGTATTTTCAATGGTGGTTCTGGAAAAACCATTGTCCAAGGTTTATCCGGAAATAGACCTGGTTACCACACCTACGGGAAATCTGGTAGCCATGGTACACTGCAACAACTGTACCTCTGACTTAAATGCATGGGTAAATCTGTTTAAAGAATTTGCAGAAGCCATGGGTATGAAGGTGGACATGAATCAGTTATTTGGCACTCTTTATCACAAGGCAATGGAAGGAGATGCTGACTGCGGCGGACTTTTGGCTTACAATTATTTCTCCGGCGAGCATATCACAGGATTCGAGGAAGGCCGTCCCATGTTTGTGCGTACACCGGAGAGCAAGTTCAACCTTGCAAACTTCATGAGAGTCAACTTGTTTACTTCGTTAGGAGCATTAAAAACCGGTATGGATATCCTTCTGAAAGAAGAAGGGGTGAAACTGGATAAAATCCTGGGGCATGGCGGATTATTTAAGACAAAAGGTGTCGGACAGAATCTGCTTGCAGGTGCCATTGATACACCGGTTTCTGTTATGGAGACCGCAGGAGAAGGCGGTGCCTGGGGGATTGCAGTGTTGGCATCTTATCTTGTAAATAAGGAAGAAGGAGAATCACTGGAAGACTACCTGAACAATAAAGTATTTGCCGGACAGGAAGGGGAAGAAGTTCAGCCAGATGAAAGAGATGTCCGGGGCTTTGATGAATTTATGGTAAGATACAAAGAGGGACTTGCCATTGAGAGAGCAGCAGTAGAACACCTAAAATAAGAAGATAAATGAAAAGGGTGTGACATGAAATAGCATTTGGAAAGATGCATTTTGTGCCACATCCTTTTTCTTTTTATAGTTTTATATATGAAAAAAGTAATAGTATCTAAAAAAAATAACAGAAAAAGATAAAATAACAATAAAGTTTTTGTGAGGAATATATAAAAAGTAATAGAAATAGGCAAATAATTCATTTAAGAAAAATACGCTTTCTGATAATCTATAACTACAAGAGGACAGCCCCTGACAAGGGGGTAGGTAAAGAAAATATAAAGAAAGAAGGAGTGCAGCACATGAAAGCAAGAAAAGCAATTGCAATGAGTCTGATCGCTGTTATGTCAGTAGGAGTTCTGGCTGGCTGTGGTGGCGGAGACAAGAAAGAAGAAGGAGAAAAAACAGCAGATGGAAAACAGAAGCTGACTATTTCCACATGGGACAATGACACATCACCACAGTTTAAGACTGCTGTAGAAGTATTCAAAGAGAAAAATCCAGATGTAGAAATCGAATACATTGACACAGCAGCTAATGAGTACAACAACAAATTAACCGTTATGTTAGCT
Organism: uncultured Blautia sp.; assembly: GCF_947654165.1. Classification (GTDB taxonomy): domain Bacteria; phylum Bacillota; class Clostridia; order Lachnospirales; family Lachnospiraceae; genus Blautia. Next base: position 5,183 of record NZ_CANTKB010000003.1, read on the forward strand.
GGCGGAGACCCGGATCCGGACGTTATCTTCGTAAAGGATATGGGAACACAGTTGAGCATGCAGCAGAAAGGTCAGATTGCTTGTCTGGATGAATACATTGAAAAAGACAAATTAGACTTATCTATTTATAGCGGAACAGCAGAAGACCTTCAGATTGATGGTTCTTCCTACACACTGCCATACCGTTCTGACTGGTACGTTCTGTACTACAACAAAGATATCTTTGATAAAGCAGGCGTTCCTTATCCAAGCAACGATATGACATGGGATGAATACGAAGAACTGGCACGTAAAATGACAACCGGCGAAGGCAATGAAAAAATTTACGGAACACACAACCACAACTGGATGGCTCTTGTATGTAACTGGGCAATTCAGGATGGAAAAAATACTTTAGTATCTGATGATTACAGCTTCTTAAAACCAGCTTATGAGCAGGCACTGCGTATGCAGGAAGATGGAATCATCCAGGATTACGCAACAATCAAAACAGGTAACTTACACTACTCCAGCGTATTTGAACAGCAGCAGTGTGCTATGATGCCAATGGGAACATGGTTTATCGCAAACCTGATCCAGGCTGATAAAGCAGGTGAACTTGGATTTAACTGGGGATTTGCAACAATTCCTCATCCGGAAGGATTAGAAGCAGGAAACAGCGTTGGTGCTGTAACACCAGTTGCAATCAATGCAAACTCTGATCAGAAAGATCTTGCTTGGGAATTCATTAAATGTGCAACAAGCGAAGAAGCAGCAGAAAAATTAGCAGAGCAGGGTATCCTTACTGTTATCCAGAATGACACCATTATGGATAAAGTTACATCTGTAGAGGGCTTCCCGGAAGGATGTGCAGAGGCTCTGGAATTAAAAGGAATGGTATTCGACAGACCGCTGGATAAGAACATTGAAAAAATCCGTAAAGCAGTAGAAGAAGAACATGACTTAATTATGATTGGTGAAGAGAGTATTGATGACGGAGTCAAGAACATGACAGACCGTGTAAAAGAAATCCGTGACGCCAATCCGTGATAAAAGAAAACAGCAAGGGACAGGGCTTTCTGAATGTACATAAAACACAGGCAGAAAGCCCTGTGTTCTAGAAAAGGAGAAAAAGGTTATGGCATTAACACCAAAACAAAAAAGAACCGTTAAGAGTAATCTGATCGGATACTCATTTATTTTACCAAACTTTGTAGGATATTTTCTGTTTATCTTCGTTCCTGTAGTATTTTCCTTCGTATTAAGTGTTATGGAATGGAACGGCTCCGCAAATACACCTATGAAATTTGTGGGAATTGATAACTTTGTAAGACTTACCGGTGACTCTACCTTTAAGATGGCAGTAGGACATACCTTCTACTATGCGGTCTTTACCGTGCCGCTGACAGTAGCAGCAGCTCTTCTGATCGCAGTTCTTTTGAACAGCAAGATCAGAGGTATTGTTGTATATCGTACCGCATTTTTCTTCCCATACATTGCTTCCCTGGTTGCAGTTGGAGCGGTATGGAACATGCTTTTCATGAAAGATGTGGGACCGATCAATGAATTCTTAAGAAGTATCGGAATTTCCAATCCTCCGGGATGGGTAGCATCTGTAAAATGGGCTATGCCGGCAATCATTATTGTCAGTGTATGGAAATACATGGGTTACTACATGATCGTATATCTGGCAGCATTACAGGGTATTTCAAAAGAAATGTATGAAGCAGCCAGCCTGGATGGTGCTACAGGATGGAAGAAATTAAGATATATCACCATTCCTATGCTGAAACCAACCACATTCTTTGTTGTCATTATGCTGACGATTCAGTGCTTCAAGGTATTCGACCTGATCTATATTATGACAGGCGGTGGTCCTGGTCGTGCGACTCAGGTTATGGTAAATCATATTTACGATGCAGCGTTTACTAACTTTGAATTCGGATATGCAAGTGCAAGTGCAATTGTACTCTTTGCAATCGTACTTGTAATTACACTGATTCAGTTCAGAGGCGAGAAGAAATTCACAGAGTGGATGTAAAGGAGTGACGGTATGAAATCAGAAAGAAGAAAAAAAGTACTCATTTATATAGGTTTAACGTTCCTGGCAGTGCTGATGACAGTTCCGTTTTACTGGATGTTGATCTCCTCTGTCAAACTGAACAAAGATGTATTTAGTATTCCAATGCAGTGGATTCCAAGAAGTTTCCACTTTGAAAACTATCAGGAAATCTGGGAAAAGATTCCTCTGCTTACTTTCTTTAAGAACAGTACAAAACTGACAGTTATTACAACTATCATCCAGTTGGCAACAAGCTGTTTTGCAGCTTACGGTTTCGCAAAACTGGAGTTTAAGGGAAGAGATTTCCTGTTCCTTGCTTATGTAACAACAATTGCTGTTCCATGGCAGGTATATATGGTTCCTCAGTTTACTATGATGTCTAAATTTGGTTTAAACAACACACATGTTGGTCTGATCATGCTTCATGCTTTCAGTGCTTTCGGTGTATTCCTTATGAGACAGTTCTTCCTGAGTGTTCCGAAGGAACTTTCGGAAGCGGCAAGAATCGACGGTCTGGGCGAATATGGAATCTTTGCAAGAGTGGTACTGCCTCTGGCAAAACCAGGTATTGCAACACTGACCATCTTTACTTTCGTAAACGTATGGAATGACTTCATGGGCCCACTTATTTACTTAAACAGTACAGAATTAAAGACCATTCAGTTAGGTATCCGTATGTTCATTTCTCAGTATGCGGCTGACTACGCTCTGATCATGGCAGCATCTGTATGTGCATTGATCCCGGTAGTGATCATCTTTATCGCATGTCAGAAGTTCTTCGTAGAAGGTGTTGCTGCAAGTGGTATTAAAGGCTGATATTTGAGAAAATCAGGAGGACAGATATGGCACAGACATTTGAAAATCTTCAGAAGTACCCAGGTACTTCTGAAGATATGATTCAGAAAGCAATCACACAGGCGACAGAAATTGTGAAGGGAAATCTGGCGGATTTCACAGACTTTTTCCAGTCTCCGAATACAGAAAACGGTTTTTACTGGCAGACAGAAAATGTAGAATGGACGACAGGATTCTGGACCGGTGTTGTGTGGCTGGCATATGAGCTGACAAAAGATGAAGCGTTTAAGAAAACAGGAGAAATTCATGTAGACAGTTTTCTGAACCGTATTGAGAAGAAAATTGATGTAAATTATCATGATATGGGATTCTTATACAGCCTTTCTTGTGTAGCAGCTTATAAACTCTGCCAGAATGAGAACGGAAAAAAAGCTGCTATTATGGCAGCAGATCATCTGCTTACCAGATACAGAGAAAATGGTGAATTCATTCAGGCATGGGGAAATGTAGGTGATCCGAAAGATTACAGACTGATCATTGACTGCCTGTTAAACCTTCCGCTTCTCTATTGGGCAACAGAGGCAACAGGTAATCCAGAGTATGCAGATAAGGCATGCCGTCACATTCATACAGCGATGCAGTGTGTGCTTCGTGAAGATCATTCCACTTATCACACCTATTATATTGATCCGGAGACAGGAAAACCTTCTTATGGTGTAACTCATCAGGGTAATCGCAACGGTTCTGCCTGGGCACGCGGTCAGGCGTGGGGTGTGTACGGAGTTGCACTTAGCTACCGTTACCAGAAAAATCCTGAATATATTCAGATGTTCAGAGATGTAACCGATTATTTTATTGAGCATTTACCAGAGGATTTGATTCCATACTGGGATTTTGACTTTGATACAGGAAGTACAGAGCCGAGAGATTCTTCTTCTTCTGCAATTGTAATCTGCGGAATTTACGAAATGCTTCCATATCTTGAAAAAGAAGAGGCAGAGAAGTATCGCATGGCAGCAGATAAGATGCTGTGTGCATTGATTGAAAAATGTGCAGTAAAATCAAGAGAAGAATCGAACGGACTTCTTCTTCATGGAACTTACGCAAGAAGTTCCGAAGAAAACACCTGCAAAAACAGGGGTGTTGACGAATGTAATACCTGGGGCGACTATTATTATTTAGAAGCACTCAGGAGAAGATGGGGTGAATGGGACCCGTATTGGTAAGGAGGAAGAACATTGAGCAAGAGACCGAACTTATTATATGTTTTCCTGGACCAATGGAGATATCATGCGATGGGATACACAGGGATTGACCCTGTGTCTACCCCGCATATGGATGCTTTTGCCAGCGAGAGTCTGGATTGTAAGGAGGCAGTGAGTACCTTTCCTCTCTGCTCTCCTCACAGAGCATCATTGCTCACAGGAAAATATCCGTTTAGTGTTGGAATGTGGACAAACTGTAAAATTGGATTAAGCGAAGTGCTGATGCTGCGTCCTCAGGAGGTTTGTATCGGAAATGTGTTAAAAGATCATGGTTATCATACCGGTTACATCGGTAAATGGCATTTGGATGCGTCTGAGCAGAATTTTGAGAAAAATCCTGTTTCCGGAGCAAAAGACTGGGATGCCTATACACCGCCGGGAGAGAGAAGACAGGGATTTGATTACTGGCTTTCCTATGGTGCATGTGATAATCATTTAGACCCACATTACTGGGCTGATACACCGGAGCAGATCAAACCCGGATGCTGGTCACCGGAATTTGAGACAGATAAAGCACTGGAATATATGGAGGGCCAAAAGGACAGCGAAGAACCTTTTGCTCTTTTTGTGTCTTATAACCCACCTCATCTTCCGTATGAGCTGGTACCGGATAAATACTACAAACAATATGAGCATATGCCGGTTCACTTCCGTGAGAATGTACCGGAAGAAAAAAGAACTCCTGAGATGGAGACGATTACCAGACAGTATTATGCGGCAGTGACCGGTGTGGATGAGCAGTTCGGAAGAATCTTAGAGTATCTGAAAGCCAACCATATGGAAGAGGACACTCTGGTAGTTCTTTCTGCTGACCACGGAGAGATGCTAGGCTCTCATGGCCGTATGAGCAAAAATGTATGGTATGAAGAATCTGTTCATATTCCGTTATATTTAAGATGGAAGGGACAGCTTGCACCGGCTGAATATAAAGAATTGCTGGCAAGCCCGGATCATATGCCTACCTTATTAGGGCTTCTGGATATTCCGGTACCGGATACCTGTCAGGGATTTGACCATGCTGCATGTATCAGGGGAGAAGCTGACAATGCACCTCAGGATGCTTTCTTATGCTCTTATCCGGGAATGCCGGATATGGTAGCAGAGTTTGAAAAACGTGGCATGAACAGTAAATGCTATGGATGGAGAGGAATCAGAACTCACAGATATACTTATGTGGTAAATAATGGTTATGCACCGGGTGAACAGCAGGTACGCATGCTCTATGATAATGAGAAAGATCCATATCAGATGAATCCTCTCATGATCACAGAAGAAAACCGTGATCTGGTAAAAGATTATGATACCAGACTGAGGGAATATCTGGATTTACAGCAGGATCCGTTTCTTTTATAAGAAAGGGGATTTACAGGAGGGATTATGAGCAAAAAAAGACAAGTGGTTTTTATTATGACTGATACTCAGCGAATTGATATGCTGGGCTGTTACGGCAATGAACATATGGTTACGCCTAATCTTGACAGACTGGCTCAGGAAGGAATCCGTTATGACAAGGCTTATACCACACAGCCGGTATGCCAGCCTGCAAGATCAGCGATTTTCACAGGAAGTTATCCGCATTCCTGTGCCGGATGGTCGAACTGTATGGGCTTGTCCGATAATGTTCCAACCATCGGACAGAGATTGAGCGATGCGGGAATCCATACAGCGTATGTTGGAAAATGGCATCTTGACGGGGGCGATTACTTCGGTTTAGGCAGATGTCCCAAAGGCTGGGATGAAGAATACTGGTATGATATGCGATGCTTCCTGGATGAACTGACACCGGAAGAGCGGTTCCGGATCCGTCAGATGGAGAGCATTGAAAAATATAATATTACCGAAGATATGACTTATGGACACAGATGTGCGGACAGGGCTGTGGATTTTATTGAAAAGCACAGAGAGGAAGATTACTTCCTGGTAGTTTCTTTTGACGAACCACACGGACCGCATATTTGTCCCAAGAAATATGTGGATATCTACAAAGATTATGAGATCCCTGTTGCGGAAAACATGAAGGATACACTGGAAGATAAGCCTGAACATCACAGAATCTGGGCAGGTGAGGAATATCTGAAGGCATGCAGAGAAGATTTTTCCCTGAAACCAAAGGAATTTTTAGGATGTAATACTTTTGCGGATTATGAGATCGGAAGAGTGATTGAGGCGGCAGAGAATCAGGAAGATGCACCGGTTATCATTTATACATCTGATCACGGTGATATGATGTATGCACATTCCCTCACAGGAAAAGGCCCGGCATTGTATGAAGAAATCGTTCATATTCCGTTGATCATCAAAGGAATTGGACAGGGCGTGGACAAGCATCCGGTTTCTCATATTAATCTGGCACCTACGATTTTTGATCTGTTTGGTGTACCGATTCCTAAGATGTTTGAAGGAAAGAGTATCTGGGAAGAAGTGCAGAATCCAGAAGTACGCTGCAATGATTATGTGTTCATGGAATTTGGAAGATATGAAGTGGATCACGATGGATTCGGCGGATATCAGCCTCTTCGGGGTGCTTACGACGGCAGATACAAAATGGTTCTGAACCTGATGACCAGTGATGAATTGTATGATCTGGAGACGGACCCACAGGAAATGGTGAATTTGATCAATAAACCAGAGTATGATGAGGTGAAGAAACGTCTTCATAAGGCAATCCTGGATAATATGTATGAGACCAGAGATCCGTTCAGAGGATATTACTGGGAAGACAGACCTTGGGACAGGATCACCGAATACAAAACCTGGGACAGCAGACTCATGACCAGACAGAGAGAGAATGAAGAATACGAGCCAAGACAGCTTGATTACGGAACAGGACTTCCGATCACACAGGCAGTCAGGAAAAAAGGCGAGTCTGACGCAAAATTTGCAAAGAAATAATAGAAAAGACAGGGGCTGTCAAAAACAGCATCCTGTCTTTCGTGTATCAGTTTTACTTGTGGAGAAGGGGAAGGATTAGTATAATAAAAATAGATGATAATAGTGTCGGGGGGTGCAGAGATGAAGAAAAGAAAAATATGGAAGACACTGCAGGGAAGGATTATCATTTACAATCTGAGTATTGTGGTTTTGATAGCTTTCATCGGAAGTATGGGTACCTATTACAGTGCATCGAAACGTTCACTTGAGATGACAGAGAAAACCATGGAAAGTAATGTTAAGGATATTTCCGAGGATTTTTTTGTGGCTTATGAAGAAATGATGAATATTATCCTGAATTGCACAGGGAGAAGTTCTCTGAATTTCGAAAGCATGGATTTCGTGAATCAGCCATCGGCAAAAAAGCAGGCATTAATGAACAGCAAGCTGATGGGTGATTATTGTGCGATATCAGGGTACAGCTCTTATATTAACAGACTGATGATCCTGGACAGCCAGGGACATTTTATTCAGTCGGGAAGCAATCCTGGAAGCAAAGATGATGCAAAGAAGCTTCTGGAGACAGACTGGTTTGAGACAGAGGCACAGAAACCGGCGGATGCCTACCAGTTGGAAGTTGTTGAGAACCCTTTTTTTAGGCAGAATGGTGAGAAGATGATACCCATTGTCAGATCGCTGGATGTAGCAGGAAGCAACAGCAAAGAAGGGTGGGGGATTCTTGTATTTTCTACAAAGCTTTATGAGGAAGAATTAAAACAGGCAAATAATGGGGATGCGATGCTGGTGGCAACCCAGAGCGGTACGGTAATTGCAGAAGAAAATACAGAAAAATATTCAGAAGAGAACTTGCAGAAAATTGTCAGCAGATTATTGGAAGAAGAGGAATTAAACGGTGTTTACAGACAGAGGATTCAGGGGGAACAGTGCCTGATCGCATACTCTCATAATGCCATGAGCGGAATTCTTACCTGCGAGATCATGCCCATAAGGTTTATCAGGAATGAGAAGATGTTGATTGTTGGTCTGACAGTCTTTTTATTTATAAGCTGTCTTGTTGTTGGAACCGGTCTGGCTGTTATCTTTTCAAACAGGCTGCGTAAGCCGGTAGCACTTTTGAACGCCCAGGTGAAAAAAATCGGAAATGGAGATTTTTCTCCAAATCCATCTATTGAGAGTGAGGATGAACTGGGAGAGATTGGAAGAGGAATCAATAAGATGAGTGCCAGAATTGCAAATCTTCTGGATAAAAGTGTGGAAGATGAAAGGGAAAAGAAAAATCTGGAGATTAAGATGCTCCAGGCACAGATTAATCCACACTTTTTGTATAATACACTGGATTCTATCCGATGGATCGCCGTGATACAAAAAAATGCCAGTATTGTGAAAATGGTTACGGCTTTGTCAGGACTGTTGAAAAATATGGCAAAAGGTTTTAATGAAAAGGTGACCCTGCGGGCAGAACTGGATTTTTTGGGTGATTATATCACCATTGAAAAAATGCGCTATATGGAAATGTTTGATGTGGAAATAGATGTTGCAGAGGAAGCACTGTATGATGCCCAGATTATTAAGCTGACCCTGCAGCCTTTGGTGGAAAATGCTATTTTTTCAGGCATTGAACCGGGAGGAAAAAATGGAAGCATCCGAATCAGGATATGGCAGCAGGAAGAGAAGCTCTGCATCAGTGTAAAAGATGACGGAGTTGGCATGACAGAAGAAAAGATTAAGGATATTATGAATAACCCTCAAAAAAGGAAGGGAGATACCATGAGCGGCATAGGACTGCCTAATGTGGATCAGAGAATCAAACTGGTCTATGGGGATGAATATGGGCTGCGTATTAAGAGCCGGGTAGGAGAATATACGGAGATTCTGGTGACACTGCCCATGGAGTACGAAAAAGAGAATGAGTAAAAAGAGGTTGGAGAGATGTATCGTATTTTACTAGTGGATGATGAACCGTTAATATTGGCTGGCATTGCGTCGATGATGAACTGGGAAGATTATAATTGCACGGTTGTGGGGAAAGCAACAAACGGAAACCAGGCACTGGAAAAGATGAAAGAAATACAGCCGGATATTGTTATTACCGATATCAAGATGCCGGCAATGAACGGGCTGGATTTTATGGAGAAATGCAGAGAACAGGGATATCAGGCAGAATTTCTTCTCCTGACGAATCTGGAAGAGTTTTCACTGGCACAAAAAGCTCTGCGGCTTGGAGCACTGGATTATTTAGTAAAAATAGAGATCACACCGGAAGTGCTGGGGGAAAGTCTGAAGAAAGCGGTCTCTGTGTGCAGGGAGAAAAAGGATATGGAGAACCATGCTGTCGTTCAGGAGGTCCTTCAGAAAAATGCAGAAGAAACTACAAAAGCTTTTTTTACAGAGATTATGGAAAAAAGGAAGGATGAATGTGGAGAACTTCAGAAAAAATGGCGGGCAGATGTGGAAAGTCTCGGTCTGGAAGAATTGTATGTCAACCCTGTACTCTGGTGGATTCGACCTTATAAGCAGGAAGAGCATATTTTTCAGAAAACAGAGGAATCTGCACAAAAAGAAACCATGGAATATGCATCAAGTCTTCTAAAACAGTTTATGGACAGGATCAGTGATGTATATTGCATGATCAACTGGGAGAGGAAAGGTTTTGTTGTGATCTTTCCGAAAGAAAAGATGCCGGGAAATATAAAAAATGCGGGAAAGAAAATTCTGCATATTTTTCGTGATTATTTCGGTATGCATGCTCTGGTGGCAGTGAGCAAACCTGCAGATGATATCTGGGAGGGAATCCGTATGGCTGTTGGTGAAATAAGAGCTATGGAAGAATATTACTATTATCACAGTCAGGATTCTGTTCTGTATGCAGGAGATTTTGACAGGAAAGAATTGCAGGACAGACATTCCAGACATAATGTGTTTGATATCAGTTTTCTGAAAAAAGATTTGAAGCAGGCACTTATGGTACAGGACAGACAGAAAGTGGAGCAGGTATTTTCAGAGGTGGCAGAACTTTTTTCGGAGTACAAGCCGGCCAAGGAGCAGGTGGTAGATGCCTGCATGAATCTGTATTATTTTTTCTTTGACTATGCACAGGGAGGAAAAAAGGAAGAGAAGAAGGACTTTCCTTATCCCTCCGAGATTGTGGAGCGTCTGGGACAGTGTTTCACGCTGGAAGAAAATGTAAGCTGGCTCAAGGAATTGGGACAGTGGATTTCCAGTACCATGGAAACCCTGGAAGGCGGAAGTAAGACAGAACAGTTGGTCAATGCTGCAAAAAAATATGTACAGAAAAATTACAAAGAAAAATTGACCCTTGCCATGATCTCAGGAGATATCGGGATCAGTCAGGGATATTTAAGCAGTGTTTTCAAAAAGACAACGGGCAGCAATCTGAATGATTATGTAAACCAGGTAAAAATAGAAAAAGCAAAAGATCTTCTTGGTCTTCATGAATATATGATGTATGAAATATCGGATATGCTGGGCTTTGAAAATCCATATTACTTTAGTAAGGTTTTTAAACGTATCACCGGAATGACACCAAGTGATTACGAAACCATGAGAAAAAGATAAAGGTAGGAAAAAGATAAAAATCCTATAATTCTTCCACTGTATTTTACAGAAGAATTCTGTTAGAATATAAGACAGAAATCCTGACAGGAGGAAGAAAAACAATGGTTGAGACAAATAGAAAATATGTGATTGATACGGACGAAAACAGAAGCTTTTTAAAAAGTATCACAGAAAATCTTTTAAGCTTTGGACATCAGTTTCCGTCTCCGGGGGGAAGTTCCTATTATCTGGGAGATGACGGAACACCGTGGAAGGAGAGAAATCGTGAGACCTGGATCACTTCCCGTATGGCACATGTGTACAGCATCGGTACTTTTCTGGGACATGAAGGAAGCAAGGAACTGGCTGCAGCAGCGATTAAAGGTTTGAAGGGTGAACTTCATGATGATAAAAATGGGGGCTGGTATGCAGGTCTTACCGCTGAGAATGAGATTCTGCCCAATAAACAGTGCTATGCTCATGCATTTGTGATCCTGGCAGCATCTTCCGGTGTATTAGCCGGCGTGGAAGGTGCACAGGAACTCTTGGAAGATGCATTGAAATTATATGATCTTCGCTTCTGGAACGAAGAGGAAGGGCTGTCCTGCGATACCTGGAATACGGAATTTACAATTTTGGATGATTACAGAGGATTAAATGCCAATATGCATACTGTAGAAGCTTTTCTCGCAGCGGCGGATGTGACAGGAGATGAAAAATACCGTACAAGAGCAGGTCGTATCATTGACCGTGTGCTGGTATGGGCTTCTGACAATCACTGGAGAATCCCGGAACACTTCACAAAAGAGTGGGAAGCAGATCTGGAATGTAACAAAGAGCAGCCTGCAGATCAGTTCAAACCATACGGTGCAACACCGGGACATGGAATCGAGTGGGCAAGGCTGATCACACAGTGGGCACTTTCAGCACATAAAGGGGATAAAGAAGGAGCTTCAAAATACATAGAAGCCGCAGAACATCTTTTTAACCGTGCAGTGGAAGATGCATGGAATGCAGACGGAGCCCCTGGTATCGTATATACTACAGACTGGGAAGGAAAACCGGTGGTTCATGACAGAATGCACTGGACTCTGGCAGAGGCGATCAATGCTTCTGCGGTTCTGTATCATGTGACAAAGAAGGAAAAATACGCTGGGGATTATACCGAATTTATGAAGTATTTAGATGAAAAAGTTTTGGATCATGTGAATGGTTCCTGGTTCCATCAGATGAATGAGAAGAATGAAGTGATTGGAACAGTATGGCCTGGAAAGTCAGATATTTATCATGCACTTCAGGCAACTTTGATTCCGTATCATACACCGGAACTGTCCATTGCCCCTGCTGTGAAAGAAGGAAAAAGAATTTAAAAGGAATCCGGAAGCTGGCCGATGATGCTGCTTCCGGATTTTTTTGTATGCATTGTTTCGTGCAGAAAGCCCGGAAAACGACAAAAAAATATACAATTTTATCATATGTATAAGTACACACCTTAAAAATTTGAATGAATACAGAAAAATATTCTATATTTTTCCTGGAAATAATTGTGTATACTGCCATTATAAACAAAGGGCACCAAAGGGTGCAAAGCGAAGGAGGATTATTATGAAGAAAAAATTAGTGTTATGGACAATGGCAGCTATGTTAGCTTTCTCAGCTACAGCATGTGGTGGTTCCGGTGATTCAGGCTCTGCTGAACCAGAGAAAAAAGAAGAAGCTACAAAAGAAGAAGGTTCTGAGAAAAAAGAAGAAGGTGCAGCTCTGGCAAACAAAGACAAACCATTAGTATGGTTCAACCGCCAGCCATCCAACAGCTCCACAGGAGAATTGGACATGAACGCTTTAAACTTCAACAAAGATACTTATTATGTAGGATTCGATGCTAACCAGGGTGCTGAACTTCAGGGACAGATGGTAAAAGAATACATCGAGAAAAACATTGATGGACTGGACCGTAACGGCGACGGCGTGATTGGTTACGTTCTTGCAATCGGTGATATCGGACATAACGACTCTATCGCTCGTACAAGAGGTGTTCGTAAAGCTCTTGGAACAGGTATTGAAAAAGACGGTGCTATCAACAGTGAACCAGTTGGGACAAACGTAGACGGTAAAGCTGGTGCAGTACAGGATGGTTCTCTGGAAATCGGAGGAAAAACATATGTAGTTCGTGAGCTGGCTTCTCAGGAAATGAAAAACTCTGCAGGTGCTACATGGGATGCAGCTACAGCAGGTAACGCAATTGGTACATGGTCATCTTCATTCGGTAAAGATATCGATGTTGTTGTTTCTAACAACGATGGTATGGGAATGTCTATGTTCAATGCATGGTCAAAAGATAACAAAGTTCCTACATTCGGATACGATGCTAACAGCGATGCTGTAGCAGCAATTGCAGAAGGTTACGGCGGAACAATCAGCCAGCATGCTGACGTTCAGGCTTATCTGACACTGCGTGTACTTCGTAACGCATTAGACGGTGTTGATATTGATACAGGTATCGGAACTGCTGATGAAGCAGGAAATGTTCTCAGCGATCAGGAATATGTATATAAAGAAGACGAACGTTCTTACTACGCATTAAACGTTGCTGTAACAGCAGATAACTATCAGGATTTCGCAGACTCTACTAAGACATTTGAGGCTGTATCCAACCAGTTAGACGAAGCAAAATCACCTGCTAAGAAAGTATGGCTGAACATCTACAACGCATCTGATAACTTCTTAAGTGCTACATACCAGCCGCTGCTTCAGAAATATGATGATCTTCTGAATCTGGAAGTTGAATACATCGGTGGTGACGGACAGACAGAGTCCAACATTACAAACCGTCTTGGAAACCCAGGTCAGTATGATGCATTCGCAATCAACATGGTTAAGACAGACAATGCTGCTTCTTACACCGCATTACTGAATCAGTAATTCTATTCTAAATCATATGAACAAGGCTATGTGGGGAGAAGAAATTCTCCCCATAACCATCATTTGAGATATTCAAAACATCAAAATACAGGAGTAAAAAATATGGCAGATAAGAAAGAGGATATCGTCTTATCGATACGCGATATGAGTAAATCCTTTGGACGAAACCGTGTTCTGGATCACATCAATCTTGATGTGAAGAGGGGAACTGTTATGGGTCTGATGGGTGAAAACGGCGCCGGTAAGTCAACGATGATGAAATGTCTTTTTGGTACTTATCAGAAGGATGATGGAAAAATTTTCCTTGACGGAAAAGAAGTAAGTTTTTCCGGACCAAAGGATGCTCTTGAAAATGGTATCGCAATGGTGCATCAGGAGCTGAATCAGTGTCTGGAGAGAAACGTAATTGACAACTTGTTTTTAGGTCGTTACCCTCGCAATTCAGTGGGTGTGATCGACGAAGGAAGAATGAAGCGAGAAGCTTCTGAGCTTTTCCGTAAATTAGGCATGACAGTAAACCTGACTCAGCCAATGAGAAATATGTCAGTTTCTCAGCGACAGATGTGTGAGATCGCAAAAGCGATTTCTTATAATTCTAAGGTTATTGTTTTGGACGAGCCTACTTCTTCTCTGAACATTCAGGAAGTAGAGAAGTTATTTGAAATGATGAGAATGTTAAAAGACCAGGGTATTTCTCTGATTTACATTTCTCATAAAATGGATGAAATTTTTGAAATCTGTGATGAAATTTCCGTACTTCGTGATGGTAACCTGGTTATGACAAAGAGTTCCAAGGATACCAACATGAACGAATTGATTGCAGCTATGGTTGGACGTTCTTTGGAAAACAGATTCCCGCCGGTGGACAATACACCAAAGGATGTTATTTTGTCTGTTCAGAATCTTTCCACAAAGTTTGAGCCTCATTTGAGTGATGTATCTTTTGATGTAAGAGAAGGAGAGATTTTCGGACTGTATGGATTAGTAGGTGCAGGACGTACAGAGCTTCTGGAGACTATTTTCGGTGTCAGAACCAGGGCGGCAGGACGTGTGTACTTTAATAATCAGCTTATGAACTTTAACAGTGCTAAGGAAGCTATGGAACATGGTTTTGCCATGATCACAGAGGAAAGAAAGGCTAACGGACTTTTCTTGAAGAGCGACCTTACCTTTAACACTACCATTGCAAACTTGAATCAGTATAAGTCCGGAATTGCACTGTCTGATTCTAAAATGGTGAAAGCCACCAACAACGAAATTAAAGTCATGCATACCAAATGTATGGGACCGGATGATATGATCACCAGTCTTTCCGGTGGAAATCAGCAGAAGGTTATTTTTGGTAAGTGGCTGGAGCGAAATCCAAAAGTATTTATGATGGATGAGCCTACCAGAGGTATTGACGTTGGTGCAAAATATGAGATCTATGAATTAATCATCAAGATGGCAAAAGAAGGAAAAACCATCATTGTTGTTTCTTCTGAAATGCCGGAGATTTTAGGTATCACCAACCGTATCGGTGTTATGTCCAATGGACGTCTGTCCGGTATTGTAAATACCAAAGAAACTAATCAGGAAGAACTGTTAAGACTCAGTGCAAAATACCTATAATGAGGGAGTGTAATAGATATGGCAAATGAAAATAGCAAGATTCTGACTGCAGATCAGGAAGCAAAACTGCGTCAGCCTATCGACGATTATGTGGGCAAGATTCAGAAAGAAATCGACGGCCTCAGAGCAGACGGTACAGAAAGAGTAGTTGCTCTCCAGAACAAAATTGATGGTCTGAAAAGAGACCGCAGTATCCCAAAAGAAGAGAAGGAAGCAGAAATTGCAAAAAGCAAAACAGAATTAGAAAAAGCAAAAGCAGTTGAAGCAAAAAATAAAGATCAGATTTCCAAATTAATTGCAGATGCAGAAGGTTATCTGAATGCACACTTTGACAAGGAATATTATCAGCCGGTACTGGCTAGCTGCCAGGTAGAAAAAGTGGCTGCAAAAGAGAGATATCAGAAGAGACTGACAGACCTGGAAGCAGAGCACAAAGAGATTCTTTCTAAGCTTACAGATCATCAGGAAATCAAAGATGAAAATTATGTTTACAAAAACAGACGTTCCAATGCGAAAATCGAATTGGAAAAAGATCTTCAGCAGATCAAAGACCGCAGACATGCAGCTTACAATCACAAATTCCATTTGATCGATTTACTTCGTCTGTCAAAATTTACTTTCCTGGAGTCCAGAGCTCAGAAATGGGAAAACTATAAATATACCTTTAACCGCAGAGCATTCTTCCTCCAGAACGGATTGTATATTGCAATTATCATTATCTTTATTGCACTGTGTATTATTACTCCGATTGTAAAAAATACACCACTTTTGACTTATAATAACGTATTAAATATCTTGCAGCAGGCATCACCAAGAATGTTCCTTGCACTTGGTGTAGCAGCTCTGATCCTCCTTGCAGGTACAGACCTTTCTATTGGCCGTATGGTCGGTATGGGTATGACAACAGCTACCATTATCATGCATCAGGGTATTAATACCGGTGGTGTTTTCGGACATATCTTTGATTTTACCGGTATGTCTGTAGGTGCAAGAGTTATTTTGGCATTAGTTGTTTGTATTGTACTTTGTACTTTCTTTACAACGATCGCAGGTTTCTTTACAGCGAAGTTTAAAATGCATCCATTTATTTCAACAATGGCAAACATGCTGGTTATCTTTGGTCTTGTTACTTATGCAACAAAAGGTGTTTCCTTTGGTGCTATTGAATCTACAATTCCAAGCATGATCATTCCTAAGATCAATGGTTTCCCGACCATTATTCTCTGGGCTGTTGCAGCAGTTGCAATTGTATGGTTTATCTGGAATAAGACAACATTCGGTAAAAACCTGTATGCAGTAGGTGGCAACCCGGAAGCAGCAGCAGTATCCGGTATCTCTGTATTTGGTGTAACAGTAGGTGCTTTTGTTATGGCAGGTATCCTTTACGGATTCGGTTCCTGGCTGGAATGTATCCGAATGGTTGGTTCCGGTTCCGCAGCTTATGGACAGGGATGGGAAATGGATGCCATCGCAGCCTGCGTTGTAGGTGGTGTATCCTTTACCGGTGGTATTGGTAAGATTTCAGGTGTTGTTGTTGGTGTATTCATCTTTACAGCACTGACCTACTCTCTTACAATCCTTGGTATCGATACAAACCTTCAGTTCGTATTCTCCGGTATCATCATCCTGGTAGCAGTAACACTTGACTGTCTGAAATACGTTCAGAAGAAATAGTTTTTATATGGATACATAGCAAAAAAGAGTCAGAAATCTGGCTCTTTTTTTCGTTCAAAGAATGGGTTTCATTTACATTTGTGCACACACTTGCTATAATTAATTGAAATGATTTTATGAGTGTACATGGAGAAAAATATGGATAAATATACATTGCTGCTGGTGGATGACGAAGAGGAAGTTATCCAGATTATTATGAAGAAAATTGCATGGGAAGAAATCGGTTTTTCGGTGATCGGACATGCGAATAATGGAGTGAAAGCCCTGGAAATGGTGGAAGAATATCAGCCGGATGTTGTCATCACTGACATTAAGATGCCTTATATGGATGGTATGGAGATGGCAAAGCATATTAAGACAGACTATCCGGATACAAAGATTTTATTTTTTACAGGGTTTGATGAGTTCGAATATGCCAGAGAGGCCATTCATCTAGAGGCGGAAGAATATATTCTGAAACCTTTAAATGCAGTAGAACTTACAGAGATATTCAAAAAACTAAAGACAAAACTGGATCAGGAGATCAATGAAAAGAGGAATGCAAAGATTTTACAGAAATACTATATGGAGTCCCTTCCTCTTTTGCAGGCAAACTTTTATTCAACTTTGATAGAAGGAAGAATCCAGGAAGAGGAGATTCCAAAATACATATCGGATTATCAGATTTCCTTTACGGAGCCTTATTTTTGCTGTCTGATCATTCACACTTCCTCTTCTTCAAAAGAAGAAGGAATGAGTCCGCAGCTTCTGTTTGCATCTGTTCAGAAGCAGGCAGAAGAACGTCTGGCAGATAAGTGGCAGGCAAAGTGTTTTTCTTATCTTGGAAATACGGTTTTGATCGCACAGTTAAGCAGTAAAAAAGATGTGTCCGAACTGACGGATGAGTGTGACCGTTTCTGTAAATATGCGAGCCGCATTATCGGAGCTGTTGTGACGGTGGGAATCGGTCAGGTGTGTGAAAAAATCAGCGAACTGTCAAAATCATACAGTGGAGCCAGAGAGGCGGTGTCTTACCGTGTATTGTACGGGGCATCCAGGGCTATCAACATGAACGAGATTGCACCTAAGGAACTGTCAGGACCGGATTCCTCCAGTGATGCGGAATTGTCGAACTTGTTTAAGATGATTCGGTTAAGTTCCAGGGAGGATATTTTGGAGGCGGCTGATCAGTATCTGAAAAGATTATCTTCTCCTGAAAAATCCATGCAGCAGCATCAGGTCGCAGTGATGGAGTTGGTCAGTGCCCTGTATCGGTTTGCGTCCAACCATGACATTTCCATGGAAGAATTTTGCAGTGATATCAGAAAATTATACAGCAGATTAATGGAGATGGAACCGGATCGCCTGGGACAATGGCTGAAAAATATCAGTCTGCTTTTTCAGGACAAGATCATCAGTGCCAGAGACCAGTCAACCAGTTCCTTTATTGTACAGGCAAAAGAGTATGTGCAGAACCATTACGACGATGAAAATCTTTCTCTGGACAGCGTATGTCAGGAACTGGGAGTGTCAAATTCTTATTTTTCTACGATTTTTAAGAAAGAAGAGGGAACCTCTTTTATCGGTTATCTCACAGACTATCGTATGGAGAAAGCCTCTCGTATGCTGATAGAGACAAATGAAAAAAGTTATATCATAGCACAACAGGTGGGTTATGCAGATGCCAATTATTTCAGCTATGTTTTTAAGAGGTGTTTCGGTGTCTCCCCATCAAAATACAGAACGGAGTATGCAAAGAAGTGAAAAAGAAATTTTTACAGTATCTGCAGACTATGAGACCAGGAGGAATCCAGAGTACTTTGATGACAGTCTTTTCCCTTATTTCTGTACTGACTATGCTGCTTATGGGAATTCTTATGTATATGAGATTTTCTATGCTGTCCAGGCAGGAAACCATTGAGAGTTCCAGAAAACTTATGGAACAGACCGGGGAATCCATGGAAGACTATCTGGTGAATATGAGACAGATTTCTGATGCAGTTTATTATAATGTGGTAAAGGAAAATGATTTTTATGATGAGAAGGAAGATATCCAGAGGGGAATGAATCTTCTTTATGAGGCCAACCGGGATAAACTGCGTACCATTGCCATTTACAACCGGGATGGGAGTCTCGTGGCAGCGGAACCGGTAGCATCCCAGAAGGAAGATCCTGATGTGACCAGACAGGAATGGTATCAGAAAGCGGTGGATAAGATGGAGAACATCCATTTTTCTATACCCCATATACAGAACCTGTTTGATGATAATTCTTTTCGCTATTACTGGGTGATTTCCTCCAGCCGAGCAGTGGAGCTTACGGAAAATCGAAATTCCCAGACCGGTGTTCTTCTGGTTGATATGGATTTTTCCAGTATCTCCAGAATGATGAAACAGATTAACGAAGTGAGCAACGGGCAGTATTACTATCTCTGTGACAATAATGGTCAGATCATCTATCATCCCAGGCAGATTCAGATCAGTGATGGAATCTGTAAGGAAAACAGTGTGGAGGCGGCTTCCTACAAAGACGGTGTTTATGATGAAGAATTTGAAGGGATAAGGCGAAAAGTAATTGTAAATACCATCAGTTACACAGGCTGGAAGCTGGTGGGCGTGATTCCCTACTCTCTTTTCAGCCACGAAATGATCAATATCCGGTATTTTATCGGAATGGTCATCCTTCTCATGGCCATGATGCTGATCATTATCAATCGTGTGGTGACTCAGAGGATTTCCAGACCGATTTTGAAATTAAACAATTCTGTTATGGAATATGAGGCAGGGAAAAAACCGGAAATCTATATCGGCGGCTCCTCGGAAATACGGCATTTGGGCTATTCTATTCAGAGTTCTTATGAGAAAAGTGAAAAATTGATGCAGGAGATTGTCTGGGAGCAGAACGAAAGAAGAAAAAGTGAGCTGGATGCACTGCAAAGTCAGATTAATCCACACTTTTTGTACAATGCTCTGGACTCCATTACCTGGATGATCGAGGGAGAGCGAAATGATGAGGCAGCCTTTATGATCTCTCAGCTTGCGAAATTGTTCCGTATCAGTCTTTCTAAGGGGCATACCATCATCAGTGTCCGGGATGAACTGCAGCATGCAAAGAGTTATATGAATATCCAGAGAATTCGATATAAAGATGCGTTTTCCGTGACTTTTGATGTGGATCCGGAGCTGGAAGAATACTGTGCTGTGAAGCTGACGTTGCAGCCGATTCTGGAAAATTCCATAAACTACGGTGTGGATCCCATGGATGACTGTGGAGAAATTTTTATCCGAGTAAAAAAGGAAAATGATATGCTGATCTTGTCTGTGGAAGACAATGGAATCGGCATGTCTCAGGAAGAAGTGAGTCTTCTGCTGACAGACAGTAACCGGAAACGCAAGCACGGTTCCGGGGTGGGGCTGATCAATATTAACAACAGGGTTCAGATTTTGTTTGGAAAAGAGTACGGACTTTTGATAGAGAGCGAACCAGATGAGGGAACCAGAGTCTCTATCCGGATTCCTGCGATTCCTTATACAGAAGAGAACAGGAAAATTCTCGAAAAAGGTTATCTGTTCAGCAAAGAAGAAATAGAGAAAAAAAGAGATGCAGGGGAAGAAGGATGAAAAATAGCAAAAGAGTGTTTCTTTTTATAGAGATGATCTTGGGAAGCATGGTCGTAGTCCTTGCCTCCCTGATGATAAGAGAGAAAAACGGAGAAGACCTTGACAGGGTCGCTGTGATTGTCCAAAATTCAAATGACAACCAGTGGACTGCTTTTCAGTATGGTCTTAAGGTGGCAGCCGAAGATAAAAAGCTGGAACTTTGTATGGTCAGCACAGGAGAAAAGTTCACTGCAGATGAATTAAAAACCATGATAGAACAGGAAATGGAGAAGGGAACGGACGGACTCATTGTCCAGCCCGCGCCAGGTGGGGAATCTGAGAAGATGTTGAAAAAAATGGAAAAAAAGATACCCATTATGCTGGTGGAAACGGCTGCCTCGGACACAAGGGAGAGATCTCTCTTTCCGGTGACAGAACCCAAACAGTATGAGATGGGGGCTGCCCTGGGCGAAGAACTGTTGAAGGATTACAACGGAAAGATCAAAGATAAAACCATTGGGATTTTTTCGGAAAATCAGGAAACCGAAGCAGGAAAAGCAAGAAAGAAAGGATTCATGGATGTCCTGGAAGAGACAGGTGCAAGAGTGGTGTGGTCTGTATCAGAAAATCTGCAGGAGCAATCCAAAGTGGATTTTGTCATTGCACTGGATGACAGCAGCCTGGTTCGGGTGGGAGCGGCTGCAGCCGCAAACAATCTTCACGGAGCATTGGTGTACGGAATCGGGGAATCAACAGAAGCAGTGTATTATCTGGATACAGGGATTGCGGTTTGTCTGGTTGTTCCGGATGCTTTTAATATGGGATATCAGAGCCTGACAGAAATGTCAGAGAAATTAAACAGCTTTTTTTATACCATGCAGAGTCAGGAAATTTCTTATACGGTTCTGCGGCGTGATACCTTGTTCTCCAAGGAAAATCAGGAGCTTCTTTTTACCATGAGTCAGTAGAAAGCAGGGATAAACATGAGAAAGAAAAACATTATAACAGCAGGAATCCTTTTCTGTATGGCTCTACAAGGGCTGAGTGGATGTAAAAAACAAGACTTGCCCAGTCAGCAGGCCATTTACATTGGAGTGACATACTATGATCAGAGTGATATTTTCTTAAATGAATTGCTGGATTGTTTCAAAGAAGAAATCCGGGAAATGGAAACAGAGGATAAGAAAGTCAATGTGACGATACAGGGAGCAGGAGGCTCACAGAAAACCCAGAATGATCAGGTAAAGGAATTAATTGATGGAGGCTGCAATGTACTTTGCGTAAATCTGGTAGACCGGACAGATCCATCGGAGATCATAGATCTGGCAAGGGATTATGACATACCTTTAATCTTTTTTAACAGAGAGCCTGTGGCTGAGGATATGCAGCAATGGGACAATTTATATTATGTAGGTGCAGATGCCAAAGAGTCCGGTACCATGCAGGGAGAAATCGCAGCGGATGTGATTAAGAAAAACCCCCAGATTGACCGGAATAAAGACGGAAAGATCCAGTATGTGGTGCTGGAAGGAGAGCCGGGACATCAAGATACCATCATCCGTACAGAAAATGCAGTGGAAGCACTGAAGGAGAACGGGATTGAACTGGAAAAACTAAGTTACGGTCTGGCGAACTGGAATCGTGCTCAGGCGGAAAACAGAATGTCCCAGATGATCAGCCAGTATCAGACGAAGATAGAGCTGGTTCTGGCTAATAATGATGAAATGGCTCTGGGGGCTATTGATGCCTATGAAAAATTGAATTACACAGAATCCACACTGCCGCTGTTTTTCGGGATTGACGGTACCGATGTAGGACTGAAAGCGGTGCGGGAATCCAAACTGGACGGTACGGTGTATAATGACAAAGAGGGTCAGGCGGAAGCCATGGCGAAGCTGGCAGAAGCACTGGTGACAGGGGAGGGAATAGAAGAAATTCCATTTGAGAATCAAAGGTATCTTTACCTTCCTTATGCTAAAGTGTTAGAATAGAAAATAAAAAAGGAGCAAAACGGTATGAAACGAGACGTAAAAGAACTGGTAAAACAAATGACATTAGAAGAAAAAGCTGGCATGTGTTCCGGCAAGGATTTCTGGCACTTAAAAGGTGTGGAACGTTTGGGTATTCCAGAGGTTATGGTTAGCGACGGCCCTCACGGACTGAGAAAACAGGCAGCAGAAGCAGATCATTTAGGTCTGAATGAGAGTATCAAGGCAGTGTGTTTTCCCACTGCCTGTGCTACAGCATGTTCTTTTGATCGTGAACTGTTGGAGAAAATGGGAGAGACTCTGGGGGATGAGTGCCAGGCAGAGAACGTGTCCGTGATTCTGGGACCTGCCGTAAATATCAAACGTTCCCCTCTGTGCGGAAGGAACTTTGAATATTTCTCAGAAGATCCTTATCTGGCGTCCCAGATGGCGGCAGCACATATCAGAGGTGTGCAGTCCAAACATGTAGGGACTTCCATCAAACATTTTGCAGCTAACAATCAGGAATACCGCAGAATGTCATGCTCCTCTGAGATTGATGAGCGTACATTCCGGGAGATTTATCTGGGAGCCTTTGAGACTGCCATAAAAGAATCAAAACCAGATACTGTGATGTGTTCTTATAATAGGATTAACGGGGAATTTGCTTCCGAAAATCATAAATTACTTACAGAGATCCTCCGGGATGAGTGGGGATATGAAGGATATGTGATGTCTGACTGGGGAGCGGTCAATGACCGTGTGAAAGGTCTGAAGGCCGGATTGGAACTGGAAATGCCGGGAAGCGGCGGTAATACAGACTGGGAGATCGTGGAAGCAGTGAAAAACGGTACCCTGGAGGAACAGGTTCTGGATACAGCAGTGGAGCGGATTTTAAATATTGTATTCAAGTTTACAGATAACCGCCGGGAAGGAAGATTTGACAAAGAGGCAGACCATAAGCTGGCGGCCAGGATTGCAGCAGAGTCTATGGTATTGCTGAAAAATGACGGGGTTCTTCCGCTGAAAGCACAGGGACAGAAGATTGCTTTTATCGGTAAATTTGCAGATAAACCGAGATTCCAGGGCGGCGGAAGTTCCCATATTAACTCCTTCAAGGTCACCAGTGCACTGGATGCGGTAAAAGAAGTGACGGAAGTAGCCTATGCACAGGGCTATGATGTAAAAGAGGATAAGATAGATGAAGAGTTGTTTGCAGAAGCAGTGAAGACAGCAAAAGATGCTGATGCAGCGGTGATTTTTGCGGGACTTCCGGATGCTTTTGAATCAGAAGGCTATGACAGAAGCCATATGAGAATGCCGGACTGTCAGAATGCGTTGATATCTGAGATCGCTAAGGTGCAGAAAAATGTTGTTGTTGTCCTGCACAATGGTTCTCCGGTGGAAATGCCCTGGGCAGAGGATGTAAAAGGAATCCTGGAAGCATATCTGGCAGGACAGGCAGTAGGGCAGGCAGAGGTGGATCTGTTGTTTGGAAAGGCAAATCCATGCGGAAAACTGGCAGAGACCATTCCATACCAATTAGAAGATAATCCTTCCTATCTGTTCTTCCCGGGAGACGGAAAAACAGTAGAATACCGGGAAGGTGTATTTGTGGGATATCGTTATTATGATACCAAACATATGGCAGTCCGTTATCCTTTTGGATACGGATTAAGCTATACCACATTTGCATACAGCGACTTGCAGCTTTCCTCAGACGAGATCAAAGATACTGATACAGTAACCGTTTCTTTGAAGGTAAAAAATACCGGAGATGTTGCCGGAAAAGAGGTTGTTCAGTTGTATGTAGCAGACAAGACGGGAAGTGTCAGCCGTCCTGCGAAGGAACTGAAGAATTTCGTAAAAGTAGAACTGCAGCCACAGGAAGAAAAGACAGTGACCATGCAGCTTGATAAGAGGAGCTTTGCATGGTACAGCACCCAGCTCCATGACTGGTATGCGGCAACCGGCATGTATGAAATCATGGTGGGAGCATCCTCAAGAGATATTCGTCTTACGAAAACAGTGAAGGTGGTCTCTTCGACAGAATTGCCTCTTCATGTGACCATGAACACTACCATCAGCGAGCTTTTGGAGAATTCCAGGACAAGAGAAGTAATCCGGGATATGGCAGAAAGTCTGATAGAACATATGGGAGGTTCCCAGGAAGGAGAAGAGGGAAATGCAGCAGCAGAAGCCATCACACCGGAGATGTCCTTAAAGATGATGGAGAATGCACCTCTTCGTGCTATGAGAAGCTTCATGGGTATGAGTACAGAGGAAATCGAAACGTTAATAGAAAGACTGCAGGAGGCAGCAGAGAATAAGTAAACAGCTGACTTCGCAGCACAAGTGACCCGTAGAATCCAGAAGTTTGATACCTGGGTTTTACGGGTATTTTTTTCATAAACCCTTGAAATTTTGTATTATTTGTATTATTATATATAATATAAAGATGAGGTGGAAGGAGGTGCAGGAATGCTTCTTCATTTGAATTTTAACAGTGAAGTACCTATTTACCAGCAGATCCGGAATCAGGTAGTGATTGGAATCGTAGAAGGAAAGCTGAAACCGGGCATGCGGCTGCCTACTGTGCGCGAGCTGGCGGATGAGAGCGGAATTAATGTGATGACTGTGAGCAAAGCTTACCAGCTTTTGAAACAGGAAGGATATTTACAGACAGAAAGGCGTCTGGGAAGCGTGATTTCTGTGCCGGATAAGACAGAACCGGATGAGCAGCTTCTCGAAAAACTCAGGATCTGTCTGTCAGAACTGGTGCTGACGGGGATGGAGAAAGAGGAGATCTTGAATTTGTGCAGAAATACACTTCAAATGGAAGGGAGAGATGAAGTATGATGATGAATCTGATTATGTGGGGCTCTATTATATGGATCATTCCTCTGGTATATTTTATGCAGAAAAATGAGACGAAATTTAAGAAAAACATTGTGATCGGTGTGACACTTCCTTTTGAAGCAAGAGAAGATACTCAGGTTCAGGAAATCCTGCGAAAATTTCTAAAGCAGCTTAAAATCCTGTGTATCATAATGCTGATTTCTGCGGTCCTCTGTATGCCTATCCGTGATTTTGGCGTGATGATGCTGGTGTATCTGCTGTGGATCGATGTTTTTCTGGTTTTGACGTATATTCCTTATATCCGGTGCAACAAAGCATTAAAGGAACTGAAGATACAGAGAGGGTGGAAGAAGACCCGGACAGAAACGGTAGCAAATCTGGAATTGGCCGGAACTGCAATAAAATGGCTGTCACCCGTCTGGTTTTTGATTCCGCTGGTGGTGAGTCTGATTCCGCTTATCGGAGACAGGACTTTCTGGATGGTTTATGTGATGGATGCAGCACTTGTTCTTTTTTCCTGGCTGGCTTACCGCTTTATGTACCGGAAAAGAGCAGAGACGGTAGATGAAAATATGGAGACAGCGGAGGTGCTCACACGTATCCGACAGTATAACTGGGGAAAGAACTGGCTGTACACCGCATGGTTTTCAGTTGCATTAAACTGGATCATATGGCTGACCATAAAGAATTTCTGGCTGAATATGACCTTGATTTTTCTTCTGACCGGTGTACTGGTGATCCTGGTGGTGCGTGTGGAGTTCCGGGTACGGAGGATGCAGGAAAAGTTTACAAAAGACAGTGGAAAAGGATTTTATGTGGATGAGGATGACTACTGGATCTGGGGTATGTTTTACTATAATCCTTATGACAAGAAACTGCTGATCAATGACAGGACTGGCATGAATGTGTCTTTTAATCTGGCACGAAGAGCCGGAAAGGTGATCATGTTCTTATTGGTTCTGCTGTTGGTATCAATGCCCTTTATGGGGGTGTGGATCATCTATGAAGAGCGCCAGCCCGTAGAACTTTCTTACGAAAACGGAGTGCTCACAGCATCTCATACAGGGACTTCTTATGAGATCAGGGAAGCAGAGATAGAATCAGCAGAACTTCTGACAGAACAGATTCCTCTGGCAAAAGTAAATGGTTCAGGAATGGAAAGTGTAGAGAAAGGTCTGTTCAACAGCAACTCTTTGGGAAGTGTGAAGGTGTGCCGGGATTCCAGGACCGGACCATGGATTTTTATACAGACAGAAAAAAGAAAGTACCTGCTGGGAAGCAGCACAGAAGGCGAGGCAGAAAAAATTTATAATCAGATAACAGAATGAGAAAAAGAGAAAAGTTGTTTGTCTATGTGCTTTTGACGAAAATAAGACGTTGTTTTCGTCATTCTGTTTTTTAAAATTTTAACTTTATTAATTTTCCCTAAAATAAGTTGAGAAGTTCGTTGATATATGATAAGATTCAACTATGCGGAAATACTGTTTATAGGAGTCGCATAATCGAAAAGGGAAAGGGAGCAAATGTCATGAAAAATTGGACGGAGATTGTAAAAAATATTACAACTCTGACGCAGTTTGGGCTTTCGCTTATCACTCCACTGCTGTTATGCCTCGGCATCTGTATGTGGGTGTCTCAGCGCACGGGCGTCGGCGGGTGGATTTACATTCCCGGCTTTTTCTTTGGTATGGGTGGATCCGGTATGGTAGCGTATAAGTTATATCTATCTGTGAACAAACGCCAGAAGAAGGAAAAGAAGAAAAAAATCGGTTTCAACAGACACATATAATGGAGGGATTATGAGAAAAATTTTTTCTGATGTTCAGCCTGCCGTAGAAAAGGAAACAAAGAAAGTAGCTGCAAGTACATTGGTCGGTGTCATTTTGATGTGGATCGGATTTGCAGTTTTTCACTTTATATTTCAGGAAAAGGTGCCGTTTGATTATACGGTGTTCCTTGGCGGCATCGGCGGAGGCATTGTCGCTGTGCTGAATTTCTTCCTGATGGGGCTTGCTGTCCAGAAGGTGGCGGCCACTGAGGATGAAGAAATGGCCAGAATGAGGATGAAAGCCAGTTACTCTAGAAGAATGCTGCTGCAGATAATCTGGATCATTGCAGTTGCTGTAGCTCCCTGTTTCGCGCTGGTCGCAGGACTTCTTCCACTTTTATTTCCGGGTATCGGCATCAAACTCAGAGGTATTCTAAAAAAATAAAGATAGGAGGTGGAAGTATAGATGAATTTGGATGTTTCAGGGGCAAGAGTGTATTTTACGCTGCCAATAGATTTTCCTGTTCTGGGAAAGCTGCAGATCAGTGAGACCCTGGTGGTTAGCTGGATCGTCATGCTGCTTATTACAGGACTATGTATCTGGCTGACTCATGACCTGAAAGTTGAGAACATTTCCAAAAGACAGGCTCTGGCAGAATTTCTGGTGGAGACAGCGAATAAATTTGTGGTTGGGAATATGGGAGAGAGTTTCCGGTATTTCATTCCATTTGTGGCAGCTTTGTTTTCGACCAGTATTGTGTCAAACTTAATCAGCTTGATCGGACTTCGGAGTCCTACAGCAGACCTGTCGACAGAAGCAGCCTGGGCCATTGTAGTATTTACTATCATTACTGCCCAGAAGATAAAAACGAACGGCTTTGGTGGCTATCTGAAAGGTTTTACCACTCCGATTGCTGTTATGACACCGTTCAATATTCTTTCGGAGCTTGCTACGCCGATCAGTATGGCTTGCCGTCACTTTGGAAATATTCTTTCCGGTGTGGTTATCAACGGCCTGATTTACGGTGCTCTTGCAGTAGCCAGTTCCGCACTCTTAGGTTTGATCCCGGGTGTGGTTGGTGATGTATTAGCAAAAATACCAATTCTCGATGTTGGTGTACCTGCAGTTTTATCCGTGTATTTTGACTGGTTCTCAGGATTTATGCAGGCATTTATCTTCTGTATGCTGACGGTTATGTATATCGCAAATGCAGCAGAAGAAGGTTAAGATTACAAAAAAAGAAAATGATATGTACAGGAGGATTATATTATGGATTTTCAGTTACTTGCAAAAGGTATCGCATTAGCAGGATGTGCAATTGGTGCAGGAGCAGCTCTGATCGCTGGTATCGGACCTGGTATTGGTGAAGGTAATGCCGTTGCAAAAGCTCTTGAAGCTATCGGACGTCAGCCGGAGTGCAAAGGTGACGTTACTTCTACCATGCTTCTTGGTTGTGCTGTTGCAGAGACAACAGGTATTTACGGTTTCGTAACAGGTCTTCTTCTGATCTTCGTTGCACCGGGTATGTTTATGAACTTCCTGAGCTGATTTGGTTGCTCAAAACAGGAACAGTTAAGGAAAAAACAGGAGGTTACAAGCATGCAGGTGCAGGATTTAGTTGGAATTGTGCCGTGGACCTTCATAGCGCAGATATGCAACCTTTTTATCCAGATGTATCTTATCAAGCGTTTTCTGTTCAAGCCGATCAATAATATATTGGAGAAGCGAAGAGCCATGGCAGATGCGGAGATTCAGAATGCCGTTCAGGCAAAAGAAGAAGCACATGCCATGAAAGCTGAATACGAACAGAATATGCAGGAAGCCAAGAATAAAGCGAATGAAATCCTTGTTTCAGCTCAGAAGACAGCAGCGATCCAGAGTGAAGAGATGCTGAAAGAAGCAACTGCTCAGGCCGCAGCTTTAAAGGCAAAGGCTGAGAGCGATATTGCTCAGGAAAAGAGAAAAGCAGTGAATGAAATCAAGGGTGAAATCGGTGGAATGGCAATGGAGATCGCCGGAAAGGTCATTGAAAGAGAAATCTGCGAAGAAGACCATGAAAAACTGATTGACGAATTTATATCGAATGTAGGTGATGCATCATGACGCAGACTGCCAGACTGTATGGCGGCAGCCTGTATGATCTCGCTGCCGAAGAACAGCTCACAGACACCATTATGGAACAGATGGAGACGGTCCGGAACTTATTTCTGGAGAATCCTGATTATGTGAAGCTTCTCATGGAGCCGTCCATTCCTCAGGAGGAGAGAAACGGTCTGATCGAGAAGGCATTTGGTGCCGGGGCGGAGCGATATTTAGTGAATTTTTTGAAAATACTGTGCGAACGCAATATTTTGCGGGAGTTCTCCGGATGTTGTGAAGAATTCACACGGCGTTATCATGTGGATCACAATATTGCGGAAGCAGTAGTTACCAGTGCGGTGGCACTGAAAGAAGAACAGGTGGAGGCACTCAGGAAGAAGCTGGAAGAAATCAGCGGAAAACAGATTTCCCTGACTCAGAAAGTAGATCCTTCTGTACTTGCCGGTTTGAAAGTAGAGTTAGAAGGAAAACAGCTGGACGGAACCGTACAGGGCCGACTGGCAGGCGTTTCCAAAAAACTGAATGAAATAATAATTTAAAGGATGGGAATGGAAACATGCAATTAAAACCTGAAGAAATATCCAAGGTCATCCGCAGCCAGATTAAATACTACGAAAATGCGATCCAGCAGAATGAAACAGGTACCGTTTTACTGGTTGGTGACGGTATCGCAAGAGCCAGCGGTCTTGTAAACTGTATGGCAGGAGAGTTGCTGGAATTTGAAGACGGCAGTTTTGGTATGGCGCAGAACCTGGAAGAAAACAGCGTGTCCATCGTATTATTTGGTTCCGATGAAAATATCGGTGAAGGTCAGACTGTAAAACGTACCGGAAAAGTTGTGTCTGTTCCGGTAGGAGAGGCAATGATCGGCCGAGTTGTAAATGCTCTTGGACAGCCAATTGATGGTGCAGGTCCTATTGTGACGGAAGAATTTCGTCCGGTAGAGAGTCCGGCACCGGGAATTTGTGAAAGAAAATCTGTATTTGAACCACTGCAGACAGGAATCAAGGCGATTGACTCCATGGTACCTATCGGAAGAGGCCAGCGTGAGTTGATCATCGGTGACCGTCAGACAGGTAAAACTGCGGTAGCGGTAGATACGATCATTAACCAGAAGGGCAAAGATGTAATCTGTATTTATGTAGCAATCGGACAGAAACGTTCCACAGTAGCAAACCTTGTGGAAAACCTTTCGAAAAACGGTGCTATGGATTACACCATCGTTGTAGCTGCTACAGCTTCTGAAGCCAGCCCGCTTCAGTACATTGCACCGTATTCCGGCTGTGCAATGGGTGAATATTTTATGAATAAAGGAAAACATGTGCTGATTGTTTATGATGATCTGAGTAAACATGCGGTGGCATACCGTGCACTTTCTCTGCTGATTCGTCGTCCACCTGGCCGTGAGGCTTATCCGGGAGACGTATTCTATCTGCATTCCAGACTTCTGGAGCGTGCTGCTAAGTTGGATGAAGAGCATGGAGGCGGTTCACTGACAGCCCTTCCAATTATCGAGACACAGGCCGGTGACGTATCCGCATATATTCCGACTAACGTTATTTCTATTACAGACGGTCAGATATTCCTTGAGACAGAGCTTTTCCACTCCGGTATCATGCCGGCGGTAAACCCTGGTATTTCCGTATCACGAGTTGGTGGTAATGCTCAGATCAAGGCCATGAAGAAGGTTGCAGGTTCTCTGAAACTGATTTATTCCCAGTACCGTGAGCTGCAGAGCTTCGCACAGTTTGGTTCTGATCTGGATGCGGATACAAAGGCACGTCTGGAGCAGGGTGCCCGTATTGTAGAAGTATTAAAACAGAATCAGAATTCCCCTGTACCGGTAGAAAAGCAGGTGGCAATCCTTTATGCTGTTACCAAGGGTAACCTGGTAAAAGTAGAGGTAGAGGATGTAAAAACCTATGAAGCCGGTTTATATACTTATCTGGATACAGATGCTCAGGGTGTTGAAGTCATGCAGGAAATCCGTACAACCGGAAAACTGGAATCAGAGACAGAAAGTAAGCTGAAAAATGTTCTGGATGCGTATACAGAGAATTTCCTGAATACAAGACCAGAAAAATAAAGTGATTAGGAGGAAGCAGTATGGCTGCAAATATGAAAGCTGTAAAACTGCGTATCAAGAGTGTTCAGAGCACCATGCAGATTACAAAAGCGATGGAACTTGTAGCGTCCTCCAAACTGCGTAAAGCAAAAGAGCGGGCAGAAATCTGCCGTCCTTACTATAAAGATCTCTATCGTACTCTGCAGCATATCGCTGTGGATAATACAGAATTCTATTCTGTGTTTGCCAGGGAATCTGTAAGCGACAAATACTGTTTTGTTGTAGTTGCAGGTGACCGTGGTCTTGCAGGTGGCTATAATGCCAATCTGTTTAAAAAGGTAGAAGAAGCAAGTGCGGGCAAAGATTATGTCGTTCTTCCGATTGGTAAGAAAGCAGTTGAATACTTCCAGCGAAAAGGTACAGAAATTCTGACGGAAGCATTTGCAGAAGTGGCAGATGTTTCTGTGGCAGATTGTTTTGAAATCGCACATCTTCTGAGTGGGGAATTTAAGAAAGGCACATTTGGTCATATCGAATTGTGCTTTACCACCTTTGTTTCCATGTTGTCTCAGCAGCCGGGAGTTTCATCCCTTCTGCCGCTGACAGATTTGGCAGAAGACGCACCGGATGATTTAGATGATGCGGCACGCAGTCTGATTCTGTATGAGCCGAATAGTATGGAAGTTTTTGACGCCATTGTTCCGGAATATCTGGCGGGACTGATTTATGGCGGCGTGTGTGAGAGCCTTGCCAGTGAGCTGGCAGCCAGAAGAATGGCTATGGAGGCAGCCACAAGCAATGCAGAGGAAATGATTGATAAACTGAATCTGTATTACAACCGTGCACGTCAGGCAAGCATAACGCAGGAAATCACGGAGATTGTTGGAGGTGCGGAAGGCATCTAAAAAATAGAGGAGATTCACGAGAATGAGCGAAAAACACATTGGCGAGGTAGTGCAGGTCATCGGTCCTGTTTTGGACATCCGCTTTGCGCATGATGAACTGCCGGCACTTCTCAATGCCATTGAAATTGATAATAAAGGCGCAAAGCTTACAGCCGAAGTAGCTCAGCAGATCGGAGACAATACTGTTCGTTGTATTGCGATGAATTCCACAGACGGTCTGGTAAGAGGTACAAAAGCTGTAGATACAGGAGCACCGATTGCGGTTCCTGTAGGTGAAGAATGCTTAGGCCGAGTGTTCAACTTACTTGGTGACCCGGTGGATAATCTTCCGGCACCGGAAACAAAAGAACACTGGCCAATTCACCGTCCGGCACCGGCATATGAAGATCAGATGCCGGCAACAGAAATCCTGGAAACCGGTATTAAGGTC
Source organism: uncultured Blautia sp. (assembly GCF_947654165.1). Taxonomy (GTDB): domain Bacteria; phylum Bacillota; class Clostridia; order Lachnospirales; family Lachnospiraceae; genus Blautia. Next base: position 37,611 of record NZ_CANTKB010000003.1, read on the forward strand.
GTAGACTTGATCTGTCCATACGCAAAGGGTGGTAAGATCGGTCTGTTCGGTGGTGCCGGTGTAGGTAAGACAGTTCTTATTATGGAGCTGATCCACAACGTAGCAACAGCACACGGCGGACTTTCTGTATTTACCGGTGTAGGTGAGCGTACCCGTGAAGGAAATGACCTTTACAACGAAATGAAGGAAAGCGGCGTTATTGATAAGACAGCCCTGGTATATGGACAGATGAATGAGCCGCCGGGAGCACGTATGCGTGTAGGTCTTTCCGGACTTACTATGGCAGAGTACTTCCGTGATGTGAAGAACCAGGACGTGCTGTTGTTCATTGATAATATTTTCCGTTTCACACAGGCAGGTTCTGAGGTTTCCGCTCTGCTTGGACGTATGCCGTCCGCAGTAGGTTACCAGCCGACTCTGGCAACAGAGATGGGTGCTTTGCAGGAACGTATCACATCCACAAGAAAAGGTTCCATCACATCTGTACAGGCTGTTTATGTACCTGCGGATGACTTGACAGACCCGGCTCCTGCTACAACCTTTACTCATCTGGATGCTACTACAGTATTGTCCCGTGAGATTTCCAGCCAGGGTATTTATCCGGCTGTAGACCCACTGGATTCTACCAGCCGTATCCTTGCTCCTGAAGTTGTAGGAACAGAGCATTATGAAATTGCCCGTGCAGTACAGAGAGTTCTTCAGCGTTACAAAGAACTTCAGGATATCATTGCGATCATGGGTATGGATGAATTATCAGAGGAAGATAAGAAGACTGTAAACCGTGCACGTAAGGTACAGCGTTTCCTGTCCCAGAGCTTCTCTGTAGCAGAGCAGTTCACCGGTATGCCTGGACAGTATGTTCCTTTAAAAGAAACACTGAGAGGATTTAAGATGATCCTGGATGGTGAATGTGATGACCTTCCGGAAAGCTGCTTCCTGTTCTCAGGAACCATCGATGAAGTTTTCGAGAAGGCTAAAAATATGTAAGGAGGCTGTCTATGAAGACATTTCCATTACGAATCGGAACACCGGACGGTCTCTTGTTTGAAGACGATAATGTGGTTCGCATTGTCTGCAGAAGTATCACAGGTGATCTGGCGATTCTTGCCGGACACTGTAATTTCTGTACTGCTCTTGGTATGGGAGAGGCTCATGTGGTCCTGGAGGACGGTACCAGACGTGATGCTGCCTGTATCGGCGGAATGCTTTCTATGATGGATGGAGTCTGCAGTCTTTGGGCAACAACCTGGGAATGGAAAGAGGACATTGATCTGGAACGAGCAGAAAAAGCAAAAGAACGTGCAGAAAACCTCCTTGCAAAAGGCGGTCTGACAGACAGAGAATACAAGATTGCAGAAGCAAAGCTTCAGAGAGCGTTAGTTCGGTTGAGCGTAAAAGAATAAACAAAACAAGACTGGGAAACAGAATTTTTGGAATCTGTAGCTCAGTCTTTTTTTGCAGAAACAGGAGAGAAAAATCCCTGGGTCACCATTTCCTGAAAGTAGAATATAATACTAGAAAGTGAAAAGGAAACAGGAAAATATGGCAGATAAGGAAAATCTAAATTTTTTTTATCAGACAGCAGGTAAAGGACAGCTCTATATGCAGGAAGCACCTGTTGAGAAAGATAAAATCTTAATGAATTCTTATTATCCTAAGCGTGCAGCTATGGTTCAAGGCTATGTGCAGGATGTATGTGACCGTCTGGATTATGAAGGGAGTTTTATCTATGACGAGTATCCTGATAAACAGGAAATTGAGCGTGTATGTCAGAATATCTGCAGGAAAATAGAAGAACAGAAAAAAATACAGGGAACAGAATGTGAAGCAGCGTCAGTGGATTTCGGAACGATGGGGGAGATAGTAACCTCCTTGTTTTGTCAGGAAATTCATTGCAGAAGATGCAGGAGAAACAGGTGCAGAAGATTTTTTTAGGTCTTGCGGTTTTGCAGTAAAACTTTTACAATAGTAATGAAACGCAGGTTTTTCTGTGAAAGGGGAAAGAATAAGATACAAGGGAGAATTATGACCGAATTAAAGGAATTTTTAGAAAAAAATATTGATAACGATTTTCGGCGGATTTTAATCAGCAATGCCAGAAAAAAAGAAGGTACATCCAAAATGCAGGTACGCCCGGTTCTGGTAAGAGAGCAGGTATGTTATCAGGTGACCAGAACAGAAGGAACAAAAGAGATTCATAAGAATTTTCAAAAAGAAGACCTGATCAGATATCTTTGTCAGGAAATGACGGAAAACTTTCGTCAGCTTCAGCTAGAGGGACGATGTGTGCAGGGAACGGTTCTGGTAAGCAAAAAGGGAAGAATGAGCATCAAGACAAAAAATATTCAAAAGCAGGGAAAAAACAAAGAAGAGTTTCCAGCCATGCTTTCTCATAACAGAACGAAGAAATATCTTTTGCAGGAAGGAATTCCGGTTCCATGGCTGATTGACTTGGGGGTCATGAGTCCGGATGGCAAAGTAAAACATTCCAAGTATGATAAATTTAAACAGTTGAACAGATTTCTGGAGTTTATCAGGGATATTTTACCAAAACTTCCACGAGACAGAGAAATCCGTATTATAGATTTTGGCTGTGGAAAATCATATCTTACATTTGCCATGTACTACTATTTAAAAGTACTGAATAATTACGATATCAAAGTGACGGGTCTGGATCTGAAGACCGATGTTATTGAAACCTGCAGCCGTCTGGCAGAGAAATACGGATATGATAAGCTGGAGTTTCTTCAGGGAGATATTGCTTCCTACGAAGGTGCGGATCAAGTAGATATGGTGGTAACTTTACATGCCTGTGACACGGCAACGGACTATGCTCTTGCAAAAGCAGTGAAATGGAATGCTTCTGTGATACTTTCCGTTCCTTGCTGTCAGCATGAATTAAATCGTCAGGTCTTCAATGAGACATTGGCTCCGGTATTGGAGTATGGCATTCTGAAAGAACGTTTTGCGGCGATTCTTACAGATGGACTCAGAGCACAGGTGCTGACTACAGCAGGATATGACACTCAGATTTTGGAATTTATCGACATGGAGCATACACCGAAGAATCTGTTGATTCGTGCTGTGAAAAATCAACAGGCAAAACAGGATACGCAGCAGCAGAAAGCGTGGGAAGAATGTGTACAGGCGTTCCATGTCCATCCCTCTCTTGAGAATCTGCTCTTTGACATAGATAAGGGAGAGTGCAAATGAAAAAAATAGTACGCAGAATACTTGTGCTGCTCCTTATTTTTATAGGTGGGGTAGCAGGTTTTAGCTGTTTGCTGAATAACAAGAATACAGACAACAGGACTGATTTTCAGACCCCTACAGTGCCATGTATGGCCATGCTCTTAGGGGAAACAGAGGTTAACCGCATGTATGGTTATGCGGAAACTATGCAGACAGATTATATGCGGGATACTCTGACACCTATGGGAACAGATAAGACACTGGCAGTGAGCATTACCCCATATGGAAGTGAAGTAGATAGTCTTGTCTATGAAGTCAGAACTTCAGATGGCAGTAAAGTCATTGAAAATAATAAAATCAAGAGATTTCACGAGCAGGCAGATGGGACACTCACAGCAGAGTTTACCCTGCAAAAATCAATTTTGATGAATCAGGAATATTCCCTTGTCTTTACGTTAAATACAGAAAAGGGAAGCTGGAATTATTATACCAAAGTGATCCAGAGAGCAGGGCTTAATACGCAGAAATATATTGATTTTGTAAATAACTTTTATCAAAAGGCTGTGACTCAGAATGAAAAGGGAGATTTGAGCACTTATCTGGAAACAGATGACTCCCCTGGGAACAACAGTTTTAACAACCTGAATATTCATGCAAGTCTCAATATGGTTTCCTGGGGAAATCTGGCACCGGAGATCAGCAGACCGGGGATTCCTTCGATAAAAGATATTAATGAAAATACGGGGAGTGTTTCCATTACTTATTATATTACTGCGGAAAATGGGGAAGGAGATATTGAGCGGTATCAGGTAGAGGAGTTCTTCCGGATGCGTTATGACCAGACAAGGGTGCGTCTTCTTGATTTTAACAGGTCTGCGAAGCAGATTCTTACTGCAGAACAGACGATTGTAGCAGGCGGCAGACTGAACCTTGGAGTAACAGGCAATGATGTACAGTATAAAGCAGATACAGAAGGAAATATTGTTGCTTTTGTTCAACAGGGTGATTTGTGGTCCTATCATGTGAAAAACAATAAACTGGTTCGAATTTTCAGTTTTCGTGACACGGGAAGCAATGATGAAAGAAATGATTACACACAGCATGATATTGAAATTGTGCGAGTGAGCAAAAACGGAGATGTGGATTTTATTCTTTATGGATATATGAACAGGGGGGGCCACGAAGGACAGGTAGGAACTGCTGTATATCATTATTCAGCAGAAAAAAATGTGATCGAAGAAAAATTTTTCCTCACCAGCACAAAATCCTTCGAATTTTTAAAACAGGAGATCGGTGAGTTTGCTTATGCCAGCAAGAACGGAAATCTTTATCTCCTTTTCGAAAATACATTGTATTGTTTTAATATGGAAGACAAGAGTTATACGGTAATCCAGGAAGGCATGGACAGGGAATATTTCTATGTTTCAGAAAATGGCAGATATGCAGCCTGGATGGAAGGTATGGATCCATATCATGCGGATAATCTGATTCTCATGGATCTGGAAACAGGAGAACAGGAAAAAATCAGCGGGGAAAACGGATCGAAGATCAGAATATTCGGATTTATAAATAATGATATGGTATATGGTCTGGCAAATGAAGGAGATATTTTGGGAAGCGGATCACAAACTCAGTTCGGTATGTATGAAGTCCGCATTCAAAACCGCAAAGGAGAAGTGAAGAAAAGTTATCATCAAGATGGATATTACGTCACAAATATAGTGTTTCAGGATAATCTGATCCAATTGGAACGGGCAAGAAAAGAAGGAGATACCTATGTAGCTGTCGGAAATGAACAGATTCTCAATAACGTCCGTGATAAGGAAGACGAAACTTTTTCTGTTGTTATGCTGACCACAGAGCGACAGGCTAATATTACAGGAATACAGTTTGCATCAACCGATGTGAAAGAGCCATTGACGGTTGTTGCAAAATTCATGGAGAATACCAGAGACAATGTGCTTACTATGGAGAAACAGGAAACAGAGGAAGAGGCATATTATGTCTATGCACTGGGAAAACTATGGGGGATTTATAAAAACGCAGCAGATGCAGTTAAAGCAGCAGATGAAAATATGGGTGTGGTTCTGAATCAGAATCAGCAGTATCTCTGGGAGAGAGGAAATAGCAAAGACCAGGGAAATATTGAGCTTGGTGATATACCGGAAGCGGTAAAATCAGCATCCCCGGATGCAGCGGCTTTAAAAGAAGCTGTAAGAAATACGGGAACAGTGGCAGACCTTACAGGATGTACCCTGGATCAGATTTTGTATGAGATCAGCTATCAGAGACCGGTGGTTACAAAAATCGAAGGAGGACAGGTGAGAGTCATAGTCGGTTTCGACCTGTACAATATGTATCTCTATGATCCTCAGACGAAGGAAACAAAACCTATGGGACTTCAGGACAGTAAAAAAGCTTTTGAAGAAAATGGAAATGTGTTTATCTGCTATATAGATTTACCGGCAGAGTAAAAAAAGAGTAATAGGAGAACAGACATGGATGAAAGAATTAAAAAACTGGCAAAAGTGTTGGTGCATCATTCCTGCAGAGTGCAGAAAGGAGAAAAGGTTTACCTTAATTATGTAGGTGCTGATACCAAACCTCTTGCAAGACAGTTAATGAAAGAAATATATAAGGCAGGGGGAATTCCTTTCCCACATTTTACGGATCCACAGATGGAGAGGGAAATGCTTCTGGGCTGTACGGCAGAACAGCTTCAGATCATGGCAGAAATCGACGGTGCAGAGATGGCAAGAATGGATTGCTACATCGGAATCAGGGGTGGTGAAAATGTATCAGAAAAGGCAGATGTACCTGCGGAAAAACTGAATCTTTATGAAAAATATTACAGCACACCGGTTCACGGGAATATCCGTGTTCCAAAGACAAAATGGGTTGTTTTAAGATACCCAAATGCCTCTATGGCACAGTTATCCAACACCAGCCTGGAAGCTTTTGAGGACTTCTATTTTGATGTTTGCACGGTGGATTATGCAAAGATGGCAAAAGCTATGGAACCGCTGGTAAAATATATGGAGCGTACGGACAAAGTAAGAATCACAGCACCTGGCACAGACCTTACTTTCTCTATCAAGGACATTCCGGTAATCCCATGCAGTGGGGAATGCAATATTCCGGACGGGGAAATTTTTACAGCTCCTGTAAGAGAATCCATAAACGGAACGCTGACCTATAATACACCTTCTGCTTTCCAGGGCTTTACTTATGAAAATATTTCCTTTGAATTTAAAGACGGAAAGATTGTGAAAGCTACTGCAAACGACACAGAAAGAATCAATAAAGTGCTTGATATTGACGAAGGTGCCCGTTATATCGGAGAATTTGCCATTGGTGTAAATCCATATGTACTGCATCCAATGAAGGACACGCTGTTCGATGAGAAGATTCAGGGTTCTATTCATATCACCCCGGGAAGATGCTATGAAGGTGAGGCACCAAATGGAAATCATTCAGCAATTCATTGGGATTTAGTGCTGATTCAGAGACCGGAGTATGGCGGTGGGGAAATTTATTTCGACGATGTTCTGGTTCGCAAAGACGGACGTTTTGTGGTGCCGGAATTAGAAGGATTAAATCCGGAGAATCTGAAGTAAAAATTTAAAATGTGAGCGAAGAGGCGGATAAAGTAAAAAATAGCATAAAATCACAAATGTTCCATCTTCTTCGCTCACATCTTTAATTGCATCGAAAGAAAGAGTATCTTCATCCATTTAAACAGACAAAAGATTTTCGTAAGATTCCTGAATAAAAAGCTTCCATAAGTACAAATCTAACGTATAGAAGTGAGATTTGTTCATCTGATAACACATCAAAATTCCCTAGTATATGGCTCTACAAAATGAACCGTACCTGTACAGCCTGCTTATTTGGCAATTCATCAGATATTAATACCTTTTATACTTTCGAATTCTAAAATATTTCCTACAATTTGTATGTATTTTTTCTTTCTTTTCTATATTTCTATTCTCAGTTTTTACCACCGAATAATTGCGATTACTTTTGCACTTTTACGATATATCTATATGCAAAAATGTAAAGGGTACATTGTTATTTTTGATGGGGAAATATATGCCTGTTTTGGTATTGAAAAATATAAAATATGTTGATACAATGATAAGAAAGTAGTTTGTAATTAGCAAAATTCACGAAAAGGAGAAAGAAATATGAAAAAAATTATGACATTATTTATGGCAATTATGATGGTGCTTATTCCGGTAAATGTTTTTGCAGCCGGTGGTGGAAATGGAGGCGGAAATGGAAGCGGAAACGGAAGCGGAAACGGAAGCGGAAACGGAAGCGGAAACGGAGGCGGAAAAGAAGAAGGTTTATTCGTAGAATCTGCCAGTATTGAAGATGGAGAGATTCTTGGTTCAGATGAATCTATTACTCTTGTTTTTTCTAAAAATGTAGTAAATGCAGAGGTTGCAGAAGCTAATATGGCTTTATTTCAGGTACAGGACAGTAAGGGTACAGAAGTAGAAATAAAAGTTGGTATGGCAGATGATCAGGTAGAGCCGGATAAAAAAAATGACGTAGTAATTGAGTTTCCGCAAGGGCTTTCTGATGGTGATTATACGTTGACTGCAAAAAGTGGTATTACATCAAAAAGTGGTGTTGTGATGGAAAAAGATTATACACTTTCCTTCAAGGTCGGTAATGAGCAGAAAGCAGAAACTACAGAAGAAGCAGTAGAAACCGAGCAAAAAACAGAAGAGAACAAAGAAACAACACAGGAATCTAAGAGCAGCTCTGGCATGATGATAATTGCAATCGTAATATTAGCGGCAATAGTAGTTGGAGTTGTTATCTGGCGTAAAAAGAAATAATATGCAGAAAAGTATAATAGGGAAATGGCTGGTCGCAATAGGAATATTTTTCGCCATGTTTCTATTCAGTATGAGTGTTGGCAGATATCCTCTGGAACCTATGGAGATTGTGCTGGCAATTCTTCAAAGGATAACCGGGCATGATTATGGCATAGGAGCAGAGATTGTTTCTATTGTAGTGGATAACCGATTGATACGTACGATGTCAGGAGCACTTGTAGGTGCAGCGTTGGCAGCCAGTGGTTGTGCTTTCCAGGGCTTGTTTCAGAATCCATTGGTTAGTCAAGGGGGTTTGGGGGTATCATCAGGTGCCGGATTTGGTGCTGCTTTATCCATATTGATTTTTTCCAGTATGGTATTTGCTCCGGGCTTTGCTTTTTTATTTGGAATATGTGCAGTATGGCTGAGTTTTTTAGTGGCACGTGTTTGCGGGGAAGTTACAGTGTTAATGCTTGTATTAGGTGGAACAATTATTTCGTCTGTGTTTTCTGCCCTGTTATCTTTTTTGAAATACGTTGCGGATCCTTATGATCAGCTTGCAGCTATTGTTTTCTGGAATATGGGGAGTCTGGCATCCATTGAATCTTCTGTAATCCCGGTCGCATATACAACTATGATTTTTGGGATGATATTACTATTGCTATATGCAGAACAGATTAATGTATTATCCATGGGAGATTCAGAAGCTTTCAGCATGGGAATAAATGTAAAAAAAATAAGGGTAATCGTTGTTGCGGGAGCTACATTTGCTACTGCAGGGGCAGTATGTATATCAGGAACAATAGGCTGGATCGGTTTAATTGTTCCACATATGGCAAGATTTATTGTAAAAAGCGACAATAGACGCTTGATACCATTTAGTATGTTGATAGGAGCAATATTTCTTATGCTGATTGATATGCTGTGTAGAACGCTAACAGGAGCAGAGATACCTTTAGGAATTATGACTGCAGTTATAGGAGGTCCCTTTTTTATCTACCTTTTAAAGAAATATAAAGGAGGTGGATGGAAATAAGTATTTTAGAAGTTGAGAAATTATCCTTTTCTTATGGAAGTAAACCCATATTTTCAGACATAAGCTTTCAAATAGAGAAAGGGGAACTGTTTTGTCTGGCTGGTCCCAATGGATGTGGAAAAAGTACACTTTTACATTGTATTTTAGGACATTTAAAATATCAATCAGGAGATGTATTGATAAACAATCGTTCAATTCGTTTGTATTCGCCGGAAAAACTGGCAGATAGACTGGCTTATGTGCCGCAGAATCATACACGTTCCTTTCCATATCGTGTATTGGATGTAGTGACAATGGGGCAGGTGCGTAATAAATCACTTTTTTCACGAAAGAATAAAAGAGAAGATCTGGCATTGGCTATTTTAGAGGAACTTGGTGTCTCACATCTTGCGGAAGAAGAATATACGATGCTTAGTGGAGGAGAACTCCAAATGGTTTTGATAGCCAGAGCATTGTGCCAGGATAGTGATATTTTGATTTTAGACGAACCAACAGCACATCTGGATATTAAAAGAACACAGTGCATTTTGAATTTTTTGTTTCGCTTTGCAAGGGAAAAGGAAAAGAGTGTTATTATTTCCACCCATGATTTTAATCATCCACTTCAGTTTGAAGATATGGGAGCAAATATAAAAATGGCCTTGATGGATCATGGAAAAATCAGCAGCGTAGGAACTCCTCTGTCTTTGTTAACATCGGATAGTCTGGAACAGATGTATCAGATCAAAAGTTGTATTGTTCAGGCGGGAGAAGAGAGAAAACGGCATTACATAGTAACATGGAGTGATTAACGTAGGAGATAGTAATGAAAAGAAGTGTGAAAAGAATAATTGCAATAGTAGTTGCGGTCTCTATATTAGGCACCAGTTGTTCTTTTAGTGAAAAAAAAGATAGTGATACTGCGGTATCGGGAGAACAAATAGTAGACTGTGCAGGGAGAACCGTGGAACTTCCGCAGAAAAGGGAGAGAATCGCATGTCTTTATGCATATACAGGGCATTTGGCGGTATTGCTGGGATGTGAGCAAAGAATTGTTGCAGTTGTAGATGGTTTGAAGCGTGATAATTTTATGCAGAGGAAAGTTCAAGGACTGAATGATATGTCAACACCTTATAATAGTGGAGCCATAAATATTGAAGAACTCGCTGCTGCAAAACCGGATTTAATTTTTTTACGTGCTTCTAATCTGCAGGACGAAGGTGAACTGGAAAAATTAGAAAGTTTAGGAATTCCTTATATTGTTATTGAATATAAAACCATGGAAGAGCAGAAAAAAAGTATTCAGGTTATGGGACAGGCACTGGGTAAACAAAAAGAGGCAGAAGCTTATCTGACATATTATGAAGAAACCATTTCCATGGTTCGGGAACGATTATCAGAACTTTCAGAAGAAGAGAAGAAAACAGTATATCATTCTGTTAATGAAGTTGTAAGGACCGATATACCGGATACTCTTTCTTATCAGATTCTGGAAGCAGCAGGGTGTGTTAATGTGGTATCAGCGAATGAAGAACTTAAAATTGATGGAGAAAAAGGATATACCAGTGTGGAAGAAATATATCTTTGGGATCCGGATATTATACTTGTTAATGAACCAAGTGCAAAAGAATATTTCTGTACAGATACAAAATTTTCGGGACTCCGTGCTGTACGGGAAGGCTCTGTTTTCCAGTTACCGGTAGGTCTTTCCAGGTGGGGACATCCTGGTTCTTTGGAAACACCGCTTGCAGTAGTATATATTGCTTCAACTTTATATCCGGAATATTTCCCGGATATTAATATAGGGGAAACAGTAAAGGAATTTTATAATACTTTTTTTCACATTGAATTAACAAATGAAGAGATTGATATGATTTTGAAAGGTGAAGGTATGAGAGAACCCAAGGAGGAGAAAAAATAATGTATCAATATTATATATCTTTTGATGACACAGATAATTTAGATACATTGGGAACGGGACATTTGTTACAGGACTTTTTGGATGAACAACCATATGAAAGTACATTTATTTCCAGACACCAATTGTTTGTACATACAGATGTACCATACACATCACATAATAGTGCAATGTGTGCTTTAGTATCAGAGAAAGCTGATTTTGAACAATTGATTAAAGCTGCATCAGAATACTTAAGAAAGCATGCTGCAGAAGGCTCTGATCCAGGACTCTGCGTTGCAGATTGCAAGAAGATGTTACATCAGGAAGAACTTGTGAAGTGGGGATATAGTGCGAAAAAAGAGGTATTGCAAAAAAGTGAAGCCTATGAATTGGCAAAAGTATGTAAAATACATTTGAGCGAGCATGGAGGAACCGGACAAGGCATTGTAGGAGCATTGGCAGCAGTGGGGTTGCGTATTTCAGGAAACGATGGACGGATAAAGGGGAAGAAACAAGTAAGTAAAAGTATATTATCTGTGGGTGAACTTCTGGAAGAGACAGGGTTTGACCGGGTATGTGCATATGGAATTGGTCAGTTGCCGAAAGAAACTATGGTTAGCGTAGAAGATAATTTCGTAAAAGCGATCTATCAAAATTATTGCAGAACAGTTTTAACAGTTTTTGAGGATCATTCCTATCACCTTTTAAAAAAGGAACAGTTAAAATGCTATTAGTTTGATATCTGCATAGTACAACTTTCGGTGATGAAATCAGTACTTTAGCCTTGCACTGAACAAGGCAATGAGATATACTAGAAAGAAATTGGTGTCACAGCACCAGAAATGGAAATAAATCTCAGCATCTCTGCTGATAAAATACAAAGAAGGAGACAGACAAATGCAGTTAACAACAGTAAAAGAAATTTACAAAGACACAGAGCAGTATCTGGACAAAGAAATCACTGTAGGTGGCTGGGTGAGAAGTGTCCGAGATTCTAAAACCTTCGGATTCATCGTACTTCATGACGGAAGTTTCTTTGAAACTCTTCAGGTGGTTTATCATGACACAATGGCAAATTTCCAGGAGATTTCAAAATTAAATGTAGGTGCAGCAATTGTAGTAAAAGGAACCTTAGTGGCAACACCACAGGCAAAACAGCCTTTTGAGATTCAGGCAACTGAGATCAGTGTGGAGGGGGATTCCGCAGCCGATTATCCATTGCAGAAGAAACGCCATTCCATGGAATATTTAAGAACCATCTCTCATTTAAGACCGAGAACTAATACATTCCAGGCCGTTTTCCGCGTGCGTTCCTTGATTGCTTTTGCGATTCATCAGTTCTTCCAGGAGAGAGGTTTTGTATATGTTCACACTCCACTGATCACAGGAAGCGACTGTGAAGGTGCAGGAGAGATGTTCCAGGTTACTACCATGGACTTAAATGACATTCCAAAGACAGAAGACGGAAAAGTAGATTTCTCCCAGGATTTCTTCAGAAAACCTACCAACCTGACAGTAAGCGGTCAGTTAAACGGGGAAACCTATGCACAGGCATTCCGTAACATCTATACTTTTGGTCCAACCTTCCGTGCAGAAAACTCCAACACCACACGCCATGCAGCAGAGTTCTGGATGATCGAGCCGGAGATGGCGTTTGCAGATCTTGATGACAACATGGCTCTGGCAGAGGATATGCTGAAATATGTGATCCGTTATGTGCTGGAACATGCACCGGAAGAGATGAACTTCTTCAATTCCTTTATTGACAAAGGACTTCTGGACAGATTAAATCATGTGTTAAATTCAGAATTTGGTCATGTTACTTATACAGAAGCTATTGAGATTCTGGAGAAAGCAAATGACAAGTTCGATTATAAAGTATACTGGGGCTGTGATCTGCAGACCGAGCACGAGAGATATCTTACCGAGCAGGTTTACAAACGTCCTGTATTTGTTACGGATTATCCAAAGGAAATCAAGGCTTTCTATATGAAATTAAATGAAGACGGAAAGACTGTGGCAGCTATGGACTGTCTGGTTCCTGGAATCGGAGAGATCATCGGAGGAAGCCAGAGAGAGGATTCTTACGAAAAACTCTGTGCAAGAATGGACGAACTGGGACTGAACAAAGAAGATTACCAGTTCTATTTAGACCTGCGTAAATACGGTTCCACCCGTCATTCAGGCTATGGTCTCGGATTTGAACGCTGCGTGATGTATTTGACAGGTATGCAGAACATTCGTGACGTGATTCCGTTCCCAAGAACAGTAAACAATTGTGAATTATAAGAAAAGGAGCACTATGAGATTTTTCCATATCGCAGATGTTCATTTAGGTATGCAGCCGGATAAAGGCTGTGCCTGGAGTGAGGACAGAGGCTGGGAAATCTGGGAAAGCTTCAAGAGAATCATACAGCAGGCCGGCAGGGAAAATGCCGGCCTGTTTCTCATTGCAGGTGATTTATTCCACAGACAGCCCCTTACCAGAGAATTAAAGGAAGTAAATGCAATGTTTGCCTCTGTCCCCCATGTAAACTTTGTTCTCATTGCAGGGAACCATGACCATATCAAAAAAGAACTGCCTTCTCGTAGGATTTCCTGGGCAGATAATGTATTCTGGCTGGAAGGAGAAGAGATTTCCTATGTGGATTTTCCGGAACTGGAAACCAGGGTCTGGGGGCTTAGCTATCACAGCCGGGAAATCAGAGAACCGCTGTATGATCAGATAAAAGCAGAAAGGAAAAAGGGAGATGAACCGCCGTTTCAGGTCCTTCTGGCACATGGAGGAGATGAGAAGCATATTCCCATAAATAAAGATACGTTTTATCGCTCCGGCTTTGATTATATTGCTCTTGGTCATATTCACAAACCTCAGATCTTGCAGGAGAACCACATTGCCTATGCAGGTTCTTTGGAGCCCTTGGACAAGAATGAAACAGGGGTACACGGATATATCAAAGGGGAATATACAGGGGAGGATATCAGGATTGGTTTTGTGCCTTTTGCAAGCAGGGAATATAAGAAATTAAAGCTTCAGGTAACAGAAAAAACCACCCAGGTTTCTCTGGAAAAGGGATTGGAAAAAATCCTGGAAGAGCGGGGCAGGCAGCATATTTATACGATTCTTTTAGAGGGGAAGAGAGGAAATTATACGGAGTTTTTTACAGATGACCTTATGAAACTGGGAAATATTCTGGAAGTCAGAGACAGTACACACCGTGCTTATTCCTTCAGCCGGCTTCTGAAGCAGTATGAGGGCAGTGTTCTGGCAGAATATATCCGCTCTTTTCCTCTGGAACAGTTGTCCGGGGAGGAGGAGAAAATTCTCCGTCTTGGGGTGGAGGCACTGCTGGAATCAGGGGAGGAGCTGTTATGATCATCAGAAAACTGCAGTTAAAGAATTTTGGCAGATTTCAAAACAAAGAGATCCTTTTAAAAGAGGGAATCAATATCATCTATGGAGAAAATGAGAGTGGAAAATCCACCATTCACAGCTTTTTACAGAGTATGTTTTTCGGTATAAAACGAATGCGGGGAAAGGCATCCAAAACAGATACTTATACCAAATATACACCATGGGAACAAGCCGGATGGTATGAAGGCTCCATAACATTTTCCTGTGGAGAGAAGCAATTTCGTCTGGAACGAAAGTTTCAGAAATCAGGGGAAGATGCGGTGCTGTTCTGTGAGTCGGACGGAGAACTTTTGTCCGTAAAAGACGGGGATCTGGATATGCTTCTTGGGAATCTTTCGGAGATTGTTTATCGAAATACCGTATCGGTAGGGCAGGCAAAAAGCACGACAGAAGAAGGACTCTACAAGGAATTGAGAGATTATCTTGCAGATTTTCAAGGCTCCGGTGACATGCGGTTTGACCCAGAAAGAGCCATAGAGATTCTAAAACAAAAAAGGAAAATTCAGGAGAAAAAAGAAGCGGATGCTGCAAAAAAGAAGGAGCAGGAAGAGGAAAAACTACAGTATGAGATCCAGTATGAAAAACGGGAAATAGAGCATATCCGGCAGAAATTAAGAGAACTGGAATCCTATAGAGAAAGCATAAAGAGAGAAGAAACAGAGGAAAAACAAGGGAAACAGGAGAGAAGACAAGAAAAAATAAATGGACAGAAAAAATGGAGAATTCTTGGCATGGCAGGACTCTTGGTGTTTCTGTTGATGGTAATCCTGCAGAAATTTCCCTGGTACAGTATTCTCATCTGGCTGGTATTTCTGGCAGCAGAAGAGGTGGTGTTTTCTTCTCATAAAAAAGAAGAATCTGCTATAGATCAAGAGCCGGAACAGGAAGCATTACTCCGTATGGCAAAGCTAGAGGAACGGAAGAAAATGTTCAGAGAGAATCTTCAGGAGCACAGTCTGAGACTGGAAAATCTTCAGGAAGATTACCAAGAGAGCAGGGAACACAGGGAAGAGATTCTGGCGTGCAGGAAAGAAATACAGGCTCTTTCCGAAGCTGAAAACCGCATCCGTGCTGCAGCGGCCAATATGCAGAATCAGACCGGAGGGCTGCTCCAAAAGAAAATGTCTGAGATTTTTGCTCAACTGACAGAGGGAAAATACAAACAGCTTTTCCTGGATGAAGATTTTTCTGTGCATCTGGATACAGGAGAGAAATGTCTGGATTTGTTTCAGGTCAGTTTTGGAACGGCAGAGCAGGTATATCTGGCTCTTCGGCTGGCATGTGGGGAAATTCTGTGCAGAGAAGAAAAAATGCCGCTGATTTTGGATGAGACCTTTGCCATGTACGATGAAAAACGGCTTTCTAACACCTTGAGATGGATCGGAGGAAGGTATCCACAGATTTTGTTGTTTAGCTGTAATAGAAGAGAAATCAATATTTTAGAAGAGATGGGGATTCCATATCATCTGATTTCCCTATAGTATGTTTTTAAATTCTTGAGATTGTGCAAAATATATGAAAAAAAAGAAAAATAATTAGAAAAATAGTGAAAAATTATCATTTTTCCATTGAAAGAAGCATAGAAATGGTATATGATAATAATAGAATCCGAGTCTTGTTCTAGGGAACTTGACCAATGGGTATTGACCGCTTAATCAATGCCTCCCGTGTTTGGAAAGGATTTTGCAGAAGAAATGTATAGTTGGGTAAAGTATGTTTCAAAACAGGAAACAAGGGAGGTATTTTTATGAAGACATCTTACAATGGAAAACTGGCACGTATTAATCTTTCTACAGGAGAGATTAAGGTAGAAGCTCTGGATATGGAGCTGGCAAAGAAGTTTATCGGAGGAAGAGGACTTGGAACCAAAATGCTCTATGATGAGGGAATCGCAACGGTTGACCCATTATCAGAAGAGAATAAACTGATTTATATCACAGGTCCTATGACGGGTACTGCATCTCCTACTGCAGGTCGTTATATGGTTGTTACGAAATCTCCGCTTACCGGAATGATCGCATCTTCAAACTCCGGCGGAATCTGGGGTGCAAAACTGAAATATGCAGGATGGGATGCCATTATCGTAGAAGGAAAAGCACCGGAATGGACCTACATCAATATCGAAGATGAGAAAATTGAACTGCTTTCAGCCAAAGATTACATTGGCATGATGAGCGAAGAAACCGATGCAAAATTAAAAGAAACACATCCTGGATGCCATGTGCTGAACATTGGACCTGCCGGGGAACATCTGTCACTGCTGGCAGCCATCATGAATGACAAAGACAGGGCAGCCGGAAGAAGCGGTGTAGGCGCTGTCATGGGATCTAAAAATCTGAAAGCAATCACGGTAACAGCAACCAGAAAAGTGGTTGAACCGTATGACAAAGAAGCTTTAAAGCAGGCATCATTGGAATGTAATAAAATCATCCGTGCCAATGGTGTTACCGGAGGCGGACTTCCGACTTACGGAACCGCAGTCCTGGTAAATATTATTAATAACACAGGTTCTTTCCCGACCAGAAACTGGCAGGAATCCTATTATCCGGAAGCTGACGACACATCAGGCGAAACCTTAAAAGACAAATACCTGGTAAAAAATGCAGCCTGTCACAGATGTCCCATTGGATGTGGAAGGGTAGTCAATGTAGACGGAAAGGTTGTAGGAGGTCCTGAGTATGAACCATTATGGGCATACGGAGGCAACTGCGGATTGAATGATCTAAATGCCATTGATGCAGCAAATATGTGGTGTAATGAATATGGACTGGATGCAATTTCCACACCATGTACCATTGCAGCAGCCATGGAATTATATGAAAAAGGTTACATAAAAGAAGAAGAATGTGAAGGAATTCCGCTTACCTGGGGAAGCAGTGAAGCTATTGTAGAATGGACAAAACGTATGGGTGAAGCAGAGATTCCGCTGGCAAAGAGAATGGCAGATGGTTCCTATCGTCTGTGTGAATATTATGGACACCCTGAGTTCTCTATGAGTGTGAAGAAACAGGAAATGCCGGCATATGATGCCAGAGGTATTCAGGGAATTGGTATTACTTATGCAACCAGTAACCGTGGCGGATGCCATGTGCGCGGATATATGATTTCACCGGAAGTTTTAGGACTGCCGGAGCAGCTCGACCGTACCACCATAGAAGGAAAAGCACAGTGGTGTAAAATCTTCCAGGATTTAACGGCAGTCATTGATTCTATGGGCTTATGCCTGTTCTCTTCTTTTGCATTGGGAGCACCGCAGTATGCAGCTCTGTTAAACGCAGGTACAGGAACGAATTATACACCGGAAGAATTGCTGGTTGTGGGTGAGAGAATTTACAATATTGAGAGACTATTTAATAAAGCAGCAGGTATGAAACCGGAAGATGACAGACTTCCGAAACGTCTGACAGAAGAACCTATTTCTTCAGGACCATCCAAAGGTCAGGTAAGCCAGATTAAGGTAACTCTGCCGCAGTATTATGAGGCAAGAGGATGGGAGAATGCATTCCCAACCAAGGAAACCCTGGAAAGGCTGGGCCTGACAGAATAGACTGTGAAGTTTGGCGGAGGGGAATTCCCCTCCGCTTTTTGTTTATGTGGTGATAATAATGATAGAAGTAAGATTATTTGCAACCTTCCGGGAAGGAAGGGAGAAGATTGTATATATTAAGCCGGATCAGGCGTCGTGTGTGAAGGATATTCTGGATTTATTGGAAATTCCTCATGAGGAAGTGGCAATCTGTCTGATCAATGGTTTTCACAGCAAAATAGAGAATCCTGTGAAGGATGGAGATATTCTTGCATTATTTCCGCCGGTAGGAGGTGGCTGAGATGACAAATGCGTCACGGTACAGCAGGCAGATTCAGATTCCTCAGATTCAAGCCGAAGGGCAGAAGAAGTTAGAGAACAGCAGTGTTGCGGTCATTGGATGCGGAGGACTGGGAGGCCCGGTTCTGACGTATCTGGCACTGGCAGGTGTCGGGAAGATACGTCTGATAGACTATGATACCGTGGCGGTGTCAAATTTAAACAGGCAGTTCCTTTATGAGGAAACCCAGATTGGAAGACAAAAAAGCATCTGTGCGGGGAACTTCCTGGAGAGAAGAAATTCTTCCATAAAGTTAGACTGGAAAGTAAAGAAGTTGTCAGAGGATAATGCAGAAGAATTATTGAAAGATATGGATGTTATTGTAGATTGCGTGGATGACATCAGCATACGGAAACTGGTGAACAGGACGTGTGTGAAACTTCAAATTCCCCTGGTGGAAGGTGGCATCCACGGATTTTATGGATATGTAATGCCGGTTCGTCCGGGACAGAGTGCCTGTCTGGAATGTGCAGGTTATGCAATGCAGAAGAAAGAAGAAACAGTGCCTGCCCTTGGGGCAGTTGCGGGAGTCATAGGAAGTCTTCAGGCAGTGGAGTGTCTGAAAATCCTTTTGCATCAGGGCGAAGTACACTACGGAAGTCTGCTGCAGTATGACGGGTTGTGCAGCGAATTAACAGAAATTCCTGTCCAGATACGCAGGGATTGTTTTTGTCAGATTTTTTAAAAGATTGCATCAGGCAGTAAGCCTTAGCAATAAATTTTTACCGTTTAAGGAGGAGCATAACATGAAGAAACAAAGACAGGTGCTTGCGGTTCTCATGGCAGGGATGATGATGGCCGGAATTTTAGGAGGATGCGGACAAGAGGCAGATCCTGAACCAGAGAAGAAAGAAGAAGTACAGAAAGAAGAAGCAGAAAACAAAGAACCTGCGGAAGAAAAGCAAGAAGAAACAGAAGACAAAGGTGTTCTGATGATGGCAACCACAACCAGTACGGCAGACACAGGACTTCTGGACTATCTGGCACCGATTTTTAAAGAAGACACAGGATGGGAGCTGCAGTGGAATGCAGTGGGAACCGGTGAAGCTTTAAAAATGGGAGAAAACGGAGATGTAGATATTGTTCTGGTTCATGCCAAAGCAAGTGAAGAAGAATTCGTAGCAAATGGATTCGGTGTGGAACGTTTTCCTGTTATGTACAATGATTTTGTGGTAGTAGGACCAAAAGAACCGATTGCACATACAGATGATATTGCCTCTGTATTCCAGACGGTTCAGGATCAGCAGCTTACCTTTGTATCCAGAGGTGATGATTCCGGTACAGATAAGAAAGAGAAAAAGATCTGGACACAGTTGGAGATCGATACCACTCAAAATCCAAACTATCTGGAATCCGGACAAGGTATGGGTGCGACCATCACTATGGCAGAAGAAAAACAGGCATATTGCCTTACTGACCGTGGTACCTGGCTGAAAATGAAAAATGATGCTGATGTAGAGATGCAGATTGATATTGTATGTGAAGGTGCTGCAGATCTTCTTAATCAATATGGAATTATTGCTGTAAATCCTGAAAAATATCCGGAAGTGAACAATGAAGGTGCAAATGCAATGATTGAATGGATCCGTTCAGAGGAAGTACAGAAATTAATCGGAGAATATGGTGTGGAAGAATATGGACAGGCATTATTTACACCAAACGCAAACGAATAGAACCTATGGGGGCTGCTTTAAGCCCCCTTTTATAACCTTATGAGCATGTGAGGGACATACATGGAGTATATCAAACAAGTGGTGAATACCTTTTTTTCGGATGTGGGGGTTTTGGATGCGGTTTCTGTGACGTTTCAGATGGCTTTCTGGTCCACCGGAATTTCTTCTGTTCTGGGTATCTTCCTGGGAATCCTGCTGGAAAAAGCAAAATTTCCAGGGAAACGTGTGGTGATCCGCATCAATAGAACATTGATGGGGGTTCCCCCGGTGGTAATAGGATTGATTGTGTACATGCTTCTTATGCGTCGGGGACCTCTTGGAAAATTAGATATGTTATTTACGATAAAGGGAATGATTTTTGCTCAGGTATTGATCATTACCCCTATTATATGCGGAATGACTTATACCAGTCTTGTATCAAAGGCACCAGCAGTTCGTGTATTTGCGAAAACCATGGGTGCCAGTAAAATGCAGACACAGTTCCTTGTGATCCGGGAATTGAAAAATGAACTATATTTTGCAGTAGTCACCGGTTTCGGGCGTTCCATCAGCGAGGTAGGAGCAGTGATGCTGGTGGGAGGAAATATAAAAGGACATACCCGGACCATGACCACTGCCATATCTTTGCTGAAGAGTCAGGGGATTTTTACAGAAGGTCTTGCCCTTGGCGTGATTTTATTGGTCATGGCTTTTCTGATACAAAGTCTGGCTGATTTTTTCCAGAAAGGGGAAAAATCGAATGAAAATTATTGAGTTGGAAAAAGAGCTTGGAGACTTTCATATGAAGATTGAAAAGCTTTCGATAGAGACAGGGAAAATTCATGGAATCATAGGTGGGAACGGATGCGGTAAGACAACGCTGTGCAAGCTGATCATGGGGATTCTGGAAGCAGATAAAGGTAGGATTGACTGGGAAGGGATTGATCCAAAAAGGATTACCATGACTGCCCAGAGACCTTATTTTATTCAGAGCAGTGTCTATGAGAATATCTGTTATCCTTTAAAAATCAGACATGGGAAACCAGATGAAGCGTTGATCGACTGGTGGCTGGAGCAGTGTGGTCTTCTGCAAAAAAAACATCAGTATGCCAGAAGTCTTTCCAGCGGAGAGCAGCAGAAAGTTTCCATGATCCGGGCACTGATCTTCAGACCGGAATTGATCATGATCGATGAAACGTTGTCAAATCTGGATCCTGAAAATCTGGAATTTTTCGAAAAGATGATACTGGAGATTCAAAAGGAACATCCAGTGACCTGGATTTTGATCAGTCACCGTCTGGCACATATTTATAAGATGTGCGATGTGCTGCATTTTATGCATCACGGAACAGTTCTGGCAAGTGGGAGCAGCAAAGAGATCTTATTTGAATCCACAGATTCCAGAATAAAACAATTCGTAGCAAATGAAGTGATACAAGTGGAGGAATAGGACAATGGAACTCTTGAGAGTTGATACATTGGAAGAAGCGAGAGAAAAATTATATCGTGCGGTAGGAGAAGAATGGATGAAGATACGGGAAGTGCCTTTGGAAGAAGCACTGGATAAAATCCTGGCAGAAGACTGCTTCAGTGTGCTGGATATTCCCGATTTCAGACGTTCTATGGTAGACGGATATGCGGTGAAGGCAAAGGACACTATGGGTGCGGGAGAGAATCTTCCCGTTTTTTTGAAGGTGATCGAGGATGTGGCAATCGGCACAGAGGCATGCAGCAAGATCGTTCCGGGAACCTGTGCATATGTGCCTACAGGGGGAATGATTCCGGAGGGTGCAGATAGTTGTGTGATGGTAGAATACTGTGAGGCTTTTGATGAAACTCAGATTGCGGTATATGGTGCAGTTTCCCCGGGACGCAATATCGTAGAACAGGGAGAGGATTGTAAAAAAGGCAGTTTGTTGTTTGCCAGAGGAACCAGAATCCGTCCACAGGAAATAGGAGCCCTTGCAGCGGAAGGCTTTACCTCTGTAAAAGTATTTGATGCATTTCGGATTTCTATTATCTCTACCGGAGATGAATTGACGGAACCGGGAACTGATAGAGAACGAGGACAGATTTATGATATCAATACCAGTGCCTTGACTGCATTAGCCAGAAAGCATGGTTTTGTGGTGTGCAGTCGGAGAACAGTAAAGGATGAATATGATACTTTAAAAAGGACGGTGCAGGAAGCCATGTGCACCAGTGATATGGTGGTTATTTCAGGGGGAAGTTCCAAAGGGAAAAAAGATATGACGGCACAGGTGATCGATGAACTGGCAGCCCCGGGAGTGTTTACCCACGGACTTGCATTAAAGCCTGGAAAACCAACAATTTTGGGTGTAGATGAACAGAGCCGAACCTTGCTAATCGGGCTGCCGGGACATCCTGTGGCAGCTATGGCGGTATTTGAAATGCTTCCGGTATGGCTGTATCAGAAGCTCACAGGGGAATCGAAACGTCCTGCGATTCCTGCGATTCTTCAGGGAAATGTGCCGGGAACACCGGGGAGGAAAATGCTGCTGTTTGTAGAATTGCTTCCTGCTCAGGAAGGATATCTGGCAAAGCCGGTTTTTGGTAAATCAGGACTTATGTCAACTATGACAAGGGCTGACGGTTATGCAGTCATAGAGTTAAATCAAGAAGGTTTAAAAACAGGAGAACCTATCTGGGTTCAGGTATTTTAGAGGTAGAGAACATGGGAAAAAGAAATTTATATTTAAAGACAACTCCGGTGGAGGAAGCAAGAACACGATATTTAGAGGCATTAGAAAAGACATGGACCATGCAGTATGAGACCATTCCCGTGGTGGAGGCACTGGGCAGAGTTACCCGTCATGCGGTATATGCAAAATATAGCTCTCCCTTATACAATGCGTCAGCCATGGATGGAATTGCTGTGATCTCTTCACATACTTATGGGGCATCGGAGACATCCCCTGTCCGTTTAAAAGAAGGAGAAGATTATGTGGTTGTGGATACGGGAGACCCCATTCACCATCCTTTTGATGCTGTTATTATGGCAGAAGATCTGCTGGAGACAGAGTCAGAACAAGAGGTGGAGATTGTTGCGTCTGCGGCATCCTGGCAGCATGTGCGTCCGGTGGGAGAGGACATTGTGGCAGGAGAAATGATTCTTCCAAGCTGTCATCAGATTCGCTCCATTGATGTAGGAGTGCTTTTATCAGCCGGAATTCTGGAAATAGAGGTGACAAAAAAGCCGGTTACTGCCATTTTTCCAACCGGTACAGAGATCATAGAGCCGGGAGATGAAATCAGGGAAGGAAGCATCATAGAATCCAATTCCAGAATGTTTGAAAATATGGTAACAGAGCAGGGCGGGATTCCCCACCGTTATCCGATTCTGGAAGATGATTATGACAAGATAAAACAGGCAATTCAGGATGCTGTGAAGGTATCCGATGTGGTTTTGATCAATGCCGGATCCAGTGCAGGAAGGGATGATTACACGGTTCATGTATTGCGGGAGCTGGGCGAGGTTTTGATCCATGGGGTTGCCATCAAACCGGGAAAACCGGTGATACTGGCCTTTGTGGAAGGAAAACCGGTGATTGGATTACCCGGGTACCCGGTATCTGCCTATATTGCGTTTGAAAATTTTGTAGCTCCGGTTCTGGCTTATATGGGACAAAGGATTTTGAAGAAAGACTATGAGCAGAAAGCAGTCTTGTCAAAACGTTTGGTTTCCAGCCTGAAACATAAAGAGTATGTACGTGTGAAAACAGGAATCGTGGGAGATAAAATGGTGGCAGCTCCGCTGGCAAGAGGAGCAGGAGCAGCCATGTCTCTGGTCCGTGCAGACGGATTCTGCGTGATCGACCAGAATTGTGAAGGTATGGAAGCAGGAGAAGAAGTGACAGTTTCACTCTACAGAGATCCGGAGGAGATTCAGAATACAGCCGTGATTACGGGAAGTCATGATCTGATTCTGGATGTGGCAGCAGATCTGATCCCGCAGATGCACAAAGGGATGCATCTGTCCAGTACCCATGTGGGAAGTATGGGCGGACTTCTGGCACTGAAACGGGGAGAAGCCCATGTTGCACCCATTCACCTTCTGGATGAGGAAAGCGGTAAATATAATGACAGTTATGTGAAAAGGCTGTTCCAGACCCCGGTAGCCATTGTGACAGGCGTGCAGCGGATTCAGGGGATCATGGTAAAAAAAGGAAATCCTTTGGGGATTCAGTCCATACAGGATTTGACAAGATGTCGTTTTGTGAATCGACAGAGAGGTGCAGGAACCAGAGTGTTATTTGACTATCTGTTGAAAAAAGAAGGGATGGAACCAGACGGTATCCTGGGATATGACAGGGAGGCATCTACTCATATGGCGGTAGCTGCATTGGTAGCCAGTGACAGTGCAGATGCAGGTATGGGGATTCTGTCAGCGGCCCGTGCCATGGATCTTGATTTTATTCCGGTGGGAGAGGAATGGTACGAGTTTGCGATTCCAGAGGAATTCATGGGACTGCCTCAGATCCAGGCGTTTTTCCAGGTGCTGAAAAGTCCGCAGTTTGCAGAAGAATTAAAGAAACTGGGAGGATATGGCATGGAGAAAACAGGAGAGATCAGATGGGTCAGATAGGGAAAATCGAGAAGATTCAATACTGTCCTCAAAAAGGGAGAACCTATATTCAGACAGAGGAGCATAAAGTTTCCGTAGATAAGGGTCTGGAAGGGGATTACCACGGAGAAAAAGGGGATGCCAGCCTGACATTGTGGAGTCTGGAGGCCAGAACCATACTGGAAGATCAGGATTTTCCGGGGATTTGTTTTCAGAAATTCCGGGAAAATATTCTGGTTTCCGGTATCGATCTTTCGAAAGTGAATCCGGGAGACTGCCTGGTTGCCGGAGAGGTGCGGCTGAAAGTGGAAAAGAAGGGAAAAAGATGTCATCCGGAGGCGTGTACCCTGGAAGATGGCAGGAAACATTGTCTGCTAAGAACCCAGACTGTGTTTTTAAAACCTTTGTCAGAGGGTATCTTGTATGAAGGAGAAGAAATTCAGGTGGAGGAACAGGAACATGAGTGAATTTAATCATTTTGATGAAAATGGGAATGCAGTGATGGTGGATGTATCTGGAAAGGAACCTACATCAAGAACAGCGATCGCCCAGGGAAGCATCCGGGTTTCAGAGGAAATTTTACAGGCGGTTCTGGAGCAGAAAGTAAAGAAAGGGGATGTGCTGGGTGTGGCCAGAGTGGCAGGTATCATGGCGGTAAAACAGACCTCATCCATTATTCCCATGTGTCATCCTTTGATGATCAGCAAATGCTCTGTGGATTTTCAGGTGTTTCCGGATGAGCAGAGAATACAGGCAACCTGCACAGTAAAAGTGGAGGGGAAAACAGGAGTAGAAATGGAAGCACTGCACGGAGTCAGTGCAGTGCTGCTTACGATCTACGATATGTGCAAAGCCATTGACAAGCGAATGGTTCTGCAGGACATTCATTTAGTGGAAAAAACCGGAGGAAAAAGCGGTAAATTCCGTTTTTAATCCGGTTTGTCATCCTAAGAACGTGCACATTCAGAGGCACTTCCTTTTAAGATTTCAAGGCCGTGCGGGAGAGCAGGGAGAATACAATCCAGGCTTTCTTTCACGGCTTTTGGACTTCCGGGAAGATTGATGATGAGAGTCTGTCCCCGCAGGGCAGAAACTCCACGGCTTAACATGGCACGATTGGTAATCTGCATGGAATAAGCACGGATTGCTTCGGCAATGCCGGGAGCCATACGGTCTGCTACCGCTATGGTTGCTTCCGGTGTTCGGTCACGCAGGGAAAATCCGGTTCCTCCTGTTGTAAGGATCAAGTCCACTTTCAGGCGGTCGCAGAGATGGATCAGGGTTTCCTCAATGGTTTTCTGTTCGTCCGGAAGAACACGCTGGTCTACAACCAGGTAATTCTCTTTTTCAATGATTTCGCGGATCAGAGGACCGCTTTTGTCTTCTCGTTCACCGGCAGCTCCTTTGTCGCTGAGTGTGAGAACAGCAGTTTTGAAACGGCTGCGTTCTCCGATGATGGTCATTTCATCTCCGGTACGGATGATACCTCCCTGGATTACCTTTGTAAATACTCCTTCTTTTGGCATGATACATTCGCCCATGATCTTGTAGATTTCACAGTGAGAATGGCACTGTTTTCCAATTTGTGTCATTTCCAGGATAACATCCCCGCACTGGAAGATGGTTCCCACAGGAAGATTGCGGAAATCGAATCCTTCCACCACCAGATTTTCTCCGAAGGCTCCGTCTATGACGTCAGCACCTCTTTTCTTGAAATCCTCAATTTTATCGTAAGATAATAAACTTACCTGTCGATGCCATTTTCCGGCATGGGCATCATTTTCAATGCCGTAATCCTCGATGAACACAGCCTCTTCCACCCGGTGTTTCTGTGTTCCTTTTTTTTCACTGATACAAATCGCTTTTACAATTCCCATAAGTTTTACCCTCCAATTTGTGACATTTTTCGATGCTCCGGTTCTCCTTCCAGAGCGGACTGATGAAAACGGTGTTCCGAAGGCTTCCCGAGAATCGCTGTTTCTATTGCACAGCGGATGTCAGCAGGAGAAGCACCTGTACGGAGAAGTTCTTTTAGATTCAGCCCATTTTCATAGTAAAGACATAGTTTCAGGATTCCGTCTGCGGTCAGCCGGATCCGGTTGCACTGATTACAGAATTTTCCGTGGACAGCATCAATGAAACCAATACATCCCGAAAATCCCGGGATTTTTATGTAATTAGCAGGACCGTTTCCACGTTTATCTGTAACGGTCTGATAATCAGGATATACAGCAGAAATCCTGGACAGGAGTTTTTCTTTGTTGTAACCGTGATAGTTCTTGCCAAACCCAATGGGCATGATCTCTATGAAACGGACATCTACTGCATAGTCTTTTGCAAGATGTACTAAGTCAAGAAATTCATTGTCATTGACCCCTTCCAGAAGAACAGAATTGACCTTGGTGCGGATACCGAGTTCCTGGCATTTCAGGATGTTTTCCAGCACCAGCTCCTGTCCCGTATGCCGGGTGATCTGTTCAAAAGTTTTGGGATTTAAGGTGTCCAGACTTATATTGATCCCGTCGATTCCCAGTTCTTTCAGTGCAGGAAGATATTCTGAAAGAAGCATGCCGTTGGTGGTGAGAGTCACCTGTTCTGTACAGGGCAATGCTTTTAATTCCCGCAGAAAATCAATACACCCCTTTCGCACTAAAGGTTCCCCGCCGGTAACCTTAAACTTCCGGATGCCGAGTTCACCGGCTAATCTGCAGATCTGAAGAATTTCTTCGAATCTGAGGATCTCCTGATGGGGAGTGGAAGGGATATCTTCGGGCATACAGTACCGGCAGCGGAGATTACAGCGGTCTGTTACGGAGATGCGGAGATAATCAATCTCTCTGCCATAAGAATCTTTCATATTGTGTAACCAGCCTTTCTAACATACTATAAAAATTATACCAGAGATGCAGAATAAAGTACATAAAAGAAGCACTGCCCAGGAAAGAAAAATCCTTCTTCTTGGCAATGCTTCTTGCTTAAAATCATGGTTTATCTTTTCAAATAACGGATATACCGGACATCCTCGTAGTCATCAATTTTGATTTTCAGGTAGGTCCATGCCATGTGCAGCACAGGTGCAAGACCTGCCAGGAGAATGACAAGGGTTACCAGGCTGATGCTCCGTGTCATCCGATAAATGTAAAAAGTGTACATGATGACAAACAATGAAATACTGACTTTTAAGATAGAGATAATTTTTTCTCTCATAATGGCACCTCCTGACCTAAAATATAACTTTATTTTTGTTTATTATACAATAATAGTCTGTAAATTACAATGGAAATCTTGTAAAAAATAATAATTTAGAAGTGGAGGAAAGTGTGAAACAGGATGGGAATGTTATTACAGGACACCAAAGATGCAGGTTAGTGGAAAGTATTTGCTGGTCACCTGGATTTCAGAGACATAAAAATCATTTTATTGTAGAATAAATATTGTAGAACAGAAAGACGTCATTTTTGTTTTAAATGAACAGGAAGGAGGGAGTATGGAAAGTATGGATGTTGAAATAAAAATTATAAAAAATCTAGAGAAACCCTATGCGGTCATCTATACAAGCCAGATTGATGAGGAAACACAAAAGATTGTTTCTATGTTGGAGTCGGCCAATGATATTATTACGGCTGTTCATAATGACAGGACAATGATACTAAAAGGAGATGATATTTATTTAATCAGAATTGAAAATGAAAAAACAGTCCTGTATGGGAAAGAGAAAAGCTATGTGAGTAAAAAACGGTTGTGTGAGTTAGAGAAAGCATTAAAACCTAATTTTATGAAAATCTCAAAGACAACCTTAATAAATTTGAAATACATAGAAGGAATGGAAGCATCTTTCGGAGGGATGATGTTGTTGATCATGAAAAATGGCTGTAAAGATTATGTGTCCAGGAAGTATCTTCCGGATTTAAAGAAATATTTGGGATTATAAGGAGGTTTGTATGAAAAAATTGATTCATCTGTCAATAAAAGGTGTAAGCACTGCCCTGGTCTGTTTTTCACTGTTTGGTGTGATTTGGAATCTTTTCAATGGCGGTGATTATATTTTAATAAATTATACCTATACAAAAATGGTGCTGGGAGCAATTGTCGTAGGATTAGGTTTTTCCATTCCCGGAATTGTATATGAGAGTCCCAATCTTCCTTATGTAATGAAAATCGTGATTCATATGGGAATTGGCTGTGCTATATGTCTAGTGACATCTTTTGTGGTTGGATGGATTCCTATATCTTTGGGTATCAAAGGATGTGTTGCTGTAGTTGCAGCAGAAATTGTGACAGCATTTGCCTTGTGGTTTGGATTTTCCCTGTATTATAAAAAACAGGCAAAGAAAATGGATGACAGGATAAAAAATAAATTAAGAGAAGAAAAATAAAGAAAGGTATGATGTATGTTTCTTGCGCAAACTTCCCACATTGTTTGTTTAGCGTGTCTGCATCGGTAAAAAGTACTTATTGGGTTCGGAATTTTATCGGCCAGACCATAAATAGGCCAAATTTTGTGATTTCTTTCGTTACGACCTACTTTTTTCTGACCTCAATAGGCTAAATTCCAAGATTTCTACTTTTCTACTTACTTTTTTGGAGAAGAATATAGGCCAGATTTAGAGAATCTTGCTTAGCAGCCTATTTGTTTTCAAAATAAGTATGCTTAATTTCAGAATTTATTAAAACCCACCTATTTGAGCCTGAAAAATGTAGGCTAAAAATCACAAAATAATATTTTCAACTGAAAAAGTATTGGAACAGGGGCACATCTGCTTCCGCAATGCCTTTTCAGTTGAAATATTGAGTTTTCTTATTTCTCTGCCAAAGCCTTATTATGCTTCTGCACCAGTTTATTGATTCTCTCCACTGGATTCAGCAGTGTGCTGATGGAACCATCGTGGTTCAGGGTATCAATGATCAGTGCAATATATTTGCTCATATCACAGTTTACATAATATGGTTTTGCCAGTAATTCTTCCGGCTGATATACCAGGTTTGTAGTGAGCAGTCTGTCGAAGCTGCCTTCTGCGTATGCTTTATCAAAACGTTCCAGTCCATTTGTGAACAAACCGAAGGTGGAGCACATGAAAATCTTGGCAGCACCACGTTTTTTCAAAAGAGCAGCAACTTCCAGCATACTGTCACCGGAGGAGATCATATCGTCAATGATGATCATGTTTTTGCCTTTTACATCAGCACCCAGGAATTCATGAGCAACAATAGGATTTCTTCCGTCAATGATGGTAGAATAATCACGGCGTTTGTAGAACATACCCATATCTACACCGAGAACGTTGGCCAGATAAATGGCACGTCCTGTTCCACCGGCATCCGGGCTGATGATCATGAGATGATCGCTGTCGATTGCCAGGTCAGGTTCTGCTTTAAATAATCCCTTAATGAACTGGTAAGCAGGCTGTACGGTCTCAAAACCGTGAAGCGGAATTGCATTCTGTACCCTTGGGTCATGGGCATCGAAGGTAAGGATATTGTCCACACCCATGCTGGTCAGCTCCTGAAGTGCCAGGGCACAGTCCAGAGATTCTCTTCCGGTTCTCTTGTGCTGGCGGCTTTCATATAAGAATGGCATGATAACATTCACTCTTCTGGCTTTTCCGCCTACAGCAGCAATGATACGTTTTAAATCCTGGAAATGATCGTCAGGGGACATATGGTTGGTCTGTCCGCATACGGTATAAGTCATAGAATAATTGCAGATATCCACCATGATATAAAGGTCATCACCACGGACAGATTCTCCAAGAATCCCTTTTGCTTCTCCTGAGCCGAAGCGGGGAGCTTTGGAATCGATGAGGTAAGAGTCACGCTCATAACCTTCGAATTTCAGAGAATCTTTTTCTTCGTGGTCTCGTTCCTTTCTCCATTTGACAATATAGTCGTTCACTTTCTGACCCATGTCCTTGCAGCTCTTAAGGGGGATAATACCCAGTCGCCCTACAGGAAGCGTGTTTAAAGTGTTTGTGGATGATGATGCCATTTTTCTTTTCCTCCTAAAAGTTTTTTTTGGATTCTTATATCATTTCCAACCAGTTTCAGCATGGTGTAATTGCTGGTCACCCTGGAAAACGTTCTTTCAGAATACGTGTTCAGAAAATCCTCCATGGTCAGGTTGGTAGAAATGATGGTTGCCTTTTGGTTTAAAATTCTTTCATTGATACAGCAAAACAGCTGGGATGAAATAAAACTGTTGGTAAGTTCTGTGCCAAGATCATCGATAATCAGCAGATCACATTCGTAAATAAAAGAAGCCATGTCAGCAGATTCTGCATCTTTTTGGAACGTGTTTCTGGACAGCAGATCAAAGAAGTCAAATGCTGTGAAATACAACACAAAATACGAAAGATCCAGAAGCTCCTTTGCAATGCAGTGAGTAAGGAAAGTCTTTCCTACGCCGGTGTCGCCGTAGATGAGCAGATTATCCTTTGCACTGCCAAAATTACGGATGAAATTCCAGGATTTTTCCACCGCATTCTGTGCGGATTCCAATGCCGTGATTCCGCTGGATTCATCCAAAAATTCCGGAGAATAATAGTCAAAGGAAAAATGTCGGAAGTTTTCTGATTCCAGTATATCCCGGATATTGGACTGGGTATACAGAAGATCTACGGCAGCTTTGCGAAAACATGGGCACTTTTCTACTTCTGTGGTGTCCTGATTTTCCGTGAGGATGAAGCCGGTGTCTTTACAGAGGGGGCAGTCATAGTGGAGCTCAAGATAATCCGTGGGATAGCCATGCTCTTTTAGAAGCTGTGCCCGTTCCTGGGACAAGAGGCTGATCTTTCCGGACAGATCAAAGTCCTCGCCTTTAGACGCACCAAGAACCAGCCGGGCTTTCTGAAGTCCTAAGGCGGCAATTTCCTGACGGATCTCTGCCAGTCTTGGGATTTCTGCTTCCGCCTTGCGGATACATTCGTCCTGCTGGTGTCTGTGTAAAAACTGTTTTTGGTTATAGTTGCGCATCAGCGCATCATATTGAAAATTTTTCAGTGGCACGGTTTGTCTCCTTACCTATTTTTTTCCAAGAAGTTGTTTCTCCAGCTCTGCCATGTTGTAGTTTCGTTGATGGAAATTGTTGAATTTGTTTTGGGCTGCTGCGGGCTTTGGTTTGGACTCATTATCTTTTGCAGCCTTTGCAGCCTTTTTCTGTTGGAAATTTTTATCCAGAGAATCCACATCCGACAGGTGATGTACTCCCTTTTTGAACCAGCTCTCCAAAATGCTGTCAGCATAGGAAAAACTAGCTTTGCCTGTAGAGAGTACGGTTCTGCTGCAGGCTTCTGAAATAATATCCAGAGTAAAGCCATATTGGTTCATCCAGAGATTCATATACTGGATTTCCTTTTCCAGAGGATTTCGGTTTTTGATTCCGAAAGCCCTTAATATGGTAAAATAATTCCGGTTGTAAAGGTTCGTCTCTTCTTTTGCCTGATTGACCGTGGCAATTTTCTGTTCAGCCCATGCAAGCCCTACTTTTTTGATGTAGGCCATACTGGTGCTGCCTTTGGAAACACAGTATTCGATTAAATACTCCATGAGTTCTCCGGAAAGTCCGACCTCATCATAGAGATAAAGCAGGGTTTCCATATCTGTAGGTGTCAAAGGTTTTCCAAGATACTGTTCCGCAATAAATAATAACTGCTGCACCTCGTCATTGCCCTTCAGCTCCCTGATTTTGTCCGGGGTAAGACCGGGATTTGGTGCTGCTTCCTGTCCGGCAGCAGAAATCCTGCTTGCGGCTGCTTCCTGGAAGTGGTTTCTGGAAGTAGCCGAAACAGACGGGGAAAGCTGCACGGGATAGAAGACCACCTTGTTCAGATTTCCGTTGGTGTCAAAAACAACATCCAGGACCCCTGTCTTTTTCCAATAGCGCAGTGCTCTTTGAATATCAGCTTCCGTGCAATTAAAAACGTCTGCAATAGAGGAAAGCTCCAGACGGGTTTTCTCTTGACAGGCGTGCCTTAGCAGATAGAGATAAATTTTTACAAATTCACCATTTGCGGAAGGCATATAGCAATCCAGGAAATGGTTGGAGATGAAAGTGAAATCTCCGGGAAAGCTATTATAAACTTCAAACTGCCCCATTTCAAACATCCTTTACATTATCATTTTCTTTCTCTTGAATCAACCTCAGTATAGCACAGAATATCCGAAAAGAGAACCTGATTTTTTTCGACAGCGAAATCCACCAAGTGCACAGAAGATGCTGTGGGAAATGTGGATAATGTGGATAAAAAAGTGGACTACTATTTATGGGAAACCTCAAATTGTCGAAATTATAAGGAAAATAGAGGTTTTTTAAAATAAATGCTGTCGCATTATGTCAACTTTATAGGGTAAAAAAAAATCCACATGCTCAGTGAAGAGAACATGTGGATGGTTTGGTGGATAATGTGGATAACTCTACATTCCTAAGAGGTTTTCCCCGATTTTATATACATCTCCGGCCCCCATAGTTATCAACACATCTCCGTGGATACAATTTTCTAATAAAAATGCCTCAATCTCATCAAAGGTAGGGAAATAATAGGCATCCACTCCTTTTTCTATGAGTAAATCTCTTAGATTTGCAGAGGAAATCCCGAGATTATCAGTTTCTCTGGCAGCATAAATATCGGCCAGTACGACTTTATCAGCAAGAGACAGAGCCTGGGCAAACTCCTGCATCAGAGCTTTCGTGCGTGTGTAAGTGTGAGGCTGGAATACACACCAGGTAGTCTTATGAGGATAATTTGCAGCAGTTTTTAAAGTTGCCTCAATCTCGGTAGGATGATGAGCATAATCATCAATGACAGTTACGCCTCCTACCTTGCCTTTGTACTGGAAACGGCGGTCTGTTCCGCCAAAATGCAGCAGCCCTTTTTGTACTGTTTCCAGATCAATTCCGACTTTTTCCGCCAGAGCAATGGCAGATAATGCATTGGATACATTATGCATACCCGGAACGGACAGCGTGAATCTGCCAATGTTTTCGCCTTTTCTGACACAGTCAAAAGATGCATGTGCCAATTCATCGAAGACAATGTTTTCGGCACAGTAGTCTGCCTCTTTTTCCAGGGAATAGGTAATCACCTCACAGGGAAGATCTTTGGTAATTTCTTCAGAGTCAGGAATATCTTTATTGATGATCAGAGTTCCGTCTGAAGGAAGCAGGCAGGCAAAACGCCGGAAAGAATGACGAATGTCCGCTAAATCCTTGAAAAAGTCAAGATGGTCTGCATCTATGTTCAGAATAATACTGATTTTTGGGAAAAAACTTAAAAAGCTGTTGGTGTATTCACAGGCTTCTGTGATAAAGGTCTCAGACTCTCCCACACGGATGTTTCCATGAATCGCAGGAAGGATTCCTCCTACAGAAATGGTAGGGTCTGTCTCTGCTTCCAGAAGGATGTGTGAGATCATGGAAGTGGTAGTGGTTTTTCCATGAGTGCCGGACACTGCAATGGGGAGCCGGTAATTCTTCATAATCTGTCCCAAAAGTTCTGCTCTGGTAAGCATAGGAAGATTTTTTTCTTTGGCACAGGCATACTCCGGGTTGTCTGGGTGAATGGCTGCTGTGTAGACAACAAGCTCTACATCGTCAGTAATGTTGGATGCTCTCTGGCCGATATAAATTTTGGCACCTTTTTCTTCTAATTGTTTTGTGAGTGCTGATTCTTTGGAATCAGAACCGGATACAGGAAAATCTTCCCCGAGAAGGATTTCAGCAAGACCGCTCATGCTGATACCTCCAATGCCGATAAAATGAATGTGTAATGGTTTATGAAAATCAATCTGGTACATATGACAGAATCCTTTCTATATTTTAAGTAAATACAATATCTGAGCTGTATATTATGCAGTTCAAGTCTTTCTGCTACTCTTAAATTATACCCAACATTACAGGAAATGGAAACCCCTTCTTGATAAAATACCGCTGGAATCGTAAAAAACAGGTAAAATGTTACAAAAACTTGGAAAATGTCGAAAAAAAATTGTTTAAAATGTTCACTTTTTTGAGGCAGTATGTTATAATGAAAAAACCATAGATTATACAAGAGGTGATGGGCATGATAAAGAAGGAAATGATTGCAATGTTGCTGGCTGGAGGACAGGGCAGCAGGCTTGGTGTTCTCACTGCCAAAGTTGCAAAACCAGCAGTAACCTTCGGAGGAAAATACAGAATCATAGATTTCCCCCTGAGTAACTGTATCAATTCAGGTGTAGATACGGTAGGTGTCTTGACACAGTATCAGCCTTTAAGGCTGAATACCCATATCGGTATCGGTATTCCCTGGGATTTGGATAGAAATGTAGGTGGAGTATCTATTCTGCCGCCTTACGAAAAAAAGACCAATACAGAATGGTACACCGGAACAGCAAATGCCATTTATCAGAATCTGGCATACATGGAAACGTTTAACCCGGACTATGTTCTGATTTTAGGCGGTGACCATATTTATAAAATGGACTATGAAGTGATGTTGGATTTCCACAAAGCGAATAAGGCAGATGTTACTCTGGCCTGTATGCCGGTGCCGTGGGAGGAAGCTTCCAGATTTGGTCTTGCGATCACAGACGAGACTGGACGTATCACAGAATTTGAAGAAAAACCGGCACAGCCAAAGAGTAATCTGGCATCCATGGGAATTTATATCTTTAGCTGGCCTGTATTGAAGGAAGCACTGATAGCTCTGAAGGATCAGTCCGGCTGTGATTTCGGAAAGCATATCCTGCCATATTGCAGAGAAAAAGGGCAGCGGCTTTTCGCTTATGAATACAATGGTTACTGGAAAGATGTGGGTACGCTGGGCTCCTACTGGGAAGCTAATATGGAATTGATCGATATCATTCCTGAATTTAATTTATATGAAGAATTCTGGAAGATTTATACGAAGGGAGATATCATTCCGCCTCAGTATGTGGCAGAAGATGCCGTGGTGGACCGGAGTATCATAGGAGAAGGTACAGAGATTTACGGAGAAGTACATAATTCTGTGATCGGAGCCGGAGTCACCATTAAGAAAGGGGCAGTGATTCGTGATTCCATTGTCATGAAACAAACCGTGATAGGGGAAAACAATATTGTGGACAAGGCTATTATCGCAGAGAATGTAACCGTAGGTGACAATGTTGTCATGGGTGTAGGTGAGGATATTCCGAATAAGGAAAAACCGGATGTATACTCTTTTGGACTTGTAACTATTGGTGAAAATACCGTCATTCCGTCCAATGTGACGATAGGAAAGAATACTGCCATTGTGGGACAGACTTGTGCCGAAGATTATCCGGGCGGTGTTCTGGAAAGCGGTGAAACATTGAACAAGGAAGGTGAGACAGAATGAGAGCAATAGGTATTATTCTTGCCGGCGGCAATAATCACAGAATGAGAGAGTTATCACAGAAAAGAGCCATTGCAGCTATGCCCATAGCGGGAAGCTACCGCAGCATTGATTTTGCACTTAGTAATATGTCAAACTCCCATATTCAAAAGGTAGCAGTGTTTACACAGTATAATGCAAGATCCTTAAATGAGCATTTAAGCTCTTCTAAATGGTGGGATTTCGGAAGAAAACAGGGAGGGCTTTATACCTTCACACCTACCATTACACCGGACAACAGTTTCTGGTATCAGGGAACTGCAGATGCCATGTATCAGAATCTGAATTTTCTGAAATCCAGTCATGAGCCATATGTGGTAATCGCATCCGGAGACTGTGTGTACAAGCTGGATTATAATAAAGTCCTGGAATATCACATTGCCAAGAGGGCGGATATCACTGTGGTATGTACAGATATCCACGGTGAAGATGCCACAAGGTTCGGTTGTCTGAAGATGAATGAGGACTGCAGAATCGAGGAATTCGATGAGAAACCCATGGTAGCCCAGTCTAATACGATTTCCACGGGCATTTATGTGATCAGAAGAAGACAGTTGATGGAACTGATTGAAAAGTGCGGTCAGGAGGACAGACACGATTTTGTAAAAGACATTTTAATCCGCTATAAGAATCTGAAAAGAATTTACGGATATAAAATCAATACATATTGGAGCAACATTTCAACAGTGGAATCCTATTATAAAACAAATATGGATTTCCTGAAACCGGAGATCCGGGAATATTTCTTCCGTCAGTATCCGGGAATACAGTCAAAGATTGACGATCTGCCGCCGGCAAAATACAATCCGGGAGCAGCAGTGAAAAACAGCCTGGTATCCAGTGGATGTATCATTAACGGGCAGGTGGAAAATTCCGTATTGTTTAAAAAAGTTTTTGTCGGAAATAACTGTGTGATTAAAAATTCCATTATATTGAATGATGTATATCTCGGAGATAATACACATATTGAAAACTGCATTGTAGAGAGCAGAGGAACCATAAGGGCAAACTCCTACTACAGCGGTGAGGAAGGCATCAAAGTTGTCATCGAAAAGAACGAAAGATATGTTCTTTAAAAAGCGGACAAAAAGAAGGACTGCATAAGGCGGCAGTAAAGGTTACAAAAGGCATGAAAGGGGAAAGGTTGTATGAATATCACAGATGTAAGAGTAAGATGCGTAGCAAAAGAGGGAAAAATGAAAGCAGTAGTATCCATTACCATTGATGAAGAATTTGTAGTGCATGATATCAAGGTAATTGAGGGAGAAAAAGGTTTATTTATTGCTATGCCAAGCCGTAAGGCAACGGACGGAGAATATAGAGACATTGCTCATCCGATTAATTCTGCAACCCGTGAAAGAATACAGAACATTATTCTGGAAAAGTACGAACAGGTACTTGCGGAGGAACCATTGGAAGGTACAGAGTGACATAAAACAAAATAATGAAGATTAAGAAAGCTGCTGCCTGTGCGGTGAAAATCGTAAGGCAGCAGCTTTCTTTCTATCGTCCGAGGAAAAGGAGAATCCTAATAGGATTGACGCCATCCGGAAGGATATTTATTTTTCAGGGTGTTTCCTACAACCTTTCCCCATCCGAGAGGGTACTGGTCAGCACATACCAATTTCCATCCTTTGGTACAAGGACATTCGCCTTCCTCCAGAGAGAAACTCTCGCCACGCAGATAAGCAGAAATTCTTGGGTCTGAAGGATGAATGCAGATTTTGGCATCTGTCGGTGGGTTTTTTAAAGCCATAGCAAAAGGCTGACTTGGCTCAAAACGGTTCTTTTTTAATTCTCCCAGAAAAAGTCCATGCCGGAGAAATCTGATACCCTTTAGAGAACCTGTATCAGCGTCAGGAAGGCGATAAACAAATCCATTGCGGACTTCTATGCCCTGTGGATGAAAAGGCAGGGAAAGAGAAGAAAAAAACTCTTCCAGCAATTTTTGATCTTCTTTTTTCAGACGGCAGGAAACAGGACTGGAAGAAGAAGGTACTAAAGTTCCCTTTTTTTGGAGAAGAGCGAGAAAGTGTCCTTCTCCTTCCATATGATGAGGAAAAATACGCCGTGTTTTGGTCAGTTGTGAATCAGTATTTCCCCATTTTGGATTTCCTTTGGAAAATCCTTCGTAATCTTCCATCTCCAATAATTCCATTTCAGGAAAATGTTCCAGAACGTAAGAAATAAGTCCTTCATTTTCCACAGGGGAGAAGGTGCAGGTGGAATACATGAGCTTTCCACCTGGTTTCAGCATAGAAATAGCCTGTTCTATAATGTCTTTCTGTAGTTTGCCGAAATACTCAGGACGGCTTTCGTCCCAGGTTTTGGCTACGTCAGGGTCTTTCCGGAACATTCCTTCACCGGAGCAGGGAGCATCCACCAGAATTTTGTCAAAAAACTCCGGAAAGTATCCTGCCAGATGCTTTGGAACCTCGTTAGTCACCAGAGAATTGGGAATACCGAAAAGCTCCAGATTTCGAAGCAGTGCTTTTGCCCGGGAATTGCTGATATCATTGGCTACCAGCAGCCCTTTTCCCTGAAGTTTGGCTCCCAGTTCGGTTGCTTTGCCTCCCGGAGCAGCACATAAGTCCAGAACATAATCTCCGGGGGTAATGGAAAGGCGGCTTGCAGGAGTCATGGCACTTGGCTCCTGAAGATAATAAAGTCCTGCAGGATAAAAGGCATGTCTGGAAGGACGTTCATCCTCTCCATAGAAAAAACCATTGGGAATCCAGGGGATGGGGGTTAAATGAAACGGTGCTGTTTTCAGAAAATCTTCCACAGACGTTTTCAATGTATTTACTCTGAGGCCAAACTGGCGTGGAGCTTCATAACTGTCAAGGAAGTCCTGGTATTCCTCCCCCAGCATTTCTTTCATTCTGGATAAAAATATTGATGGCAGTTGTTCCATATTATCTCTCTTTCTCGGAATCCCCGTAAGGGGTAAGACCATTGGCGAAAATTTGCTGAAGCAGATACTGAACCGTTTCATTTGATGCCTGGTCAACAAATTCATTTAGCCAGCCAAGTGCTGTGTCAAGCATTGCAGGGATGTTTTGATCTTGCTCCTCGCATTTTTGATATACGGATTCTATCTGGTCCATGTAGCGGTGGGCGTGTAAATCCCAGATGAATTTGTGCAGTGCTTCCAGATCAAGATAATCAGTGAGAAGAGAGAAACGGCGGAAGTCTTCGAAAGACATTTCACGCTGTCCCAGGATTTTTTCTCTATCTTCATCACTGCAAATACTGTAAAACATAATTTCATCTAAAATAAGTCTTTTTTCTCCTGATTTAAGATTTCCCATAATTTATTCTCCTGTTCAAAAATTTGTTATGCCTATATTATAAAGCCTTTGATTTATCTATTTCAACTGTAATAAGAGAAAAAATAAGATTTCGAGATGTCTCAAAAAAAGATGCCGGAAATCCATAACAGACTTCCGACACCTTATACTTTTCATCGAAGCGACGTGATTCGAACACGCGACCTCTGCGTCCCGAACGCAGCGCTCTACCAAACTGAGCCACGCTTCGCCACATATGTTCAACAAATTGTATTATATAGAATATCAGGAGAAATGTCAACATAAATTTTAATTTTATTTTATTGACAAACTGTGCAACTGCACATTAAAATAGAATTAGAATATGTGCAACTGCACAATAATCATGGAGAATTGAAAAATGGAAAAAGAAATGGTGGATAAAAGAACAGAGAAGACAAAAACAAGCATTTTAAATGCTCTGGTGCTTCTCTCCAAGGAAAAAGAATTAAATGAAATCTCAATCCGTGAGCTGACAGAGGTGGCTCATATCCATAGAAATACCTTTTATCTGCATTATACGGATGTGGATTCTGTCCTGGCTGAATTAGAAGAGGATATGTGCAGTGTAGTGAAAAATATGGCAGAGCAATTTACACCACAGGAGCTTTTAAGTCATGTAGGATTGCTTTTGAGAGAAGTTTTTCAGTATTTGTACCAAGAGCGGGAGAAGTGTGTTCTTATGATGAAAGGAAGAGGAAAAGTTTCCAGTGGAAAAACTTTACTGGAATCTGTCTTTGAAAAATATCTTCAGAATTTTCCTGTGGATTTAAACAGAGATTCTTTTGAGTTTCAGGTACAATTTTATTACTGTACATCAGGAGCAATGGGAATTATTCGCTATTGGATGGAGCATGGATTTAAGGAAGCACCGGAAAAAGTGGCAGATGTTACTCAGAAGTTATTGCTTCAGGGTATTCAGGGTCTGATATCGGCAGGATGAGGGGAAAGACAAATCGGAAGAGAGGAAATGCAGATGGGAAGCAGAGAAAGTACAACAGAGGATTTTGTGAAGCTGGAACAGGTGACCAAAGTTTATCAGATGGGAGAAGTACAGATCAGAGCAGTGGATGGCATTGATTTCACAATTTCAAAAGGGGAATTTGTCGTGATTGTAGGACCCAGCGGTGCCGGTAAAACAACGGTTTTAAACATTTTAGGCGGTATGGATACTGCAACCAGTGGCAATGTATGGGTTGATGGAAACGATGTGGCAAAGTACAGCCCCAAAAAACTCATAGGCTACAGGCGGGATGATATTGGATTTGTATTTCAGTTCTATAATTTGATTCCGAATCTTACAGCATTGGAAAACGTAGAACTGGCTTTGCAGATTTGCAAAGACCCTTTGGATGCCCGGACTGTTTTGGAGGAGGTTGGACTTGGAGAACGCCTGAACAATTTTCCGGCACAGCTTTCCGGTGGAGAACAGCAAAGGGTCTCTATTGCAAGAGCTTTGGCCAAGAATCCTAAATTGCTTTTATGTGATGAACCCACAGGTGCACTGGATTATAATACAGGAAAAGCGATTTTGAAATTGCTCCAGGATACCTGCCGGGAAAAAGGAATGACAGTTATTGTTATTACCCACAATTCAGCCATTGCACCTATGGCTGACAGGGTAATTCATATTAAGAATGGTAAAGTTTCAAAAATGGGGCTGAATGAACATCCGGTTCCGGTAGAGACCATTGAATGGTAGGTGGGTACATATGAAAAAACGTGCACTGAGAAAAGATTTTTATATGGAAATCAGAAAGAATCTTGGAAGATTTCTGTCTATATTTTTCATTGTTGCTATGGGCGTGGCTTTTTTCTCAGGTATCCGTGCAGCGGAACCGGATATGCGGTATTCAGGGGATGCCTATTTTGACAGAAACGAATTTATGGATATCCAGGTTATGGGAACTCTTGGGATTACGGATAAGGATATAGAGGCCATCAGAAAGGTAGACGGGGTGGAAAAGGCAGAGCCGGGGTATTCTGCAGATGTCCTGGTGGATTTGGATGGAAATCAGAAAATTCTCCATGTGTCTTCCATTGTGGAGAATATGAATCATTTTACCCCGGAAGAAGGAACTATGCCAGGCAATCCAGGGGAGTGCCTTATGGACCAGGATTTTGCAGAAAGTGAGGGACTTGAAGTCGGAGATTTTATTACGCTTTTAAGCGGAAATCAAGATCCTGTCACTGATACCTTACGGACAGATAAATATAAAATCACAGGTTTAGGAAGCAGTGCCTCTTATATTTCTTTTGAGAGGGGAAGCAGTAATATCGGAAATGGTGAAGTAAATGGATTTCTGGCAATTTTGCCAGAGGATTTTGCGTTGGATGTGTACACAGAATGTTATGTTTGTGCGGAAGGTGCAGCACAGCTTACAGCGTTTACACCAGAGTATGATAACAGGGTAGAAGAAGTTCTGGAAAATATCGAAGCCATCGGAGATTACCAGGGTAGACTCAGGGCAGATGAGATAAGAGAGGACGCAAAAAAAGAACTGGAAAAGGCTGAAAAAGAACTGGAAGAAGGAAAAGCTGAGGCCGGGCAGGAGCTGGCGGATGCACTTTCCAAAATCGAAGATGGAGAGAAAGCATTAACAGACGGCAGGCAGGAGCTGGAAAAAGGGAAAAAAGAGCTGGAGGATGGAAAAAATAAGCTTTATTCCAGCCAGAAAGAAGTAGACGCAGCCTATGCCCGCATTGCTTCAGAAGAGGCAAATCTAAAACAGGGAAAGCAGGAATTAAAATCACAGGAAGAAGTTCTTGCAGAACAAGAAGCAGCCTTTTGGCAGCAGTATGAGGCAGGAATGGCCGAGATACAGAGTGGAGAAGAAGAGATTGCCGCTTCAGAAGCAGCTTTTTCAAAAGCGTATGAAGAAGGACTGGCACAACTGGAGACAGGAGAAGAACAGGCCAGAGCAGGGATTGCACAGGCGTGGGCAGAATGGAATGGAAAGAAAGCAGAGTATGATCAGAAGGTTGCAGCCCTTCAGGACAAAAAAGAAAAGCTGGTACAATTGCAGTCAGCAGTGGAAAACGGTATGATTTCTGAGGAGGAATTGCCAACAGTGCAGGGGCAGATAGAAGCCTTACAGTCTGAAATCCAGAATGATGAACTGTTGTTAAAAGAGCAGGAA
Organism: uncultured Blautia sp.; assembly: GCF_947654165.1. Classification (GTDB taxonomy): domain Bacteria; phylum Bacillota; class Clostridia; order Lachnospirales; family Lachnospiraceae; genus Blautia. The sequence continues at coordinate 79,900 of NZ_CANTKB010000003.1, forward strand.
GCAACACTGAACCAGGAAGCACAGGCTCTTGAACAGCAGCAGAAAGAAGTAGAGACACAATTAGCGGCTGCCAGAGCTGAATTTGAGGCACAAATTGCGGCAGGAAAACAGCAGCTTGCGGAGAAAACAGCAGAGGCAAGGCAGCAGTTAGAGGAGGCCAGAACTCAGTTAGCAGAGGGAAAGGCTCAGTTAGAGGGAGCCAGAGTACAGTTAGAAGCAGCGAAACAGCAGATTTCAGAAGGAGAAGCTAAGCTTGCCCAGGGAAAACAGCAGGCGGCTGCAGGACAGCAGCAGATTGACCTTGGATGGGAAGATATCCGCACCGGGGAAAAGGAACTTGCAGATGGAGAAGCGGAAATCAAGGAAAACGAGCAAAAACTCATAGATGCCAGAAAAGAATATGAAGAAGGCAAGGCAGAAGCAGAAGAAGAAATTCAAAACGGAGAGAATGAAATTAAAGATGCCAGGCAGAAGATTGCTGATATCGAGGATGCCAAATGGTATGTCAATGACAGGAGCATTACCACAGACTATACCGGTTACGGAGATAATGCAGACCGTATGAGGGCAATCGGAGAAGTGTTTCCTATCCTGTTTTTTATTGTGGCAGCCTTGATCAGTCTTACCACCATGACCCGTATGGTGGAAGAACAAAGAACCCAGATTGGAACGTTAAAAGCATTGGGATACGGAAAGATGAGTATAGCAGGAAAATATTTGAGCTATGCCATGACAGCTACCATTGGGGGCAGTATCTTCGGTGTGCTGTTTGGAGAAAAGGTATTTCCGTATATCATTGTGACGGCATATAAAATCATGTACACTCATGTGCCGGATGTGGTGATTCCCTATAATATGACATACGGAGTGATGGCTACAGGAGCGGCAGTCTTTTGTACCGGGCTGGCAACTCTTCTGGCCTGCTATAAGGAACTGGCATCACAGCCGGCAGTTCTGATGCGTCCGCCTACACCGAAGCAGGGGAAAAGGGTATTTTTGGAGTATCTTCCATTCATCTGGAAACGTCTGGGCTTTATCTGGAAATCCACCATCAGGAACCTGATTCGTTATAAAAAGCGGTTTTTCATGACGGTATTTGGAATCGGCGGCTGTATGGCACTGATGATTGTAGGATTTGGGCTTAGGGATTCTATTTTTTCTGTGGGAACCATTCAATATGATGAGTTACAGCAATATGATGGTATGGTGATCTTAAACTCTGATGCAGATGAGGAAGACCGGGAAAATCTGGAATCTTATTTGGAAAAAGAAAAGGATATTTCTTCCGTGTCCAAGGGATATTTGAAGAAAACCAATGTAAAGAAGGGAAAAACACAAAAGGAAGTATATCTCTATGCTCCTATGGACTTAGAAAAGAATAAGGATTTTCTGGTGTATAGAAACAGAAGGACGAAAGAACTGTATGAACTGGGAGCAAACGATGCGATTCTGACAGAAAAAATTGCGAAGGCACTGGGAATAGAAAAAGAAGATTCCCTGCTGGTGGAGAATGAGGATGGAGAATTTACAGAAATTACCATTACTAATATCTGTGAAAACTATATGGAACATTACCTTTATCTTTCACCTGAACTATACCAACAGGTCTACCATAAGCCGGTGGAAGAAAATAATATTTTCTTCAAAATGAAAGAATTCGACGAAGAAAAACTTGGCAAGATAGGGGAACATATCCTGGAAGAGAGGGCAGCCTTGAATGTGTCCTATACCTATAATATGGAGGAGCGGCTGGATGAAATGCTGGAGAGCCTGGATATTGTCATCGTGGTACTGATTATTTCTGCAGGACTTCTGGCTTTTGTGGTGCTGTATAATCTGAATAATATTAACATTACAGAGAGAAAGAGAGAACTGGCCACCATAAAGGTACTGGGTTTCTATGATAATGAGGTATCTGCTTATGTGTACCGGGAAAATATTCTCCTTACCATTATCGGTACTTTTGCAGGCGTGGTACTGGGAAGCCTTCTTCACCGGTATGTAATCGCCACAGTGGAAATTGATAATGTAATGTTTACCAGAATTATTGAGAATATCAGCTTTGTGTACAGTGCACTTCTGACCTTTGCATTTTCTGTTTTTGTAAATATGGTGATGTACTTTAAACTGAAAAAAATTGATATGGTGGAATCCCTGAAAAGTGTAGAATAGTAGGATAAGAGAAATCTCCCACAGGAGCATCCGATAGATGCCTGTGGGAGACTTTTTGTTACAGGAGTCCGAATTCTTCCAGAAGTTTATTTTGATAGGTTTTGTCGGCAGCAGCTTTTATAATGTCGTCAGTTCTGCCAAGTTCTGCAAGCTTCAAAGTTAAAGTGTTCAATAAATCAGTGGCCTGTTTTTGACCTTCCATGCGACCTTCCATGCGACCTTCCATGCGACCTTCCTCAAGACCTTGCATCAGACCTAAGGTTCTTTTTTCTTCCAGCTCATCTTTCATTAATTCTTCTAATGCTTCACATAACATATCTTTCACCTCCTGAAATTGTGTTTTGTTTGCCTGCATGATCATGTTGATTGCAGAACGGTACAAACAGTTTTGTTTATGTTTTCCAAAGTCTTCTAAAAGTTTTTGAGTGACCTGGATATCTGTTAAATGATCTGTGAGACTGGAAAGCCACAGATTTTTTTCGGGATCCAGATGACGTGTCACAATAATTTGAATCGGTATGATATCACCGATGACATAATAAATTCCGGCATCTATTTTTGAAATGCGGAATCCATGTTTCTTTTGAAGATGCTTCATTAATTTTCTGGGATAGCCGTAACTGACAAAAGAAATCGTGATTTCCTCGATAGGAATACGGTTGACCTGATTTACATCCGATTTGTAAAAACAGGCATAGCCGTAAACCTTATAAAAGTCGTCTATATTCAGGTAATCAGATGGACTTTTATATTCTATGATGTTATGCTTCCGGAATAGTTTTCCGATATTCTTTTTTACAGGCCGTTCTTCTTGCTTTTTTATGATCAGAACATCAATTTCCTTTGGTTTTGTTCCAAGTTGATGCTCGTTTTCAAAGATAAGATTGTCAGCATCATCCTGGAGTTCGATCTGTGCACCGGCATAAAATGCAGGATGCCATTGCCGTATAGCTGCAGTGCCTGATTCTGGTTTGGGTATTTCCATATAAAACCTCCTTTATGCAATTGTTCAGGAGATTTCTTTTCAGAAAACTCCTGCTTGTAATGGGTATGGAAAGCATGAATTTTCTGAAAAGACAGGGAAGATAGTTCCCCATTATTTGGAAATGAAATAGATTTTAATAAAAATAGAAAATATGCTTTTTTTTAGTGTAGCATAAAGTGCTGATGGCTGCAAGAAGAAGTCAGACTTGTGAAAAATATGGTAAAATAGTAATGAGAAAATAAAATGAGAAAAGAGGTATAAGAATGTAACATTTTTATGCAGAAAATTGTTATATAGACAAAGGGGGGGAGGAATCTGGAACAGGAGTTGCTGAAGAAATTGTATGAGGTGTATTATCGTGAGCTGTATCTTTATGTTTATTCCATTTGTGGGAATAAAAACATGACAGAGGATGTGCTTCAGGAAACTTTTTTGAAAGCACTTCTTGCACTGAAGGATTCTCACACCAATATGCGTGCCTGGCTGTATCTGACTGCCAGAAACTTTTGTTATAATCTTTTAACAAGAGAGAAAAGGCTGGTGTATGGAGAGGAAACGGGAAGGGCAGATGAAGGTGCAGAAGACCTGCTGGAACAGATACTGAAAAAAGAACAGAGCAGGCGTTTACAGTCTGCTTTGGATAGGCTGTCCAAACCACAAAGAGAAGTGCTTATGCTGCAGTATTTCGGAGGATTCCGGCAAAGGGAAATAGCAGCCATGATGCAGCTTACACCTGCAAACGTCCGTGTACTGGCACATAGGGCAAAAAAAGAATTGAAATCCATACTGGAGGTGAGAGAGGATGACTTATAGAGAGAAGTTAAAAGAATATCAGGAAGGAAATCTTTCCCTGGAGGAAACAAAAAAAATAGAAGAAGAGATTGAAAAATATCAGGCCATCAGTGACTATTTATTCGAATCAGAAGAAATACCGGAACTTCAGGACTTGTTTGAAGAAGACCAAAATAAGGGTCAGGAGCAGGATTTTGTAACACTTGTGAATCAGTCCATTAAAAAAGCATTCCGAAAACTTGGCTGCATTATTTTAGCAGTGGCTCTGGCAGTTCTGTTGTTCCTTCAGTTTCTTCTGCCTCATCTGGTGTCTGCTTTTTACTATGATCCGGGAAAGAAAAACGGAGAATATAACAATCAGATGAGCCTGGATATGGCAGTATTTTCGGAATTGTTCCTGCCGGGAAAGAGGAGGGAAATAGTAAGTGTAGAGGACAAAGGATATGGAAACTATGAGATTAGTATTATACAACATGCAAGCTATAATGGTTCCTTTACCAATACTGCAGGTGAGATCAAAAAGGGAAAAATCCGTTTTTATGATGACAGTGGTATCAGACGCCCAACAGGAAACGCATTTGCATGGAGTGGTGCACCGGGAGATGGAAGCAAGCCTCTTGATGAGATCCTTACGGATGGAACAGATGTGCAATGTGCAGCAGGAACGCCCGAGGATGCAAAAGAAACCTTGGAAAATCTTGTGCCAGGAGAAAAATATATTGGATATGTGTCTTTAAATCACATCATGGACTATGAAACATTTAGGTCGTATCTGGAGAAACAGGAGGATTTGGGCGGCATCTGGTGTGCCGTAGATACAGGACAATACGAGGAAGACCGTTTTTTTGCAGGAAATATTGGATTTACCTGTGATCTGGAGTTTTCTTCTGACTTGGAATGGGATGAGGAAACGTATCCGGAATTGATTCTATGGAATCCCAAGGTGGTGGAAGAACGAGGGGAAGATGAGCTGCTGGAGAAGATGAAGACAGAGGAGTTTATGAAGACTCATGTTTGTAGTATGATGAATTATATGGCAGATCAGACACAGTTTTATGAGATGATGGGCGGAGGATCTTTCACCAGGCTTGGACTTAAAAATGCGGTAGAACACATCCAAAAAGAAGGTATTCGCATCTATGGATATGCGGCAGTTATGGACAAGGACAAGGCACTGGAATTAAGCAGTCAGGAAGAAGTTTACGAGATTTATGTGGAAAATTTAAGATGAGAACAGGAAAACCGGAGAGAAACCTTACAGTATCTGTAAGTGTTGTTTTCTCCGGCTTTCTTTTATAATAAAAGCAGATAAAAAGTAACAGAAGGGAGTACACAGATGCAGGAAAAAATATTAGATGTGCAGTCACTGAAAAAAATGTACGGAAAAAATGAGGGGGCTACCACGGCTTTAAATGGCCTTTCTTTTCAGGTGCTGGAGGGAGAATTTCTCGGAATCATGGGAAGCAGCGGTTCAGGAAAAACGACGCTGCTGAATTGTATTGCAACAATGACACGGCCTACAGAGGGAAGAATCTTGCTGGGGAAAGAAGATATCAGCGGATGGAAAGGCAGCAGGCTGGCAAAGTTCAGAGGCTGTCGGGTGGGGTATTTGTTCCAGAATTTTGAGCTGTTAGATCACATGACAGGGGAAGAGAATATTCTTCTTCCCACGGCAATTCATAAACAAAATCAGAAAGAAGTGGAGAAGAGGTTAAAGAATTTGGCAGATTATCTGGAGATTAAGGAAGTGCTTCATAAATTTCCTTCTCAGATGTCAGGAGGGCAGAAACAAAGGGTGGCAGCAGCAAGAGCACTGATTGTCCAGCCGGAGATTCTTCTGGCAGATGAGCCCACAGGAGCATTAGACAGCAAAAATTCCAAAAACCTCATGGAAATGCTCAGGGGAATCCGGGAATATTATGGTACAACAATTATCATGGTAACCCACGATCCCAATGCCGCCAGCTTTTGCTCCCGGATTCTGTTTATACAGGATGGCGTTTTGTTCCATGAATTAAGAAGACAGATTCCAAAGGAAAGCCAGAATGATTTCTATCTGCGTATTTTGGAAATCATGGCTCAATTGGGAGGAGGAAGTGCCAATGTTTTATAGTCTGATTAAGAGAAACAGCAGGGCAAACAGAAAGGAAAACAGCATTTATTTTGTCTCCACGATTCTTGCTATTATTGCTTTCTATGTTATTCTTTCTCTGGAAAATATGGACGTGATCCGGTTTATCCGGGACATGGAAAGTGATGCAGTACAGAAACTTCTGACGCTGGTTCCGGCATTGTATGTGTTTTCTTTATTTGTGATTTTCTTTCTGGTATTTTTTACTTCCAGGTATCAGATTGAGCGGAGAAATCATGAACTGGGCATGTATCTGATGCTGGGTATGAAGAGAAGTAAATTGTTTTTTATGCTGATTGCAGAGGATTTGATGAATACAGTTTTAGCCCTGGTGATCGGGCTGCCTGTGGCAATATTATTTTCGGAAATCATCAGTCTTACGGCAGCCAGATTAGTGGGAATCGGTATCCTTGGCCATCGCTTCCGTATCTCTTTTGGAGGGATTTTATGGACAGTATGCGGATTACTGCTGGTAAAAATACTGACGCTGGTTCTTTTAAGCGGGCTTACCGTACACAAAGAGCCACAGGATTTAATGCAAAACAGCAGTGTTGGAAGAGAGAAAGAAAGAAGTACAGGAACCTCTATTTTGATTCTTTTTGCCGGAATCCTGTTGCTTGGGACTGCTTATATTCTGGCCTTATCCAGAAGAGGAATGTCTGCGATGAGCCTGAAAATTCTTCTGCTTATACTGCTTTGCGGTACTTCGGGGACCCTCTTGCTGTTAAAAGGCTTCTATCCTTTCTTTGAGTGTCTGATGAAAAGACAAAAAGGAAAAACTGGTCTTGGGATGTTTACTCTGCGTCAGCTTCAGGAGAGCGTTTTTCTAAAAAACGGCTCACTTACGGTGATATCACTTCTGGCTTTGATTTCTTTTTGCTGTCTGGCATTTGGAATCTCGGCTATGCTGACAGAGAAACCGGAGCACCTTATGGATTATACCTTTCAGGGAGAGGAAAAAGAAGTGAGGGAAATTTTAGATGAGACCGGGGTTATGAACAAATTTCAGGATTTTTATTCCATCCGTACTGCCTATCTGCCTACCGATGAAGAAGGTGCCTGCACTTTTGAGTATGAAGAATTTATTCAGGCATTAGAAAGGCAGGAAGACAGTGAAGGGAAAGAAATTATGCTTCATAATTTTGCAGAAGGAGGATATTTTTCCTTTCCTCATATTCTCAGTATTTCCGATTACAATGAACTTCTAAAAGCAGCAGGAAAAGAGGAAATTCTTCTGAAAGACCATGAAATCTTATTCTATGCAAATAAGGCCTTTACAGGAAACGGAACCAGAGAATTGCTGCAGAACATGCTTTCAGAGGGCATTCAGATATCCATAAACGAACAGCCCTATACCATGAAAAAAGAAATGGCAGAATACCATATCGTCACAGACCAGGCGGTTACGTTAGCTTTCGGCCTTGTCCTGCCGGATGCGTTGTTTGAAGAAATGATAGCGGTTAAAAATACAGAAAGTACCTATTGGAATGCTGTGTTAAAAGAGGAGATTTTCACAAAAAAAGGTCTGATTCAGGTTATTTCAGACATCAATAAAACCTTGAATCAAACTGCCTTTGGAAATGCAGAAGAGCTGCACTATGAAAGCTATATACAAAACATAGGGCGACATTTGTTCTACATTGTTGCAGAAAGCTACACCACATTATATCTTGGCATTATTTTTCTGGTGATCGCAAATACTGCCCTTGGCACCCAGTACCTGATGTATCAGCAGAAAACAGGAAAACGCTATCAGACGGTTTCTGCTCTTGGCGGGAGCTATCAGGCAATGAAAAAGTCAGGAAGAACACAAATCCGGTGGTATTTTCTGATTCCTGTCCTGGTGGCTGCAGTCAGCTCTGTCTTTGGTTTGATTTCCTTTACAGAAGGTCTGCTTTCCAGTTACTTTGCAATGCAGAAGACCAGGATTTTTCTGGTGGGAATCCTTGTGGTTTTGCTGATTTGTGTGGTAGAATCTCTGTATATGATGGCAGTCATGCGTGTAAGTGACAGAAGCATCCGTGGATTTATCAAACAGGTACGGGGAGACGAGTAAGGAGGCAGCAGAATGCGGATCACCATTGTAGAAGACGAAGAATTCATGAGAGAAGAACTGGCTTTGATTCTGAAAAAAGCCGGATATGAGGTATGGGAGATCCGGGATTTCAAAAACACCTGTGAAGAAATCCTGCAAAGCCATCCGGATCTGCTGCTTCTGGATATTAATCTTCCGGGACAATCCGGATTCGAAATCTGTAAACAGATAAAAGAGAAGAGACAGTGTCCGATCCTGATGCTCACGTCCAGGTCACAGCTTCAGGATGAACTTCATGGATTGGAACTTGGAGCAGAAGAATATCTTACAAAGCCTTTCCATAAAGAACGGCTTTTAGCCAGGATTCAAAACTTACTCAGGAGAACAAAAGGCTTTTACCAGAGATTTGAAAACCTGGAAGACGGCGGTGGTTTTTATTTAGATAAAAATACTTATACACTGTTTTGTAAGGAAAAATCTCTGGTATTGCCGGAAACAGAAGGAAAACTTCTGGAACTGCTGATTCAGAAAAAGGGAGGATTGGCAGCCAGACAGGAATTGATCCGACAGGTATGGGGATCAGAAGAATATGTGGATGAAAACATTCTGCAGGTAAATATGACCAGACTTCGGAAATCCTTGCGGGCTTTGGGTCTGGACGGCAGGATTCGTACGGTAAGAGGGCATGGTTACTGCCTGGAAAGGGAAAAAGATGAAGAAGAAAACCAGAATGATGATGGAGACCTTCCGGGAAAATAAATGGTTTCTATTCATGCTGCTCTGCCTGGATATCTTTTGTTTTCTTTCTATCTGGCTTGTGGATAATCGGAAGGCTGAGGCGATAGCAGGGATGATATTTATGTTCACGGCAGTCGTATTGATTGTTTTTTGTTATGCTGTTGGTCGGAAGTTCCTGAAAAAACAGACGTATCTGGAACACCTGCTGGGACAGGAAGGGTGGCAGCATGAGGCTATAGATGTCCATCTGCTTTCCTTGCAGGAGCGATACTTGCTGGAAGAACTGGGACAACAGCTGAATGAGAAAGAAATAAGGCAAAAACAACTGGAAACAGAGAAAAAAGAGCAGGAAGAATATGTGGAAACCTGGGTGCATGAGATTAAGACTCCCATTGCCCTGGCTGCTTTGCTATTGGATAATCGCAAGGAAGAGATGAGCCGGGAAGTATATCAGAGGATGCAGCATGTAAATGTAAAACTGCAAGAATATGTGGAGCAGATTTTTTATTATTCCAAGCTGAACTGCGAACATAAAGATTACATTTTCAGGCGGGTTTTCCTGCAGGAATGTCTGGAACATGTGATAGAGGATTACCGGTATTTTCTGGAAGAAAAACAGATTCGCATAACCATGGATCTGGGAAATGCCCAGGTACTTACAGATCAGAGAAGCCTGGAATTTATCCTTGCACAACTGTTGACAAATGCCATTACTTACTTGCCGGGAATGCAGGAGGAGAAAAAGATTTCTTTTGTAGCCCAGAACAGAGAAAAGGAAGTAATACTCTTGGTCAAAGATAATGGCATCGGTGTAAAACCTTCTGATTTGCCTTTTATTTTTGAAAAAGGGTTCTCAGGAGACAATCAGGAAGTGAACAAAAAGACCACAGGCATGGGACTGTATCTGGTAAGAGAATTGGCAAAGAGCCTGAAGCTTGCCTGTCAGGCTCAGTCAGAATATGGGCAAGGCTTTTGTGTGGAACTGAGATTTCCTGTGGTATGAAAAGAGAATGTGTCTTTGACATGTTCTTTTTTCTTGTCAGAAGGTATCCGGCATATTACAATAGACCTATCAGATTCAGGAGGAGTACAGTATGAAATTATTGATCGTAAGACACGGAGACCCGGATTATACCATAGATTCCCTCACAGAGAAGGGATGGAAAGAGGCAGAATATTTGTCTGAGAAATTGAAAAACCTGGATGTAAAAGAGTTCTATGTTTCACCCCTTGGAAGAGCGAAAGATACGGCATCCTGCACCTTGAAAAAGATGGGGAGAACTGCTACAGAGAAGGAATGGATCCGGGAGTTTGCCCCAAGGATTTTACGTCCGGACAAGGGCGGGGAAAGAAGTATTTCCTGGGACTGGCTGCCCCAGGACTGGATGGTTCAGGAGGACTTTTTTCGTTATGACCAGTGGTGGAAATCCCCGGTCTTTGAGGAAGCCGGAGTAAAACAGGAGTATGACCGGGTGATTGAAAAGTTTGATGAATTATTAAGAGAGCATGGCTATATAAGAGAAGGTAAATATTACCGGGCAGAAAAAGCCAACAATGATACCCTTGTCTTCTTTTGTCATTTTGGCCTGGGCTGTGTGCTTCTTAGTCATCTTTTGAATCTTTCCCCTATGGTTTTGTGGCATGGCACTTGTGCAGCACCCACTTCTGTGACCACCGTGGTGACGGAAGAGAGGCGGAAGGGAATTGCCAGCTTCCGGATGTTATCTTTTGGAGATATTTCTCACTTGTATGCAAAAGAAGAACCACCGGCTTTTGCCGCAAGATTCTGCGAAACTTACGAAAACAAAGAAGAAAGACATGATTAATGTGAGACGACATGAAACAAAAAGAGTTTGAAGAATTGAAAAAATACTTGCCGGGACTGCAGCCGGATATGCCAGAGCCCTATCAGAAACTTGCGGAACTTATCAAATGTCAGGCATTGGAAGTGTGCATACACAGAGAAGAGAATGGGAATCGTCAGACCTGCATTCCCTATATGATGAATGATGCTCTGGAATGTTATCTGATTCTGGAAAACTGCAGGATGACAGGGACTTATCTGCCGGACTGTCAGGGGAAAACAGAAGCCTATCTTACCAGACACGAAGACTCTGTGGGACTGGTAGTGAAGCAGGGAGATGAGAATGTATTTACCCTGTGGTTTGACGGAATCAGAGAAAAGCTGCAGTGTTATCCATATCATGAGATCGGACATTTCTGGGTACAGGGTATGGAGCAGTGGAGACAACTGGTCTATATGATCGGAACCATTTATGATAAGTATGAATACCTGGGAGAACAGGTGTGTACAGAGAAAGAGATGGAGCTGCTTCCTTTGATGGAATTTGCACCTTTCCGCTCCTGGTCACCTGTGAAAGAGACTCTGGATGACTGGTATATGGATACCGTAGAGGGTGTAGATACTATGAGAAATCTGGTTCAACTGGCAGGGGAGGAAGGTTTTGCCAGGCTGCTGGAACGTTATAAACAGAATCCCACTGCCAGGCTGGAAAAGAGAATGGAAAGATTTCTGGCGGGGAAAAAAGGAGCAAAGATTTATCAGGTAATCTACCAAAAAGTGTGTGCGGCTTCTGAAGAGTATCCAAAAAGAGATTATGGAAAAGAGATGAATAACAGGATTTCCAGGGAAAGAGAAAAGGTCACTGAGAAACTTCTGCAAAAGGGTTTTACAGGTACTTACCCCTATTTCCGGCGGGGAAGGATGCAGGTTGTGGCAGCAGAGGAACATCCTTTTACCATATTGGAGGCAGAGGACTTTGTTTTTCGTATCCAATTTATGGTTTCTGTGAGCAGAAAGGAAACAGATAACCCTAATTTCGGATTTTTCAGAGGAATCGGAAACCGAGGATGGATCGAGGAAAAATTAGAGGTTTTTAATAATGGAAAGGGTAAAGAGAAAGATGGATAAATACGAAGTTCTAAAACAAACCTTTGGTTACACCAGCTTCCGTGAGGGTCAGGAACGTTTGGTAAACAGTACCCTTTCGGGAAGTGATGTGCTTGGAATTATGCCCACAGGAGCCGGGAAATCCATTTGCTTTCAGGTTCCTGCTTTGATGTTTCCTGGGATTACGATAGTGATTTCTCCATTGATCTCACTCATGAAAGATCAGGTTACAGCTTTAAATGCAGCAGGGATTCACGCTGCTTATATCAACAGTTCCCTTACAGAAGGGCAGTTCAGAAAAGCCATGGAATATGCCCGTAAGGGGCGTTACAAGATTATTTACGCTGCACCGGAGCGGCTTATGACAGAGTCTTTTCTGGCTCTTGCACAGGAAGTCCTTATCTCCATGGTTGCAGTAGATGAGGCTCATTGTATCTCCCAGTGGGGACAGGATTTCCGCCCAAGCTATTTAAAAATTGTAGATTTTATCCGGCAGCTTCCGGTGCGGCCTGTTCTGGCTGCCTATACAGCAACTGCAACGAAAGCAGTAAAAGAAGATATTTTGTGTATTTTAGGATTGCGAAATCCAGATGTACTGGTGACAGGATATGACCGGAAGAATCTGTATTTTGCAGTAGAGAAGCCGAAAAATAAGAAGGATGCTTTGTTGGAATATCTGAGAAAAAATCCAGAGAAAAGCGGCATTATTTATTGCAATACCAGGAAAAACGTGGAGGAGGTTCATCATCATCTGGTGCAGGCAGGCTATCCGGCAGTGCGGTATCATGCAGGGCTTTTGGAGGAAGAGAAAAAGCAGAACCAGGAGGATTTTATTTACGATGTAATGCCCATTATGGTGGCAACCAATGCTTTTGGTATGGGAATAGATAAGTCCAATGTGCGGTTTGTGATTCATTATAATATGCCAAAAGACCTGGAAAGTTATTATCAGGAAGCAGGGAGAGCAGGGCGTGACGGAGAGCCTGGGGAATGCATTCTTTATTACGCAGGGCAGGATGTAAAAACAAATGAGTTTCTTATTGAACAGCAAATGAAAAACCAGGAACTGGAGCGTGAGGAACAGGAATTGATAAGGGAACGGAACTATGAACGGCTGCGGAAAATGACGTTTTATTGCTTTACCAATGAGTGCCTTAGAGATTATATTCTCCGGTATTTTGGAGAATATGGAGGAACTTATTGTGGGAATTGCAGGAATTGTCTCACAGAATTCCAGGATGTGGATGTGACAGCAGAAGCAAAAGGAATCTTAAACCTGGTGGTTTCCAGCGGGCAGAGATATGGTATCCAGGCTGTAGTAGATGCCGTACACGGGTCAGACAGTGCAAAGGTACGGCAATTTGGGCTTTCGGAAAATCCTTATTACGGAGTGCTGAAAGACAGAACCATTGTGCGTCTCCGCCAGATTCTCAATGACCTGCTGGTGAAGGAATATCTGTGCCTCACACCGGGAGACTATCCGGTGTTGAAGCTGGGGGAGAAGGGCAGACAATTTCTCCGGGAAAAGGACAGCCCACAGATATTTTTGAAATTGCCAAAAGAGCAGGAAAAAACAGAAACGAAACAAAAAGTCCAGAAAAAACGGGCAGCGGAGGATGTGAAATATCCGGGGTTATTTGAAATTCTTCGGCAACACCGCTATCAAATGGCACAGAAAGCTCATATTCCGCCTTACATTATTTTTTCCGATAAGACTTTGCGGGAAATGAGTACATATTTGCCGGTGAACCGGGAGGAAATGCTGGCAATCAACGGTGTGGGAAACAGTAAGTATGCGAAATACGGAAAAGCCTTTGAAAATTTGATTCAAGAATTTATCCGTGATCACAACATAGACAAGGAATACTGAGAAGGTGAAATAAAAATTCACCTTCTTTTTTTGTGTTCTAAGCGTAAATATATAAAAAGCATATGAGGTGATACCTTGCGGATCTTAATGTTTCTATCAGAAGTGAGCATTCCCCTGATTTTGTTTTATATCGTAGGATTTGGGATTTTGATGAGATGCAAAGTATATGAAGAATTTGTCAAAGGTGCAAAAGACGGGCTGAAGACCGTGGTGGGAATCCTGCCTACGCTCATCGGACTGATGGTGGCAGTGGGCGTGCTGCGGGCTTCCGGTTTTCTGGAAATGTTGGGAACAGTACTGGGGCGGTTTACGGATGGGATAGGTTTTCCTTCGGATCTTGTGCCTCTGACGATTGTCAGGATGTTTTCTTCCAGTGCAGCCACCGGGCTGGTGCTGGATATTTTTCGGGAATTTGGCACGGATTCCAGGATTGGTCTCATTGCATCTATTATGATGTCCTGCACGGAGACGATTTTTTATACTGTTTCGGTATATTTTATTGCGGCAAAAGTCCATAAGACCAGATATACCATTCCCGGAGCACTTCTGGCAACCTTTGCAGGAATCGGTGCCAGTGTGATATTAGCAGGCATGCTCAGATGAGGAAAAGTAGTTGACAAGAATACTATCTGATGCTAATATGGTAGCACGTTAAAGTGAAGGGGACAGATAAATGAGATATTATGATAAAATCACACCGGATGGAACAAAGGATCTACTTTTCAGTGAATGTGATCAGCGTTCCCAGATAACAAAAACATTAAAAGATTTATTTGGTGCCCAGGGATACCGCAGAGTGATGACGCCGGCTTTGGAGTTCTATGATGTGTTTGGGAAAGCAGCAAAATATCTTCCAAAAGAGACCATGTATAAGCTGACCGATTCCAAGGGAAGGCTGATGGTGCTTTGTCCGGACTGTACGGTGCCTGTGGCAAGACTGACTGCCACCAGATTGAAGGGGATGCGGACACCGATCCGTATTTATTATAACCGGAATATTTACCGGGGCTTTCCGAAAAGAAAGAGTAAAAGTGTAGAGATCAATCAGGTAGGAATCGAGCTGATCGGAGGTTCTACCGCACGCAGCGATCTGGAAGTCATAGGTCTGGCAGCAAGAAGTATGGAGAGTATCAGCAGAGGAAATTACCGTCTGGAACTCTGTCACATTGGCTATTTCAAAGCCATTATGGACAGTCTGGATGCAGATGAGGATACCAAGGAAGAAATCCGCCGCCTGATCGAACAAAAGAATTATGCAAGTCTTTCGGATATCCTTGGAAAGGCCAGAGACAATAAAGCAGCCAGAGCTCTGCGGAAGCTGCCGAGGCTTTTCGGGGGAGAAGAAGTATTTGAAAAAGCCTACGAATTATTTGATGAAAACGGAGCCAGGGAAAGTCTGGATTATCTGAAGAGTATTTACGAATATCTTCAGGAACTGGGGCTTGGAGAGAAAGTGATCATCGATCTTGGTCTGGTAAATCTTGCAGAGTATTACACCGGTATTATTTTCCGTGGATACTGTAACGGAATCGGAGAACAGATTCTTTCCGGAGGGAGATATGATAATCTCCTGGGACAATTCGGAGAAGAACACGGCTCCATCGGCTTTGGGATCAATGTGGATCTGGCAAGCCAGACCGTAGAACCGGCACCGGAGCAGGTACCGGAGATTTTAGTTTTTGCACAGGGATTGTCTCATGTACCGGCCAGTGTCCATTACAGGGAACAACTGGAGGCACAGGGGATTTTATCTGAAAACAGTGTATTCGACACATTAGAAGAAACATTGGAGTACGCCAAAGAAAGAGGAATCCATCAGGTGCATCTGGTAGGGGAAGAGATCAAAGAATATCAGATGGAGAAAGGACCTGAAACATATGAGACCAATTAGAATAGCCCTGACAAAGGGACGTTTAGAAGATAAAACCGTAGATATGCTGGAGAGACTGGGATATGACTGCACCAGTGTAAGAGAAAAAGGAAGAAGACTGATCATGCCCATAGGGGACGGAAGCCTGGAAATCGTTCTGGCAAAGGCCGCAGATGTGGTCACTTACGTGGAGACCGGTGTCTGTGATATGGGTGTTGTGGGAAAAGATACGATTATGGAAAAGGGCGGTACTTTTTACGAAATTGCGGATCTTGGATTCGGAAAGTGCAGGTTTGCACTGGCATCTGTAAAGGGAGCAGATGTGTACAGCGGATACCGTACCAGAACCATTGCAAGCAAATATATGAATGTGGCAAAAAGCTTTTTTGAAAGCAAAAATATGGATATTAACCTGGTAAAAATCGAAGGCTCTGTAGAACTTGCCCCTGTGCTTGGACTGGCAGATGCTATTGTGGATATTGTAGAAACGGGTACGACTTTAAAGGAAAACGGACTGGAAGTCATTGAAGATATCTGTCCGGTCAGTGCCCGGCTGATCGTAAATATAGCCAGCATGAAACTGAGAAAAACAGAGATTGAAGACTTGATTCAGAAAGTAGAAGATGATGTTAATGCCAGAGCCTGAAAGGGGGACTAAAGATGTATCAGATACCGGAAAAATTGAAAAACATAGAAATTTATCAGCCGGTGACAGAGTCCTACCGGGTTCGCCTGGATGCCAATGAAAGCTTCCTGGATTTGCCGGATTCCATTCGGAAAGAAGTGGCACAGGCAGTGTCAGAAATAGAGTTTAACCGTTATCCGGATCCGACTGCCAAAGAACTCTGTGAGAAATTTGGCACATTTTATCAGATCAAACCGGAACTTCTTACAGCGGGAAATGGTTCAGATGAACTGATTTCAATCATCACACAGAATTTTCTGGAAAAGGGAGATACCGTGCTGACAGTAATGCCTGATTTTTCCATGTATGGATTTTATGCAAAGTGTGTAGGGGCAAAGGTTGCTGCCATACAAAAAGAAGAAGATATGGCAGTTTCGGCAGAAGATATGATTCGGCAGGCAAAGGAGACAGGGGCAAAAATGATCATTTTTTCCAATCCCTGCAATCCCACCTCGCTTCTGGCTGATCGAAAGGATATATTAACTGTGATAGAACAGGTAGATGCACTGGTAGTAGTAGACGAAGCATACATGGAATTTGCAGAAGGTTCTGTGCTTGATGAGATTGAGAAGTATGACAATCTGATCGTGCTGAAGACTTTTTCAAAGGCATTTGGAATGGCTGCGGTCCGCCTTGGATTTGCGGCGGCCAATAAGACGCTGACCTCTGTTTTGAGGGCTGTAAAATCTCCTTATAATGTAAATTCCATGACTCAGGCAGCAGGCTGTGTGATTTTGGATCATCCTGATTATCTGAGAGAATGTATTGAAAAGATACGGTGCTCCAGAACCGATTTATATAAAAAAATCATGAAATTAGCAGAGACAAAAACAGAGATCCGAAAGGTCTATGCCACCTGTGCCAATTTTGTGTATATGAAAGCAGAACGGGCTGAGGAAATCTTCGAAGGACTGAGAAAAAAAGGAATCTCGATTCGTTATATGGGCGGATATTTAAGAGTTGCGGCAGGTTCAGAGCAGGAAAACGAAGAATTGATGCAGGCTCTTAGTGAATTATTAAAATAAAAACAGGAGGTGTTTCCAATGCGTACCGGGCAGATAGAAAGAAATACAAAAGAGACACAGATTGCACTGTCCTGGAATCTGGATGGACAGGGACTTTATGAGGGAACCTGCGGTGTGGGCTTTTTTGACCATATGATGCAGGCACTCTGTGTTCATGGAAGCTTTGATATCCGGCTTTCTATGAAAGGAGATTTAGAGGTGGACTGCCACCATAGCATAGAAGATCTGGGAATTGTCCTTGGTATGGCACTGGCAGACGCCTTGAAGGATAAAAGTGGTATCAGACGTTACGGCAGTTTTTATATTCCCATGGATGAGGCACTGGGATTCTGTGCACTGGATGTAAGCGGAAGAGCATTTCTTGTATTTGAAGCAGAATACGAAAATCCGTCAGTGGGAGCCCTGGACTGCTGTATGGTAAAAGAATTTTTCCGGGCACTGGCGTTTCAGGCCGGGATCACCTTACATATCAAAACCCTTTATGGAGAAAATGACCACCATAAGATCGAAGCTATGTTTAAAGCATTTGCTCATGCATTAAAAGAAGCAGTAACAGAAACAGGGACAGGTGTTCTTTCGTCTAAAGGGGTGTTGGCATGATTGCGATTATTGATTATGGAGCAGGAAATCTGTTCAGTGTAAAAAATGCACTGGATTTTTTAAAAATAGAAAACTGTGTTGCAAAAGATCCGGAGACCATCAGACAGGCAGATGCCATGATTCTTCCCGGTGTAGGAGCATTTCCGGATGCCATGGAAATGCTGGAGCGAAAAGGAATGGTATCGGTAATCTGTGAGGAGGCGGGGAAGAAACCTCTTCTGGGAATCTGCCTTGGGATGCAGCTTTTATTTGAAAGCAGCAGTGAGTTTGGAACCACAAAAGGACTGGGACTGATTCCGGGAAAGGTCATAAAAATAGACAGCCATGGATTAAAGATTCCCCATATGGGATGGAACGATCTGAAAGTATTGCATCCATGTGCTGTGACCGAGGAAATGGCAGAAGATACCTATGTATATTTTGTACATTCGTTCCGGGCAGATACAGAAGAAGAAAATATTTCCTGTTACACAGAGTACGGAGAAAGGATTCCGGCTCTCGTTCACAGGGGATTTGTATATGGGGCTCAGTATCATCCTGAAAAAAGCGGTGAAGCAGGGTTAAAGATGCTGAAGAATTTTGCAAAGTTGGTGAAAAAATGATTATATTGCCTGCAATTGATATTAAAGATAAAGCATGTGTAAGGCTTATAAAAGGAGATTATGATACTGCACATAAAGTTGCAGAAGATCCGTATAAAACAGCCGGAGAGTTTGCTCTTGCGGGGGCAAAATGGATTCATATGGTGGACTTGAACGGTGCTGTGGATGCCTGTCCGGTGAATCAGGAGATCTTTTTAAAAATAGCCGGTGAATCCGGTCTGAAGGTGGAACTGGGCGGAGGAATCCGTGATATGAAAACCATAGAGTGGTATCTCACAAAGGGGATTTCCAGAGTGATCCTTGGCTCTGCAGCAGTGAAAAATCCACAGTTGGTAAAAGATGCGGTAAGAGAATTCGGGGCAAAGATCGCAGTGGGAATCGATGCCAGAAACGGAATGGTAGCAACAGAAGGATGGATGGAGAGCAGTTCCGTATGTTACCTGGAGCTTGCGATGGAAATGGAGCAGGCCGGGGTAAAGACCATCATTTATACCGATATTTCAAGAGACGGAACTCTGACAGGAGTCAATCTTGAGCAGCTTGAACATTTGAACCAGACCGTGTCCTGCAACATCATTGCCAGCGGCGGTGTGAAATCCATAGAGGATATTACAGCCTGCAAAGAGATTGGGCTGTATGGCTGCATCTGTGGAAAGGCATTGTATTCCGGCACTTTGAATTTAAGAGAAGCCATAGAAAAGGCAGGTGATTGAGCATGCTTGCAAAAAGAATCATTCCCTGTCTGGATGTGAGGGACGGAAAAGTAGTAAAAGGCGTAAATTTTGTGGGAATCCGTGAAGTGGGAGACCCTGTGGAATGTGCCATGGAATACGACCGGCAGGGAGCAGACGAAATCTGTTTTCTGGATATCACAGCCACCCATGAGGGCAGAAGCACGATGATCGATGTGGTCAGGAAGACTGCTGAGCATGTATTTGTACCTCTTACTGTTGGCGGAGGGATCCGTAGTGTGGAGGATTTCAGAGAAATTTTAAGAGCAGGTGCGGACAAGATTTCCGTTAATTCTGCAGCAGTGAAAGATCCGTCGTTGATTTCCAGGGCAGCAGAAATTTTTGGGAGTCAATGTGTGGTAGTTGCCATTGATGCAAAGCGTGATGAGCAGGGAAACTTTCATGTGGTGGTACACGGAGGAAGAAAGGATACAGGTATTGATGCTGTGGAATGGGCAAAAAAATGTCAGGAACTGGGGGCAGGAGAGATTCTTCTGACTTCCATGGATACAGACGGCTGCAAGGAAGGATTTGATCTGGAACTTACCAGGGCAGTGTGTAATGCTGTGACGATTCCTGTGATCGCCAGCGGCGGATGCGGCAGACTGGAGCATTTTTCCCAGGTGTTTGAAGAGACCGGTGCAGACGCGGCCTTGGCTGCATCTTTGTTTCATTTTCGGGAACTGACCGTAGAAGAGGTGAAGAACCACCTGGCAGAACATAAGATTCCGGTACGCACATAAAGAAACAGGAAAGACACAGGAAGGAATACAAAAAGCTATGGTAGATTTGGAACAGTATTTTAAGAAAAGCAATCTGGTGCCTGCCATTGTCCAGGAAAAAGATACCGGGGAGGTGCTGATGCTTGCTTACATGAACCGGGAAAGCCTTCAGAAAACTTTTGAGACGGGGTATACCTGGTTTTACAGCCGATCCAGGCAGGAATTATGGAACAAAGGTGCCACATCAGGGCATGTGCAGAAAGTGGTTGACATAAAAGGAGACTGCGACGAAGATACGCTGCTCATCACTGTGATACAGACAGGAGCTGCCTGCCACACAGGAGCACACAGTTGCTTCTTCAGAGAATTATGGGAGGAAAAGGAAAGATGA
Organism: uncultured Blautia sp.; assembly: GCF_947654165.1. GTDB lineage: Bacteria > Bacillota > Clostridia > Lachnospirales > Lachnospiraceae > Blautia. Next base: position 100,160 of record NZ_CANTKB010000003.1, read on the forward strand.
TGGATGTGATCAAAGGGCTGTATGAAGTAGCCAGAGAAAGAAAAACAACCAAACAGGAAGGTTCTTATACCTGCTACCTTTTTGAGCAGGGTTTGGATAAAATCCTAAAAAAATGCGGAGAAGAATGCAGCGAAGTCATCATTGCGGCTAAAAACGGCCAAAATGAGGATACCGCAAATGAAATCTGCGATTTGCTCTATCATCTGATTGTGATGATGGTGGAATCAGGAATTGAAGTGGAAGAGATTGAGAAAATTTTAGAGCAAAGACGTGCAAAAATTGGAAATTTAAAGAAATTCCATGTGAGTGACCACAATAGTTAAGGTTCAAAGCAAAGTTTGTTCATAAAATTGTTTAAAAAATATCCTGTGAAAATTTTGTCGTCTGTGGTAAACTATTCTATTATAAAGATCAGATTTTATAGAAACGAAGGTTAAAACATGAAAAAAACGGATAGCAGGATTTTTTTGAAAGTTTTATTAGTGATTTTGAAAATAGTGTTAGCGATTCCGGCTGTACTGCTGTTTATCCTGGTCAGGGGACTTCAGTTTTTCCTGAAGGTGTGCGGTACAGTTGTTTCTTTTGTATGTATTTTGTCTGCAGTGGTAGTCTCTGTAGGTGCAATGGCAGAGATTATTCTCCAGATCAGAGGAAACGGCCCCGGAATTCCGGCAATCATTCTTACCATGGCAATTGCGGGAGGACTGTTCTATGTTCCGGCAGCAGGAGTCGCTATGGTCATGGTGATTTTGGAGGCTGTGTGCAGTTGGATCTGGAAGTTTTATCTGGGGGAACACTCTGAAAGCTGGAAAAGCTTTTATAAACGCCCGGATTATCAGTGGTCTGCTTTTGAAGATGGCTATAAGGGAGAGCATACGGATGATTCTGAATTTCATATTCATTATTTTAAGGGGATAAAAAATACAGAAGAACTGAAGAAAAGATATTATGCTCTGCTAAAAATTTATCATCCGGACAATGCTTTTGGGGAAGATGAGATCACCAGAAGCATTATGGAAGAATACGATTATTTGAAGAACCGTCTGCCGGATAAAAATTAACGTTGACAAGACCCGTGAAAAAGTTATAATTAGAAGTAGTGAAATATTATTTCAAAATAAGTGGAGGAACTTAAAATGAAAGTATTAGTTGAAACATCTGCAAGACATTTACATTTATCTCAGGAACATCTGGAAATCCTGTTTGGAGCTGGTCACGAATTAACAGTGAAAAAAATGTTAAGCCAGCCTGGACAGTTTGCATGTGAAGAGAAAGTAGAAGTAATCGGACCAAAAAGCAGCCTGAAAATGTCTGTTTTAGGACCAGTGAGAAAAGATACTCAGGTAGAAATCTCTCTTACAGATGCAAGAAGCATCGGTGTTACTGCTCCAATCCGTGAGTCCGGAGATATCGCTGGTTCAGGTGCATGTAAATTAGTAGGACCTGCAGGTGAAGTAGAACTGACAGAAGGTGTTATCGCTGCAAAACGTCACGTACATATGACACCGGAAGATGCTGAAAAAGCAGGTGTAGCTGACAAACAGATCGTAGAACTGGCTATTGAATCTCCAAACGGAAGATCTCTTACTTTTGGTGATGTAGTAGTTCGTGTAAGTGCTTCTTATGCAACAGCAGCTCACATTGACACTGACGAAGCAAACGCTCTGGCTCCGGCAAGAGAATGCTATGGTGAAATGATCGTTAAATAAGATTATTTATGAGAGAAAGGGACTGTCACATGATTTCGTGTGGCAGTCTTTTTAGTTTGAGTATCAAAAAATTCATTGTTTTTCATGGAAAAATCGGCTATAATAAGGACATCAGAATGGGAAACAGGACTAAACGTGAGAAAAGGGAGTGGTGACGTGGATCATTTTGAAGTCTTTCATGATGTTTTAGTAAATTTATTTCAGGAAATTATGGATATAGAAGAAAAAGCGTTGATTACAGATGAATTTCATGATATTTCTGTAAATGATATGCATGTGATGGAGGCAATCGGAGAAGACGTGGCGAAAAATATGTCTTCCGTGGCAAAATCTCTCTCCGTGACAGTAGGAACCCTGACCATTGCAGTGAATAACCTGGTGAAAAAAGGCTATGTTCACAGAGTGAGGAGTGAAGCAGACAGGCGTGTGGTTCTTATCTCCCTCACAGACAAGGGAAGAGCGGCCAATGCACATCACAGAAGGTTTCATGAAGGCATGATACAGGCTGTTGTGAAGGATTTAAACGAAGAGCAACAGGAAATTCTGGTGAAATCCCTGCTGAACCTGAGAGCCTTTTTTGATTCCTATCAGAAGAAACCGTGATGGACTGTGGTATAAGACAGTAGTGTTGTTTTATACCACAGTTCTTTATTTTACAGAGCTTTATTCTGCATAGCGTAAAAGCAGATATTTTTTTACAATGGGAAAGGGTGCCGGACCGATTTCCAGCAGATTTTGATGAAAGATTTTCAGGTCAAAGTTTCTGCCTTCCTGCTGTTCTATCTGTTCCCGAAGATGTATGAAATTCAGATATCCCAGATAATATTTTAGATAGTTTGCAGGATTTTCTACAATGTATTGATAGATTTCTTTGCAGGTATCTTCTGAAATAATGCCAAAAGAAGATAAGGTTTCTGTTACTTCCTGCAGTGTCCAGCCTTTGTGATGAATCCCAATATCAAGAAGAGAATAGAGACAAAGATTCACACTTCGATTCCGGCTGAGAAATTCCATAACAGCAGGGTCTGCATTGAAAAATTCTGCTGCGTATCCATAGGCCAGTGATTCTACATAGGTGGCCCATCCTTCTATGTATCCGCTGCAGCCTAAGAATTCCCGGATGGGTGCAGGATGCTGTCTGCCAAAGTATAAGGTTTGATACAGATGTCCGGGAAATCCTTCATGAGCCAGGGTGGTAAAAAGTTCTGCTGAGGATACCTGGCTGGAATTATTGATGTAAATGGTGTTAGGGGACAGAGTATCCAGAGGCGGTGTCAGGTAAAACGCAGGACTGGAAAACTGCTCCAATGCTTTTGGAACATATTTGATCTCATAGTCTTTGGCGGTCAGTGCAGGAAAGTCACGGTTCATGTTCTTGTTCAGATAATCCAGCATTTCTCTGGGAGAATAAAGGGAAGAAGCATGAAGACCGGTTGCTTTTGACAGGATTTCCGGATCTTTTTGCTGAAGGTCATGGAGAGCCTGATAATCTGAAAGAAGCTGCCTGGAAAGATCCTGTTCGATTTCTTTTATAGGCCGAAAGTCACCGGCACTGTTTTTTACCAGGTATTCATAATATTGAGTGCCTCCGTCAAGATAAGCCAGTCCGCCGGAATTTTTGCCGGTTCCCATTAACTTTTCAAGTCCGCAGGCAAGGGCTGTGTATGACGGAAACACAGATTTTTCCATTAATTTTTCGTGCATATTCTGATAGGAAGCAGCCTGTTTTTTCGTAATGATATGTTCGGCGGTCAGGACATCCAGTTTTTCTGTGAACATAGAGGTGAGGAAATGCTCCTTTTTTGCGGATACAAAGGAATTACATTGTTGAATGATTCTTTTCGCACTGGTATCACTCATAAAGAGTCCCTGCTCAGACTTTTCTTTTTCAAAGTTTAAAATACTGTTAAAATATTCCGGTATACAGGACAAAAGAGAAAAATAATCCTTGATATCTTCCGGAACACGAAAGGTATATTCCGCAAGCAAAGTAGGAAGCTGAGCCTGAATTCCCAGATTTGGACCAAGGGGTTCCTGTAGGAGATACTGTTCACGGACAGATGATTGAAGAGAAGTATCTAATAGAAGCATGTCATAGATTATCTGGTTTTCTTTGGATAGTTCATCCCGGGAAAAACGTTCCAGCTTTTGTTTCAGAGTATCCAGAGCTGCACCACTTTGTTTCAGAATCTCAGGATTCATGGTGCCGAGACTGATTTCATAGTCCTTGATTCCGTATTTTTGGGGATAAGCAAGGGTATAATGAAGGTTCAGTGTGTTGGAACAAATCTCATCTTCAAATAATTTCCTGGTAAAACGTTCAAATCTGGAATTCTGGGAGAATCTGGAAGGTTTGCCAGCTATAAAAATGGAAACAATAATAAGGAAGCTAATCATCAGGCCGGAAAGAATCCGGTTCTTTTTTTTAGAGAAGAAGGTTTTCAAGAGAAACTCCTTGCATTACTTGGTCATTCTATATAATCTATGCAAAAAATAAGGGGGTATGTGCATTTTTCTTGGAAAAAAGAAGCACTTTGTGTTAAGATTTCTCTATACAAATCCATAGGGAAGGAGATGTGTTTTTTGAAAAAGAAATGTCTGCTTGTGACAGCAACATTACTGTTGGCATTGTCCGGCTGTGGTAAGACGGAAGAACAGGTGAATCAGGAAAATGAAGAGGTGGTGCCGCTTCCATTGGAGGAGCAGGAGGAAACAGATGAAGAAATCAAAGAATATCCTGTAGAACTGTCAAAACATTTATATGATTTTGAATTTGCCATAAATGGTGAAGTAGAAAAGCTCCCGTCAACAGTACAGGACTGGCTGGAACAAGGATGGGAATATGTGGGAGAAGAGGAAACGGTTCTGGATACAGAGTCTTATATAGAAGGAAAGAACCTGAAACGAGATGCAATAGAAATCAAGGCAGATGTGGTGAATTTAGAAGGGGAAGAAAAGAAAGAAAAGGACTGTTATATCGGCGGTGTCACCTTGGAGTATCATAAAGACAGCCCGGTTTTCCAGCTTCCCGGCAATATTACACTGGGAAAATCGAATCTGAATCAGGTTTTAGAAGTTTATGGGACACCTACAGATGAATATAGTGAAAAAGATGACATGTATGTCACTTATGAATTCGGAACATATAAAACCGCAGAATTTGTATTTGATACAGAACAGGAAATTTTGTATAAGGCAACATTGAAAAACTACCGGGAGCCTGTCTCAGATGAAGAAGAAGTCAGTAAGGAAGAGCCGGCAGAAGTAAGTGCCTATCAGAAACCGGAAAATTTTACCGAAAATCCGGCAGATTATATTGTATCCTATGATGGTGCTTTGTATGAGATACCGGCTCCTGTATCAGAATTTTTGAACAATGGATGGAAAGTACAGAAGGAAGGTTCCGATGCTTATGTAAAATCTGGCCGCCACGGGTATGTTACCCTGGAAAAAGGGGGTGCGGTTTTTTATGGAGTTGTAAAAAACTACAGCCAGAATACGGTTCCTGTGGAGTATACTTTTCTTACAAAGGTTTCCGGTGATTTCGATGTGGTCAAGATTCCTATTGCCATCGGAAAAGAAATTACATTGGGAATGGCAGAGGAAGACATGAAGATTCAGTTGGGTGGAAGTACCTATGAAACCCAGGAGGAGGAACAGGGAGTTTCCTATTATTTATATTCAGATGAGACAAAGAAGAATTTTATCCGGATTTTTGTTGATCAGGATTTGAAACTGATTCGTGAAATCGAAGTCTCCAACAGTCCTGAGACACTTGCAGGATATCAGAAAGAGGAAGGTACGGATTCTTCACAGGAATCAGTACCTCTTGGAGAAGGAGTGTAAAAGAAGCTGTTGCATGCAGCTTCTTTTTTTAGGTTACATAAGAATGTAAAATAATCTAAGCCGGAAAAAGAAAAGAAATATTGACAGAAAAACAAGCAATTCGGGCGGCAAATTGTCGGAATATTCATGATTGTAAATTATACACAAAAAAAGTCGAAGCATGGAGAATTCCCCACAAACTGTCCTCAAAATTATCCACATGAAAAAAGCCTTGAAACCGTGGAAAAGTAAAGTTATACACTAAGTTATCCACATTGTCCACAAAAATATGTGTGGATGAATGTGATTTACATAATTTGAGAAAGAACAAAGGTTTTGTATATATGTTCCAAAAGGGCATTTTTTGAGGAAAAATCAGGAAAAAAGTCAGGTGTTTCAAAAGTCAATTATTTAACAATCCCAACATCAATTAACCGAATTAGAAGAAAAATTAAATAAATAGTCTGAAAATATAAGTTTACAATAATTATCATAATATGGTAAACCAAAAAGAATGTAAAATAACCATGCTAAACAAATAAAATTGGCATTTTACATAGATTTAACCATAGTGCGGTTGGTGATTTTACAAAGTTTCTTTATAGTGATGGATGTCAGCAAGGAAAACAAAAATTTTTAAGGATAAAAAGGAGACTTCTATTATGAAGAAGAAATTATTAGCAGCAATTTTAATGGGAACTATGGTATTTGGTATGGCTGCATGTGGCGGAACAGAAAAAGAAACATCAGATAAGAATACGGAAACAAAGACAGAAGAATATGCAGGCACAGATGAAGCAGACAAAACAGATGCAGGTTCTTCTGTAGAAGGAGAAATCACCGTAATTTCCCGTGAAGACGGTTCCGGTACAAGAGGTGCTTTTGTAGAATTATTCGGAATTCAGGAAGAGATCGATGGCGAGAAAGTAGATATGACTACAGATTACGCACAGGTAACCAACAGCACTTCTGTTATGATGACAGGGGTTGCTCAGAATCCAAAGGCTATCGGGTATATCTCTTTAGGTTCTCTGGATGACAGTGTAAAAGCATTGAAAGTAGACGGTGCAGAGGCATCCACAGAAAATGTGAAAAATGATACATATAAAATTTCCCGTCCGTTTAATATTGCCACAAAAGAGGGCGTCAGCGAAGTGGCTCAGGACTTTATGGATTACATTTTAAGTGAAGAAGGACAGAAGATCGTAGAGGAAAGCGGATATATTGCCGTGGCAGACGAGGCTGAGACTTATGCCGGAAACAAACCAAAAGGAAAAGTAGTGGTAGGCGGTTCCTCCTCTGTAACACCGGTCATGGAAAAATTAAAAGAGGGTTATGAAGCGGTGAATCCAGACGCAGAGATCGAAATTCAGCAGAGTGACTCAACAACAGGTATGGAATCTGCATTAAGCGGAACTTACGATATCGGAATGGCATCCAGAGCATTAAAAGATTCTGAGACGGAAAAAGGACTTACCGGCGTGCAGATTGCCTTAGACGGTATTGCAGTTATTGTAAATAAAGAAAATACGCTGGCTGATATCACATCCGATCAGGTAAAAGACATTTATACCGGAGAGATCACAGATTGGTCTGAACTTCAGTAAGACATAAGAACAGGAGCGAAATGCATGAAAGACTTTAAAGAAAGCTTTATGAAATACGTGTTTCTTTTGTGTGCCTGTGTCTCCATTCTGGCAGTTGTGCTGATTTGTGTATTCCTTTTTGCCAATGGTATTCCTGCCATTGGCGAAATCGGTGTATTCAAGTTTTTGCTGGGAGAGAGATGGAAACCGGGAAACAATATCTACGGAATTCTTCCATTTATATTGGGAAGTATCTATGTTACGGCAGGTGCCATTGTAGTTGGCGTACCGGTAGGAATCTTTACAGCGGTATTTATGGCACGGTTTTGCCCGGACAGACTTTACCGTTTTGTAAAACCTGCAGTAGACCTGCTGGCAGGGATTCCTTCCGTGGTATATGGATTTTTTGGTATGGTGGTCATGGTGCCGTTTGTCCGTGACTTTTTCGGAAATACATTGGGGTTTGGAGGGGACGGTTCCAGTATGTTTACCGCTTCCCTGATGCTTGGAATCATGATTCTTCCGACCATTATCAGTGTAGGGGAATCTGCTGTCCGTGCAGTGCCGGACAGTTATTACGAAGGTTCTCTGGCCCTTGGTGCAACGCATGAAAGAAGCGTATTTTTTGCAGTGCTCCCTGCGGCAAAGTCCGGAATCCTGGCAGGTGTGATTCTGGGAATCGGCCGTGCGATCGGAGAGACTATGGCGGTCATTATGATCGCAGGAAACCAGCCTGGTATGCCAAGAGGGTTATTTCAAGGTGTTCGTACCCTGACCTCCAACATCGTTATGGAGATGGGATATGCCACAGATCTTCACAGAGAGGCTCTGATTGCTACCGCTGTAGTTCTGTTTTTCTTTATTTTACTGATCAATCTCTCATTTTCATTATTAAAAAGGAGGGGCACAAATGGATGAAGCATTACAGCCAATTAATGTGCAGAGTGCAAAGCAGAAGCTCAAATCATACTCAGGAAATCCCATTTCTCTGATTTTGGCGGCACTGGTGGGGTTGAGTGCTTTGATCACGGTGCTCACCCTTGTTTTTATCATCGGATATATCCTGATAAAAGGGATTCCAAACCTTACTCTGGACTTATTTCAGCCGGAGTATAATTCGGAGAATGTTTCCATGTTTCCGTCTATGGTGAATACCGTCTGTATGACAGCCCTTTCTCTATTAATTGCGGGACCTCTGGGGATTCTGGCAGCGGTTTATCTGGTAGAATATGCCCAAAAAGGAAATAAGCTGGTGTCAGTCATCCGTATCACAGCAGAGACACTTACGGGTATTCCTTCCATTGTATATGGATTGTTTGGAATGTTATTTTTTGTGACCACATTGAAGTGGGGATTCTCCATGCTGGCAGGTGCGTTTACTCTGGCAATCATGGTGCTGCCGGTCATTATGCGTACCACAGAGGAGGCCCTTTTGTCTGTTCCGGACATGTACCAGGAGGCAAGTTTCGGATTGGGAGCAGGCAAACTTCGGACGATTTTTGTGGTGATTCTTCCCTCTGCAGTGCCTGGAATCCTTTCCGGTGTGATTCTGTCCATCGGACGTATTGTGGGGGAGACGGCTGCTCTTATGTATACCGCAGGAACCGTGGCAGAGCTTCCAAGCAGTGTCATGTCTTCCACAAGAACCCTTTCGGTTCACATGTATGCCCTGTCTAATGAGGGACTTTATACTGATCAGGCATATGCCACCGCCGTAGTGCTTCTTCTGATCATTCTTTTGATCAACTGGGTATCCGGAAGGATTGCACGTAAGATTAAGAAAGGATAATAAATAGATGAGTAAATTTTCCATTTCCAACCTGGATCTATATTATGACAATGGTGCCTTCAAGGCTTTAAAAAATATTAATCTGGAGATTCCTGCCCATGAAATCACAGCTTTTATCGGTCCTTCCGGGTGTGGTAAATCCACTCTTTTGAAATCTCTTAACCGTATGAATGATCTGGTAGAAGGATGTAAAATCACAGGGAAGGTGCTTTTAGACGGAGAAGATATTTACGGAAATATGAATATCAATCTTTTGCGGAAGCGTGTGGGTATGGTGTTTCAGAAACCAAATCCGTTTCCTATGAGTATCTATGACAACATTGCCTACGGGCCAAGGACTCACGGAATCCGTTCTAAGGTGAAACTAGACGATATTGTGGAGCGTTCTTTGAGAAATGCGGCTATCTGGGACGAAGTGAAGGACAGACTGAAATTAAGTGCTCTTGGTATGTCAGGAGGACAGCAGCAGCGTCTCTGTATTGCAAGAGCTCTTGCAGTGGAGCCGGAGGTGCTTCTCATGGACGAGCCGACCTCTGCACTGGATCCTATTTCTACATCAAAGATTGAAGATTTAGCCATGGAGTTAAAGAAGAATTATACCATCGTGATGGTAACTCACAACATGCAGCAGGCAGCCAGAATATCGGATAAAACAGCATTTTTCCTGTTAGGAGAAGTGATCGAATATGGAGAGACCGAGCAGATTTTCTCCATGCCGAAGAACAAGAAAACAGAGGATTATATTACAGGGAGGTTTGGCTGATGAGAATGCGATTCGACCAGCAGCTTGAAGAATTAAATTTAGAGCTGATTAAAATGGGGGCATTGTGCGAGCGGGCAATCCGCAGGGCAGTGGACCAGTTATTGAACGAAAAAGAGATAGAACACCAGACTGTAGAACGCATGGAAGAAGAAATCAACCATAAAGAGCGTGATATTGAAAACCTGTGTATGAAGCTTCTGCTTCAGCAGCAGCCCGTGGCAAAAGATCTGAGAATGATTTCCTCTGCTCTGAAAATGATTTCTGATATGGAGCGAATCGGAGACCAGGCACAAGATATTGCGGATATGGCGAAATTCGTAAAAGTACAGGAAATTGCCCACAAAATGAATATCGGCAAAATGGCAGAAGCTACTATCAAAATGGTCACAGAAAGCATAGATTCTTTTGTGAAAAAAGATTTAGATTCAGCAGCAGCCGTGGTAAAATATGATGATGTAGTAGATGATCTGTTTCTGAAAGTCAAAGCAGATTTGCCGCAGCTTATAGAAAAAGATCCTCAGAATGCGGAATACTATATTGATTTGATCATGGTTGCAAAATACTTTGAGCGAATCGGAGACCATGCAGAGAATATTGCTCAGTGGGTGGAATATTCCATCACTGGAACACATGACGAGTGAATTAGGGGAAAAGTATGATCTATTTAGTAGAAGATGATGAAAGTATCCGGGAACTGGTGGTTTATACCTTAAACAGCCAGGGGCTGGAGGCAGAAGGGTTCGAAGTGCCCTCTGCATTTTGGAAAGCAGTAGAGAAGAAAATACCGGATATGGTTCTTCTGGATATTATGCTTCCGGAGGAGGATGGTCTGGAAATACTGAAAAAACTAAGGAAGCGAAGCGATACTAAGCAGCTTCCTATTGCTATGTTGACTGCAAAGGGAAGTGAATACGATACCGTAAAAGGTTTAGACAGCGGTGCAGACGATTATATTCCCAAACCTTTCCGTATGATGGAGCTGGTTTCAAGGGTTAAAGCACTCCTCAGACGTACCGGACACGGAGAAGAGGGAGAACAGATCTATGAATTTGGCTGCCTTACGGTTTCAAAACAGAGACATCAGGTAAAAGTAGAGGGGGAAGAGGTGATCCTTACCATGAAAGAATTTGAAATGCTGCTGCTTTTGCTTTCAAACCCGGGAATCGTATTTACCAGGGCACAGCTTTTGGATAAAATCTGGGGATATCAGTTCGATGGAGAGAGCAGAACTGTGGATGTTCATGTAAGAACCTTACGCCAGAAACTTGGAAAAGCCGGGCAGTATATTGAGACAGTCCGTGGAATGGGATACAAGATGGGAGGAACCGCATGACAAAACGCATATTAAAATCTATTCTGGCAGTTTCTGTAGCTGTGCTTGTAATGAGTACAGCATTGACTATGGGAATCCTGTACCGGTATTTTGGCAAACAGATTGGAAAAGAGCTACGAAGAGAAGCTGCTTATCTGGCCATTGCCGTGGAAAAAGAAGGAATGGAAGCTTTTGAATCTCTTCCGCCGGAAGCGGAGCGTGTGACCTATATTGCAGAAGACGGAAGTGTTCTTTTTGACAGTGAAGCGGATGAAGATTCTATGGAAAATCACGGACAGCGTGAAGAAATTAAAGAAGCTTCAGAAAAAGGCTCCGGCACAGCGGTGCGGACATCCGACACATTGTCAAAAAAGACTTTGTATTATGCACTGCGGTTAAAGGATAACAGTATTTTAAGAGTATCCAGTGAGCAGTATAATGTGCCGGGAATCGTAGGTGGAATGATCCAGCCGGTTCTCATCATGCTTGTGATCATGGCGATTTTGTCCTACCTGATCGCAGCCAGACTCTCCAGAAATATTGTGGATCCTATTAATGACTTAGACCTGGAACATCCGGAAGAGAATCAGATCTATGATGAGATCGCTCCCCTGCTCAGTAAGATCAATCGCCAGCAAAAATCTCTCCAGAGAGAGATTTCAGATGCAAAACGGCAGCAGGAAGAGTTCTCCATGATCACTGAAAATATGGAGGAAGGATTTGTGGTCATTGACAGTCATACAGAAATCTTATCGAACAATTCCAGTGCTCTGAATCTTCTTGGTGCAGAGCCGGAGAAAGGAAGAAAAAGTGTGCTGGCACTGAACAGAAGCGAGGATTTCCAGAATGCAGTGGAACGTGTCCTGACAGGACAGCACGTTCTTGCCAATATGGATCTGGCGGGAATAAGTTGCCAGGTAACGGCCAACCCGGTTTATCATGAAGGTCAGGTGACAGGTGCTGTGCTTTTGGTCCAGGATGTGACAGAACGTATGCGTGGCGAGCAGATGCGGAGAGAATTTACGGCGAATGTATCTCATGAGTTGAAAACACCACTCACGTCCATTTCCGGTTTTGCGGAAATTATCCAGGATGGCTATGTGAAGCCAGAGGACACTAAGAAGTTTGCAGGCAGGATTTTCAAAGAGGCACAGAGATTAATTACCCTGGTGAATGATGTCATTAAGATTTCCCAGTTGGATGAAGGAAAAATTCAGTTTGAAAAGGAAACGGTAGATTTGTATGAGGAAACCAGAGAGATTTTCAAACATCTGGAACCAAAGGCAGAAGAAGCTGGTGTACACCTGTATCTCTATGGTCCGCACATCAAAGTGAATACCGTGAAAACCATCCTGGAAGAAATTTTGACAAATCTTTGTGACAACGGAGTGAAATACAACAAGCCGGGAGGAAGTCTCACGGTAACACTTTCACAGGACGGAGAAGCCATACAGGTAGCTGTAGAAGATACCGGAATCGGTATTGCCCAGGAAGACAAAAACCGTATTTTCGAGCGGTTTTACCGGGTGGATAAAAGCCATTCCAAGGCTATCGGCGGTACCGGACTTGGTCTTTCGATTGTAAAGCACGGAAGCCTGTTTCTTGGTGCCAAGATGAAAGTGGAAAGCAGCCTGGGAGAAGGAAGCAGATTCATTCTGACTTTGCCGGTGGATTGTTAGTTGCGGGTATCATTACAAAGGTAGCAAGGGTTTACACACCGGTATAACCATGAATTTTGGAAATTTGTATGATTAGAATTGCAAGTTTTCAAGAAGTAGGTGGGCTTTCTTTAGTGGCTGGTTTTGGCCTATATTTTTAAGGGCGAAATCAGTTGGAAAAGTTTATTTGAAAAATTTGGCCTATATTTTTCAAAGTGTGTTAGGTTGATTATTTTAATGTGAAGATTCCCACCTACTTTTCCTATGGTTAGATTAGGCCCAAAAGCGAAATTTTTTATTTCCCACTTATTTAACCTTTTATTTTTTAGGCTAGGAAGTGGGATTTTTTAATTTCTGCCTATTTCAATTCTTTTTAAGTAGGTTGATTTCATAAAAAGGATAAATTTGGCGGATTTTGCAAGTTCCGGGGATTAGTTGACATTTTATAAAAAGATAGTTATACTAAACGGACAGAAAGGCAGGAAACCGCATGAGATTAAGAAATATACCGGGAGCAAAGGATGCGATTGCTTCCAGCAAATATGTAGTTCAGGAGCCGGAGAAACAGAGGGGAATCTGGAATCAGCTCTTTGAGAATCAAAATCCGGTTCATATAGAAGTTGGTATGGGAAAAGGCCGCTTCATCATGGATATGGCCGAAAAAAATCCAAACATTAATTATGTAGGAATTGAAATGTATGACAGTGTCCTTCTTCGTGCTCTGCAGAAGATGGAAGAAAGGGAGCAGGAAGGTACAAAGCCTGAAAATTTAGTGTTTCTCCGTATGGATGCAAGAGAACTTCCCCTTATTTTCCAGCGGGGAGAGGTTGGGAAGATTTATCTGAATTTTTCTGATCCATGGCCTAAAGAACGTCATGCAAAGAGGAGATTAACTTCCAGACAGTTTTTGGAGCGTTACGATAAGATTCTGGCACCAAATGGAGTGGTAGAATTCAAGACAGATAACAAAGGGCTGTTTGAATTTTCTCTGGAAGAAGTAGGCGAAGCCGGATGGAAGCTTCTGGAGCATACCTTTGATCTTCATCATGATGAGAAGATGAACGAAGGCAATGTAATGACAGAATATGAAGAAAAATTTTCTTCCATGGGAAATCCAATCTATAAACTGATCGCAGGCAGATAACTGGTTCTGGCATAGGATATGATAGAAAGAAACATTGGGAGAGGATGCGTATGGCTAAGAAAAAGAGCAGCCTGGAAACAGCCATCTTACAATGGGCATATCAGAACCGCCGGATAGGAGGAAAGGCAGCAGAAGTCTTGAAATCCATAGAAGAAACCGAGAAAACCTTAGAAGAGGTTAAGATTAAGAAGAAATAATATGGAAAGCTTTTGTATGAAAGTTCCCCGGGTATGTTTTTACACATATCCGGGGAAATCGTTTATCTTATGCTTTTTGATTGTCTGCCAGCTTCCGGACCTCTTCCAGAGACAAACCCGTTATCTCTGCGATTTCTTCTATAGAATCACGTCCTCTTGCCAGCATTCTTAGAGCTGTATTCACTGCGTTATTATGAGTAGCTTTTTCTGCTACTTCATTTCTCATCTCTTCCAAAATTCTGCTCATCTGGCTTCGACCTCCTTCTGTTTCCTTTAAGTATCTGACTTCTTCTGCCAGTACAACGAAAACTAAGTTTCTATGATTTCATTATAATAGATGACCCAAGAAAGAAGCAACTTAATTTTTCATTTGTGAAAAACTGTCGCTATACAGCAGCTTGTACAGAATTTAATACAAAAAAAACCTTGCATTTTGTAAAACTATCGGTTATAATATTTTTTGCACTAAGGAAATGCAACTTCATATATGCGCCTTTAGCTCAGTTGGTAGAGCAGTAGACTCTTAATCTATTTGTCCAGGGTTCGAGTCCCTGAAGGCGCACTGAAAAGCACTGTTTTTGCAGAATTGATTGCTGCGGGGACGGTGTTTTTTACGTTATAGAGAGATTGAAGGGAAGGAAACGTGAAAGAATTATTTATAGGGGAAATGATTAAACGGAAAAGGAAAGAACTGGGACTGACACAGGAGCAGTTGTGTGAAGGTATCTGTGAACCATCCACTATTTCCAGAATCGAAAGTGGCAGGCAGGTTCCGGCGAAAAATAAACTGGATGCTTTGTTGCAGAGATTAGGACTGCCAGGGGAACGGTATTACGCACTGATGAGTAAAGATGAGATGGAACTCTCTAATTTGAAGGAGAAGATTATTTCCTGTAATGTTTATCATAATTCAATAGAAGGGTTACAGCATCTGGAAAAGCTGGAAAAACTGGCAACAGAGGATGACCACCTTCTCAGGCAGTTTATTTTAAGATCCAAAATTATTCTTGGACAATTAGAAGGAGATAAAGTTCGTCTATATACGTTTGAAGAAAAGAAAGAACTCTTGCTTCAGGCAATTCGCCTTACAGTACCCAATTTTGACATAGAAGAAATCAACGAAAATCTTTATACTGTGGATGAGATTAAAATCATTAATCAAATTGCATTGAATTATTCTAATGCAGGGCAAGATAAAATTGCAATTGATATTTACTATCAATTGTTGAAATATATGAAAAAACATATTATGAATTTAGCGGAGTCAAGTAAACTTGCGATTTTAATTACATACAATTATTCTCGCAGTCTATATTCAGAAAAGAGATATAGAGAGGCTATGGAGATTGCAAATCAAGGGTTGGAAATATCTATACAATCAAGATATTCAGGTTATATTGGCGGATTGCTGTCTGTCCTTGGACATACCTTTTATGAAGAAGGAATGATGGAAGACAGCAAAAAATATTTTTATCAATCGTATTATATGTATGTGATAATGCAGGATAAGGATAATATAGAACTGGCAGCTAAAAATTTAAAAGACTTTTTTGGCATTGATATTTTGAGTTAAACGTCATCTCCACCACCAGGAATTAAATCTCTAGAATACTCATTGCTGGTTAAAACAATTATGTTACTTTCTGATGATTTCATTTGAGTAGTATTGAATTTGTTTGTGCCAAAATAAGAAAGACATAATGTCAAAGATAATAAAATCGGTACTATTTTTTTCATTTGTATAAACTCCTTTGTTATGTAATAAGTTTATCATACAGCATTTTTTAGAAAAGAACATGGCATTTTACGCAAAAGAAAAATTGCGTGAAATGTTATGTTCTTTTGGTCTGTTTTGCACTAAACTGAAAAACAAGTAAAAGGTACTTGGAAGATACAGGAAAAACAAAAGAAGGAGTGCAAAGAAATAATGAAATTAAAACAATCCGAATACAACTTTATATATGACGATTTAGGAAAAGATCAGATTGTAATGTACAATTCTTTTACCGGAGCATTAGCGGTTGTAAAAGAACTACAGTATGAACAGTTTACAAATTATCTTGAGACAGGAGAAGAAATCAAAGATAAAGAATTTTTAGATAATCTATTGAAATGCGGATATCTTGTACCAGAGGATATTGACGAGCGTTTTCTTGTTAAAGAGAGGATGATGCATGGCAGGTATGATTATAGTAGAATGTCATTAACGATTGCACCGACAATGGCTTGTAACTTTCGCTGTGTTTATTGTTTTGAACAAGGACATTATGGTGAAAGGTTGATGGATGAAGGAACACAGAAAAACTTAATGGATTTCGTGAAAAAGCATATTGCTGGAGTAAAGTCACTATATGTTACCTGGTTTGGTGGGGAACCTTTGATTGGTATGCCGGTTATAGAGGAACTTTCCAGGCAGCTTATTGAATTATGTGAGGAAAAAGAGATAATTTATAGTGCTGGAATTGTTACAAATGGATATCTTTTGACAAAAGAAAATGCGGAACGGTTAAAAGAATGTCAGGTAGGACGTGTACAAATTACCATAGATGGTCCTAAAGAAATTCATGATGTGCGTAGACCGCTTGTGAATGGCAATGGAACCTATGATATTATCATGAAAAATATTATGGATGTAAAAGAAGTATTACCAATTAGTTTAAGAATTAATGTTGATTATGATAACATTGCTGAAGCTAATAAGGTCATGAATTTTCTAAGAGAAAAGGATATGTTGAAATATGTAAGTCCATATCTTGGTTTAGTAGAACCGTACAATGATAACTATCAGGAAGATAAATGCTTTTCAGATGAAATGTATTCAAAATACAACTTAAAATTTCTTATGGATAATCATATACCTTTACAAAAAACTTATCCAAGAGCAAGGATGAACCATTGCATTGCAGATTCTTGTAATGGATGGGTGATTGATGACACTGGAAAAATCTATAAATGTTGGAATGATATTGGTATTCCTGAAAAAGCAATTGGGAACATTAATTTGGGAGATGATTATTTACAGAGAACTGATTTGATAGAAAAATATTCCTCATTTGAACCAACACTTTATGATGAATGTAAGGAATGTAAATTACTTCCAATTTGTATAGGAGGATGCCCCCATAGTCGTATGGAGGGAAGAAGAGTTTGTGAGCAGCGGAAATTTTATATGCAGGAGTATTTGGTAGAATGTACAAAAGCGTTGTTAAAACAGAAGCACGAACAACAAAATTGCAAGTTATAATCAGAGGTATATTATATTGACAGTTACCATGGAACTTTCAGTATCAATATAAATTTAAAACAAGGGAGGAAATCAAATGGAGATTTTAGTTTCACCAGGCACTATTATGCCACGTGTATGTGATGAGTGTCCACAGGATACATCTTGTTCAGCAAATTGTGCAACACTATGTGCAGATTGGTGTAGAACAGATGTAAGTTGTATTATACATGACAATTCGGAGCCATGTTTTGTACGTATTAGTTAATTTTTATGGAAAGAAGACAGCGTTCTGCTGCCTTCTTTTCCAATATGTCAATACCAATGTCATTGATTTTATTTAGGAGTGATTATGCCTTTTATCATAAAACAGCAACGTAAATTAATTATACAATATATTTTTGTAGTTTTCACATTATGGACCATAAATATTTTTACGCCCTATCTTTCCGGACTTTACATTGACCATTTAGTAAGTGGAATGGAAATAAATATTTTTGTACTGTTTGTCATTGTGATTGCAGCAACGAATTTCATACAGATGTTATTCCGTTATTTGCAGGCTGTTGTTTCTACGAAGTTAAGTTACAAAATGGTGTATCAATTTAGTAATGGTATTTTTCAAAAAATTTTTTGCTCAGAATATAAAAACTATAGTAACATTGACAGTGCTTATTATATAGACCAGATTAGTAAAGATACCAATACCATAGTTGGATTTTTTACGTCTAATGTAGTTAAATTTTTTCTCCAGGTTGCCACTGTTATTATGAGTGCAGTGATTGTATTTCGGGCAGATAGAACCTTGAGTATTATTATTCTTTCTCTTATTCCGTTTTATATTCTTACTTTTGTAATAAATAAAAGGAAGATGTATGAAGCCAAGGCACAGGCAAAACAAAAATCTAATGAGTATTTTTCACGTTATTCAGAACAAATTACAAAGATTTCTTATATCAAAAGAAATGTTTTAAATCATGAAATGGAAAAAAGGCTGGAAGAATCTTTTCAGAAAATGATACATGCTGCACTGCATTCTGTAAGTGTGGATTATATTTTCATGAATCTGAATCAGTTTGTAATTATCATTGCTTATCTTTGTATTGTAGGAATTGGCGGATATAAAGTAAGTGTAGGAGAACTTAGTATAGGATATTTTTCCATTATTAATACATATTTTAATATGATTATTCAGTCAGTTTCTTTTTTCTTAGGGCTTGCTGGTACTTATCAGGACACAAAAGTTTCTTTTCAGAGAATAAAGAAAATAATGGATGAACCAAAAGAAAAAATTGGAAATACGGTACTTGATAATGTTCATAAGATAGTTGTAAAAAATTTATCGGTTCAATATGGAGAACAAAGTGTTCTGAAAAATTGTAGCTATGAATTTTATGCTGGAAAAATTTATGGTATTTGTGGACAGAATGGGGGAGGAAAAACAACTTTATTAAATGCAATCATGGGGCTGTTTTCAGGGGAATATTCAGGTGAGATTTTTTATGATGATGTGAAGTTTTTAAAACTGGATATGTATCAAATGCGTAGAACTAAGCTTTCATATCTTGAGCAAGATCCTGTATTATTTAATATGTCTGTGAGAGATTACCTACAGTTTGGAATAGAAATGAATGAAAAGATACTTCATAACCAAGAGAAGTTGATTAAGATATTTGACATTGAATATATGCTTAATAAATATATGAATGAAAATGGTGCGAATTTTTCAGGAGGGGAAAAGCAGAAATTATCAATTATCAGGGCTTTGAGCAAAGAGAGTAGCGTAGTTTTACTTGATGAACCAACTTCGGCATTAGATAAAGAGAGTATCAATCAGTTGATAGGATTTCTGCATGAGAAAAAAGAGAAAGCGGTTGTTCTGCTGATATCCCATGATCCGTATGTTTTAAAAAAGTGTGATGAGATCATAGATATTCAACAGTTTAAGCAAGAAAATGAAACGATTATTTAAGAGCATGGTATTTACATTTACTAAAATTGCGTGAAATATCATGTTCTTTTTTACTGTGTTGTGATAAACTAAAAAGAAATAAATGTATCTGCAAATAGTACAATTAAAGGAAGTGAAAAAGAATGTTCAAGAGAAGCTTATGTGTTATTCTAAGCCTTTCCATGCTGTGTCTCACAGGATGTTCTTCCGTAGAAAATCTTACTTTTGAAGAACTGATGGAAGAGGTGAATGCCAAACATCAGGAAGTAGAGGCAGTGGATGTCAATGTTTCAGACTACATAGGGGATTTGGTGGATGATGAGCAGAGGAATCAATATTATTTGAATAACACTCAGGAAAAATATGATCCGGAAAAAGTATTGACACAGCAACAGGCAATAGAGGATGTAATCTATTTATTTGATGCGTTTCACGATTGCTATGGTCCTTATGAATACTTTGGCGGTACAAAGGTATTTGATGCAGCAGAAGAGAAAATAAAAGAGGAATTGCAGAAGAAGGAGTCCATAAAATCAGCAGATTTTGAACAGCTTTTGCTCCAGCAGCTACGATTTGTGAAGGATGGACATTTCAAAATTAACATGAAATTTCCTAATCCCACCAAATTCCCTTTCTTTTTCAGAGAAACAGCTTTTCAAAAAACGGAAAGAGGATACCAGACCACAGATGGGAAACAGGTAAAATCCATGGAAGGGTACGAAAATCTGGATGAAATCATGAAACGTTCTCTTTCTAAGGAGGGGGAATTGGTATATTATCCTGTTTTATTGAAGGACTGTGACTTTTGGGATGCTCTTGAGACACCACAGACTTGTGATGAGACCTTGACCCTACATTATACCAATGGAGAAACAGAAGAATTGGAGGCAGAGCCCTATCAGATTTATACAGAGATGAGTATAGAAAATCCTGAAAAAAATAAGATTGTCCGTGTGTGGGAAGATGGAGAAATTCCAGTTTTCCAGTTTAATATGTTTGATGAAAAACATAGAGATTTCATTTTAACAGGAGCAAGAAAATTAAGAGAAGCACCGGTATCTATTTTAGATTTACGATCTAATACTGGAGGAGATGGAGATATTCCGGGAGAATGGATGGAACGGTATACGGGAGAGGTTGTTTCAGGACATAAAACTGTAATAGATACAAAAGAGGGAATCAAGATAGAGCATTCTGATACAGAAGAAATCTGGGTTGAACATGATAAAATGTTGATAATTCTTGTGGGAAAATATTCTGCATCTGCCTCTGAGTGGTTATTGGATTCAGCCTATAATGTGGAAAATATCTTGATTGTAGGAGAAAATACACTGGGAGGAATCATAGGAATGACCTCAAAAATTTCTTTGCCCAACAGTGCGTGTCAGGTAGATATTGGTTCAGGAAAGGTAAGCTTATTTCCAGAGGACGAAGGATATATGGAGGAACTGCGAGGGATTTCTCCCGATATCTGGGTGCCAGCCGGGGAAGCAGAGGATTTAGTCCTTCGATTTCTGGAGCATTACGGAGTGACGGAAAGCTAAAATTATCAAAATCAGTTGGATTTCAAAATTTCTAAAAATCCACCTACAAAAAAATAAGCGAAATAGGTGGAAAAGTTAAAGACTTATGATTTAGCCTATAAAAGACAAAGTGAAGTAGGTGGTAAATGAAAAGTTTTACTTGTTAGCCTATTTCATATGCACAGAAAGTAGGCTAAAAGGAAGATATTGACGAAAATAGCCTAACAGGTTTTGCAAAAGGTAGGTGCATTTTTTATAACAAGATTTTTTAGCCTATTATGCCATGAAAAAAGTAGGCTGTCAGCTATAAAATAATAAAGTCAACCTAATTTGAGGAAAAAGAGAAAGAAAAAGGGTACTATAACACGCTGGAACTTTGTAAAAAACGAAGAGCCAGCGTGTTTTTGTCAGATTTTCCTTCCGGTATTCGTTATATATTATGAAAGAGAAAAGAGGAGGTGGGGAACCTTGGAAAAGCAGGACTTTAGAAAGCTGCTGGAATCCATGTATGAGCTGTACGAACAGGGGATGTACCGGATTGCCTATGGGATTCTTAACAACCGGGAACAGGCGGAAGATGCAGTGCAGGACAGCTTTGAAAAACTTCTGAAATACCTTCCCAGGATTGACAGGCCGGACAGCCCCAATACACGGAAGCTTGTTTTGAAAATTGTGCGGAACACAGCAATTGACCAGTACCGCAGGAATCACAGGCAGAATCAATGGATGTCAGAGCAGAAGGAACAGGAAATAGATACCTGCACATTCATCCAGTCTGTGGAGGACAGAGAATTTATTCAGCAATTGTTGCAGACAGTTCCTGCAGAATACAGGGGGATTATTAAGCTCCGGTGTTACTATGGATTTTCAGCAAAAGAGACAGGGAGTATTTTAGGAATCAGTGAAGGGAATGTAAACAAAAGGCTGGAGCGGGCAAGAAAGCTTCTGACAGACCGGTTGGAATGGGAGGAGGAATCGGATGATGAAACAGGAAAAATTAGACCAGATGCTGGCTGCACTCGGACAGGAAATAGAAGAACAGCTTTCCAAAGGAGCAGAAAAGCATGATTTTTCAGAAAAATATCAGCACAAAAAACAGGAATTATTATCATTGGCAGAACAACAAAATAAGAAAAAAACAGTCTTTCGTAATCGCATAATCAGACGGATTCTTCAGACAGCGGCAGTTCTGATGATCGTGTCGGGAATTTCATTTACTGCATATGCAACGGCAAAAAATAACAGGGCAATCCAGGTAGAAATCAAAGAACAAAATATAATAAAAAAACTTTCTGTAGAGGTGAAGAGAAAGAAGGAAAGTGAAGAAATCATTGCTGTTCCAGAATATTTACCAGATGGTTATGAAGAATGGGATGTAGGAAGGTATTCTCTTGGAGGAGTTTGGGCAGCGGAAGGTATTTCTATTGCAGAAAGTAATGGGATGGAAGAAGAGGAACTTCCATATGAAGCCTATGAGATCTGGAAAACAGGAAACACAAAGAATCTGTTGGTTGACAGAGGAGAAGGGAACGGATACCGATGGAATATGCTGTTGTTTGATGAAAAAAAGGGGCATATTGTTCAGATATTTGTAGCACATTTCATTTCAAAAGAAGAAGTATTAAAGATAGGAAAACATATAAAAATTTATGAAAAAGAGGATTTTCCTAAAATGAAAAAAGAAGAAATTGAGAAAAAAACGGTTCAAATCGGAGATAAAATAGAGTATCCGGAATATGCAAAAGGATGCAGTCTTCAGGTGACAGATATCGTAGTTTCTAATGTGAAAGACGAAGCTTCGAAAAAAGAGATGGAAGTTATTGTAAAATTAGAAAACACCACAGACAAATTGTGGGAAGAACTTCCGGTATTTCCTCTGTTTTGGAGTCCGGTTATGGAAGCTGATCATTGTCAGATAAGAGAAATGCCTGTTGGGATAGAAGGCGGTATTCCTGATAATCCAGATAATAAAATTTATTATGCAAAATTAAAACCGCATTCAAAGAAAGAAGTGCATTTAACGTATATCGTTCCAACGAAGGGACTGAACGATGGATATCTTGAATTTTTTGGTGAGTTCTGTATGAAAGTAAAGTGATAAAAGCAAGAAAAATCCGCAGTTTCCGGGGAGAAATTCCCTGTGAAACTGCGGTTTTTCCAATCATTTCCTATTTTCAATTTACTGCATCATGGATGCCAGCACCTGGTTTACCAGTTTGCCGTCAGCGATTCCTTTTACCTTAGGCATCAGGACTTTCATGATTTTTCCTTTGTCTTTTCCTGTAGGAGCGTCAATACCGAGTTCTCCTAAGACACCCTGGATGACCTCTTTAATTTCATCTTCACTCAGCATTTTAGGAGCAAATTCTTCGTACACCGCAATGCGGTTTTTACATTCATTTACAAGGTCTGTTCTCTCTTGCGGCGTCATTTCCAGTGTTTCTTTTGTCTGTTTGATTTCTTTTAATACAACTTCGTTTTCTTCGGCTTCTGTCAGGTCTTCTCTTTTGTCAATGGCTTTGTTTTTCAATGCAGATAAGAGCATGGAAAGTGATTCTTTACGCTCTTTATTTCCTGCTTTCATAGCTTCAACCATTGCTTTTCTGACTTCATCAATTTTGCTCATTTTCAAACATCTCCTTTTTTATGAATATCTTTCAGCTCCTGCAATTACATGTTTTAGTATAACATGATTTTTTTCAGAGTCAATGAATCCGCAAAAGATTCCAGTCATAATGTGCTGCCAGGGAACGGATGATCACAGTAACAGCCATTCCGATCAGCATGGCGGTCATGTTTGTCATACTGGTTCTTCTGCAGAGAACAAAGACAATTCCACCGACAATGGAAGCACAGGCATAAATCTGTTTTACCAGGATATAAGGAGTCTCTCTTGCCATAATGTCACGGAGGACACCGCCGCCCACACCGGTCAGAACGCCGATAAAGACAAAGAAAAACATGTTTTCCCGGACAAATTTAGAAGCGGTCTGAACACCAAGTACCGTGAAAATACCTAGTCCCAATGTATCGCACCAGAGCATGATTCGGTCATAATATTTGCATTTGATCTTTGAGTGAATGATATCAGGATTGATATATATTATAAAAAACAGCAGCGTGGAGGTAGCGACTGCAAACAGGATATAAACCGGTTTTGCAAAAGCGGTAGGCGGTGTTAAGCCCAGGATGATATCACGCATGATTCCTCCCCCGACAGCAGTGGTGGCTCCTAAGATGTTCACCCCGAAGATATCCATTTTTTTCTCGATGGCTACCATGGCACCGGAAGAGGCAAAAGCAATGGTGCCTATGATCTCAAGGATAAAAATAAATGTGTCCATGTGTAAAAATTCCCCGTTTCTTTTGTTTTTTGCGTATGCAGACGAAAAATACTGCAGATAAAATCATTATAAAAGATTCCTGTTGAAATTGCAAAGAAAAGAGAGGGAAATTGTTGACTTTTCCATGCTTCTTTGATACATTAAAGGGACGTAGTTTATAGATTTAAAGTCAAAAATGGGAGGAAGGTTATGAGCAAACATAAAAACGGGAGTTTTACCAGCTCCTTTGGGTTTGTGCTGGCCTGTGTAGGGTCGGCAGTAGGTTTGGGAAATATCTGGATGTTCCCTTACCGTTTAGGCGAATACGGAGGTGCCGCATTTTTAATTCCGTATATCTTTTTTATTATACTGTTTGGATTTGTCGGTTTGTCCGCAGAGTTCGCCATTGGAAGAAAAGTGGGTACCGGAACATTAGGTTCCTATGTACATTGCTGGGAATCCAGAAATCTGGGAGTTGTAGGGAAAATCCTTGGATGGATCCCGCTTCTCGGTTCTCTTGGAATTGCTATCGGTTATTCTGTTATTATCGGATGGGTTTTCCGATTCCTTGCAGGTTCCGCAGCAAATACTGTCTTAGAGCAGGATTCCGCAGAATATTTTGGGCAGGTGACCGCATGGATGGGAAATATTCCCTTCCACATCTTAGTGATTGCTGTGACAGTTCTGGTTTTATTGCTGGGAGCTGCTTCTCAGATTGAAAAAGCGAATAAGATCCTGATGCCGTTATTTTTTGTTTTATTTGCGGTTTTAGCAGTCCGTGTGGCATTTTTGCCGGGAGCATCTGAGGGATATAAATTCCTGTTTGTTCCAAAATGGGAGGCATTAGCCAATGTGGATACCTGGGTCATGGCTATGGGACAGGCGTTTTTCTCTCTGTCTATCACAGGCTCCGGTATGATTGTTTACGGTTCTTACCTCAGCAAAAAAGAAGATATTCCCAAAGCATCCATGCAGACGGCTGTGTTTGATACCATTGCGGCGATGCTGGCAGCTCTTGCTATTATGCCGGCTGTATTTGCATTCGGAATCGAGCCGACAGCAGGTCCGTCTCTGATGTTTATTACCATTCCGAATATCTTCAAACAGATGCCGTTTGGAAGGTTATTTGCGGTTATTTTCTTCCTGTCTGTCTGTTTTGCAGGAATCACATCTTTGATCAATATGTTTGAAGCTGTGATTGAGAGCTGGCAGCATAAATTCAATCTGAAAAGAAATCATTCCGTGTTTTTCTGCGGAGGCATTACCCTGCTGGTTGGTCTTATGCTTGGTTCTGAGTCCAAAGTAGGACCGTGGATGGATTTCATCACGATCATTGTTGTTCCGTTTGGAGCAGTGCTTGGTGCTGTTTCCATTTACTATATTCTTGGATTTGATAAAATCAAAGAAGAGCTGGAGATAGGAAGAAAGAAACCATTGCCAAAATTGTTTAAGTTTTCAGCAAAATACATTTATGTTCCGTTATCTGTTATTGTATTTATTCTGGGGCTGATCTACAAAGGAATCGGCTGATAGAGGTGAATCGCTATGAAATATTCCAGGGAATATGAGGTTCAATGTCCAAAAGATCAGAAGACAGCAAAGCACAGGGTGGAATATGCCAAGGCTACCTGTACCAGGGTGTCAGACACACTTCTTCATTTTCATTGCAGTAAGGAAGAATGCTGTAAAGAATGTGAAGAAGATTACCGGGACTGAAGCCTTTAGGATAAAAAAAGCGTCAGCGTCATTGAAAAACAATGATGCCGGCGCTTTTTCTTACTGTGCATGATGCCGTCCTCCCAGAGAGGGAACAGGGGGAAACCGCATGCCGGATATCGGGTTTTGGAAGTTCACCGGCAGAGAGGAAATCCTGCTTACAAATTGGTTCGGATACTTTGAAGCAAGAGCAAAGGATAAAAGAATACAGGCAAAAAGAAGCAGGAAAATTTCCGGCAGAGTGTCAATATTCTTTAAGATCGGTGTTGATTTTAATACACTATATACAAGCCCATGGAAAAGATAAATTGGCATGGTCCGTACACCCAGGATAGAGAAAAAATGCTTTTTTGCGGGTATGAGAGCACAGACCGCAAACACCATCAGGAAAGAGATTCCATAACACCCAAGGCGTACCAGAATACCGGTTCCAGGAGTCAGTCCCATATCCTGGTAGGAATAACGCCCGTAAAAGATGTGGGGTGTAATGTGGATGCCGCTGACAGCAATACCTGCAAGAAAGAGAGTCAGAAAACCTGCAAGTCCTGCTGTAAGAGGCTTCCAGCTTTTCCGGACGGTTTCAAACCAGTCTTCCTGAAAATAATATCCTGCCAGGAAAAAAGGATAGAAAAACAATGTCCGAGGAATACTGAAGAAGTTTCCAAGCTGTGTGAAACCGATCAGCAGTCCGGCAGTAATGGCAACGAAAATATTGCCTGGGATTTTGCGGATATAAGGTGTGGCAATTCTCCAAAAAAACAATGCCATGAGATACCAGAGAGAGAATTTCGGACGATTCAGGTAAAGTCCGGTATCTTTATGAATGACACACACATACAGGAGATAGTAAAGCATCTCATATACCAGATAAGGGATGACAAGCTTTTGTATCAGTTTTTCAAAGGACATTTTCTTTTTTGAAAAATATCCGGAGATAAAGATAAACGCAGGCATATGGAAAGAAAAAATCACCCATTTCAGAAGCTGCAGAATCGGGCTGTCGTTGTAGCAGGGCTCGATAAAATGACCTGTGACTACCAGGACGATTAACAATGATTTATAGTTGTCTAAAAAATAATTCCTTGATTTCGTTGACATAATCTTCACTTTCATATTATTATGGTAGTTAATAAATGAGAAATAAGTTGTTCACATTTTAGCAGGATTTATAATACAACGCTTTATATGGATTTGCAAATAGAAAAAATAAGGGATAAGAAGTATATTTTCGTAAAGATATACAAGAAAGGATTTAGAGTATGAGTGACCAGCACAGAAGGAGAAGGCGAGAAGAGGAAGAAAGACAACGTGAGTTAGAAAGACGCAGAAGAATTGCAAGACAGCGAAAAAGGCGACGTCAGGTTATGAGAAGAAGACTGATCCTGGCATCAGTAGGATTGGTACTTTTGCTGGCAGCGATCATTGCCGGGGTTGTGACGATTCGTGGTAAGATTGCCGAAAAAAAAGCCCAGGAGGCCAAGGAAAAGAAACAGCAGGAAGAAGAAGCTACCAGATTAGAAGAGGAAAATAATACGCTTCATATGGTTGCAGTAGGGGATAATATGATTCACGATGCAATTATTCAGGCAGGAAAGAAAAATGACTGGAACTTTGATTTTCTCTATGAGAATATAAAGAAAGATATCGAAAATGCAGATGTGGCTTTTGTAAATCAGGAAACACCTTTTGTGAAAAGCCACAGTGCAGTAGCAGGCTATCCTGACTTTGCTACACCTACGGAAGTTGGTGATGCACTGGCAGCAGCAGGCTTTGACGTTGTGACACATGCAACAGAGCATATTTTTGATCAGGGAAGCGACGGTATCATTAATTCCGTATCTTTCTGGAAGAAGAATTATCCGGAAATCACACGTCTGGGAATTCACAGTGATGAAGAAGAAAAAAATTACGAAATCCGTAATGTGAAAAACTTTAAGATTGCTCTGTTGAATTACAGCACCTTGCTCAGCGAAAATCATAAGATTGAAAAAGATGAAACATACATGATTAATCTTTATTCTGAGAAAAATGTGAAGGCTGACCTGGAAGCAGCAAAGGAAGAGGCAGATTTGACCATTGTAACACTTCATGGGGGCAAGTCTGATTCAGCGGAGCCGGATGAAAAGCTGCTTGACAGGGTAAGTTTTCTGTCCGAGCAGGGAGCAGACATTATTCTGTGCTCACATCCTCATATTTTGAAAGGATATGAGCTGCTTACAAGAGAAGACAAAGGTAAAACATTGGTGTACTATTCACTTGGAAATTTTGCCAGTGGACAGACAGCACTGGAAAATCTTTTAGGCGGTATGGCAGACATTACCATCAAGAAAAATGCGGACAGCGGAAAAATCAGCATTGAGGACTATTCTCTTGTTCCTCTGGTCATGCATTATAATTCAGACTTTTCAGAAGCCGGTATTTATAAACTCTCTGATTATTCGGAGGAACTGGCAAGTGAACATGCAAGCCGGAAGCAGAATACTTCAGAGGAAGAGGAAGACGGAGATGATCAGGAATCGGATGACGGTGAGGAAGATACAGATACGGGATTCAGTCTGAGGGCTCTGGAGAAAGCGGCAGACGCCATAGGCGAGCTAAAGGATGGCAAGACACAGGAAGATGATACGGAAGATAAAGAAAGTGCAGACGAAGACAGTGAAAAT
This sequence comes from uncultured Blautia sp., assembly GCF_947654165.1. GTDB lineage: Bacteria > Bacillota > Clostridia > Lachnospirales > Lachnospiraceae > Blautia. The sequence continues at coordinate 128,542 of NZ_CANTKB010000003.1, forward strand.
AATTAGAAAGAGGGCGCCGTATTTACTTACGGCAGCCCTTTTTCTCTACATAACAGTCCGGAGAATAAGGGAGGATTTCTTTGTAGGAATCCAACTGCGATTTATCTTCTGGCATAGAAGGGATTAATCCGGTTGCTTCTGTTGTTGCACAGCCGTCCAAGTCATGAGCGGAAGTGGCTTCCACCAGGTATTTGTCCTGAGATGAGGGGGTGTTGTTTTTCATGTTGCTCTCCTTTGCGGATTGTTTTATGGTCATGACAATAGTTTGTGTCAGCAGATATTTTTTATGCAGGAAAAGATTGACAAAAAACAGACAGATTTGTATGCTGTAAAAAGCAGAAAAGAAAAGAGGTATGGAAGATGAAGAAAAACGAGATCAAAACCAATGCCATGAGAATATTAGAAAGAAATAAGATTCCTTATGAGGCGATTCAATATGAATGTGACGAATTTATTGACGGTCTTCATACCGCAGAAATTACAGGAGCACCTGTGGAGCAGTCTTTTAAGACCTTGGTTGTTCAGGGGAAAAGTAAGGAATACTATGTGCTGGTGATTCCTATTGCAGAAGAAATCGATCTGAAAACAGCGGCAAAAGCTGTGGGAGAAAAATCAGTAGAAATGATACATGTGAAAGATATTACAAAAGTAACAGGATATGTGAGAGGGGGCTGCAGTCCTCTTGGTATGAAAAAATTATATCCTATGGTTATTCATGAAAGTGCCCTTGCCTTTGAACAGATTTATATCAGTGGAGGCCGGATCGGTACCACTCTAAAGGTGAATCCGGAAAAACTGGCAGGGGTTGTAAAAGCACAGTTTAAAAACATTATTGCCGTGCATGAATAAAAAGGAGGCATCTGCGACAGCGTATAGCTGTGCAGATGCCAGGATGTCAGCTATGAGTTTTTTAAAGATCAAAAGCTTCTTTTACCAGTGCAGCGAGGATTTCATGACCTGTATCGGTAAGATGCATGCCGTCTGTGGTAATGGCATCATAACCAAGCTCTTTGATCTTTTGTTCTAAAGGTTCCTGGAGTGGCACAAAGGAAGCCCCGTAGTTTCTTGCCAGCTTGTGAATGTTTTTGGACATTTTTTTCTGCCAGGGGATCCATTCTTCAAAAGCACCGTCTTTTGGAAAAATGAAAGGCTCCAAAGTAATGATTTTTGCCGTAGTTTCCCTGGAGAGATCAAACAACATTTCATGGTAGGCACGAATACTGTCCTCCAGCATATAGAGTTTTTCCTGCTCAGAAACATCGGAAGCTACCAAAAGTCCGATATCATTAATTCCAACCAGAATACTTACATAGTCCGGATGAAGAAAAATACATTCCGATTGAAGAGACTGTGCAATCTGTTCTGTGAATTGTCCGTCAATCCCTTTATTTATAATATTTAATTGTTGATCCTGATGATTTATTTTTTCAGAAAATATATTTACATAACCATGCCCCAATTGATTGGGAGATTCTTTTCTGTCAGCATCTGTAATACTGTCACCTAAAAATACAATGAGTCCCATAACCTATACTCCTTACTCCATACGGGTATTCCCGCTTCTATTAATTATTTTAACTGAAAATTAACGGTAATGCAAACAGTAATTTTGTATAGTCTACCCAAATCGCTTTTTTTTGAGGTTTTTTTCTTTACAAACATAGTTTCAGCAGGTATAATCAGAGTCATCTTAAACAAATCATTTTATTTCATATAGCTGTTCAGCTAATTTATCCAAAAGGTATTACAAATTTCAAAGAGAGGTGGTTGTTTGACAGTAGAGCTTTGGCTTGTATTGGTCATTAGCGGTATTGCCGTGTTAATGGACTTTCTACTGGAAAGGGTGGTGAATGGTTTTATCTGTATGGGGCTGGTACTTGGTTTGTATTATCAAATCAGGACTTGTTCTGCAAGAGGAATGATGATCTATGTCCTTGGAATTCTTGTCCCTTTTTTTCTGTTGCTTCCTTTGTTTTATTTCAGGATGTTAGGTGCAGGAGATATTAAGCTTTTCTGCGTTTTGGGAAGTATTTTAGGATATGAAAGGATTGTCAGAGTGATGGTCTGCTCCTTTTTTCTGGGAGCGTTATTATCTTTCGCATTTCTTATTTCCTGTGGGAATCTAAAAGAAAGATGTCTTTATTTTTTTCATTATTTGTATCAATACGGGAGAACAGGGCAGCACTCTCCTTATATCAAAAAGGGGAAACAAGCTGAAAATTTTCATTTTACGGTTCCTGTTCTCCTTGGAGTAATGCTTTATGTGGGAGGATTTTATTGAAGAAAAATATTATTGCTGTGTGTGACACAGAAGGAGAATACGCCTGTAATTTTGCGGAATATTTAAACAGCAGAAAAAAAGTGCCCTTTGAGGCAGAGGCGTTTACCGATGTAGAAAAACTATGTACCTATGCAGGACATAATCCACCGGAGATTTTATTGATTGCAGAAGGAGATGTGGATGAACAGATTGAAAAACTGGGAGCAGAGAATGTGATCCTGCTTTCCGAGGAAAAGCAGCAGGAGCAGGAGGGACACAAGACCGTTTATAAATATCAGTCAGCGGAATCTGTGATTCAGGAGGTAATGGCATATTATGTGGAGCATACCTCCCCTGTATCAGATGCGGTGAATAGCCGAAAATTGGATATGATCGGCATTTATTCTCCGGTTGGACGTTGTTCTAAAACCCTGTTTGCTCTGACCGCAGGTCAGATTCTGGGAGAAGAAAAACAGGTTCTCTATCTTAATATGGAGGACTATTCCGGGTTTGAAACCTTATTTCATCTGGAAGGTGCAGAGAACCTCACAGACTTTTTTTATCGGCTCAGATGCCAGGAGACACTGGGATCGGAAGAGATTCCAAAGTTTGTGAAAACCATGGGAAAAATGGATTATATTCCGCCTGCGGTCTCCCCGGAAGATATCAGGGAAATTCAATTTTCAGAATGGATACGTTTGTTTGAGTTGCTCAGATCAGGAAGAAACTACGAAACAGTCTTATTAGATGTGGGGAATTCGGTGGAGCATGTTTTTCAGATTTTAGGAATGTGCAGGTGTATCTATGTGCCGGTGCTGGATGACTGGCTGTCCAGGTGTAAGATGATGCAGTTTCGGAAAATTATGGAGAACTGTGGCGGAATAGAAGAGAAAATAAGAGAAATCAGGCTTCCGATTTGTTGTCCAAATGTCCACGACAGTGGTTTTGTGCAGACCTTAGTCTGGGGACAATGGGGAAGTTATGTAAGAAAGGTGTTGAAGACCAATGAAAGAAAATAAGGGAAAGGACAGGGAAAGGGAAGAATTTCTCATTCTGAGGAAACAGCTTATGGAGCGTCTGGAGAACACCTGGGAGGAGTCAGATCAGGGGGTGATGGAGAATATTGACGGTTTGATAGGAGATTACTGCAGAAGAACTTATATGCCCATTTCCAGGAGAGAAGTGCTTCGCAGAGAGTTATTTCGTTCTGTAAGGAAAATGGATGTGCTGGAGGAACTTTTGGAGGATGATACCGTTACAGAGATTATGGTAAACCGCTGGGATAAGATCTTTATTGAAAAAAACGGAAAAATTTTCCCGTGGGATAAAAGCTTTTCTTCCCCTGAAAAACTGGATGATGTAATACAGCAGATGGCTTCACGCTGTAACAGGGTGATTAATACTTTGCAGCCTATTGTAGATGCCAGATTAAAGAATGGAGAGCGAATCAATGCGGTAATTGCACCGGTAGCACTGGACGGTCCCATTCTGACTATTCGTAGATTTCCCAATGATCCCATTACTATGGAGAAACTTCTGGAAATGGGCAGTCTTACAAAAGAAGCAGCAGAGGTTTTGAAGGCTTTGATTCAGGCAGGGTATACGATCCTGATCGGCGGAGGGACCGGAGCAGGTAAAACTACATTTTTAAATGCACTGTCCCAGTATATCCCGAAGGATGAAAGAGTGATTACCATTGAAGATAATGCAGAGCTTCAGCTTCAGGGGATTCCGAATCTGGTACGCCTGGAGTGCAGGCAGGCCAATATGGAAAAAAATCAGGAGATTTCCATAGGCGATTTATTAAAAACATGTTTGAGAATGCGTCCAAGCAGGATTATTGTAGGCGAGGTACGTTCCAAGGAAGCGGCAGAGCTTTTGCAGGCCGTAAATGTAGGAAATGACGGGAGTCTGTCTACGATTCATGCCAATAGCTGCAAAGATATGATCAGCAGATTGGAAACCATGGTTCTTATGGGAATCGATCTTCCTGTTCCGGTGATCCGCAGACAGATACTCTCAGGATTCGATATTTTTATTCATCTTGGAAGAATGCGGGATAAGAGCAGGAAGGTGCTGGAAATCTGTGAGATTGACAGAATGTGTGATGGAGAAATTTTGTTGAACCCATTGTTTATAAGAAAACAGGAACTGGAAAAGGTGGGAGAACTGATACACAGAGAAAAACTGGGAAAGGCGGGGATTTCTTTATGAAGCATGCAGGAGAAAAAATAGATTATGATGTTTATCATCTTTCCTGGAAACAGTGGGTACAGTATATCACAGAGGCAGTAGTTTTGTGCGGCACCATAAATTACTTGTTTTATCAAAGTGCAGCCGTGTTCCTTTTTATCCTTCCTGTTTCTGCCTGGTATGTACGGCAGAGAAAAAGGCAGCAGATCCAATTGAGGAAAAAGAGGATTCATTATCAGTTTAAAGATGCTCTTGGTGCTTTGCAGGTGGGAATAGCAGCAGGATATTCTCTGGACAATGCGGTGAGAGAAACAAGAAAAGATTTGGAGAGAATATATGGAAAAACAGCAGAGATGACTATGGAATTTGCCTATATGGAAATTCAGCTGACACACAGTGTTTCTCTGGAGGAATTGTTATATGACCTGGGAATCCGCAGCAAAGTGGAAGATATATTGAATTTTTCTGATATTCTGGTGCAGTCCAGAAAGATGGGAGGAAATATGAAGGAAATTCTGCAAAAATGTATTCGTTCCATGGAGGAGAGAATTCAGGTAAAAAAAGAAATTGATACGATTCTGGCATCCAAGAAAATGGAGCAGAAAATCATGAGTGTGATTCCACTGGGGATTATTTTATATATGCGGCTTACTTCACCGGGATTTCTGGACATTCTTTATCATACAGAAGTGGGAATCTGTGTGATGACATTTTGTTTGGGCTTGTATCTGTTTGCGTTTCTATGGGGAGTGAGGTTAACAGAGATTGAAGTTTAGGAAATATCTGACCACAGTCATCGTGTTGGGTGGAACTCTTTTGGGCACCGGGATTTGGATACAGGAAAGTCAGGATACAGAAACGGACCGGCTTGCTAGAAATCCCTATGGAGAGGGAGGATATGAACAGCGTCTTACTGTACAGACCGGGAACAGAGAAGAGGAAATTCATATTTATGTGGAGGAAAAGCATTATCAGGAACAGGAAGTTCTGGATTATATCAAGGATGCGAAAAAAGAACTGGAACAATGGTATGAGGAGCAGACAAAAGGGACAGGAGAGATTCGAAAAAATGTGCAATTTCCGGAAGAAATAGAAGGCAGCCCGGTGACCTTATCCTGGAGCACCGGATGGCCGGATGTGCTGAGCTGGGAGGGGAGGATTGGAGAAGAAGTGAGTGTACAAGGCGAAGAGACAGAGTTGTATTGTACGATTTCCCTGGAAGATCAAGAGGAAATCTGGATGAAGAAGGTAACTGTGTTTCCACCTGTTCTCAGCGAAAATCAGTCATTGGAGAAGAAAATTCAAAAGAAAGCAGAAGAAATCAGTCAGGAAGGAGGAAAAAGTCTTCTGCTTCCTGATACGCTGGACGGAGAAAAGATACATTATAAAAAAGAAAAAGAGTATAAAGGTCCTCTGGTGTGTTTTCTTTCACTGATTCTGGGGCTTGGAGTAAAACCCTTGGAAAAAGAGAAAGAAAAGAAGAAAGAGGAGAAAAAGAAAAAGGAAATGCAGGCGGATTATCCGGATATTGTAGAAAAACTGGTATTGTTTCTGAGAGCGGGATTCTCTATCCGCAAAGCAATGGAAAAACTTGCTGCCGGGTATTTGAGAAATCGAGATAAGTATCATTTGGGAGAGAGGGCTGCATATGAGGAGGTGGTGAAGACATGCAGAGAAATGGAAGGAGGGATGTATGAGGCAGAGGCTTATGAGCGGATGGGGAAACGGTATGGGATTTCTCAGTATAAGATGCTTTCGGTTCTTTTGGTACAAAATCTGAGAAGAGGGAATGAAAATCTGCTGGAACTGTTAGAGCGGGAAGCTGCCTCTGTTACGGAGGAAAGAAAACGCAGTGCCAGAGTGCAAGGGGAGGAGGCAGCAATTAAACTGCTGCTTCCCATGGTAATGCAGTTGGTGGTAGTGTTGATCATTCTTGTAGTACCGGCTTTTTTGAATTTTATGTAAGATTGGAGGAAAGAGTATGAAGTTGTTGAAGGAATTTTGGCTGGAGGAAGACGCAGTAGGAGTTGTGGAGATTATTTTAATTCTGGTGGTTTTGATTGGTCTTGTTCTGATTTTTAAAGAGCAGCTAACCAGTCTGGTGAAGAATATTTTGTCGAAAATCACGAAACAAAGTAATAGTGTGTAGGCGGTGGAAGTGTGAAGAAAAAGAAGGGGAGCATGACAGTGACCATGAGCCTGATGATGTTGATTCTGCTGTCCCTGGTGGCAGCAGGATTGCAGGCATCCAGAATAGCCTGTGGAAGAGCACAGGCTGTCAACGGAATCGATGTAGGGTTGTATTCTTTGTTTTCAGAATACGATGAACAACTGCTGGAGCAGTACCATTTATTCTTTCTGGACGGCAGTTATGGGAACGGCAGTATGAATCCGGCACAGATGATTAATCAGATGGAGTATTACATGAAACCGGTGCTGTCTTCCGGTCTCACAAGATGCAGGGTTTTGGCATGTGGAATCGATGGATTCAGGCTTGCATCTGACGAAAAAGGAAAGGCTGTGCAACAGCAGATGATTCGTTTTATGAAGGAAAATCTTGGGGTGTCAGCCATAGAAGCGATACGTGACAGAATGGAGGAATCGAAGAATATTCTAAATCGTCAGGAGGAGATTCGTGACTTTGGAATTTCAGAGAATGTGCCGGAAGAGACAGAACCAATGGAGGGGATATCAGAAAATAATAATCCACTGGAGATTGTCAGGAATATCAGAAATAATGGATTTCTCGGAATGGCAATGCCGTCTGGAAGTATGATATCAGAGAAGCAAATAGAGGCTCAGGGAACAGTGTCAAGGAGGGAATTGCAGACTGGAATGGGCGATTTTTCATGGCAGGATTCCGGAAATTCTGCACTTGATAAATTATGGGTACAGGAATATATCCTGGAACATATGAGCAGCTATATCGATCAGGAGACAGACGGGGCTCTGGATTATGAGGTGGAGTATATTCTTGGAGGAAAAGCATCGGATAAAGAGAATCTTTCCTATGTGGTAAACCGCCTTCTTCTGATGAGAGAAGCAGCGAATATTGCTTATTTATATACAGACAGCCAAAGAAGAGCAGAATTGGAAGCCTGTGCGGCGGCACTGTCATTTTTGACTTTGATTCCAGAGGGAATGGTTCTGGTGCAGGCTATTCTGGCGGCAGGATGGGCCTATGTGGAGAGTCTTTCAGATGTAAGATGTCTTCTGGCAGGGGGAAAGGTGCCGTTGATGAAGAACCGTACTTCCTGGAGAACTCAATTAAGCAATCTCGGAGTGAGAGATGTGAGCACAGAAAGCACAGGGCTTGACTATGAAGAGTATTTAAGAATTCTGTTTTCTATGTCTTCTAAGGAAAAAACAGTGATGAGGGCTTTGGATGTAATGGAACTGAATCTGAGGATGCTTCCCGGAAAAGAAAATTTTTCTATAGATACCTGTACAGATGCAGTATCTTTTTCTTTTCAGATTCAGGGACCGGAAGGGAAAAAATGGCAGGCAGATCGAAGTTACACCTATGATATGTGAGAAAGAGGGGCAGGAAAATGAAACACAGAAAGTCAGAAAAAAAGATTAAGGAGGAAAGCTCTCTTCAGGAAAAGGCAAGCCTTACTGTGGAAAGTGCATTTGTTCTGCCCTTTTTCTTTATAGCGGTTGTTTTAATCGCAGGAATGCTGGATCTTTACCGGGTTTTTGTGTTAGTACAGACCTTCTTGTGCGAAGGGGCAAAGGAATTGGGCATGTATGCTTATTGCAGTCCCGGTGATATACAGTCACCGGTTGGAATCGTGAATGATGGAATCTGTATTGCGTATGGCAGCAGAAAGATACGGGAAAGGCTTGAAGGAGAAGTATTATCAGGGGTTAAAGGGGGGATCGATGGGATACAGTTACTGGGTTCTGATTATCGAGAGGATATTGTGTTTTTACGGGCATCCTTTTTTTATCAGGTTCCTTCGGGAATCTTTCCGATATTCCCGGTTGCTGTCAAAGTAGAAGGACAGGCAAGAGCCTGGAAGGGATTTCAAGGTAAACTGTATGGCAATAGCGAAGATAAAGAAATGGTTTACATAACAGATTGGGAAAGTGTGTATCACATTTCGGAATCTTGTACTCATTTGAATCTTTCCGTAGAAACAGTAACTTCCGAGCATGCTCAAGGTGCAAGAAACCATTATGGAGAGCGGTATCATCCCTGCGAAAGCTGCATCGGGCAAGGAACTGTCCACGGAATGGTTTATATCACTCAAGCGGGAACTGCTTATCACAGTAATGCACAATGTGGAGGAATCAAAAGGAGTGTAAAAATGGTAAAAAAATCAGAGACAGAGGCACTTCATGCCTGTGAAAGATGTGGAGGGAGACAATGACAGTAAAATGGCTGATACATATGTGGATGCTTGGAATGTGCAGTGTGGAAGACTGGAGAGAAAAAAGAATCTCATGGTGGAAAATTAAGTTGTATGCAGCGATTGTTTTGCTTTATGAAATCTGGTACAGGGCAGGACAAAAAGAAAGTCTGACGGAAGGGCTCTTATGGTGCATCACAGGAATTCTGCCGGGAGCGGCCATGTTGCTTATCAGCAGAGCATCCAAAGAAGCGATCGGATACGGAGATGGATATCTTACGCTGATTTTAGGATTTTCGATGGGATTTTGGGATACTTTGGGAATACTGGGGATTGCATTTCTTGGAGCCATGGGGGCAGCGATTTATCTTGTGATGATTCGGGGAAGAAGCAGGAACAGTGAGATTGCATTTGTTCCTTTTTTGTTTTTGGGAATGGCAGGTACAGGACTATGGACAGGCGTGTAAAAGGCAGTTATACCGTTGAAATGGCATTGATCAGCGGTATCTGGCTTCTGGTGATCTTTGCCTCTCTTTTGCTTTTGATGGGAAGTTACATGAGGGTGTGGGACACTGCCGGAGCATGTGAAACTGCGGTTTATGGCAGCACAATGGCAGTCAGCAGGCAGATAGACGGTGTGAGTAAGGCAAAAGAAAAGGAGAGAGCCAGAATCGATGCGTATCAGGTGTCGGGAAGTAAAAGAGAAATCATTGTTTCGTTTGATAAAAATTTGAAAATACCTTTTCAAAACCTTAGCTGGCACAGAAAGGCCGTTATCAGGAGTAAGGTCATAAGACCGGTATTGTTTATTGAAAAAGTGCAGAAAACCAGAAGAATTTTAGATAGGGAGAGATGAGAAAGAGAGGAGGGAAAAGCAATGGATATTTCTTATAAGAGAAGTATGAATGATACCTATATGGTGATCAGCGGGGAAGAAATCAGAGAAAGAGATACCTATCAGACACGTATACTGTTGGAAAATCAGGTTCATGGCCTGCTTCCGTGCAAGATTCAGAAAGTGAATGGGGAAGAGTTGTTTTATTATGAAATCACAGGCTGTCAAAGCCTGAAAAATCTGTTTGAAAATAAAAAATTTGACAGGAAAGAATTGGAAAATTTACTGATTAGTGTGCTTAGAATAATGGAGGCTTTGGATGAATACTTACTGAACCGGGATTATCTGTTGCTGCAGCCCTCCTGCATTTTTTGCAGCAAAGAAAACAAAGAATATTACTTTGTCTGGATTCCTGCCTTAGAAGGCAGAATCGAGGAAGAATTCAGACAGTTGACAGAATATATTTTACCCAAAATAGACCACACAGACAAAGAGGCTGTTGCACTGGGATATGGAATATATAAGGAATCAACAGAATCTAATATGCGTATGGATGCTCTGAAGAAACAGATGTATGCGTCACAGGAAAAATCGGTACATTCTGGGTGGGAAGACAGCGTACAGGAGGAAGGCGAGGAGCAAGAAGAGCGTCAGAGGATTCTTGATGATTTTTACAAAGAAGAAGAGGGGGAAGAAAACAGGATTCTCGGAAAAATCGGTACGATAGTCTGTGTAATTGCAGCGGCAGGTGTATTCTGGGCAGTGAGAAATATCAGAATATCTGCTTCCTTCTATTTTCTTGCGGCAGCAGGAATAGCAGTTGTGGTGGGAGGAGGGATAGGAGGTATATATTTCTGGAAATCCCGAAAGAACAAAGAAGAAAGGTTGGAGAGTACACAGTACATTCAGGAAACGGAAGTTCAAGAGGAAGAAATTGCGGATGGATATGAAGAAGAAATGGGAGCAACCATGCTTCTAAGAGAGAGGAGAACAACACAGGCATATTTAGAAAAACTGGGACAAGAAAATCCAGAGAGGTATGTTCTTGAGAGGGAAATCACAGTCATTGGAAAATGGAGAGAAAATGTGGATATTTGGCTGAATGTGCCTACAGTCAGCCGTTTGCATGCGAAAATCGTCAGAAAAGAGCAGAAAGATTTTCTTATGGATATTAATTCCAGAAATGGAACGATGCTCAATAATACCTGGCTTGATCCCGAACAAGAATATGGCTTGGAAAATGGTGATATCATCGTATTTGCACAGGAAAAATTTCGGTATGTATTTCTTGGTGGGGAAAGGAGCCATGGGTTGCAATAAGAGGAGAAAAGATTTATAATAGTAACACATTAATTCAACACAATAAAGTGAAAGAAAAGGTGTATATATGAATCCATATCATCAGGAACCACCACAATATGAAAGAGAAAGTGATTTCAGACGTTTTATCAGAAGCAGAAAGCAGGCACCGGTGAACACGATATTGATTTCGCTGAATCTGCTGGTGTTTGCAGCAGTGGAAATGACAGGTTCGGCACTGGATACCATGCACATGTACAGATGGGGTGCTGCTTATGCCCCTGCAATTGTAGAAGGCAAGGAATATTTTCGCCTGGTCAGTGCCATGTTTCTTCATTTCGGGATTCAGCATTTGGGAAATAATATGCTGGTATTGCTTTTTCTCGGAGACTGTCTGGAACGAAGTATCGGTAAGTGGAAATACCTGTTGCTCTATTTTCTGGGAGGTGTGGGTGCAAATATCCTGTCCGTTTACCATGAGATTATCAAAATGGACAATGTGGTTTCGGCAGGAGCCTCTGGTGCGATTTTTGCAGTGATCGGTGCCATGATTTATATATTATTGATCAATAAGGGACGCATGGAAAACTTTACGGCAAGACGTCTGATTTTTATGGCTGCTTTAAGCCTTTATCTTGGAGTTACAAGCGTAGGTATTGATAACATGGCACATTTTGGCGGTTTGATTTTTGGTTTCCTTCTGGGAATTCTGTTGTACCGTAAACCAAAGAGATCGAGAATTTAATCTGTGAACAAAACAGAATAAAAGCATCAGGAAGCAGGGAAACAAACTGTGAACTCGGTTCCTTTTCCGTGTTCGGAGCAAAAAGAAATCGTTCCTCCGTGTGCGTTGACAATTCTTTCGCAGATGGCCAGTCCAAGACCGGTTCCATCCTGTTTATGTGTGACAAAAGGTGCGAATAAGTCTTTTTTATATTCTTCCGGAATTCCGGTACCGCTGTCTTTGATGGACATCAGAATATGAGGGCTCTCGTATTTCAGGGTGCAGCAGATTTCCCCTTGGTCTGTAATTGCTTCACCGGCATTTCTCACAAGATTCAGAATAAGCTGTTTTAGCTTGATTCTATCTCCTGTGAAGGCTGGAATTTCAGATTTTATATTTATATGGACAGTAATGTCCTTTGCTTCTAAGGATGGTACAGCGGATTCAATGGTTTCGCAGAATAATTGTGCAAAATCCAGCTTCTGAATCCGCAGAGTTTCTGAGTTGTTAAAATCAGAAAATTCTCCAAGGAGAAATTTCAGAAAGTCCATATTTTCCAGGACTTTCATCCAGTAGTAATCTCCGGAAAGTTCGGGATGTTTTGATTCCACTAATTGGAGAAAACTGTTGATCAATGTTACCGGATTCCTGATCTCGTGAGAAATTTGTGACAAAATCATCTGGTGTTTGGACAGTAGTTCTTGGTAACGTGCCTTGTAATCAGAGTTTGTGTTTTCGGTTGTAAAAGCGTTTATATAATTGGTTTGTGCAGCCATAATTTCCTCCCTTTTTTTCACGAGATAGTGTAACACTGTTAATTTTAAATGGCAAATAAAAGATTTTTACAAAAATTTCCATAATTCGACAAGTGATGCGTAATATTTCACTGTTCAATTTCGGATATATTAATGAAAGGAGAAATAAAGAAATGGAAAAATGTATTTTTTGTAAGATTGCAAAGGGTGAAATTCCTTCTGCCACGCTCTATGAGGATGAGGAATTCAGAGTGATTTTGGACCTGGGTCCTGCCAACAAAGGTCATGCTCTCATCTTGCCGAAGGCTCATTACGAAAATCTGTATGATCTTCCAGAGGAAACAGCAGCCCATGCTATGATTTTAGCAAAAAAAATTGCAACTAAGATGAAAGAAATCTTGAACTGCGACGGATATAACATTGTACAAAATAATGGCGAAGCAGCAGGACAGACGGTGTTTCATTTTCACATGCATCTGATTCCGCGGTTCACGGGAGATCATGCCGGAATCACATGGACACCGGGTACTTTGACTTCAGAAGATAGGGATGAAATCTTAGAAAAGTTTTCTAGGGATTAAAAGTTGGATAAAAAAAATGACAGAAGACAAGTTTCGTAACATATACCAACAACATTATCAATTAGTGATGAAGGTAGTATATAGCGTATTGAAGGATAGAAATTTTTCAGAGGATGTCTGTCAGGAAGTATTTTTATTATTTTCTGAAAAGGCGAATACGCTGGAAGAAGATCGTTACAGACAATGGTTTCTTGTGACAGCAAAAAGAAAGGCTATTGATTTTTGCAGAAAAGCTTATCAGGTTCATGAAGTTGCATCTTCCATCTCCGATACAGAAGAAAATTTGACAGAGACCAGCACTGTTTGGATATCCAACAGGACTTACACACAGGTTTCAACAGAAGAAGAGATTATGCATAAGCTACAGCTTCAGGAATTAACAGGCCGTTTACTTGCTGATTTGAAGAAAAAGAATGAAGACTGGTATGAGATTCTGAGAAGAACGTTTCTCAATGGAGAGAAATCAGAAGATATTGCCCGTGCTCTTGGCATCTCAGTGGAAAATCTGAGAGCCAAGAAACACAGGCTGAAAATCTGGATCAATAAACACTACAGAGAAATATTTGAAGAATTATGAGTTTGATACCGCTTCTTCAAACAACTGTACAATTTGTTCAATAGAATCTTTGTGTTTGCTGGAAGACATTGCGGCAACATAAGTTTCACGGTTTGCATATAAATCATGGATTGCATCCAAAAGAACATGGTCAGTGATTTCTTCTTCTTCCAGCACTTTGCTGTAACCAAGGCGTTCAAAAGAACGGGCATTTAAAATCTGGTCACCACGGCTTGCCCGGGCAGAAAGAGGAATGAGGAGATTAGGCTTATTCAAAGCACTGAGTTCGCAGATAGCGTTAGCCCCTGCACGGGAAATAACAAGATCTGACAGGGCAAATAAATCTGCAAGTTCTTTTTTGATATATTCATATTGAACATAGCCTTTGGTACCAACTAAACTTTCATCCAGTTTATCTTTTCCGCAGAGATGGATAACCTGGAAGTCTTTTAAAAGTTCAGGAAGAATAGCTCTTACAGCATCATTTACTGCAGCAGCTCCAAGGCTTCCGCCGATGATGAGGATTACCGGTTTTTCAGATGAAAATCCGGTAAATGCTAAGGCTTTTTTGGGGTCACCGGTTAATAATTCCTGACGGATGGGTGTTCCTGTGAGCACTGCTTTTTCCGCAGGAAGATGGGAGACTGTTTCCGGGAAATTACAGCAAACCCTGGTAGCAAAAGGAATAGATAATTTATTAGCCAGTCCGGGAGTCATATCCGATTCATGGATAAAGGTAGGAATTTTCCTTCTGCTGGCAGCAATCACAACGGGAACAGTTACAAAGCCGCCTTTGGAAAAGACCACATCAGGTTTTAGCTGCTTCATTAGTTTTTTCGCTTCAAACAAACCCTTCATAACTTTGAATGGATCAGTGAAGTTTTTGACATCAAAATAACGTCTGAGTTTTCCGGAAGAAATTCCATAATACGGAATTCCCAGTTCTTCGATGAGTTTTTTTTCGATTCCATCATAGGAACCAATATAGGAAATTTGATATCCCAGTTCCTTTAAACGTGGAATCATAGCTATATTCGGGGTAACGTGTCCGGCAGTTCCACCGCCGGTTAGTACGATATGTTTCATGGTGTACCTCCTGATTTGTTCAAAATAGTAACTATATGATAATATGATACACTTGTCAGAAAAAGTCAAGGAAAGATAGGAGTTTCATGGATAAAATAACTGAAAAGAAAAACAGAAGACAAACTCTTTCTGCCCGGGACCAGTACGACGAGAAGTTCAATGGCGGCTACAGTCCCAAAGAGCTGGAAGAAGCCGCATTGATTGAACGAGAAATACAAGATATTCCAGATATGCCGGAATGGGAACCTACAGAAGAAAAATTTCAGGCTCTTATGGCAAAAGCCAGAGAGAGAGGTATGTTTCCAGAAGGCGAATCTTCAGAAGTCAAAGTAGAAGAAAAAACAAGTACCCATAAAGTATCAAATGAAAATGAAAAAAATCCTGCAGGAAAAAGAAATCGTAAACAAAAGATACACAGCATGAAAAGGAAGGTGATAAAATGGTCGGCTGTGGCAGCAGCCACCATAATGGGAATTTTTACAGTCTCTATGAGCAGTGAAGCCAATAGAGCGTATATTATGCAAGAAGTAAACAGGTTGTTTGGGAATGATGTGAATACAGAGTTAGATAATGTGGAAGTAAAGGAAAGTGGAAGAACGGTTGAGTATGCGTTTGAGGATATTGAGAATACGTTCAATATCACGATGCCGGAGTTCTATTATTTGCCAAAGCAAATGGAGTATTTAGATTATACATTGGATGAAGAGGCTCAATTAGCATTTGTTCGATATTCCTATGGAGAGCAAATAGTATATCTAGCTGTTTTTGTCAACAATAAAGAAATAACAAGATTAACACAGGAAGATAATGGGAATTATCTTTATGATGTAGATAATGAACTGTTGCCGGAATTACACTGCACTTTATGGGAAATATTGGAAGAGGAGGATGAGCAGTCAACTTATAGTTTGAAATGGAACTATAAAAATGTATATTATGAGTTTTTGGGAAAAATGAAAGAAGAAGAAATGTCAAAAATTGCAGAAGGAATATTTTATTAGTTACAGAAGGAGAGTATGTTTTATGAGAAAGTGTAAGAGAATAGTCAGTTTATTTCTTAGTATGTTTCTTTTTTTTAGTGTAGGTGTTAACGTAAAGGCAGCAAATTTTGAAGATTTAGGAAAAGTCGTGGATGGATCACGGTTGCTTAATACGAAGGAATCAACAGTCACATTAGAAAACCTTGCTAGAGGGAATATATTAAATAATGGAACAGCAAGTGTTGCCAATAATGGAAATGGAGAAGTTAACGTATCCGGTTCTGTTTTAGCTGGTGTTGTGTGTGATAAATTGTTACTAAAAATGACACTGCAAAGATATTCTGGTGGATACTGGGAAGATGTGAAGTATTTCACTGATACAAGATACAATCATTCATTATTAACCAAGAGTTATAATGTGTCGGTCGCAAAAGGTTACTATTACAGAGTCAAGGCAGCGTGCCTTGCATATAAGGGAAGTACTGTTGAGAGTAAATCTCCTATGACCAACGGCATCTGGATCGACTAACTCATTTTGTCTATATTTCCCATAATATGCATTTATTAGAGAAAGTTTCCTGTTAGTTTCCACAAATTTAATAATCATCCCCCTATTAAAACCCCCTTATGTGCTGTATAATGTTAGTATGACATACATTATACAGCAAAGGGGGTTTTCTTTATGAAGCTGACTTTTATTGGTGCTGCTCATGAGGTGACAGGAAGCTGTTATTATCTGGAGGCAGCGGGGAAGAAGTTTATTGTTGACTGTGGTATGGAACAAGGTCCTGACCAGTATGAAAACCAGGATATTCCGGTACCCCTGTCCGAGTTGGATTTTGCCCTTTTGACTCATGCCCATATTGACCACTCGGGAAATTTCCCGCTGGCGTATGCGAAAGGCTTCCGTGGACCTGTTTATGCGACATCAGCCACTTGTGCTCTGTGTGACATTATGTTACGAGACAGTGCCCACATTCAGATGTTTGAGGCAGAATGGAGAAACAGGAAGGCCAGAAGAAATGGGCAGCCAGAGTTCGTGCCGGCATATACCATGGAGGATGCACTGGGAGTGATTCAACTTTTTGTTGAGTGCAGCTATGATAAAGTCATTGAACTGGCGGAAGGTATTAAAGTACGTTTTGTAGATGCGGGACATCTTCTTGGTTCTTCCAGCATTGAGCTGTGGATCACAGAAGATGGTCAGGAGCGAAAGATTGTATTTTCCGGTGATATCGGAAATCTGGATCAGCCGCTGATCAAAGACCCTACATACATTAAGAGTGCGGATTATGTAGTGATGGAATCAACTTACGGTGACAGAAGTCACGGAGAGAAACCGGAGTATGTGCAGGCACTCACAGATGTTGTGCGGAAAACCTTTGCCAGAGGCGGAAATGTAGTCATTCCTTCTTTTGCTGTAGGTCGTACCCAGGAGATGCTGTATTTTCTGCGTAAAATCAAAGAAGACAATTTGCTTCCGGAATTTCCGGGATTCGAGGTTTATGTAGACAGTCCTCTTGCTGTTCAGGCTACGACTATATTTAAGGAGCATTATACAGAGTGTTATGATGAAGAAGCCATGGAATTGATTAACAAGGGAATCAACCCCATTGCCTTTCCGGGACTCCGTCTGTCCATTACCAGTGATGAATCAAGAGCAATCAACTTTAATGATAAACCGAAGGTTATTCTTTCTGCCAGCGGTATGTGTGATGCGGGTCGGATTAAGCATCATCTGAAACATAATCTGTGGAGAAGGGAGTCTACGATTTTATTTGTTGGTTATCAGGCAGTTGGAACTCTCGGAAGGGCTTTAGTGGAAGGTGCTGCGGATGTAAGGCTTTTCGGTGAGGATATTCATGTCAATGCAGAGATTATCCGTCTTCCGGGTATCAGCGGACACGCAGATGACCAGGGGCTTATGCGGTGGGCTAGTTCCTTTAAGGAGAAGCCTAAGAGAGTCTTTGTGGCTCATGGAGATGACCAGGTTTGTGATATTTTCGCAAAACGTCTGGAAACGGAGCTTGGATATTCTGCACTTGCACCGTACAGTGGAACAGAAGTAGACTTGCTTACCAATGAAGTTACGAAACAGACCGTTGGTATTGTAGTGAAGCGTACGGAGCAGAAAGCTAAGAGCAGGAAGGCGGCAGGTGTATTTGCAAGACTGGTGGCAGCAGGACAGAGACTTATGGCTGTTATCCGCAGAAATGAAGGCGGTGCCAACAAGGATCTTGCAAGATTTGCGGATCAGATAAATTCCCTTTGTGATAAGTGGGATAGATAAGTTGTAGAATCTGTATTAGAAAATTTGTGAAAAATAATAGGACATCATGTAGGAGGCAGAGTGTTCACCACTTTAAAATGATGAATACTCTGCTTTTTTTGTGCAAAAGCAACAAAAAAACAGAAGATAAAAAAAGAAGAGTAAAGAAAATACACATGAAAGTAAAAAAAAGACGTTCAAAAACAAGAGAGGTTCTTCTATAATTTTTTTTAGAAAGGGAATATGACACACAAATATTTTCCATATCCTGAATTCCGGGGCCTCATTCAAAGCGGTATGGAAAAAATTGTGTGTACGGTATTCTATAGGATTATGAGGAGGATTATTATGAAGAAAAAAATGCTTGGTTTATTGCTGCCATTGACCTTGGCAGCAGGGATGCTTACAGGATGCGGCGGTGAAGAAAGCAGTAGCGATGAAAAAACACTGACCCTTTGGAGTATTGCTACAGAATCAGACAATATGCATAGTTCCTATTTAAAAGCAATCGAAGAATGGGAAGAAAAACATGAGGGATATAAAATTAAATTTGAAACATTTGAAAACCAGTCTTATAAAACAAAGATTAAATCTGCGGTAGCAGCAAATGAACTGCCGGATATCTTTTTCACTTTCGGAGGAGGTTTTTCACAGCCGTTTGCAGAGTCAGGAAAGGTGCTGCCACTTGATGACTATTATGAAAACTACAAAGATTTGCTTCCAGAAGCAGCACTGAAAAATCAGACATATGACGGAACGATTTATGGTTCTACTTTTACAACACCGGTTTCTATGATGTTCTATAACAAGAATATTTTTGAAGAGAACAATATTAAAGTTCCGGCTACATACGATGAACTTCTTACCGCAGTAACTACATTAAAAGATGCCGGAATCACACCGATTGCCACTTCCGTAAAGGATACTTGGGTATTGGGAATGCTCCACGATGGACTTACATTGAAATCTGCTGGTGCTACAAAGTTACAGAATGCACTGTTGAAACAGGAAGGACAGAGCTACAATGATTCAGATATGCTTCAGTCTGCAAAAGCAATTGTTGAGTTAAAGGAAAAAGGTGCTTTTGAAGAAGGTGCTACAGGCCTTTCCAATGATGAAGCTGTGCAGCCGTTTCTTGATGGACAGGCAGGTATGTTCTTTACCGGTTCTTGGTTAGGTGGAGATATTAACACAAAATCTTATGATAAAGAGGCTTTTGGTGTTGCACCGATTCCAGTATTAAATTCTGAAAATTCATCTTTATCAGATTTCATGGGTGGAGCTTCTGATACGTTTATGGTTGCAAAATCAACAAAATATCCAGAAGTGGCTTGTGATGCGGCATTCGAAATTGCAAAATATATTTCAAAGAATGCATATCTGGAAGGTGTTGCAATTCCTGCTTGGAAAGTAGATTACGATGATTCAGAAGTTGAACCGATGACAAAAGAGATTGCAGGTTACACAACAGAAGCAAATTCCTTTACTTTGTGGTTTGATACACTTCTTCCAGCAGAAGATGCAAACAAATATCTGGAACTCCTTCAGCAGTTATATACAGGTGGAATCACACCAGAAGAGTATGTGAAGGCAATGGCTGATCAGTTTGACAGCACGAAAAAATAAGGTATATTTGATAATTCCTTTGGACTTCGCAAGAAGCCAAAGGAATTATTTGAAAGGAGAGGTTCCATTATGGATAAAGTAAGACGGAATAAAACAGCGTTAGTGATATTCCTTTTGCCAGCTACAATACTGTTTGCTGTTATCATCATCATTCCTATTTTCATGTCTGGATATTATAGTCTTCTTGAATGGGATGGTATAACAAAAGGTACCTTTGTTGGTCTGGATAATTATATTAATCTTTTTAAAGATCAATCAATCCAATTTTCGAAAACCCTGTGGCATGCAGTGATTATTGCACTTTGCTCTGTTTTCATCCAGCTTCCTATTTCTCTGGGACTGGCATTAATATTGGCAAAGGGAATCAAGGGTGAAAGATTTTTCCTGAGTGTCTTTTTCATCCCTGTTTTGATTTCCAGTGTTGTCATCGGACAATTGTGGCTGAAAATTTACAACCCTAACTATGGATTGTTAAATACTTTTTTGAAGATGGTGGGGTTATCTGAATGGGTACACACATGGCTAGGAGAAGAAAAAACGGCTCTGGCTGCGGTTATGATTCCTATTCTCTGGCAGTTTATCGGATACCATATGCTGCTGTTTTATGCAGGAATCAAATCAGTTCCAAAGGAATTGATAGAGGCTGCACAAGTTGATGGTGCAACTCCTGGGCAGATTAATACAAAAATTATCATTCCACAGATAAAACCAATTATCAGAATGTGCCTGATATTTGCAATTGTCGGTTCTTTTAAAACATTTGATATGATTTATGTGCTTACCAATGGAGGACCTGCACATGCTTCAGAGGTGCCTTCAACACTGATGATTAATCTGATATTTGGACGTAATCAATACGGACTTGGTTCTGCGGTTGCTGTAATGATCATCATTTTATGTTTTGTCTTTGCTGTTGGAATTAAAAAGATTTTTAAAGTGGAGGGAGAATAGTATGAAAAAGATAAATGCAAAGAATGCTGTTAAATATGCTGTTTTAATTTTCTGGACATTTGTCAGCCTGTTTCCACTTTACTATATGCTGATGTTTTCCTTAAAAGATAACAGTGAAATTTTTGGTGCTAACATCATTGGACTGCCAGAAAACTGGTTATGGTCTAATTATAGCAAAGCCCTGACTGCAGGAAATATGGGATTGTATTTTTTTAACAGTTGCGTTGTGACAGGTGCCACTATATTGTGTACAATTTTGTTTTCTCTTATGGCAACATATGCTTTGGAACGTATGGTATGGAAAGGAAGAAAACAGGTAAATGCATTGTTTATGCTGGGGCTTACAGTACCTATCCATGCAGCAATACTTCCAGTATTTATTATATTGAGAAAACTTCATATGCTTAATAGCTACCAGAGTTTAATCGTACCTTATATTGCGTTTGCTCTTGCTATGGCGATTATGATCTGTTCTTCTTTTATGAGCAGTATTCCTGTTGAACTGGAAGAAAGTGCCTGTATAGACGGTGCAGGAATTTATAGGATTTTCTGGGTCATTATATGTCCTCTTATGAAGCCAGCGTTTGCATCTGTTGCCATTTTCACATTTTTGCAGGCATGGAATGAATTAATGTTTGCAATTATTTATATCAGTGATGCAAAATTTAGAACACTGTCAGTAGGTATCCAGAGTTTGTCAGGAGCCTATACAACAGATTGGGGGCCAATCGGGGCAGGACTTGTGATTGCAACATTCCCAACGCTGATTGTATATTTGCTGATGAGTAAAAAGATACAGACCTCTCTTATGGCAGGTGCTATCAAAGGATAGTAGTTTTATGATTTGAAATATCAAAAAAAGGAGTGGCACACATGGAGGCAAAGCTAAAAATTGCAGAAGAGTTTGCGTTTGCTGCAGTGGATTCAAGGTTATATGGTTCTTTTGTAGAACATCTTGGCAGGATTATTTATGGTGGGATTTATGATCCCGAAGCACCAGATAGTGATGAAAAAGGATTTAGAAAAGACGTTATTCAAGCAGTAAAAGGGTTGAACACTCCGATTATCAGGTATCCGGGTGGAAATTACGTTTCCAATTACAGGTGGGAGGATAGTGTAGGGCCAGTGGAAAAACGCCCTAAAAAAATCGACCTGTCCTGGAAAAGTATCGAGCCGAATATTGTTGGTCTGGCTGAGTTCGAGGCTTGGACAAAAAAGGTGGACTCTTCCATTAATATGGCGGTAAATCTTGGAACCAGAGGAATTGAAGATGCAAGAAATTTGATTGAATATTGTAATTTTGACGGGGATTCTTATTATGCAAATCTAAGAAGAGAGCATGGCCATCCTGAACCATATAAGTTTAAGACATGGTGTCTTGGAAATGAGATGGATGGACCTTGGCAGGTAGGGCACAAGGATGCTGTGGAGTATGGAAAGTTGGCAAATGAAGTTGCTAAAGCCATGAAAACGGTAGATGACAGTATTGAATTAGTAGTCTGCGGAAGCTCGGGACTGGAAATGGACACATTTGGTGACTGGGAACTGAAGGTGCTTGAAGAGTGTTACGAAAATGTGGATTTTTTATCTCTTCACCAATATTATGGAAATGAAGAAGATGACCTGGAAAATTATCTGGCGAAGTCAGAAGGAATGGATCGGTTTATTTCTGGGGTGACAGCTATTTGTGATGCTGTGAAAGCAAAAAAGAAAACAGATAAAACGATAAATCTTTCTTTTGATGAATGGAACATATGGTATCATTCCAAAGGAGAAGAAGAGGCAAACAAAAACTGGTCGGTAGCTCCTCATTTGCTAGAAGAAATTTATAACTTTGAAGATGCATTGGTTATAGGGTGTCTTTTGATTACATTACTGAAACATGCAGACCGTGTTAAAATTGCTTGTCTTGCACAATTAGTTAATGTGCTGGCACCTATTATGACAGAGGAAAATGGAGAAATGTGGAGACAAACTACGTATTTTCCATTTGCCCAGGTTTCCAATTATGGAAAAGGCAAGGTTCTGACTCCGTATGTAGCAGTAGATACTTATGACTGTAAAGAATGGAAAAATGTAAAGAAAGTTGAGACCATAGCAGTCTTAAACGAAGAACTCAAGGAATTGGTAGTCTTTGCAGTAAATCGAAGTCGGGAAATGTGCAGATTTTCAGTGGATAGTCTGGATATTCCGTTAGATTTTATTGTCCAGTTCAGCGAGATGGAGGGATTTGATATCAAACAAACAAATTCCGTACAAAATGAAATGGTTATCCCAAAAGATTCAAAAAATATTGTAATAGAAGATAACAGTATTTCTGCTGTTTTACAGCCTCTATCATGGAATATGATTAGAATAAAAATACAGGAGAGTTTCTTTTGATTTTATTTGTTTTTCGTTTTTTAATGTGTATAATGTAAGTAAATTCTACAATATTGGATGGTAAACAGATATGAAAAAATGGGTACATAAAATTAGGGAATGGTATTCTTCACGCAAATTAAGAGAAAAAACAACAGCTTTATTTGCAATAATTTTATGTACCTATATTTTGCTTTTTTTAGGGCTGTATCAGTTTGGAATCAAAGCAAATATGAAGGAATACATCTATAATGCAAATAAAGATGTGCTTAATTCTGTTGAGAAAAATATAACGGACAGTTTTCAGGATAGTAGTACGGTAAGTAAATGGATCATGAACAGCAAGGAAATTTTGGCTTATCTGAACACAGATGACGAAAATAATTCTCAGATTATTTATGATGCATTGACTTCAATTTATACGTTTGTAACTACAGAGAATGATCTGTCATCAGTCTATATATTCAGAAATGATGGAAATTATATCAGCATAAATAATGGTGTTACCTATGTAGATAAGAATCAGATGGATGAAGACTGGTACGAAGAGATTGAGGATGCAAATGGCGGCTATGTGATAAAAATTAATGGTGGAGGCATCTTCCGGCAAAGTTCAGACAAACCATTGGTTTCTTTAATTCGTGTGATACATGATATCAATACACAAAAGCCTGTTGGGATTATTGCAATTAATTATTTTAATGATATCTTAAAGAATGCATACTCAAAATTCGATGACAATAAAAAAGAATTTATTATGTTTGATCTTCAGGGAAATAAAATAGAGGGTTCTGAAGAACTGGCAGAGTATTCGGAAATAATTAAAAAAGGAAATATATCCAAGAAGGTTACGGAGATTGATAAGAATATTTTCAGCAAAAGAATTCCAGGCACACCAGTAGTAATGGTAGAAAAAGATAATACAACAGCATTTCAAGTGGTTACTCCTCAGATTATTACTGCAATTGTTGTGTTTGTTTTTGTTACACTTCTGGGCTTTTTTGTTATCGGTCTGTTTATCAAATTTTCCATTACAAATCCAGTGGAGAGCCTGGTGCGTTCCATGAGGGAAGTGAAAAATGGATGGTTGAGGCGTGTGAGCATCAAACTTCCAGATGATGAGATTGGAGAACTGAAAAACAGCTACAATACTATGCTGGTAGAAATCAACAGGCTGATCGATGTTATCGTTGAAAAAGAAACAGCTTATCAAAAAGCAGAATTAAATGCACTGCAAGAACAGATTAAACCACATTTTCTCTATAATACGCTGGAAACCATTGCACTATTGGCACTTGAAAAACCGAGAGAGGAAGTTTATGATGCCATTGAAACACTGGGGGATTTCTACAGAAAGTTCCTTAGCAAAGGGCGGGAACAGATTACTCTGTCAGATGAGTTTGAAATAGCAAAAAACTACCTTAAATTACAGGAATTACGTTACGGGGATATCTTTCGTGCAACTTATGAATTAGACGAAAAAGTAAAGCATGTTCTGATTCCAAGGCTGATTCTTCAGCCTTTGGTGGAGAACGCAATTTACCACGGAATCAGACCAAAAGGAGAAAAGGGAGATATTTTAATTGAAGCAAAACTGCAAGAGCAGGAACTGGTCATAAAAGTGAGGGATACAGGCATTGGGGCAAGTCAGACCTGGATATCGGAAGTAATGTCAAAGGAAGGACAAAGCTTTGGATTAAAAAGTACATTGGAAAGAATTTCTAAATATTATCGTGATAGGTCAAGCTATCATATTTCAAGTGAAGAGGGATATTACTTTGAAGTAGACATTTATATCCCGGTTGAAGAACTGACATATGTATAACAGTGGAGAGGGACTTATGTATCGTGTAATGATCGTGGATGATGAAGCAGCGATTCGAAATTTGCTGAAAAAAACAATTAAGTGGGAAGCGATGAATCTTCATGTTGAAGGAGAGGCGGCAAGCGGTGTTGAAGCAATCAATATTATTGACGAAATCCGGCCAGATATCATCTTTGTTGATATAGAAATGCCATTTATGAATGGGATAGAATTTGCCGGGCTTGCAATCAAGAGATATCCCAAATTAAAGATTATCATACTGACTGCATATGATGAATTTAATTACGCAAAGGCATGTATTGGTATCGGAGTCAGCAATTATTGTCTAAAGCCAATCGTGCGGAAAGAAATCAATGAAGCACTTCAAAAAGTGATAGAGCAACTTGACAAAGAAAAGACTCAGGATGAGCTAGAGGAAGTGACAGATGAGATGTGCGGATACAGCCTTTCTGTAGAAAATATTGTCAGGTATATGAGGGAAAATTATGATGATAAAACATTGAATTTAACTTCTGTTGCTAAGATGTTTGGATTTAATTCGTCTTATTTGAGCCGTAAATTTAAAGAAGAAACAGGACAGGGATTATCTGCCTATCTTACAGAAATAAGAATGGAAAAGGCGAAAGAATTAGCAAAAAAGGGAACTGTCATGTACATGACAGCACAAAAAGTGGGCATACCCGATCCGAATTATTTTGGAAAACTTTTCAAAAAATATGTAGGGACTGCATACTCAGCATATCAGACAGAAAAATAAAATGGAAGGAGTTTTACAGTGAAAAATTATAGAAGAGAACGTGCAGAAGCAAGAAAAAAAGCAAAAGAGTTAGTGTCAAAAATGACATTATTGGAGAAAGCATCACAGTTAAAATACGATGCTTCTCCGTTGGAACGTCTGGGAGTTCCGACCTATAATTATTGGAATGAGGCTCTGCACGGTGTGGCAAGAGCCGGTGTAGCCACCATGTTTCCTCAGGCAATTGGCATGGCAGCGGCGTTTGATGAGGATGCTATGGAACAGGTGGGAGATATTATTGCCACAGAAGGCAGGGCAAAATACAATGAATATGCAAAACATGAGGATAGAGACATTTACAAGGGGCTTACCTTCTGGTCGCCTAATGTAAATATCTTCCGTGACCCAAGGTGGGGAAGAGGCCATGAGACCTACGGAGAAGACCCGTATCTGACTTCCCGGCTTGGTATACGTTTTGTAGAAGGGCTTCAGGGAGACGGTCCTGTCATGAAAGCAGCAGCCTGTGCAAAGCACTTTGCAGTACATAGCGGTCCGGAAGCAATCCGTCATGAGTTTGATGCAAAAGCAACTAAAAAAGATATGTGGGAGACTTATCTTCCTGCATTTGAAGCTCTGGTTACAGAGGCAGATGTGGAAGCGGTTATGGGAGCCTATAACAGAACCAACGGAGAACCGTGCTGTGGTCATAAATATCTGATGGAAGATGTTTTGAGAGGAAAGTGGAATTTTGACGGTCATTATGTTTCCGACTGCTGGGCAGTCAAGGATTTTCACGAAAATCATAAGGTTACGAAAAATGCCAGAGAATCAGCAGCGCTTGCATTGAAGAGAGGCTGTGACGTAAACTGCGGAAATACTTATCTTCACCTGATGGCAGCCGTGGAAGAAGGGTTAATTACAGAGGAAGAAATCACTAAAGCAGCAGAGCGTCTGTTTACCACCCGTTTCCTTTTGGGATTGTTTGACGGAAGTGAATATGACGAGATTCCATATGAAGTAGTAGAGTGTAAGGAGCACTTGGAAGCAGCAGTTGAAATGGCAAGAAAAGGCTGCGTGCTGCTGAAAAATGACGGGGTACTTCCTCTTGATAAAAGCAAGCTAAAGACCATTGGAGTGGTTGGGCCAAATGCCAACAGCCGTGCAGCACTGATTGGAAACTATCATGGAACAGCTTCCAGATACATCACTGTATTGGAAGGCATCCAGGATGAAGTGGGAGATGAGGTACGTGTATTGTATTCAGAAGGCTGTCATCTTTCTAAAGACAGGGTGGAGAATCTGGCATGGAGTCAGGATAGAATATCAGAAGCTGTTATCACGGCAGAACACAGCGATGTGGTGATTCTCTGTGTTGGTCTTGATGAGACTTTGGAAGGAGAAGAGGGAGATACCGGAAACAGCGATGCATCAGGAGATAAGAAAAATCTTCATCTTCCCAAAGTACAGGAGGAACTGATTGAAAAGGTGACTGCTGTAGGGAAACCAACGATTGTAGTTCTCATGTCAGGAAGTGCCATTGACCTGAACTACGCAGATGAAAACTGCAATGGTATTCTTCAGGCATGGTATCCTGGTGCGAGGGGCGGAAAGGCAGTGGCAGATTTACTGTTTGGAAAAGTATCCCCATCTGGAAAATTGCCTGTAACCTTCTATAGAAGTCTGGAAGGTATGCCTGCATTTACGGATTATTCCATGAAAAAACGTACATACCGCTATATGGAGAGTGAGGCACTGTATCCTTTTGGATACGGATTGACTTATGGAAATGTACAGGTGAAGGATGCTAAAGTATTGAACCAGGTAACTGCAGAGTCTGATATAGAATTAGAAGTAACTGTGGAGAATACAGGAAGAGATACAGAAGAGGTAGTGGAGGTTTACATAAAAGATATGGACTCTCCGTTAGCCGTACGAAATTACAGCTTATGTGGATTTCAGCGGGTAGAAGTAAAAGAAGGAGAGAGAGAAAAAGTAACTTTTACGATTTCTAATAAAGCCATGATGGTTGTAGATGAGCAGGGAGAACGCCATGTAGACAGCAAACATTTTACATTGTTTGTGGGAGTGTCTCAGCCGGATGGCAGAAGTAAGGAACTTACCGGGAAAACGCCTGTGGAGGTTCAGGTGATGCTGTAAAATATAAGGAAAAATACTGGTGGTCAGAGATGATTCTGCACCGCCAGTATTTTTGTATGCTTTATTTATTTACTAATGGTTTCTTTACATCTTCTGCATTTGCAAAGGGACCTGGAATCACATCTACGCCCCGGTGTCCGCCGAAATAGTCTGTGTCAAACTGAATGTCTGTTCCGTCTGGGTTTTCGAATCTCTGTTCCGGTTCAAATGCCATACCAAGCACATCCGTATTAATCATTCTGCCTCTAAAGGCTTTCAGGCAGTCATAGATATTGGTATCCAGATAATAATTCCCATCTTTTTCAAGAAGTTCCACTTTCACGTCTTCAGAGGAAATCAGGCCATTGACCTCATTTTTGCAGGCTTTTGCACCGCCAAGGTAAGCATTTCCTTCTGTCCATACAGGCAGATGACCAAAATGTACAGGCTCCAGTGCACTCATGTTGGCTGGATGGCTGAAATCAAACTGAGCCTTCCATTCTTCATAGGTAGGATATTCGTCAAACATCCAGGTACCTGCTTTCCGGTTTTCTGTGTCAAATCCGTCATTGGAATCATGCATGATAATAACATCTTTGTCAGGCCATTTCTGAACGAAAATATTGTTATAAAATCTGTCGTCACCATGCAGGAATGTCATAAATCCCATGACTTCTGTGCGGTGTGGGATATGATATGGTGTGTAACGCCAGCCGGTTCCTTCACCTACGCAGGTGAGAGCACCACAGATTAAATTATGTATCATGGCAACTCCCTGGGTGGCAAATCTCAAACTTGCTTCAGAAAGCATAATATTATGATCAATCAAAGTCGGTCCATGGCTTACTTCAACAAAGATATCCTGGGACATCATGCCGCCCTTTAAGACTTTGGCAAAAGCCGGACGCTGGTTATCATGGAGAAGGTTTTGGGACAGGCGGGTTCCCTGTGCTTCCCAGTCACACCAGATTCCCATAGTGCAATGGTGAATATGATTTTTTCTCATAGTTACGTCAATGGCAGCATGCATCTTGATTCCTGCGATTTCCGCCCCACCCTGCTCCATCATATTGTTGATGTGGTGGATGTGGTTGTCTTCGATTAAACTGAATACACCGCCCATACGCCCGATGATGCCACCCTGTTCACAGTGGTGAATATTATTTCTGCGGATAATGTGACCGCCGATGTTTTCCTTCAGCCATCCGTGATACTGGCCGCGGCATACAGCGTCACGTTCCATTTGTGTAGGACTTTTTACGTATTTGTAAGTGAAATAATGGTCATTTGCAGGGTCGAGATATTTTCCTACAGAAATACCGGCACACTTGCTATTGGAGATGTCACAGTCTTCTATGATCCAGCCTTTGCTCCAGTGTGGGCCAATCATACCGTCCTGAAACGCAGCCGGGGGAGCCCATGTGGTAGCAGCTTTGTTAATGTTAAATCCACTTACGGTAATGTAGTTTCTGCCTGTTTTGGAAGGCATGAAGCATTCCCTTCTTACATTGATTTCCACGTTTTCTTCATTGGGATTTTTCCCCTGGAAGTTTGCGTAAATTACAGTTTCGTCTTTTTCTTCATCCTGCTCGGTGTACCATTTGTAGACTGAGTCTTCCGGCACCCAGCTGCATTCATACACCTCTCCCTTGATACAGTCCAAAAGAGAAGAGGTTTCGTATAAAGCCTTATCATTGAGATATACACATCCTGTATGTTTATCAGCTTTTGCGAAATACCAGTCCCCGTACACAAATGTTGTATAAGGATTATAATTTCCAAATACACTGTTTTTTACACGGCATACCCATACATTCCCTTCATATAATTCCCAGGTTTTTATCCGTTCTGCACCTGTGATCACGGCCTTAAGAGGCTCTGTACTACGGTAAGTAATCCGTGCTTCTTCTGTTCCGGCATAAACCGGGTCTACATATTCACGGTAAATACCCGGAGCTACCAGAACCTCGTCTCCTGGCCGTGCTATTTTAGCAGCATCGTTAATGTGACGAAATGGCATCTGGGCAGTTCCATTTCCATCATAGCCTGCGTTTGCGTTTACATAAATCTTCATGATGATATAGTTCCTCCTGTTTTTAATTCGTGATTCCATTATAAAATTTTGGCGGGAAAGGGTAAATATAAAAAAGTGTTCAGATGCTATAAAAAAATGAAATATTTACAAGAAAATACATCAGTGCTATACTGGACAGACACATTAAGAAAGGAGTCTTGAAGATGGATATTATTTCATTATTTACCCTTGCAGTTGGGCTGTCCATGGATGCTTTTGCTGTTTCTGTCTGTAAGGGACTTGCAACAGAAAAGCTGTCTCCCAGGCATATGATTCTGGCTGGATTGTGGTTCGGGGGATTTCAGGCATTGATGCCGGTGATTGGATATGTCCTTGGAAGTCAGTTTAAAGATAAGATTACGGCAATAGACCACTGGATTGCTTTTTTCCTCCTTGGTTTTATCGGAGTGAATATGATACGGGAAGCTCTGGATAAAGAGGAAACATGTCCGGTGGGAGGCATGGAGGCAAGGAAAATGTTTCCTCTGGCAGTGGCAACCAGTATAGATGCACTGGCTGTGGGCATTACTTTTGCATTTTTAGATGTAAATATTGTGATTGCAGCCAGTTTTATTGGTGTTATCACCTTTATTCTGTCCGCTGTGGGGGTAAAAGTTGGAAATATTTTTGGAGTAAAATACAAGTCAAAAGCAGAACTGGCAGGTGGGATTATTCTGATTCTTCTTGGAACGAAAACATTGCTGGAACATCTGGGAATTTTTTAGAAAAGCCTAAAAACAACTTCTATAATAATAAAAAATGCCAGAGATAGAGAAGGATTTTTTTCAGTCAGTCAGTCCATAACTAGGCTGAAATTCGTAAGCTTTCCGCACAAGCCTACTTTTTTGTGGCTCAAATAGGCTGGAGTGCATATTTTTTTCATACAGGCCTACTTTTTTCTGAACTGAATAGGCTAAATTTTAAGATGTCCTCTTTTTAGCTTACTTTCTCCTCTTAAAATATAGGTTGGATTTATAGAATCCTGCTTAGAAGCCTATTTGGATCTAAAATAAGTAGGTGAAATTTCAAAAACTCTTAAAATCCACCTATTTGTGCCTGGGACAAGTAGACTAAAAATAACATTCCAATGCCTTCAGCTGGAAAGCATTGGAATGTTTATTCTGTCACTGATGATATAAAGCATAGAAAAACCACCCTCATATAAACTTTGACGAGTTTATATGAGGGTGGTTTTTCTATGTTATTTTTTGAAGCTCTGTCTTTTCCTTAAACGGGAATCCAGGATTTTCTTGCGGATGCGAAGAGACTGTGGAGTGATTTCCAGAAGCTCATCTACATCAATGAAATCCAGAGCCTGTTCCAGACTTAAGATTCTCGGCGGAGTCAGTTTTAATGCTTCGTCAGCAGAAGATGAACGAGTATTGGTCAGATGTTTGGTCTTACAAACATTCAGTTCAATGTCTTCCGGTTTGCCGCTCTGACCGATGACCATACCGCTGTATACCTTTTCACCAGGTCCGATGAATAAAGTACCTCGATCCTGAGCTGAGAACAGACCGTAGGTCACGGATTCTCCTGCCTCGAAAGCAATGAGGGAACCCTGCTTGCGGTACTGCAGATCACCTTTATATGGAGAATAGCCATCAAAAGCAGTGTTGAGGATGCCGGTTCCTTTTGTAGAGGTCATGAATTCTCCACGGAATCCGATCAGTCCTCTGGAAGGAATGTGGAATTCCAGACGGGTACTTCCGTCACTGGCAGGGCTCATTCCCTGAAGTTCACCTTTTCGCTCACTTAACCGCTGAATGACAGTACCTGAAAATTCTTCCGGAACATCAATGTAGGCAATTTCCATTGGCTCCAGTTTACGTCCTCTTTCGTCTTCTTTATAGATAACTTCTGCCTTGCTGACTGCGAATTCATAACCTTCACGACGCATATTTTCAATGAGTACAGACAGATGCAGTTCTCCACGTCCGGAAACTTTGAAACAGTCTGTGCTGTCAGTGTCCTCTACACGGAGGCTGACATCTGTGTTCAGCTCACGCATAAGGCGTTCTCTTAAATGGCGGGAAGTGACAAATTTTCCTTCCTGACCTGCAAATGGGCTGTCATTAACAATGAAGTTCATAGAAATCGTAGGCTCTGAAATTTTCTGGAAAGGAATCGGTTCCGGATTTTCCGGGGAGCACAGAGTATCTCCGATATGGATATCTGTGATTCCGGCAATAGCAACAATGGAGCCGATGCCGGCTTCTTTCACTTCGATTTTGTTCAAACCGTCGAATTCATAGAGTTTGCTGATTTTTACTTTTTTCATCTTAGAAGAGTCATGATGGTTCACCAGAACAACATCCTGATTTACACTTAAAGTACCGTTTTCTACTTTACCCACACCGATACGACCTACATATTCATTGTAATCAATGGTGCTGATCAGTGCCTGGGTAGGAGCCTCAGGGTCACCGGTAGGAGCCGGGATGTATTTCAGGATGGTTTCAAATAATGGTTCCATGTTATCAGAAGAATCATTCAGATCCAGCATAGCGTGTCCGGCTTTTGCAGAAGCATACAGGAAAGGACAGTCTAACTGCTCATCTGAAGCATCCAGATCCATGAGAAGTTCCAGGACTTCGTCAATGACTTCATCCGGTCTTGCCTCCGGACGGTCAATCTTATTGATACATACGATTACATGTAAATCCAGTTCCAGAGCTTTTTTCAGTACAAATTTTGTCTGTGGCATTGCACCTTCGAAAGCATCTACCAGAAGGATAACGCCGTCTACCATTTTCAGTACACGTTCTACTTCGCCGCCGAAGTCAGCATGCCCGGGTGTGTCGATAATGTTGATTTTTGTATTCTTATAATATACAGCAGTGTTTTTGGAAAGAATGGTAATACCACGTTCTCTTTCAATATCATTGGAGTCCATAACACGTTCCTGTACAGCCTGGTTTTCACGAAATACACCGCTTTGGCGGAGAAGCTGGTCTACCAAAGTGGTTTTGCCGTGGTCAACATGGGCGATAATGGCAACGTTTCTGATATCTTCTCTTGCTTGTTTCATATAGAACCTCTTTTCTTTCTTTCAAGTTTTCTATGTTTCCGGGGCTGCAGGAAATTCCACAAACCCTTGTTTTTACAGTAAAATACGGATTTCATTCTATCATACTTCTTTTTAATTACAAGGGAAAATAAATTTTTTTTGAAAAAAAGTTAAAAAAATCAGTTCTAAAGACCGGGATAGGAGAATAAACATGATATAGACAAGATACCAGAAAGAGGAAGGGGAAACAGATCATGGCAGATAAAATTATTGAAAACAATCAGGTGTCCATTATGGGAAAAATCGCATCCGGTTTTACATTCAGTCATCAGGTATATGGAGAGGGGTTTTACCTCACAGACCTGCTGGTGAAGCGGTTAAGTGACCAGGAGGACAGAATACCGCTGATGGTTTCAGAACGTCTGGTGGACGTTACACAGGATTATGAAGGAGAATACATTATGGTTCAGGGACAGTTCCGTTCCTATAACCGTCACGAAGAGAAGAAAAACAGGCTGGTGCTTTCCGTTTTTGTACGGGAACTATCTTTTGTGGAAGAAGCAGATGATTCCATTAAATCCAACCAGATTTTCCTGGATGGTTATATCTGTAAGCCGCCTGTATACAGAAAAACACCTCTCGGTAGAGAAATTGCAGATTTGTTACTGGCAGTAAACCGGCCTTACGGTAAATCTGACTACATACCCTGTATCTGTTGGGGAAGAAATGCCAGGTATGCGTCAGCCTTTGAAGTGGGCGGACATGTGCTGATCTGGGGCAGGATCCAGAGCAGGGAATATATTAAGAAATTAGGGGAAAACGAAACAGAGAAAAGAACGGCCTATGAGGTTTCCGTCAGCAAATTAGAGTATGCGGATTAACTTGTAAAAGATTGTTTATTGCAATATGCCGTCAGGTGTAGTAATATATACACAACTTGGAAAATGAGAAACCAGGAGAAAGCAGTCTGTAAGAGGTGTAGATTATGGATGAAGAAAAGGGATTGACACAGATTTACTGTGGACCGGGAAAGGGCAAGACCAGTGTTGCCATTGGTCAGGCTATCAGAGCCATCGGACATGGGAAACGTGCCATTGTGATCCAGTTTTTAAAAGGAAGGGCAACATCAAAGCTTGATTATTTATCAGCCCTGGAACCGGAAGTACGGTTATTCAGATTTGAAAAAAAGGATAAGTATTATGAAGATTTAACTCCCGAGGAGAAAAGAGAGGAAAACCTGAATATCCGGAATGGATTAAATTTTGCCAGAAAGGTTCTTGTGACAGAAGAATGTGATATGCTTATCCTGGACGAAATTTTAGGTGCCCTGGAGTTCGGTATTGTTTCGGATGAGGATGTACTTGGTCTGATCAAGGCAAAATCAGAGGAAACAGAGCTGATTATGACAGGAAATATTGTAACTGATTCATTAAAGAATGTGGCAGACAGAGTGGTTTCTTTAGAGATAGTAAAATGACAGGCAGTGACTCAGAATCTGGTTCTGAGCTGCTGTACTCAAATCATATACCAAGGAAGAACAGGTAATGCAGCGTAAGGAGGAAGAATATGTCTATATTTACAGGTGCAGGTGTGGCAATTATTACACCAATGAAATCAAATGGTGAAGTAAACTTTGAAAAGTTAGGTGAAATTCTGGAAGAGCAGATTGCAGGAAAGACAGATGCAATTATTATCTGCGGTACCACAGGAGAATCCTCTACGATGACACATGAGGAGCATCTGGAAACAATTCGCTATACTATTGAGAAAGTGAATAAGAGAATTCCGGTCATCGCAGGAACAGGGTCAAACTGTACAGAAACAGCTATCTATCTTTCAAAGGAAGCAGAAAAAATGGGTGCTGACGGATTGCTTTTAGTAAGTCCTTACTATAACAAGGCCACACAGAAAGGACTGATCGCTCATTATACAGCAATCGCAGAATCTGTGAATATTCCGATCATCCTGTATAACATTGCCGGCAGAACAGGAATCAATATCCAGCCGGAGACGATTGCATACTTAGTAAAGAATGTGGAGAACATTGTAGGTGTGAAAGAAGCATCCGGAAACATTTCCCAGGTTGCTGAGATTGCAGCACTTACAGAAGGAAAATGCGATATTTATTCAGGAAATGATGACCAGATCGTACCGATCATGTCTCTTGGCGGAAAAGGTGTTATTTCTGTGCTGTCAAATGTTGCTCCTGAATATACACATGATATTGCTGCAAAATATCTGGAAGGAAAAGTAGAAGAAAGCTGCAAAATGCAGTTAGATGCTCTGCCGCTGATTCACGCACTGTTTTGCGAAGTGAACCCTATTCCTGTAAAAACAGCAATGAACATGATGGGAAAAGAAGTTGGTCCTATGCGTATGCCTCTTTGCGAGATGGAAGACGCACATAAAGAAGTGCTGAAAAAGGCTATGAAGGAGTTTGGACTGGAACTGGCATAAGCGGTTTTAAGATACAGAAGAAAAGAGGATAAACAGATGGTCAGAATCATTATGAATGGTTGTAATGGTCATATGGGAAGAGTGATCTCAGACCTGGTGGCCAGAGATGAAGATGCAGAAATCGTGGCAGGTGTGGATCTTACCGATGCAGGAATTCATGCTTATCCGGTATTTACAGATATTCACGCATGTGATGTAGAGGCAGATGTGATGATTGATTTCTCTTCTGCAAAGGCAACAGATGCGGTGTTGGAATATTGTGGTAAAAAAGCACTTCCGCTGGTGTTGTGTACAACAGGACTCAGTGAGGAGCAGCTTGAGAAAGTGAAAGACACAGCAGAGAAGACAGCAGTGCTGCGTTCTGCGAATATGTCTCTTGGAATTAATACCTTGCTGAAGCTTCTTCAGGATGCGGCAAAGGTACTGGCAGCAGCAGGATTTGATATGGAAATCGTGGAGCGTCACCATAATCTGAAGGTGGATGCACCAAGCGGAACTGCATTGGCACTGGCGGACAGCTTAAACGAAGCCATGGACAATCAATACCATTATGTATATGACAGAAGCCAGAAGAGAGAACAGAGAGATGCCAGGGAGATTGGTATTTCAGCAGTCCGTGGAGGAACAATCGTGGGAGACCATGAAGTGATTTTTGCAGGACCGGACGAAGTGATAGAATTTAAGCACACTGCTTATTCAAAGACCGTTTTCGCAAAGGGTGCGGTAGAGGCTGCAAAATTCCTGAAGGGAAAACAGGCAGGACTTTACAACATGAGCCATGTGATCAACGGCTGATTTTTCTAAGTGCACGAGACTGTTGCTGATGCAGCAGTCTTTTTTTGAATAAAAAGCAAGGATTATGTTTATATTAACAGCAGAACTTAATAGAAAAGGAGAACAAATCTTATGAAAAACACGAAAAAAATGCTTGTAGGACTGCTGTTAGCTGCTGCTTTGTGTATGGTTACTGCCTGCGGTAACACAGACAAAAATAATTCAGGGAATAATAGTGCTGTGGAGAATAATCAGAATGCGGATAACAGTGACAATGAAAAGGGAACAGCAGGCAGTACCAGGGATGACGGAATCGTTGGGGATACGGGAGAAGCTATCAAAGACGGCGCAGAGGAACTGGGGGATGACATCAGAAACGGTGTAGATGATGCAGAAGATTCCATGAGAAACAACGGAAAGAATGCTATGAATGACAGCAATGCACAAAACAATACAGAAAAGAATGGCAATGCAGATACAATGAGATAAAAAGATATTATATGTAGAGGAAAAAGCAGGAATTAAGAGGGCAAAAGACTATACAAAAATAGAAACAGTTTCTAAATTTTCTAAAAACTGTTGAATAAACGAAGGAATATTGATATAATAAGAATACATTACAGAGCAATACTCTTGCTTATGTAAAATACACGTAAAAGGGGTTGGACAGAATGAAGTTTGTTATTAGCGGAAAAAATATTGACGTTACAGAAGGCCTTAAAAATGCAGTGGAAGACAAGCTGGGGAAACTGGAGAGATATTTCACCTCTGACACAGAAATAATTGTTACACTCAGCGTAGAGAAAGAAAGACAGAAGATCGAAGTCACCATTCCGGTAAAAGGAAATATCATCCGTTCTGAACAGGTGAGCAGTGACATGTATGTTTCCATTGATCTTGTAGAAGAAATCATTGAGAGACAGTTAAGAAAATACAAAAATAAAATTATTGATAAAAAACAGAGTTCAGGTTTCCAGCCGGAGTTTGTAGAGAAGGATTTCGAGGAAGACGGAAATGAAATCAAGATTATCCGTACCAAGAAATTTGGATTCAAGCCAATGTATCCGGAAGATGCCTGTGTACAGATGGAATTGTTGGGACACAACTTCTTTGTATTCCTGAACGCAGAGACAGAAGAGGTCAATGTAGTGTATAAGAGAAAAGGAAATACCTACGGACTGATCGAGCCTGATTTTGGCTGATCGCATTCTTTTTGAGCGGCAGGGCTTAGAAACAGAAGATGAGTAAATGAGAGGGAAGGGTCTGATATCTTTCAAAGAGAGGTATCAGCCTTCCTTTTTGTATTTTTAGATGTTGTGCAAAGGAGCGGAAAGTGTTACAATGAAATCTAAGAGCGTTAAAATCTATAGATTTTGGGAGTAATCATACATGAATATCATTAAAAAAATGTTTGGAACACACAGTGAGCGAGAATTAAAACGTATTTACGCAACTGTGGATAAAATTGAAGCTCTTCGTCCATCCATGCAGGCTTTAAGTGATGAGGAACTGCAGGAGAAGACAAGAGAGTATAAAAACCGTCTGGAAAAAGGAGAAACCTTAGATCAGCTTCTTCCGGAAGCTTTTGCAACAGTAAGAGAGGCTGCAAAACGTGTGCTGGGTATGGAACATTACCGTGTACAGTTGATCGGTGGTATCATTCTTCATCAGGGACGTATTGCTGAAATGAAGACAGGTGAAGGGAAAACATTAGTTTCTACTCTCCCGGCCTATCTGAATGCCCTGGAAGGTAAAGGTGTCCATATCGTAACCGTCAATGACTATCTGGCTAACCGTGATGCTCAGTGGATGGGAAAAGTCCATGAGTTTTTGGGACTGACAGTCGGTGTGGTTCTGAACTCTATGAAAAATGATGAGAGACGTGCTCAGTATGCATGTGACATCACCTATGTTACTAATAATGAACTGGGATTTGATTATCTTCGTGACAACATGGTCATCTATAAGGAACAACTGGTGCAGAGAGACTTGCATTATGCCATCATTGATGAGGTTGACTCTGTTTTAATCGATGAGGCACGTACCCCTCTGATCATTTCCGGACAGAGTGGAAAATCCACCAAACTCTACGAGGTTTGCGATATTCTTGCAAAACAGCTGGAGCGAGGAGAAGCCAGCGGTGAGATGACCAAGATGACCGCCATTATGGGTGAGGAAATCACAGAAACCGGTGACTTTATTGTAAATGAAAAAGACAAAATCGTAAACCTGACAGAGCAGGGTGTGAAAAAGGTTGAAAAATTCTTTAATATTGAAAACCTTGCAGATCCGGAAAACCTGGAAATCCAGCACAACATTATTCTGGCTCTTCGTGCTCATTATCTCATGTTCAGAGATCAGGATTATGTGGTAAAAGATGATGAAGTTTTGATCGTTGATGAGTTTACCGGACGTATTATGCCGGGAAGACGTTACTCTGACGGTCTTCATCAGGCAATCGAAGCAAAAGAACATGTGAAGGTAAGAAGAGAGAGCAAGACGCTGGCTACCATTACCTTCCAGAACTTCTTTAATAAATATGCGAAGAAATCAGGTATGACCGGTACGGCACTTACTGAGGAGCAGGAGTTCCGTGATATTTATGGTATGGACGTTATTGAGATTCCTACCAATAAACCGGTGGCTCGTATTGACCAGGAAGATGCGGTTTACATGACCAAAAAGGAAAAATTCCGTGCAGTTGTGGAGGCCGTGAAGGAGGCTCATGCCAAGAATCAGCCGGTGCTTGTTGGTACTATTACCATTGAAACTTCTGAGCTTTTAAGCCGTATGCTCAAAAGAGAGGGGATTCCTCATCAGGTATTGAATGCGAAATTCCATGAGATGGAGGCTGAGATTGTTGCTCACGCAGGTGAGGCAGGAAATGTTACCATCGCTACCAACATGGCAGGTCGTGGTACGGATATTAAGCTGGATGAAGTTTCTAAGAATGCAGGTGGTCTGAAAATCATCGGTACAGAGCGTCATGAATCACGCCGTATTGATAATCAGTTAAGAGGACGTTCCGGACGTCAGGGAGATCCGGGTGAATCCCGCTTCTATATTTCCCTGGAAGATGACCTTATGCGTCTTTTCGGTTCTGAGAAGCTGATGGGAGTGTTCAAATCTCTGGGTGTGGCTGAGAATGAGCAGATTGAGCATAAGATGCTTTCCAGTGCTATTGAAAAGGCTCAGAAGAAGATTGAAGGAAATAACTACGGTATCCGTAAAAACCTGCTGGATTATGACCAGGTCAATAATGAGCAGCGTGAGATTATTTATAAAGAAAGACGTATGGTTCTGGATGGAGCAAACATGCGTGATTCCATCTATAAGATGATCACAGATACTGTGGATCACACAGTAGATATGTGCCTGTCTGATGATGTGGATCAGGAAGAATGGGATTTAGGAGAAATCAATTCTGTATTGCTGCCTACTATTCCGCTGAAACCTCTGGTATTTGAAGATGTAAAAGGCAAGAAAAAGAATCAGGTGAAACAGGAGCTGAAGGAAAAAGCTGTAAAACTCTATGAGGAGAAAGAAGCAGAATTTCCGGAGGCAGAGCAGCTTCGTGAACTGGAACGTGTCATTCTTCTGAAGGTCATTGACCAGAAATGGATGGATCATATTGATGATATGGATCAGCTCCGTCAGGGAATCGGTCTTCAGGCATATGGTCAGAGAGATCCAAAGGTAGAATACAAGATGCAGGCATATGAGATGTTCGACGGAATGATCGCATCGATTCAGGAAGCAACCTTGAGACTTCTGTATCATGTACGTCTGGAGCATAAAGTAGAAAGAGAACAGGTGGCTCAGGTAACCGGAACCAACAAAGATGAGAGCGGACCGAAAAAACCAGTCCAAAGAGCAGAGAAGAAAGTATATCCAAATGATCCCTGCCCATGCGGCAGCGGCAAGAAATATAAGCAGTGCTGCGGCAGAAAGCCAGTATAACAAATAAGAGAACTGCTGTAGATACGGGAAACTGTAGCTGCAGCAGTTTTTCTGATACTGTTTGGAAACGAGCAGAGGGTGTTTTGGGAAAGGAGGAGCAGATATGGGACAGATGGTAGACTTCACAATGGAGAGAGAAGGGCTTGTGAAACCGGGAGACCGGGTGGAATTAAAAGAAGACCAGGCACTTACCATGGCGGGGATGATGTATTATTATACTATCCGGCCGGCAGAAGCGATGTCCAGTAATCTGAAGAAACCTTTAAGAAAACTGACCGGAACAGTAGTAAAAGTAGAGCAGCAGGTCAGCATTTACATGGTAACCGTAGAAATTGATGAAGAATAGGAGAAAATGTGTATGGTTGAATTAGATCAGTTTAAATATACTTTGAATACGTATGAAGAGCCTTTAAAAGAGGTGAGGGATTCTCTGGATCTGGAGAATAAAGAGCAGAGAGTGGAAGAACTGGAGCGTGAAATGGAAGCCCCGGGATTCTGGGATGATGCAGAGCGTTCCCAGAAGATGATGAAGGAATTAAGTGCACTGAAAGGTGATATGGAAATCTATCATAAACTGCTGAATCAGAAAGAAGAAATTGAGTTGATGATTGAGATGGGATATGAGGAAAACGATGCTTCTGTCATTCCAGATATTCAGGAAATGCTGGATGAATTCCAGCGTGATTTTGAGCATATCCGGATCAAGACTCTGCTCTCAGGAGAGTATGATAAGGACAATGCCATTGTAACTCTCCATGCAGGTGCAGGCGGTACAGAATCCTGTGACTGGGCAAGCATGCTCTACCGTATGTATTTGCGCTGGGCTGACCGTCAGGGATTTTCTACAGAGGTTCTGGATTATCTGGACGGTGAAGAGGCTGGAATCAAGTCTGTTACCTTCCAGGTGAATGGAGAAAATGCCTATGGTTATTTAAAATCAGAAAAGGGCGTACACCGTCTGGTGCGTATCTCTCCTTTTAATGCAGCAGGAAAGCGTCAGACATCCTTTGTATCCTGTGATGTCATGCCGGATATTGAAGAAGATGTAGACGTAGAGATTAATCCGGATGATCTGCGTATTGATACTTACCGTTCCAGTGGTGCAGGCGGACAGCATATTAACAAAACTTCTTCTGCTATCCGTATCACACATCTTCCTACGGGAATTGTGGTACAGTGTCAGAATGAGCGTTCTCAGTTCCAGAACAAAGATAAAGCCATGCAGATGCTGAAGGCAAAACTGTATTTATTAAAACAGCAGGAAAATGAGAAAAAATTATCCGGTATCCAGGGTGAACTGACAGAAATCGGATGGGGCAACCAGATTCGTTCTTATGTCATGCAGCCATATACTATGGTCAAAGACCATAGAACTAACGAAGAATCAGGAAATGTGGATGCAGTGATGAATGGAAATATTGATAATTTTATCAATGCATACCTGAAGTGGGTTGCTTTGGGGAAAATAGAAAAGTAGTTGATTAATGTCCTAAAGTGTGTTAATATCTTTTGAGGACGAACAAATGTGTTTTTGAAAAGAACAAAGGTAGAGTTATGGCAGATAATCGTAGGTATTTT
This sequence comes from uncultured Blautia sp., assembly GCF_947654165.1. Lineage (GTDB taxonomy): Bacteria > Bacillota > Clostridia > Lachnospirales > Lachnospiraceae > Blautia. The sequence continues at coordinate 169,923 of NZ_CANTKB010000003.1, forward strand.
GTAGTGACAGAAAAGGCAGTACCGGATGTATTGCTGAAAGTAGTGGAAGCAAAAAGACTTCTGGATATTCAGAAGTCCGTGACTGTGCAGGAGGCCGTAGATGCGGTTGGCATCAGCAGAAGCTCTTTTTATAAGTATAAGGATGATATCTTTCCCTTTAAGGAAAAGACCAGGGGACAGAATATTACGTTTATCATTCAGATGGATGATGAGCCGGGACTGCTTTCTGCTGTGCTGGGAACCATTGCGAAGTTCCATGGGAATATATTGACCATTCATCAGAGCATTCCTATGAATGGGATTGCATCTCTTACCCTGAGTGTGACCATTGCAGAAGCAGAAGGCGATGCAGCAGCAATGGTAGAGAATATTGAGCATATTGAGGGAGTCCATTATCTCAAGATATTGGGAAGAGAGTAGAGAAATATAAAAGGAGAAAAACAGCATGATTCAGATTGCGGTATTAGGTTATGGCACAGTAGGTTCTGGTGTTGTAGAGGTAATAGAAACGAATTATGAAAGTATTAAAAAAAGAGCCAAAGATGAGATTCGCATTAAATATGTACTTGATCTGAGAGAATTTCCGGGAAGTACGATTGAAGATATTTTAGTCCATGATTATGAACAGATCGTCAATGATCCGGAAGTTAAAATTGTAGTGGAGGTTATGGGTGGTGTAGAACCTGCTTACACATTCACAAAAAGAGCACTGGAGGCAGGAAAGAATGTATGTACCTCCAATAAGGAACTGGTGGCAAGGCATGGACAGGAATTAATGAAGCTGGCAGCCGAAAAGAACGTGAACTACATGTTTGAGGCAAGCTGCGGAGGGGGAATCCCTATTATCCGTCCTTTGAATTCCTCTCTCACAGCAGATGAAATCGATGAAATTTCAGGTATCTTAAATGGAACAACCAACTATATTCTGACCGAGATGTCAGACCACTATGCAGATTTTGACACAGTATTAAAAGATGCCCAGGATTTGGGATACGCAGAGCGAAATCCGGAAGCGGATGTGGAGGGATATGATGCATGCAGAAAGATTGCGATCCTTTCTTCTCTGGCTTATGGATCACATGTAAATTATGAAGATATTTATACAGAAGGAATCACAAAGATTACCGTAGAAGATATGAAATATGCCAATGCCATGGGAATGAGCATCAAACTTCTGGCAACCAGCCGCAGAAAGGGCAATCGCTTTTATGCAATGGTATGTCCGGTGATGATTGGCAAGGACAGTCCGCTGTACAGTGTAAATGGTGTGTTTAACGGCATTTTTGTACACGGAAATGTCTTAGGAGATGCTATGTTTTACGGCAGTGGTGCAGGAAAACTTCCTACGGCCAGTGCAGTAGTGGCGGATGTGGTAGACTGTGCAAAACATCTGAATAAGACGGTTATGATGAGCTGGAGCAGCCATGGGCTTGATATGGTAGATATCAAGAATGTACAGCATAAGTTCTTTGTGAGGGTGAAAGGAAACCCGGAAGAAGCACAGGAAGCTGTAAAAGAAGCGTTTGGTGAGGTGAAGACCCTGGTACTTCCGGAACTGGAAGGCGAGTTTGGATTTGTAACAGAGAAGATGAGAGAAGGAGACTATGACGAAAAAGCAGGAAAACTTGCAAGTATCGTCAGCAGAATCCGTGTGAGAGCATAGAGGTGGGATGATTTATGAAGTATATTGTGATCTTAGGAGATGGAATGGCAGATGAACCGTTAGAAGAACTGGGAGGAAATACACCCCTGAGATTTGCCGAGACACCTGTGATGGATGCCTTGGCTGCACAGGGAGAAATCGGCATGGTAAAGACAGTTCCTAATGGGATGAGTCCGGGAAGTGATACGGCAAACCTGTCCGTATTGGGGTATGATCCGAAAGTATATTATTCCGGACGTTCTCCGCTGGAAGCCCTGAATATCGGGGTGAAGATGGAGGACGGAGATGTAGCCATCCGTGCCAATCTGGTTACTTTGTCTGAGGAAGAGAAGGTATATGAAGAGAAGCACATCTTGGATCACAGTGCGGATGAAATCAGTACACAGGAGGCAGAAGTACTCCTTAAAGCGGTGCAGAAAGAACTTCAAAATGAAATGTTTCAGTTTTATGTGGGAACCAGTTACCGTCACTGCCTGATCTGGAAACAGGGTATGGTAGTTCCTCTGACACCTCCTCATGACATTCGTGGGAAAGTCATTGGAGACTATGTGGCAGAGGAAAAACTGCTTCTGGATCTTCAGAAGAGGAGTTACGAGATTCTGGTGAATCATCCTGTGAATCTGGAGCGGAAAAAGAAAGGTCTGAATCCGGGAAACAGTCTCTGGTTCTGGGGAGCCGGAACCAAGCCCTCTTTGATGAATTTTGAGGAAAAGTTTCACAAAAAAGGTGCCATGATATCAGCCGTAGATCTGTTAAAAGGCATTGCTGTTGGCACCGGGATGGAGAATCTTACCGTAGAAGGTGCCGACGGAGGGCTGCATACCAATTATGAGGGAAAGGCTCAGGCTGCTCTTGGGGCACTGCTTGTGGATGGATGTGATTTTGCTTATATTCATGTGGAGGCACCGGATGAAATGGGACACCAGGGAAGCACTCAAAAGAAAATCCAGGCCATTGAATATCTGGATCAGAGAGTGATCAAAGCAGTAAAAGAAGGGATGGATGCGTCAGGAGAAGACTATAGAATGTTAATCCTTCCGGATCATCCCACACCGATTTGTGTGAAAACCCATACGGGGAATCCGGTTCCGTATCTGCTGTATGACAGCAGAAATTCAGAAAAACATGATTGGAAATATAATGAGCATGAAGCAGAGAACAGCGGGAACTATCTGGAAAAAGGCTATGAACTGCTGGGATATTTGTTTGAGAATTAAGATAAAAATGGAATGATTAGAAAAAGGTGCATGATAAGCAAGAAAACCATCAACGTAGTTGATTTTGCTTACCATGCACCTTTTGTTATCCCTATTACATATTTGAGTTAAAAGTATCATCCTGAAAACTTCCAGGTTCTATCACCGGTGTATCCAGTTCTCCGGTAACATCCATATAGAAAAAAGCCAGAGTGGTCTGCATATAAGGAAGCAGCCATAAAATACCGATATAACAGGTAAAAGTACATACAAGAGTCAAAGGAAGGAAACTAAGATATAAATAGAAGTATCGTCCCTTGTTCCCTTTCATCAGTCTCAGACTTTCTTTCATAGCCTCTATAGCTCCCATTTCCGGGTAATCCAGAAGCAGATAATTTGCAAGCCCGAAGAAAGCACAGAGGATGATGTTCACAAGACTGCGTACCAGAATGCCCACAAGGCTTAACATCATGGCATTCATAGATGTGCTGGTGTAACTTGGAATATCAAAAGGAAGAGATACCAGGATTCCTGCCAACAGCATCAGAAAGTTTACGATGATAAAACGATCTGGATTGTGGGAAAAAGTGTATAAAATATCTTTGAGGGAATAAGGCATTCTTCTGCTTAGATTTAACAGCATTTTGTTATAACCTGCCATGAGCAGGGAACTGAGCAGGGAAAAAAGGTACACCAGAATCTGGCTGGTGACAAGGCTTATGGTGCTGGAAAGATCAAGAAATCCTGTTAAAACCATGCTCAGAACACTGGTAGCTACGGTGATCAGAAGATAACCGGAAACAGGAAGACCGAAATTTCCCGCAAGGGATTCCCGGGCAAGGGATTTTAGATTTGCTGAAGTACGTTTCATAAATAATCTCCAATCTTTTCTTCTCATATCTGTGGTATAATTCTATTGAATCATTATATCATATTCAAAAAAGGTTACAAGGGGAGAAATGGCAGAAATGAAGGGAAAAACACGCAACAGACAGCAGGAAAAAGGATTGTACCAGGGTGGATGGATTTTGTTGCTGGTATTTCTGATTCTGGCAGCGGGAAACAGAATCTTTCACATGAAATTCCTGACTTTACCCTGTCTTGTACATAAATGGACAGGATATTATTGCCCGGGCTGCGGTGGAACCAGAGCATTTTTAGAATTGCTTAAAGGTCATTTTGTGACTTCTTTTTTCTATCATCCGGTAGTGTTGTATGGGAGTATTTTATATGTCTGTTTTATGATTTCCCATACCATTGAATATCTTTCAAAGGGGAAATTTAAAATAGGAATGCCATATACAGACTGGTATCTTTACATCGCCATAGCGATTATTTTGATACAATGGGTGGTGAAAAATATAGTGAAAGCTGTGTGGGGGATCGGACTGGCATAAAGAAAGCAGGAGTCCTAATCAATTGGAAATCCTGCTTTACATGTGTTCTTTTCTCAGATAAAGTTTCCTTCTCCGTTAGTATTAGAGTCCGGTATGGTATCTGGCTGTTCATAATAGAAAGGAAGATCATCGTCAAAGAAATCGTCATAATTATCATAGCTGTCGTAGCTATCATAATCGTCATAGTCATCTACAGATTCATCTCCTTCATAGAGATATTTATTCAGAAAATTGTAAATATCGTCTTCGGAAGTTTCGTCAGAAAACAAAATGGAAAAATAATCATCTATAAAGGTGCGTCCCTTATCAGTTGTCATAAAAAATGTACACAATGTAATGATCAGTGTTGATGCAAGAACAAGGACACTGACACCGATTGCCATACCGGCTTTTGCAGGGCCGGAACGTGCATACTGTCCTTTTGAGAGGCAGGAGAATAAAATAGCAAGACCTGCAAAAATAAGCAGTGCCAGAGGCATGCAGCACACAGATAAAAGTGCAAGGATTCCCATGACCAGGGAAAGGGAAGCCATAGTATTATTTCCTTCAAAACCGACAGGTGCGGGATTTTGAGAAGGCTGTGGTGTATAAGGCTGATAGTAGCTGCCGTCATAAGGATTTTCCATAAATATGAAGCCACCTTTCTTTCGTCAATTTTAGAATTTTTAAGGATGTTACTCATTATTTTATCACGGAATATTTTCAGGGGCAACCAATTTTCTTGACAAATCCTCCGTGCATTGATAATGTTGTAGATAGCGGAATCATACAGAGTAAAGAATAGGTTCTGCTATGGAAACTTAGGGAAAGAAAGGACGTTTTATATGGACATTATTCAAGTGATCACCCAGGAATTAAAGGTAGAGAAATGGCAGGTAGAGGCTGCGGTTACTCTGATAGATGAAGGGAACACCATCCCATTTATTTCACGATATAGGAAAGAAGCTACAGGAGCATTAAATGACGAACAGCTTCGTACTCTCTTTGAGCGACTTACTTATTTAAGAAACTTAGAGGATAAGAAAAACCAGGTACTTTCCAGCATTGAAGAGCAGGGAAAACTTACAGAAGAGTTGAAAAAGCAGATTCTGGAAGCACAGACTTTAGTAGTGGTAGAGGATTTATATCGCCCGTATCGACCAAAGAGAAGGACAAGAGCCACTATCGCAAAAGAAAAGGGTCTGGAGCCATTGGCAAATATTCTGAAGCTTCAGATGACAGACAAATCGATGGAAGAAGAAGCGGAAGCTTTTATCTCAGAAGAAAAAGAAGTAAAGACAGCCAAGGAAGCTCTGGCAGGGGCCATGGATATTGTGGCTGAAAGTATTTCCGATGAGGCTGATTACCGTATCCGCATTCGTAAGACAACTATGAAATCAGGACTTCTGGTATCTTCTGCAAAAAAACCGGAAGAATCTACGGTTTATGAGATGTATTATGAATATCAGGAGCCGGTTTCCAAAGTGGCAGGACACAGGATTCTGGCAATTAACAGGGGAGAAAAAGAGAAGATTCTTACTGTGAAAATCGAAGCACCGGAAGAAGAGATCCTCCGTTATCTGGAGAAACAGGTTATTACAAAAGATAATCCAAATACAACACCAATATTAAAAGCAACAGTAGAAGATTCTTACAGACGTTTAATCGCCCCGGCTATTGAACGTGAGATTCGCAATGATTTAACAGAAAAAGCAGAGGATGGAGCGATTAAAGTCTTTAAGAAGAACCTGGAACAGCTTCTTATGCAGCCTCCAATCGTAGGACAGGTGGTTCTCGGATGGGACCCTGCTTTCCGTACAGGATGCAAACTTGCAGTCGTAGATGCTACGGGAAAAGTACTGGATACTACCGTGATTTATCCCACTGCACCTACCACTCCCGCTAAGATTGCAGCAGCAAAAGAAACTTTGAAAAAATTAATTAAAAAGTATAATATTACCCTGTTTTCTGTGGGAAATGGTACAGCCAGCAGAGAGTCTGAACAGGTGATCGTTGAACTTTTAAAAGAAATTCCGGAAAAGGTGCAGTATGTAATTACCAATGAAGCGGGTGCTTCTGTATATTCAGCAAGCAAGCTGGCAACCGAGGAATTTCCGAACTTTGATGTGGGACAGAGAAGTGCAGCATCCATTGCCAGAAGGCTTCAGGATCCACTGGCAGAACTGGTAAAAATTGATCCAAAATCCATCGGTGTGGGACAGTATCAGCATGATATGAACCAGAAAAAATTGGGAGAAGCACTTTCAGGTGTAGTAGAGGACTGTGTAAATAAAGTCGGTGTGGATTTGAATACAGCATCGGTTTCTCTGTTAGAATATGTGTCCGGTATCAGCAAAGCCATTGCAAAAAATATCGTGCTTTACAGAGAAGAAAACGGAGAATTTACAGATAGAAAAGAGTTGTTAAAGGTAGCAAAATTAGGACCGAAAGCCTTTGAACAGTGTGCCGGATTCCTGCGTATCCGAGGAGGAAAAAATCCTCTGGATGCTACCAGCGTACACCCGGAAAGCTACGAAGCAGCAGAGAAATTACTGGCTGATATGGGTATGAAACCAGAAGATATCTTCCAGGGTACTGCGGTATATTATATTAAAGATTATGCTCAGATGGCAAAGAAGCTCGGAGTAGGAGAAATGACACTCCGTGATATTGTAAAAGAACTTACAAAGCCGGGAAGAGACCCTCGTGAGGAGATGCCGAAGCCGATTCTTCGCACCGATGTGCTGGATATGAAGGACTTAAAAGAAGGTATGGTTCTCAAGGGAACAGTAAGAAACGTTATTGATTTCGGTGCCTTTGTGGACATCGGTGTTCATCAGGATGGGCTTGTGCATATTTCTGAGATGACAGACCGATTCATCAAGCATCCGCTGGAAGCAGTGAGCGTAGGTGATGTGGTTGATGTAAAAGTCCTTGGTGTGGATATGAAGAAAAAGAGAATTTCCCTGACCATGAAAGGGATTCAATAAAAGAAATGTTGAAAGGAAACGTTTGACATGAATGTAAATCAGGAAAGAATTGCAAGACTGCAGCAGGAAATGCAGAAAGAAGACATGGATCTGTATCTGGTGCCTACCGCAGATTTTCATCAGTCTGAGTATGTGGGAGATTATTTTAAGGCACGAGCATGGCTGTCTGGTTTTACAGGTTCAGCGGGAACCCTGGTCGTGACAAAAAAAGAAGCATGCCTTTGGGCAGATGGAAGATATTTCATTCAGGCTGCGAAACAGTTGGAAGGAACCGGTGTTATCCTGATGAAAATGGGAGAAGAGGGAGTTCCTGCAATTGAAGAATATATAGAAGAAAATCTGCCGGAGCACGGATGCCTGGGTTGTGACGGAAGAACGATCCATGTAGCAGAAGGAATGGAATTTCTTGATATTTTAAAGAAAAAATCAGGAACATTAAAATGTCAGAAAGACCTGGTTGGAAGTATCTGGGAGAACCGTCCGGAAATGTCAAAAGAACAGGTCTATCTGCTGGACACCAAATATGCAGGAAAATCAAGAGAAGAGAAAATCAAAGAAGTGCGTGCTGCAATGGAAAAAGCAGGAGCAAATGTGCATCTGATCTCCAGTATGGATGATATTGTGTGGCTGTTAAATATCAGAGGAAATGATATTGTCTGCAATCCTGTAGTGATGTCCTATGTGATGATGGATATGGAAACTGTGAAATTTTATGTGCAGGAAGAAGCAGTATCCGCAGAAGTAAGACAAGCCCTGGAAGCAGCAGGAGTTGTTCTCTGCCCGTATTTCCAGGTGTATGAAGATGTGAAATCTTTGAAGAGCAGCGATAAGATCATGGCAGAAGATGTATGTACGAACTTTACCCTTTATGAAAGTATTCCGGAACATACAGAAGTGATTTTTGAAAAGAATCCTGCTGCAGTCCTGAAGGGAAATAAAAACCCGGTGGAACAGGAAAATATCCGCATTGCCCATGTGAAAGATGCAAAGGCTATGTGTCGTTTTATCTATTGGCTGAAACAGAATGTTGGAAGCGGTGAAGTGACAGAATACAGTGCAGCCAAAAAAAGCGAGGAGTTCAGAAGACAAGATCCGGACTGCCTGGATTTGAGCTTTGAAACCATCTGTGCCTATGGGCCAAATGCCGCTATGTGCCACTATGCACCTACAGCAGAAGAATATGCCAATGTAGAGCCAAAGGGATTTTTCCTCATCGATTCCGGCGGACAGTACTGGCAGGGTACCACTGACATTACCAGAACCATTGCAGTGGGAGAACTGACACAGGAACAGAAAGAACACTTTACTTTAGTGCTTCAGGGACACATCCGTCTTGCAATGACAAAATTTCAGTATGGCTGCAGCGGTGCGAATCTGGATGCCATTGTAAGAGGACCGCTCTGGGAGAGAGGACTGGACTTTAATCATGGAACAGGACATGGTGTCGGATATTTATTGAACGTCCATGAAGGTCCCCAGAACATTAACTGGAGACTCAACAACAAAGGAAGAAGAGGAAACAGTGTACCATTTGAAGAAGGAATGCTTACTTCTAACGAACCGGGACTGTATCTGGAAGGAAAATACGGTATCCGAACAGAAAATCTGATGCTTTGCAAAAAAGCAGAGAAGAACAGCTATGGTCAGTTTATGGAATTTGAGACAGTGACACTTGTTCCTTATGAGAGAGAAGCTATTCTCCCGGAAATGCTTACAAAAGCAGAGTTAGACTGGCTGAATGCTTATCATCAGAAGGTATATGAGACCGTAGGACCTCTTCTCGGGGAAGAAGAGAGAGCATGGCTTTTTGAAGTTACAAGAGAAATCAGATAAGAAGAAGCTCTTTGTTGAAATCACATATGCGAAGGGTTATAATAAAGGAGGATACCTGAAAAAAGGTATCCTCTCTTTGAAAACTGTTTTAAAGGAGGACAAAATGGCAAAAATTAAGAAAGTAACAAAAACCACAGATAATCCTTTTTTGAATCTATATGAATTGGACAGGGAGTCCAAGACCGGAAAAAAAGGAAAATATTATGTGGCCTCCAGGGCAAAAAATGTGAGCAGCTTAAAGCTGAATTCAAAGAAAAATAAACCGGACGGTGTGATTATCTATAGTTTATACGGAGAAAATCAGGATAAAGTGGTTCTGGTTCGTCAATACCGTTACAGTATTGATGATTATATCTATGAATTTCCGGCAGGATTGGTGGAGGAAACAGAAGATTACAAAGAAGCAGCAGTTCGGGAAATGAAGGAAGAGACCGGGCTGGAATTTCAGCCGTTGGAAGTAGATCCTGTTTATGAAAAACCGGCTTTTACGACCATAGGAATGACGGATGAATCCTGCAGCATCGTGTTCGGAACATCCACCGGCAGGATTTCTCAGGAATATTTAGAAGATACTGAAGAAATTGAAGTAGTTTTGGCAGACAGAGAAGAAATCAGACGGATCTTAAGGGAAGAGAATGTGGCTATTATGTGTTCTTATATGCTGATGCACTTTCTTCATGATAAGGAACCTTTCGGATTTTTGACAGAGATGTAGAGACAGGAGCGTTTTACGCATATGAAATGGAAAAAATATGTAAAAAGTATTGTGGTATTTCTATTTACCATAGCAGCAATTGCAGCAGGAATCTTTCTTGGCATTAAATTTATGAAGTTTTTTATGCCATTTGTAATCGGGTGGCTGATCGCTTTGATTGCCAATCCTCTGGTGAGGATGCTGGAGCGGAGGTTAAAGGTGGCCAGAAAACATACCTCCATGTTTTTGATCATAGGGGTTCTGGCAGCTATTGTGGCAGGAATTTATTTAATCGGTGTCAAAACAGTAGAAGAAACCAGGCTTTTGATTGAACAGGCACCATCCATATATGAAGGAATCCGGGAGGATTTCCAGGTGGCCGGTGAAAATTTGTCTATGATCATAGAGGATTTGCCGGAAAGTGTTCAGGACAGTATTCAGGAATTTCAGGATAATGTGGGGAATCTCACCGGAAAAGCAATGAGTAAAATCAGTCAGATTACGGTAGATCAGGCAGGAGATATTGCCAAAAATCTGCCCAGTCTTCTGATCGCTATTATCTTTACCATTTTATCTGCATATTTCTTTATTGCAGACAGAGATAAGATTCTGGAATTTGGAAGGGCGAATACACCTCAGGTCATTCAGGAACACTGGCGTATGCTGACAGACAGTTTTAAGAAGGTATTCGGAGGATATTTTAAGGCTCAGTTTAAAATCATGGGGGTCATCAGTGTGATTATCTTTATCGGTCTGTTGATTCTCCATGTGAAGTTTGCAGCAGTTTTTGCTATTTTAATCGCATTGCTGGACATGCTTCCGTTTTTTGGAACAGGAACCGCATTTGTTCCCTGGGCATTGTTTAAGATTATTTCCGGAGATGTAAAATATGCGTTGGGTCTCCTTATTTTATATCTGATCACTCAGCTTGTACGCAGAATCATTGAACCTAAAGTGGTAGGGGATACCATAGGAATGAATCCGCTCCTGACCCTGGTATTTATGTATGCCGGTTATCAGTTCAGCGGAGTGCTGGGGATGATTCTGGCAGTACCTGTAGGTGCGATTGCCATTAATTTTTATAAGGCAGGGGTCTTCAATGCACCCCTTAATGGTATCCGCGAGGCAATCAATGATTTTCTGAAGTGGATGTACAGCAGTGAAGATGAGACTGACGGCAAAGGGGAATGACATGCAGATATCAGAAATAAAAAAACAAAAATGGAGTACAACAAAAATTATTGCAGTAGGCTATGTGCTGGTTATTGCCATAGGAACGATCTTGCTCATGCTTCCTGTTTCAGGAAGGAATCATCAGCCAGTGCCCTTTATGGATGCATGGTTTACCGCAACCTCCGCAACCTGTGTGACCGGATTGGTGACACATGATACTTATACCTACTGGAGCAGCTTTGGACAGGTGGTCCTTTTGATTCTCGTTCAGATCGGAGGGATGGGGTTCATGACAATTGCTGTCTCAGCTATGACCCTTACCAGGAAGAAAATAGGGCTGTCCCAGAGACTTTTGATGCAGGAATCTGTGGGAGCTCCTCAGGTAGCCGGTGTTGTAAGAATGTCCAGACTGATTTTAGGCGGGACGGTCTTATTTGAGGGACTGGGAGCAGTGCTTCTGAGCTTTTATTACATACCACGCCTGGGGCTTGGAAAAGGGCTGTATTTTTCCCTGTTTCATTCCATTTCTGCTTTCTGTAATGCAGGGATTGATCTCATGGGATATTATCAGCCCAGTTCTTCTCTGACTATGGCGGCAGACAGTTATCTGGTAGGAATCACCATTGCCTTGTTGATTCTGATCGGTGGTATCGGATTTTTAGTATGGGAGGATGCCCTGCACTGGAAATGGCGTATCAGCAGATACAGGCTCCACAGCAAAGTAGTGTTGGCAGCAGCTGCTGTTCTGGTCGTGGGAGGAACTCTTCTTATCTTTTTATTTGAATACGGAAAGCCCTCTATGGAAGGAAAAAATCTTGGTGAACAGATTTTGTGCTCTTTCTTTCAGGCAGTGACACCGAGAACAGCGGGTTTTAATACCATGGATCTGAACCGGCTCACTCCGAGCAGCCAGATGCTTATGGTCTGTTTCATGTTTATCGGTGGTTCACCCGGTTCCACAGCAGGAGGAATTAAAACAACGACACTTACCATCCTACTCCTGACAATCTGGACTGAATTTAAGAAGCGAAAAGATGTGGAACTATTTAAACGGAGGGTAGAAGGGGAAGTGATTCGTCATGCGGCCTGTATTTTAATGTTTTATGGCAGTCTGGCTTTCCTTTCTTCTATGGTAATCTGTGCATTGGAAGGAATGGGAGCAAAAGAAGTGATTTTTGAAGTCGTTTCCGCACTTTGTACGGTGGGATTGTCTCTTGGTATTACAGCAGAAGTAGGTACCATCTCTCATGTGATTCTGATTCTACTTATGTTTATCGGAAGGGTGGGAGGTATTACTATACTCATTGCATTTAGCAGCAGACTTTCAGCTATCCCGTCAAAGCTTCCGGCAGAAAAAATAGCAGTGGGATGAAAATGTGAAAATTAGGAGGAAAAATCATGAAGTCAGTTCTTCTTATTGGCCTTGGACGTTTTGGAAGGCATATGGCAGAAAAATTATTAGAAGAAGGAAATGAAGTGCTGGGTGTGGATATCTGCGAAGAAAGGGTAAATGATGCAATGGGAATGCTGACAGATGCCCAGATCGGAGATGCCACCAACGAATTGTTTGTGGAATCATTGGGAGTCCGGAATTTTGATCTTTGCGTGGTTGCAATCGGAGATAATTTCCAGAGTTCCCTGGAAACCACCGCTCTGTTAAAGGATTGCGGTGCATCTTTTGTATTGTCCAGAGCTAACAGAGATGTACATGCAAAATTCCTGTTAAGAAACGGTGCAGACCGTATTGTGTATCCGGAAAAAGAGATGGCACAGCGGATGGCAGTAAAATACGGAAATGACAATATTTTTGATTGTATCGAATTGACGGATGAGTATTCTATTTATGAAATTCCGGTACCGGAATCCTGGGTGGGCAGTTCTATTCTGAAAAAAGAGGTGCGGAAAAAATATGCAATCAGCATTCTGGCAACAAAGAGACAGGAAGAATTGTATCCTCTGCCGGGTGCGGATCATGTTTTTGAGGAGCAGGAGACACTGATGGTTCTGGGACATTTTAAAGATGTCAGAGCAGTGCTTAAAATCCATTGAGTAAGAGGACATTCGGATATGGAAAATTCGCAGAATAAGTGAAAAAATTCAGGAAAGATTTGTAACATTCTTGCACATATGCAGGAAAGAAGCTATAATTCACAGTAAAGAAAAAAGCTGCGGATAGAATGAAACCGGGCAGGAAGAATGAGGGAGACAGGAATATGAGTAAACAATTTGATGTTATCGCATTAGGCGAACTGTTGATTGATTTTACAGAAAACGGAGTCAGCGGACAGGGAAATCCTATTTTTGAGGCGAACCCGGGCGGAGCACCGTGTAACGTGCTGGCAATGTTACATAAATTAGGCAAAAAGACTTCTTTTTTAGGCGTTGTGGGAAAAGACCAGTTTGGTACATCTCTTCGAGGTGCTTTAGAAGAACAGGGCATTGATACCAGCCATTTATATGAAGATGAAGAAGTACATACTACATTGGCATTTGTACATACTTTCGAAGATGGAGACCGTGATTTTGCATTTTACAGAAATCCAGGTGCAGATATGATGTTGAGAGAAGACCAGATTGAGGAAGATTATATCACATCCGCAAAGGCTTTCCATTATGGTACACTTTCCATGACACATGAAGGTGTCCGCAAAGCAACCTATAAGGCTATTGATATTGCAAAAAAAGCAGGTCTGATCGTTTCTTTTGATCCGAATTTAAGACCTCCGCTCTGGAAATCCATGGAAGAAGCAAAGGAACAGGTCGCATATGGTCTGTCTAAATGTGACCTTCTGAAAATTTCAGAGGAAGAACTGGAATTTATGACAGGGACTAAGGACGTAAAAGAAGGAGCACACATGCTTCTGGAACAATATCCGGATATTAAAGTTATGAATGTAACTATGGGAAAAGAAGGAAGTATTTCTTTCCATGAGGCAAAAGAAGTATTCCAGGCTCCGTTTTTACAGGAAAATACCATTGAAACCACAGGAGCAGGAGATACCTTTGGAGCATGTGCATTAAATTATGTGTTAGAGCACGGAATCACAGGGCTGACAGAAGAAAATCTTCAGGAAATGCTTCGGTTTGCGAATGGAGCATCTTCTCTGATCACAACAAAAAAAGGTGCTCTTCGTGTTATGCCGGAGAAAGAAGAAGTCCTTGCTTTTATAGCTTCAAAATAAAATGCTAAAAATTTAACAAACTTTATCGAGATGCATTGACAATCCGATAATTTTGTGATAGATTATAACCATAGTTTTGATTACTGACGGATAGATGTGGAGTACCACAGGGGAATCAGAACCATATAAAAAGCCGACCGTCTGGGCAACATTTGTAGATATATGCAGATTTACAAATGTTGCCCTTTTTTCAACGAAACAGATGTGTTGGGAAAAGGGCGTAAAGAAACCATTTTTTTTTAAGGAGGATATTATTATGGGATTCAAAACTGACATTGAAATTGCACAGGAGTGCACCATGGAGCCAATCACAAAAATTG